>CAJTLF010000010.1 GCA_910577555.1 uncultured Christensenella sp. | reverse complement strand
TTATACGGTTGAACACGGAGTTATCATAAAAAGAAAGAAATAGCGAGACCGTAAATTTAGGAAAAAGGAACTTGAAATGGAAATATATGAAATATTGCTTGACTCTAAACAATATGCCCTGTTAAAAAGTATGCTCAATTGCGACAGAAGGGCGGACTTAATAAGAAAAATACCAATAAACGGAAAAGAGTTGTTTTATGATATGATTCACGAAATATATTCACCCGTTACAGACGGTTGGAGTACGCGCGAAATCGTGTTGAAAGAGTCTGCCGATGCGTTAAATCTGTTAAGATTTATGACTAAACAGATATTCCCAAACGATGAAAACTATTTTGTACGACAAATAGGAAGGAAATGGGCGAATTTTCGTTTTGAAAAAGATTGCGCACTTATAATATGTAAAAACTGTTAAATTTCAATTTGTTTTTCTGAATAGTTTGTAGTAAAAAGCTCTCGAACATATCGTTCGAGAGCTTTTGTCCTCGCTTGAAAGTGTAACTCTTAAAATTTAGTATTTAATTCACTATGAGAAGTGCGCATTTCCGCACCGTTTTTTATACGACGATTAATTTTTCGCTTACTTTTTTACCCGCAATCTGTTGCCACTGTGCGTGCGCAAATTCGTCGGCGGTCTTGCATTTTTTTGCCGCTCCCGATAAATTACGGACATCGCCGCCGCTCGTAATTACAGGATAAATCGAGCGCGAGAGTTCGCCCAAAACTTCGTTTGCGACCGATTTCTTCACTGCAAGCGGAGTAAAATACAGATTTTCCGAAAAATATTGCAGACAATCGTCCGCATACAGCTTTAAAAAATTAGCCGTAAGCAACCTACGGATACGTGAAGCAGGATATCTTTTATTTGTGCATTTCGAAATAATTTCACCGTAACTTTCGTTTTCAACTGCTTTCAAAGCGTTTTCAAGCCCTTCGCCGCATCCGTAAATTCTTTTAAGAGTTTCGGGAGCAGTACGGGAGAGAATAAGTTTTACGGCGTTCTGAAAGTTTATTTCTATATTTTCCACAGATTGCAAATCTTCGGCTACGAACTGCGGCAAATTCGATTGAATAAGCGGAGAAGATAAATTTTTTCTTATCGCACTTGCCGACGAGAAATTTTCGCGCAAAATCCCGTCGTTATAGCCCGCTCCGACCCGTTTTATAGGAAAAATATCTATATTTGCATTGAGCGTTTTAATTGCTTTCGTGTACTCTATCGCAAGAATATTATTCGGCTTCCGAATCAGTTCCGCATTTCCGAAAACTTGCCCGAACGCCAAAAAGTAGCTTTTTGCGTAGCTCTCGCCGCGAGCCAGATTTTCGCTTAAAATAGACTTAAACTGCTCGTTTTCCGCAACAGAAAGTGCCGAAACCGATAAAATACCGTCTTTATCCGCATTTTCCGAGCCGAAAGCAATACTATTCAAGTGCGGCACCGCGGCAAGAAGCTTTACCGCGCCGCGGGCGAATATTTCCGCAGGAGCGACCGAAAAGGCGGCGGGCAATTCTAATACGCAATCGGCACCGCCGAGTATTGCGTGTTTAGCGCGCGTATATTTGTCAAGTACGCAAATTTCACCGCGCTGGGTAAAATTACCGCTCATTACGCATATCAGATAATCGCACCGAGTAATCTCTCTCGCCCGTTCCAATAGATATTTATGTCCGTTATGAAAAGGATTAAATTCGCAAATAATTCCACAAATTTCCATATTACGCCTTTACAACCGAATAAAAACGGTATATAATAGAAGGGTCGTACAAGCCCCACGAGTATATTATACGGGGTTTTAGTGCAAAAATAAAGTGATTTAAGGAGAAAGTTGACAATGTCGTTATTGGACGAAATCAAGTCAAAGGCGGCGGCTCGCAACAAGACCATAGTTCTTTGCGAAGGGGAAGACGAACGCGTGGTTCGCGCCGCGGCACAGATTACCAAAGAAGGTATTGCGAAAATAGTTTTAATAGGTAACGCCGCAGAGTGCAAAAAAGTTGCACCCGACGCAGATTTAACGGGAGTAACCCTTATAGACCCGCTCACTTCGGATAAGACCGAAGAATACGCCCGTATTCTTTACGAAGCAAGAAAAGCAAAGGGAATGACGGAAGAGCAGGCGAAAGAACAGGCGAAAGACAGAACTATGTTCGGTGCGTTAATGCTTAAGGCAGGCGACGTGGACGGTTACGTTTCGGGTGCTTGCCATTCAACGGCAAACACGCTCCGTCCCGGATTGCAGGTAGTTAAAACCGCCGCGGGAATTAAGACCGTTTCAAGCTGTTTTATTATGATTGCACCCGATAAATCCAACCCCTATAATCCCGACGGGGTTGCGGTATTTGCCGATTGCGCGATAAATATCGAGCCTACTGCCGAACAGCTTGCGGATATTGCAATTACTTCCGCAAAGACGGCAAAAGATATCGCAGGTATCGAACCGCGCGTTGCCATGCTTTCGTTCTCGACCAAAGGTAGCGGCAACGACGATAAATTTACCCAATCCGTACCCAAGGTACAGCAGGCAACCGCGCTTGCAAAAGCTGCGGCTCCCGAGCTTAAACTCGACGGCGAATTCCAGTTCGACGCGGCGGTTGCTCCCGAAGTAGGCAAACTCAAAGCTCCCGATTCCAAAGTTGCGGGCAACGCAAACGTATTCGTGTTCCCCAATATCAACGCCGGAAACATCGGCTATAAAATCGCACAGCGTTTCGGCGGATATATGGCTATAGGTCCCGTTTGTCAGGGTTTTGCAAAACCTTTAAACGACCTTTCCCGCGGCTGCAACGTAGACGATATCGTAGCAACGGTAGCGGTAACGGCACTTCAGGCAGAATAATTTACAAATATAAACGTACGGAGTTGATAATATGAAAATTTTAGTTGTAAACGCAGGCAGTTCTTCACTTAAATACCAGCTTATAGATATGCAGACCGAAAAGGTACTCGCGAAAGGCGGGTGCGAGCGTATAGGAATACGCGGCGCTTTTTTAAAAGCAAAAGGCAACGGCGGCGAAAAAATTTATAAGCAGAGCATGCCCGACCATAAAGAAGCCATTCGGCTCGTTCTCGACGCTCTTATGGACGAAGAAATCGGCGTAATAAAATCGATGAAAGAAATCGACGCAGTCGGTCACAGAATAGTTGCCAGCGGCGAATACTTTAAAAAGACCACGCTCGTAACTCCCGAAGTTCTGAAAACTCTGGAAGAAAAGACCTTCGAGCTTGCTCCCCTGCACAATCCTTCGGCGGCAACCGCAATAAGAGCTTGTATGGACGTTATGCCCGCAACGCCGATGGCTCTCGTTTTCGACACTTCGTTTCATACGACCATGCCCGAAAAGGCGTATCTTTACGGAATCGACTACAACGATTATAAGGAGTACGGCGTAAGAAAGTACGGTGCGCACGGCACGAGCCATAAGTTTGTATCCGCAGAAGCGGCGAAATATCTCAACAAAAACCCCGAAGAGCTTAAAATAGTGACCTGCCACCTCGGTAACGGTTCGTCCATTTCCGCAGTAGACGGCGGTAAATGCGTTGACACTTCCATGGGCTTTACTCCGCTTGCAGGCGTGCTTATGGGTACCCGTTCGGGTGATATAGACGCATCGGCGGTAGAGTTCCTTGCAAGAAAGAAAGGGCTTACCCACGCCGAAGCGGTAACTTATCTCAATAAAAAATGCGGAGTTGCAGGCGTTTCGGGCGTTTCAAGCGATTTCCGCGATTTGGAATCGGGAATGAAGAAAGGCAACGAGAGATGTATTCTCGCTCTCGATATGTTCTCCTATCAGGTTAAAAAATTCGTTGGCGCGTACGCCGCGGCAATGGGCGGACTTGACTGCATAGTATTTACCGCAGGTATCGGAGAAAATACGCCTTACGTTCGTGAAAGCGTTTGCAAAGGTCTTGAATTTCTCGGCGTAAAATTCAATTCGCGTGCCAACAAAGCCAAAAACGACGGAACGATACGCGAAATAACCAAAAATAATTCCAAAGTTAAAGTGTTTATTATTCCCACTAACGAAGAACTCGTTATAGCAAGGGAAACGGCGGAACTTTTATAAAAATTATCGCTATCGCCGCAAAAATAAGTTGACAAAGCAGTTACCTTATATTATAATCGTATGGTCAGTTAAGGTATGGAATTAGAAGTAAAAAAACTTAACGCCCTTAAAAAATATACGGGTACTTTTGATTTCGATTATTCGCCTGAAAGTAATTTGTGTCTTTTACCGTTCTGCAAAATAGACGGCGCGGTTAAGGTCAGCGGCGACTACGAAATTTACGAAGACGACTGCGTTGGCGTAAATCTTTGCATAAGCTATAAAATAGTCGGGCAATGCTCTTACTGTTTAAGCGATGCGCAGGATAAAATTAATTTTACTTCCGAAATATTGTTCGTACCCGAAAAAGACGACGACAACTATTATTACGACGGAATAAAGATAAATCTTAAAACAGCCGTCGACGACGCGATACTTATTAGCCAGCCGAGCGTACTGCTCTGTAAACCTGATTGTAAAGGTATCGACGTACCTAAATAAAGAATAAGAGAAGAGGTGTATTAACATGGCAGTACCTAAGCGGAAACAGTCCAAGAGCAGAACTAATAAGAGATTTGCAAACTATAAGGCAACGGCTCCCACACTCGTAGAGTGTCCCCATTGCCACGAATTGAAAGAAGCTCATAAAGTTTGCGGCAATTGCGGCTACTACGACAAGGTTGAAGTAGTGTCCCACGACGAAAAAAAAGCTAACTAACGCAATTTGCGGACTGCCGGAAAGGTAGTCCGTATTTTTTTATTTTTTAACCCGAAAGGTGGATTATGAAAAGAACGGATATTAAAGAATTATTTTCCGACCCGAAAACTTATTTAAACGACAGCGTTACCGTTTGCGGCTGGGTAAGAACCTGGCGCGATTCGAAAGGTATTTCGTTTATAGAGCTTAACGACGGAACTTGCCTTAAAAATCTGCAACTCGTTGCGGAAAAAACTATCGTTGACGAAAACGCGTTAAAGCCTGCGTTAGCGGTGGGAACGGCTCTCGAAGTTAGCGGTATTTTCGTGCCGTCGGAAAGAAACGGCTATGAAATGAGTTTGCGTCAGGTAACCGTACTCGGCGAATGTCCGCAGGATTATCCGTTGCAGAAAAAACACCATACTCTCGAATTTTTGCGTACGATACCCCATCTCAGACCGAGAACGCGCTTTTTCGAAGCCGTGCTTGCCGTAAGGAGCGAGCTTTCTTTCGCAATCCACAGCTATTTCCACAGCCACGGCTATAAATACGTACACACACCCATAATAACGGGCAGTGACTGCGAAGGTGCGGGCGAAATGTTCCGCGTAACCACACAACCGTGGAACGCAAAGGAAAAGAACGAGAGCGAATATTTTGCAAACGACTTTTTCGGAGCAAAAGCGGGGCTTACGGTTTCCGGTCAGCTCGAAGGCGAAATTGCGGCTATGGGTCTTGGCAGAATATACACTTTCGGACCTACTTTCCGCGCGGAACACAGCAATACAACGCGTCACGCGGCAGAGTTCTGGCAGATAGAACCGGAAGTTTGCTTCTGCGATTTACACGATATAATCGAGATTGCGGAAGACTTCATTAAATACATTATCCGCGCCGTTATGAAAGCCTGCCCCGAAGAGCTTGCATTTTTCAATGAAAGGACGGAAAAAGGTCTTTTGGAAAAGCTTGAGAAGGTTGTCGCAAGTGATTTCGTTAAACTTAAATATACCGATGCCGTTGAAATTCTTAAAAAATCGGGTAAGGACTTTAAATATCCCGTAGAATGGGGCTGCGATTTACAGACCGAACACGAAAGGTACTTAACGGAAGAACACTTCAAAAAGCCCGTTTTCGTTACCGATTATCCCGCCGATATAAAGTCTTTCTATATGAAACAAAATCCCGACGGCAAAACCGTTGCGGCAACCGACTTGCTCGTTCCCGGAATAGGCGAAATTATAGGTTGCAGTGAGCGCGAAGCCGACCTTGGCAAACTGAAAGACGCTATGGCAAAGCGCAATATGCCGCTTGAATCGTATCTCGAATATCTTGATACGAGAAAGTTCGGAAGCGTCCCGCACAGCGGGTTCGGAATGGGCTTCGAGCGTATTTTAATGTATATTACCGGCGTTCAGAATATCCGCGATACTTTACTCTATCCCAGAACGGTAGGCAGTCTTTAATCCGAAAATACGTATGAAAAACAGAATTTGCGTTATCTTTACGGGCGGAACGATAGGTTCGCGCGTTTGCGGCGATACGGTAAATCTTCGCAATGAAGAAAAAAGTTATCTTATAGAGCTTTACCGCAACCGCTACGGCGAGTCGGTTATCTTTGACGAGCTTCGCCCTTTGAATATTTTGAGTGAGAACGTTCAGCCGTCAGACCTTGAAAAAATGGCAAACGCACTTCGTGGCGTAAACAAAGACGACTACGACGGTGTTATAATCACCCACGGCACGGATACAATGTGTTTTACGGCAAATCTATTCAGCTTGCTGTTTTGCGATATTAAAATCCCCGTCGTGTTCGTTTCGGCACTGTATCCTTTAGACGACGAACGCAGTAAGGGCGTAGAAAACTTTGCAGGTGCGGTTGATTTCATAAAACAGGCGGATTACGGCGGTATTTTCGTAAGTTTTCAGAATTTTAATGAAAAATGTAAAATTCACCTTGCCAGCAGACTTACCGCGGCGGCTCAGATTAGCGGCGAATACGACAGCGTAATGCGCGTGCATTTCGGCGAAATGGAAAGCGGTAAATTTATTTATAATAAAAACCCGTTAAATCCCACGCTTACACAGTTACGCGCACCGAGAAAGCCGTGCGCGTCACAAAAGCTATGCATGGACATGGTAACCATTCAGGCACACGCGCTTTTAAACTTTGATTTTTATCGTTTTACCGAAACGAAACCCAAAGCGGTAATGGTTCAGCTGTATCACAGCGGCACGGTATGCACGGAAGGCAAGGAATCCAACTTTAAAAACTTTCTTTCGTACTGTAAAAAACTCGGGATAGAAGTGGTTATATCCACGATAGATTCTGAAGCCCGCACTTACGGTAGCGCGCTCGGTCTAGCCGAATCATGCACCGCGGCTTACGATATAAGTTTTGAGATGGCGACGGCAAAAGTTCTTCTTGCGCTCGGTTCAGGCAACGGTGTACAGTCCGAATTAGACAAAAATTACTTTTTTGAACGCTTACGTTAATATACAATTTATAATACGCTAAAAAAACCTAATTCCTATTGACAAAGTAGGAATTAGGTTTTATAATATTAGAAAACGGTATATAATATAAATACGGAGAAAATATTGGATAAAAAATACGATATTACGGGAATGACCTGTTCGGCATGCTCTTCAGGCATCGAGCGGGCGGTAAGTAAGCTGGACGGCGTAAACCGATGTGAAGTCAGCCTTATGGGCAAGTCGATGAAGGTGGAGTTCGACGAGAGCGTTTCATCCGAAGAAGAAGTAGTTGCAACTGTTAAATCTCTCGGATACGGTATCTATGAAGAAGGGAGTACGCCGCAGATAAAAACGAAAAACAACGACGGACAGCTATTTATCAGATTTATAATATCAATAGTTTTGCTCGTACCTTTAATGTACGTTTCCATGGGGCATATGTGGGGCGCACCGATACCCGACTTTCTTAACCCGCACCACGGCAATTCTCAGTGGTTCGCACTGTATCAGGCGATACTGTCAGCCGCAATAATAGGCGTAAACTATTCGTTCTTCAAAAACGGAGCCGTAGCGGCGTTCAAACGAGTCCCGAATATGGATACGCTGGTTGCTCTGGGGTCGGGAGTGTCGTTTATTTACTCGCTCGTGCTTACGGTATTCATATTTATAGGCGACAACCCGATAAACAACGCAATGAATCTTCATTACGAGTCGGCGGCTATGATTTTAGCTCTCGTAACGCTTGGAAAATGGCTTGAAGAAAAATCCAAGAAAAAGACGGGCAGTGAAATAGAAAAGCTTTTAAAGCTTGCGCCCGATACCGTAACCATAGAAGTAAACGGAGAGCTTAAAACGGTTTCCGTAAAGGAAGTAAAGGTCGGCGATATTCTCGTCGTAAAACAGGGCGAATACGTTCCCGTTGACGGCACGGTTGTAAGCGGCAACGCGTTCGTGGATAAATGCGCTATAACGGGCGAAAGCCTGCCCGTGGAAGTTACAGTAAACCAGACCGTAACCAGTGCGGCAATCGTAAAGAGCGGAACGCTTAAGATACGCGCAGAAAAGATTGGTGAAGACACTACTTTATCGAAAATTATCAAAATGGTGCGGGAAGCAGGCGCAAGCAAAGCGCCGTTACAGAAAATCGCGGATAAAATCGCAGGAATTTTCGTACCCGTAGTAGTATTTATTTCACTTCTTACGTTTATAATCTGGTTGATTATCGACGGCGGATTTAAACCCGAACACAGCGTAACTTACGCCATCAGCGTTCTCGTGGTTTCCTGTCCCTGTGCTTTGGGGCTTGCAACGCCCGTTGCGATTATGACGGCTACGGGCAAGGGCGCATCTCTCGGCATATTGTACAAGGACGCCGAAAGTTTGCAAAAGGTATGCGGGATTAACGCGGTACTGCTCGATAAAACGGCTACAATAACCCAAGGAAAGCTTACCGTAACGGAAGTGATAACCTTTTCGGTCGAACGCAATTTTGCTTTAAAGCTTGCTTGCGGAATAGAAAAAAATTCCAATCATCCGCTCGCCAAATGTCTCGTCGATTACGCAAAAGAAAGTTTTGAAGTAGAGAACTTCGAATATATCGTAGGTAAAGGCGCAACGGCGGAATACGAAAATAAAAAATATTATTTAGGCAACGAAAAACTGCTTGAAAATATTAAAATTTCGCAAAAAGCAAAGTCTGCCGCGCAAGCTCTTTCCCAAAGCGGTAACACGGTAGTTTACTTAGCCGACGAAAGCGGAGTTCTTGCGGTTATTGCTTTTGCGGATACCGTCAAGGAAGGCAGTAAAGACGCAATCGCGCTTTTAAAGAACAGAAATTTAAGAGTAGCTATGCTTACGGGCGACTCGCAGGCAACGGCCCAAGCGGTGGCGGATGCGGTCGGAATAGACGAATTCGTTGCCGAAGTTCTGCCCGAAGATAAGCTCAAAGCCGTTCAGAACGTTCAAGCGGTCGGCGGTCGCGTTGCAATGGTTGGCGACGGGATAAACGATTCGCCCGCACTGAAAGAATCGGACGTGGGAATAGCAATCGGCAGCGGCACCGACGTAGCCATAGACTCGGCTGGGGTGGTGCTTGTAAACGAAGATTTGCGGTCTTTGGACACAGCCTTCGATTTGAGCCGAGCAACGGTCAGAAACATAAAGCAAAACCTTTTCTGGGCTTTCTTTTACAACGTGATTATGATTCCCGTTGCCGCCGGCGTGTTCTCCGCGCTAAACTTCCATTTCAACCCTATGATTGCCGCGGCGTGCATGAGTTTAAGCTCCCTGTTCGTGGTATGCAACGCGTTAAGATTGCTGTTATATAAAAATAAAAGATTAAATAAGGAAAATTTATTTATGAAAACTATCGTTAATATTGACGGAATGTGCTGTGAACACTGCGCAAAAAGGGTGCAGGATAAGCTCTCTACCGTAAAAAACGCCGTATCCGTAGACGTTAAATTGAAGAAGAAAATAGCCGTTATACGTAGCCGCGAACAGCTCCCCGAAGAAGAAATAAAGTCACTCGTGACCGACGCGGGCTATACGGTTTTATCAATCGAGCATAAATGACAAACTAAGTCTTTTTATGACAGTATACGCCACGGTCACGCTTTGACATATAAGCATACGAGCCTTTATAATTTAATTAAAGAAAACGCTTTGATTAAAGGAGAGCCGCATGCAGGATACGATGCTTTTGGACAGACGCACTAAAGATTTGGTTTTGGAGTACGTTCCGCAGGGCGACGTTCTCGACAGTATAGTTTGCTTTTTTTCTATTTTTGCAGATTCAACTAGAGTGAGAATGCTTTCCGCGCTCGCCATTTCCGAAATGTGCGTTACAGACCTTTCACGTGTTCTCGAGATAAATCAGACCACCGTTTCCCACCAATTGCGACTTTTGAAAAATCTCGGGATAGTTAAGAGCGAGCGGTGCGGTAAAATCATTTTTTACAGCCTTGTAAACGATACGGTAAACGACGTAATGCTCAAAGGCGTAGAGTTTTTGGGCTGTTAAAAATTACCGCAGTTTAAAAGAGCTGAAATTACCTTTAAAATCAAAAATCTTGCCTTACGGCAGGATTTTTTTTGCAATAAATAAAGCGATATGGTATAATTGTTTCGAATGAATGAAGTCATTAGGGAAAAATTGAAACTACTGCCCGAAAATCCCGGCGTTTATATTATGCTCGACGAATACGGCAACGTGATTTACGTCGGCAAAGCCCGTGTGCTTAAAAACAGAGTGCGGCAATATTTTCATAATTCTCAAAAGCCCGAAAAAGTTATGAAAATGGTGGAAAGCGTTCACGATTTCAACTATATAATAACCAATTCGGAAATAGACGCCCTTGCGCTTGAAAATAATTTAATAAAAAAGTACAAGCCTAAATATAACATTCTTTTAAAAGACGACAAGACTTATCCATATATAAAGGCAGACCTTCGCGAAGATTTTCCCAATTTTTATATTACCAGAAGAACGGCGAAGGACGGTTGCCGTTATTTCGGTCCGTTTATGGGCGGAATAAATTGCAAGGATATTCTCGACACCGTACAACTCACTTACGGAGTGAGACTGTGCCGCGTTAAAACTACGGGTAAAAAGCGTGAGTGCTTAAATTACCATATAGGCAGATGTCTTGCGCCGTGCGCGGGTAAGACTACTGAACAGGAATACCGCGAACGGGTAAAAAAGGCTCTTGCATTCCTTGACGGAGATTATAAAGACGCCGAAATCATTTTAAAAAACAAGATGCTTTCAGCCGCAGAAAACGAAAATTTCGAACTTGCGATTGACTATAAAGCAAAACTCGAAATGCTTTCAAAGCTTGAAGCAAAGCGTTTAACCTCGCTCAGCCGCTATTTGGATGCGGATATCATAGCATACGCAACCAACAATATGTATTCGGCAGTAAACGTTCTCGTAACCAGAAAGGGGATAATGCAGGGCGGAAGCAGTTTTGCCTTAGATGAAGCTCACTTTTCCGACGGGGAAGCAGTTACGGGATTTATTACCCAATATTATTCACGGCACGAACCGCCTGCGGAAATAATTTTGGAAGAGTTCTGCGAAAAAGAACTTTTACAGAATTATTTTAAAGAAAAATTCGGCAAATCCGTTGAAATAACGCTTGCAAAGCAGGGTGATAAAGCGCGGCTTTTAAAGATGGCGAAAAAGAATGCGGAAGAATACCTTGAAAAATCTATCGATAAAATCAAGCACAAAGACGATATGACGGTGAACGCGTGCAAACGCTTACAGGAACTGCTTTCGCTTAAAAACTACCCGCGCAGAATGGAATGTTACGATATTTCAAATATAAGCGGAGTTGACAAAGTCGGCTCAATGGTAGTATTCATTGACGGCGACGCAGACAGAAACAGTTACCGAAGATTTAAAATTAAAACGGTCGAAGGCGCCAACGATTTTGCGTCATTACAGGAAGTACTTACAAGGCGTCTTGACAAACTTTTAACCGAAAAAGATAAATTTCCCAAACCCGACTTAATTATAATAGACGGCGGTAAAGGTCAGCTTTCAGCCGTAAAACAGATTTTTGACGAAAAAAACGTAAGCGGAATAGAGCTTATTTCGCTTGCAAAGCGCGAAGAAGAAGTGTTTACCACGTATTCTGACGGGAGCATAAAAATACCGCACCGCGATTACGCGCTTAAAACTCTGCAACGTATCCGCGACGAAGCGCACAGGTTTGCAATAACCTATTTCCGCAACATTCATTCAAAACGCAATTTACAGAGCGTGCTTTCGGAAATTGACGGTATAGGCAAAGTAAAAAGAATGGCGTTGTTGGAAAAGTTCGGCACTCTGAACGGAATAATGAACGCAAGCGTGGAAGATTTAAGTCGCGTGGAAGGAATTTCGCTTGCGCTTGCACAACGGATTAAAGACTATTTACAGGAAAATTTATGAGAAAAATAAACTATAAACTCATAGTATCGGATTTTGACGGAACTCTGATTGACGACAACCAGAAAATTCCGCAAAAAGTACGAAAGGCTATATCCGAATACGTAGAGTGCGGCGGGGTTTTTGCCGTTTGCACGGGCAGAATGCTTTGCTCTATTTTACCGAGAGTACGCGAACTCGGTCTTAAAGGACTTGTAATAGCTCAACAAGGGGGAGTTATCGCAGATATCGAAAGCGGACGGATAATCAAATGCGAAACGATAGACTGCAATTCAACGGCGGAAATATGTAAAGAGATAGAAAATCTCGGATTTCACGTAAATATTTACTGCGGCGACGATATTTATACGAGCATACCGGAAAATAACGAATATCTGAAAATTTACGAGCGCATAATCGGAGTAAAAACAAAATCGATAAAAGGTGCGGTATCCGATTTCGTTTCAGAAAACGGCTTATCGTGCGAAAAAGCCGCCTGTCTCGTATCCGAAAGCGACAGAGTATACTTATACGACACTTTAAGCAAAAAGCTCGGTAAAAAGTTCGACGTAACTTGCAGTGCGAAAGTTTTGGTGGAAGTTTCACCTTTAACCGTAACCAAAGGAAATGCTTTAAAATATTTGTGCAACCAATTTAAAATACCCGTTTCGTCAAGCGTTGCTTGCGGCGACAATTTAAACGACCTTTCAATGATACGCGCCGCAGGGGTAGGCGTTGCCGTAGGAAACGCCACGCAAGAGCTTAAAACGGAAGCAGACTTCATTGCTGTAACAAATAATAACGGCGCAATAGCTCAAATTATAGAAAAATACGGTTTTGCATAGTACTATGTCTGAAATATTAGCCCCTGCGGGGGATAAAAACAGCGCGCTTGCCGCAATAAATTCGGGAGCAGACGCAATATATTTGGGTTTAAAAAACTTTTCCGCAAGAAGTTCCGCCGAAAATTTTGACGAAATTGCCCTTAACGAAATAGTAAGATACGCCCACGCTTTCAACGTAAAGGTTTACGTGGCTATGAATACGCTCGTAAAAGATAGCGAACTCAACGGTTTTTTATCAGACTTGCTGTCGGCGTGGAACGGCGGAGCGGATGCGATTATTATTTCCGATGCACTCTTAGGCGCGTTTATTAAACGGAATTATCCCGAAATAGTATTACACCTTTCAACTCAGGCGGGAGTTTGCAACGCTTACGGTGCGAAATTTGCAAAAAAACTCGGTTTTTCACGCGTAATTTTATCGAGAGAAACGAGTATAAACGATATTAAAGAAATTGCTTCGATAATAGAAACCGAAGTTTTCGTTCAGGGTGCGCTATGCACCTGTTTTTCGGGACAATGCTATCTCTCGTCCTTTGCCGGCGGAAATAGCGGCAACCGCGGAAAATGTAAACAGCCCTGCAGAAAACGCTACTCGATAGACCGCGACGGCTTTCAGGAAAACGCTTACAGACTTTCACCGTCAGATTTATGTGTGGGCGAAGATATAAAAAAATTGCGCGATGCAGGAGTTTTCTCGTTTAAAATAGAAGGAAGAATGCGGAGAGCGGAATACGTTTCCGCGGCAGTCAAATATTATCGTAATATTTTAGACGAACGGACTGAGAACGGTGATTTAAGCGACTTAAAACGTACCTTCAACCGCGGCAATTATACAAAAGGGTTAGCATTCGGGCAGGATAAATCATTCCTTTCGTCCGCAGTTCAAGGGCATATAGGCGAATTTGTAGGCACGGTCACCGTTAAAAACGGTAAATTTTTATGCTATACGCCACAAAAATTTACGGGTGGCGACGGATTTAAAATTCTGCGCGACGGCAAAGAAGCAGGCGGCGCGGCGTTTGGCGGCAATATAAAAGGCGGATTTATTCTTTCAACGAATAACAGACTGAAAAACGGTGATAAAGTTTTCGTTACTACCGACAGCTCGTTAAACGAAAGGCTTTTAAAAACGGAGAAAAAATTGCCGTTATATATTTCCGCAAAGTTTATTGCGGGAGAAAGGGCGGAAATAACGGTAAACGGCAAGCATTTTTACGGTGAAAAGCCGCTTAACCGCGCACAGAACAGACCGCTTACAAATGAAAATATTAAAAATTGCTTTTCCAAAACGGACAAATATCCTTATTCGGTAATTTTCGGTGAAATATTTTGCGACGAAATATTTATGCCGACTTCCGAACTGAACGCTCTCAGACGCTCCGTTTTCGAAAATTACTTTTCAGAGATTTCAAAAAACAATAATAAGAAATATAGCGATTTTTGCACCTTTCCTTTAATAAAACCCGAAAAAAACGAAAACATTGCAGTTATTGGCAATAATCTTAACGGCATTTCAGCGGAAATAGGGGTGCTTAAATTAAACGATTATTCCACACCCGCAGAGCCGCTTTTTAAAAATTTTAGCGGTAAAAAGTATATCTATCTGCCGCCTTATATGACGGGCGAAGAGATAAGTCTCTTAAAGGATTTAATAAATAAGTTCGACGGTATCTATTGCGACGGAATATACGGATTTGAACTTGCCGAAGAACAGAATAAACCGCTTTTCGTAGGTACGGGACTGAATATTTCAAACGCAGTAAGCGTAAGCGAACTTAATACGGAATATTTTGCTCTTTCAAAAGAGATTACGGCTAACGAAATAAACGCTTTAAGTACGAAAAACAGCTTTTACCTTGCCGCAGGTTCCGTAAAGGTTATGGATATTATTTACTGCCCGTTTGAAAAGAAATGCAAAACCTGCGATAAACGGGAATTATATACATTAACCGACGAAAACGGCAGAAAATTCCCTTTAAAGCGTTATAAAAGCAGCGTCGGCGCGTGCAGATTCGAGCTTTACAATTGCGCCAGTCTCGTAGCTAAACAGGCGAACGGCGGCACGCTTTTAGATTGCTCAACGCAGAACGACCCGCAAAATATAGTAAAAATTTGCAACTACGAAGAAAAACTGCGCGAGCGGTTTAAAAACGCCACGCGCGGACACTCGGTACAGCCGATTAACTGATTTATGGATTTAAAAAGTATTGAAAAACTCGAACTGAATAAAATTCTTTCCGCTGTAGCTGAGTACTGCTCGACCGAAGGCGGAAAAAAAGGCGTTACCAACTGTTCGCCGTCTTCCGATTTGGCAGAAGTACGGGAAAGGCTTTCCGCGACTGCCGAATGCGATGCGCTTTTATATTCATACGGCATAGGTAAAATAGAGAGTTTTTGCGACATTTCGGACGAGCTTGAAAGAGTAAAAAAGGGTTCTACGCTATCCTGCGAAGAGCTGTTAAACGCCGCATCATTGTTACGCGCGGCTCGGTTGGCATATTCGCAGGTAGAAAAGACTGACGAAAACCAGATTAAACTCGTACGCAAAATAACGCGCAATATATATTTTGACGCAAATCTTGAAAACGATATTACGGATAAAATAATTTCAATCGATGCCGTTAGCGATTACGCAAGCGAAAGACTGTTTTCAATCCGTTCGAAAATAAAAAACCTGAACGCAAGAATACGGGAAAAACTTTCCGAATACGTTTCTGGCAAGCAAGCGGAATATTTACAGGACGCAATCGTTACGATGCGCAACGACAGATACGTTATACCCGTTAAAGCCGAACACAAGAGCCACGTTAAAGGGTTTATACACGACCGCTCGAAAACGGGCGCAACCTTCTTTATAGAACCCGAATATATTCTTGAACTGAATAACGAGCTTATCGCGCTTGCCATAGACGAGCGGGAAGAAGTGGAAATAATATTAAAGTCGCTATCCAAACGCCTTGGCGAACTGTCCGATAGTCTTATTACGGATATCGCTCTTTTAAACGAACTTGACGGACTATACGCCCGCGCGGAATATTGCTACGCACATAAATGCACCCAACCTAAGGTAAACGACCGCGGGATTATAAAAATAGTCAAGGGCAGACACCCGCTCGTCGACGCAAAAAAATGCGTACCCGTATCAGTTGAACTTGGAGACAATTACAATTTTCTTTTATTGAGCGGAGCAAACACCGGCGGCAAGACTGTTACGCTGAAAATGACGGGACTGTTTTGTCTTATGGCGGCGTGCGGTTTAGCTATTCCCGCGGCAGAAGGCAGTCGGGTTTCAGTTTTTGATAGCGTATTTTGCGATATCGGAGACAGTCAAAGTATAGAAGAGAGTCTTTCAACCTTTTCGTCTCATCTTACGAAAATCATAAGCATTTGCGAAGGTGCTAACGCAAAAAGTCTGGTATTAATAGACGAACTCGGCGGCGGCACAAACCCCGACGAAGGTCAGGCGATTGCAAAAGCCGTCACGGAGCATTTGATAAACCGCGGTTCAAAAGGTATAATAACGACGCACTTTACACCGCTTAAAGAATTCGCTTATGAAATCGGCGGAATAGAAAACGCGAGTATGGAATTTGATTCCGTCACGCTGAAACCGCTTTACAGCATTAAAATAGGACTTCCCGGAGCAAGTAACGCACTGGCAATCGCACGGCGGCTCGGAATGAATAAAACAGTTCTCGAACGGGCGGAAAGCTATCTTTCAGACGGTGCGAGAAGCTTTGAAAACGTGGTGCGGCAAGCCGAAGAAAGCAGAATAAAGGCGGAAAACGAGCTTTCAAAAGCCAACGCGGCTCGGCTGGAGTGGCAGAAAAAGCTTGACGAAGTAAACGTGCGGATAGAAGAACTTAACCGCGAAAAAGAAAAACTGAACCGTTCGGCGCGGACGGAAAGCAGGCGGATTATCGCGGACAGAACGGAGAAAGCGGAAGAATTACTTGCGGAAATAGAACAAATTTTTGCAAAGGAAGAGCTTTCGGAAAGCGACCTTATAAAGGCCCGCACGCTTAAAAACAAAATTAAGGACGCCGCGTACGAAGAAGAGAGCGATACAGAAAAGAAACAGGTTGACTTTTTACCGGCAACGGCGCAAGCCGTCACCAACGGAACGCAGGTTTACGTAAAGCCTATGGAACGCATTGGCGAAGTCACAGCATTTAACCCGAAAAAAGGCGAAGCCGAAGTACGCGTGGGCGCGCTCGCTATGCATCTTAAGTTGAAAGATTTACTCATAGTAAACGGTAAAGAACAAGCTGAAAAGAAAATTAAAGTCGTTAAAAAACTTCCGCCAAGTCAGCCGATACTTGAAATTAACGTGCTTGGACTTACGGTAATAGAAGCGACTTACGAAGTTGAAAATTTTATCGACAGAGCCGTAACGGATAATCTGGAAGAAATAAAAGTAATTCACGGCGTGGGAACGGGTAAATTGCGCTCTGCGTTGCACGAGCTTTTCAAAAAACACAAAAACGTGGAAAGTTTCCGTTACGGCAAATACGGAGAAGGAGAAACGGGCGTAACTTTTATTAAGCTAAGATAGTCAAGTTGTCCCTGTAATCGTAATATTATATAAATAGTATTTCGTTTTAGGGGTAAACTAATTGAAGAGAAAATTATTTTCAGTATTTACAAATATCTTGCTTATCGTGGCGGTAACCGCAGTTTCACTCGTCGGTTTTCTCGGCGGGAACGCCAAAGCCGTACTTTACGAGAGTAAAAACCTTTTTTACGGCGGCAATGAAAATTGCGGAAGCGTAGGGCTTACTTTCAACGTGTACGAAAGCACCGAAAACGTGATTAAAATTCTCGATATTCTCGACGAACACGAAGCCAAAGCAACGTTTTTCATAGGCGGAAGCTGGGCGGACGATAACGTTGATTGCGTGCGCGAGATTTTTAAGCGCGGACACGAGTTGGGCAGTCACGGATATTTCCATAAAGACCACTCGAAGATGACTTACGACGCAAATTTACAGGAAATACGCCCGAGTATAAAGCTTTTAAATATGATTTGCGGTGAAGAAATTACTCTTTTCGCGCCGCCTTCGGGTGCGTTTAACGAGAATACGCTCACGGCTTGCGAATCGCTGAATTTAAAAGTTATTATGTGGTCGCGCGACACGATAGACTGGCGCGATAAAGACGTACCTACTATAATAAAACGCGCCACGAACAATTTAAAAGCGGGGGAGTTTATTCTCATGCACCCCAAAGACCAAACGGTGCAAGCCCTGCCGGAAATTTTAAAATACATAGGAGAAAACGGCTTAAAAGCTGATAAAATAACTCGGATTTTAGGAGAACAATGATACATTACAAAAAATTCGACAATGGAATAAGGCTTATCGTAAACAAAATGTCGTCGCTTATGTCCGTAACTATGGGTATACTCGTGCACACGGGCGCGTGCGCGGAAAACGACGAGCAGGACGGCATTTCTCATTTTATTGAACATATGGCGTTCAAAGGCACCAAAAAACGCACTTCGTACCAGATTTCGGACGAAATGGACAGAATAGGCGCGCAGATGAACGCTTTTACAGGTAAAGATTTAACCTGCTATTACGCAAAATCAACTACGGGACACGCCGCGGAAGCGTTCGATATTCTTGCGGATTTGTTTTTGGAAAGCACTTTCCCCGAAGACGAAATGGAGAAAGAAAAGGGCGTAATCGTTGAAGAAATCAATATGAACGAAGATACTCCCGACGACCTTTGCCTTGACTTGCTTGCGCGGGCGTTTTACGGCGAAAGGGGATACGGGAGAAATATTCTCGGCCCGGCGAAAAACGTCTGCTCGTTCACGAAAAAAGCCGTTGACGAATATATGTCCGAACATTACGTCCCCGAAAACGTAGTTATTTCCATGGCGGGCAATATAGACGAAAAGCTTGCAGAAGAGCTTGCGGAAAAATACTTTGGCAAGCTTGAAAAAAAATGCGGCAAGCGCAAAAGCGTTCAGGTAGAGTTACAGGGCAAATCACTCTTTAAAAATAAAAAAATCGAACAGGTTCACGTGGGAATAGCTTTCCCGTCTGTAAAGAGATACGACGGCTTATACGACGCCACGCAGGTTATGAACACCATTTTCGGCGGCGGAGTTTCTTCACGGCTGTTTCAGACGGTGAGAGAAGATTTGGGACTTGCCTACACCGTTTACTCTTACGTTTCCACTTATGCGGAAGCGGGTGCGCTTTCAATTTATGCGGGCGTAAATTCAAGCAAGTATATGCAATCGGTAGACGCAATTTACGAATGTATTAAAAGCCTGAAAAAAGATAAGGTATCCGAAGAAGAATTTTTACGCGGAAAAGAACAACTCGTTTCTTCGTCTATTTTCGCACAGGAAAGCACCAGTTCACAGATGCTCTTATTCGGTAAAGAAATGCTTTACAGCGGAAAAGTATATGATTTTGAAAAACGCGTCGGAGAAATAAACGCCGTGACTTTAAACGATGTTTTCGACGCCATTAACTTCAATTTCGACGAAAGCAAAAGAGCCTGCGCAATCGTGGGCGCGGTAGACAAGCCGCTTTAATTACGAATGGAAATTATAAAACACGGCTTCGAGCCCGTTTACGACCAAAACAGCAAGGTACTTATTTTAGGCAGCTTTCCTTCCGTTAAATCACGAAAGGTAGATTTTTATTACGGAAACCCGCGCAACAGATTTTGGGAAACGGTATGCTCGTTTTTCGGCGAAAGCGTTCCGTCGGATACGCAAGGCAAAAAAATTTTTGCTTTAAAACACGGCGTCGCACTGTGGGATATAGTTACGGAATGCGAGATAGAAGGGTCTAAAGACGACACTATAAAAAATTTTAAAGTGGCCGATTTAAAAAAGGTGTTGCAAAATTCTAAAATAAGTTTTATAATAGTGAACGGCGGCAAGGCTTACGAGATATTTTTGAAAAGTTATGCGGATATCGATATACCGTACGCAAAACTTTCGTCTACCAGCCCCGCAAACACAAGATTTTCAAAGGAAGAATGGTTTGGAGCTTTATCACGGACTTTTAGCCGAACTTAAAGAACTCAGCGACGAAAATTACCGCGAGTTTCATAAGCGGCTTTTAAAAAACGACGCAATAAACGTTATAGGCGTACGCACTCCCGATTTACGCAAGCTTGCTAAAAAGTGGGCAAAACAAGCTACGGTGCGGGAAATAATGAGTTTTCCCGACGAATATTACGAAGTAACTTTCGTTAAGCTGACCGCAGTTTCTAATTTAAAATTCGACGAGTTCACAACTTACGTTGATGATTGCGTTGCGTTAATAGACAATTGGGCTACATGCGATTGTTTTACGCCTAAATGTATTAGCAAGCACCAAACGGAATTTCTGCCTTATATAGAAAAATATCTAAAAGCGGACGCAGAATTTTACCAGAGATTTGCATTTACCACGCTGTTACATTACTATGTTGAAGAAAAATATCTTAATCTGATATTCAACTGTTTAAACGGTGCGGATACGGATTATTATTACGTACATATGGCCGTTGCCTGGCTTACGGCAGAAATTCTGGTAAAATATTACGACGCGGGTAAAGAATTTTTAAAAGCGGGAACGCTTGATAAAAAAACTCATAACAAAGCAATACAAAAAGCAACGGAAAGTTTCAGACTTACCGACGAACAAAAAAACGAATTAAAGGGTATGAAAAAATAATGGAAATTTCACAGCAGTTGACCGAAGAGTTTAATCTCCGCCCCGAACACGTAGACAACGTTATTAAACTTCTGGACGAAGGGAACACGATTCCGTTTATCGCGCGTTACCGCAAAGAAATGACGGGCGCGATTAACGACCAGGTGTTGCGCGAATTTAACGACAGATACGAGTATCTTAAAAACCTTAATAAGCGCAAAAGCGAAGTGGCGGCGGCGATTACGGAACAAGGCAAGATGACGGAAGAAATTCAGCTTGCCATAGACAACGCGCAGACGATGACGGAAATAGAAGACGTTTACCGTCCGTTCAAGCAGAAGAAAAAGACGCGTGCGTCCGTTGCTATCGAAAAAGGCTTACAACCGCTTGCCGAGTTTATTCTCGCACAGGCAGGCGACCCTTATGCGGAAGCGGAAAAGTTTGTAAACGCGGAAAAAGGCGTAAAAACGGTTGCCGAAGCAATTTCGGGAGCGAAAGACGTTATTGCGGAAATAATTTCTGATAACGCCGAACTGCGTAAAAAATTGCGTTCACTCTTGGAAAACCACGGTGAAATGCAGGTTAAAATGGTTAAGGACGACGAAAAAGGCACTTACGCAATGTACGCCGACTACGCCGAATTAGTCCCCGAAATCAAAAACCACCGCATACTTGCAATTAACAGGGGCGAAAAAGAAGAGTGCCTGAAAGCTAAAATATACTTCAACCCCGAAATAGCCAAGCGTATTTGTACGGTTAAATACGTAAAAGCAAACGGGAATACCGATTGTGCAAAGCTTATAGAAGAAGCGGCAGACGACGGTTACGACAGACTTATACAGCCTTCGATAGAGCGCGAAGTTAGGGCTATCCTTACCGATAAAGCAAGCGAACAGGCAATTAAAATGTTCGAAGTAAATCTGCGTCCGTTGCTTTTGCAACCGCCCGTAAAGGGAAAAGTTACGCTCGGTCTCGACCCCGCGTACAGAACGGGTTGCAAGTTGGCTGTAGTAGACGAAACGGGACACGTTCTGGAAACGGGCGTCGTTTATCCCATTCCCGAAGTACATAAACCCGCGCAAATAGAAAATGCAAAGGAATTTCTTAAAAATTTAATTGCTAAGCATAAAATCGATATAATTTCCATAGGTAACGGCACGGCAAGCAAGGAAACGGAAATTTTCGTTGCCGAGCTTTTAAAAGAGTTGGATAACCCTGCCGTAAGCTATACTATAGTCAGCGAAGCGGGCGCGTCCGTTTATTCTGCAAGTACTCTTGCAGTCGAAGAATTCCCCGATTTAGACCTGACGAGAAGGTCTGCAATATCAATCGCAAGGCGTTTACAGGACCCCTTGGCGGAGCTTATCAAAATAGACCCCAAATCGATAGGCGTCGGACAATATCAGCACGATATGGATAAAAAGCGGTTGGACAGCGTTCTCGGCGGCGTTTTGGAAGATTGCGTAAACAGCGTAGGAGTAGACCTTAACACCGCAAGCGTATCGCTTTTGAAATACGTTGCCGGACTTAATTCGGGTATAGCGAAAAATATCGTTGCATACCGTGACGAAAACGGTAAATTCACTTCAAGGTCGCAGCTTTTAAAGGTAACTAAACTCGGAGCTAAGGCTTACGAGCAGTGCGCGGGCTTTTTAAGAATTACCGACGGTAAAAATATTCTGGACAATACCGCCGTACACCCCGAATCGTATAAAAAAGCCGAAAAATTATTGGAGCTGTTCGGATACACAGAAAACGACGTTCGCGACGGCAAACTTTCCGAATTACCCGAAAAAGTAAAAGAGTACGGCGAAAACAAAGTGGCGGAAACCTGCGAATTAGATACCGCCACGATGAAGGATATAATCAACGAATTAATCAAACCCGGCAGAGATATCCGCGACAATTTGCCCCAAAGACAGTTGAGAAGGGACATAATGAGCATCGAAGACCTTGAAGTTGGTATGGTCGTCGACGGAGTGGTGCGCAACGTTATAGACTTCGGTGCGTTTATAGATATCGGGGTGCATCAGGACGGACTCGTTCACGTTTCCGAAATTACCGATAAGTTTATCAAGCACCCTTCAGACGTGTTGAAAGTCGGTCAGCAAGTTGAAGCGATAATTATAAATCTCGATAAGAAAAAGCAGAGAATAGGACTTTCGATAAAGCGTTTGGCAAAGAAAAACGCAAATTAACTTGACAAAATTAACCGTTCATAGTAAAATTTTTAAAACACGATAAGGAGAATTATTTCAATGTTTGAAGAAGTTGCAAAAGTTCTTGCAGAACAATTAAACGTAGACGTATCCAAAATTACCGAAAACAGCGAAATCGTTAAAGATTTGGGCGCGGATTCGCTCGACGTGGTTGAAATGCTTATGACGCTTGAAGACAATACGGGCAAAACTATTCCCGAAGATAAGGTTTCAGACCTTAAAACCGTCGGCGACGTAGTTAAAATGCTTGAAACTCTTTAATTAATTTTAAAACACGGCGTACAAATGTACGCCGTGTTTTAAATTAACGTAATAAATGAAAATAAGAATATACCGCCTAGAAATATAGCAATAGAAAAAAGTAACCACTTTAAATCAAAGTTAAGTTCTGTAGCTTTGTTTGAAACTAAGTCGTTTGTGATATTCACGACTTCTTTTTTATTGTCTGACTTTCCATATTTTACAGCTGATTCCAGTCGCATTTCATCGACTTCTAAATTTAACACTTCGGCAATTTTATTAAGAATTTCAGGCGTTTCTGGAATGAAAGTCTGTTCCCAGCGCTGCACGGCAGATTTCGATGCATAAATTTTTTCTGCAAAAACCCTTAAAGAATAACCGTTTTTTTCTCGCAATTCTCTTAAATATCTTCCGTCGATTTTGTTCATATAATACCTTAGAATTTATTATACAACACGAGCGATATATTTTCAACGATTTTAAGTAAAATTACCCGTTTTTTGTTTTGGGACAAAAGCGGGACAGTTTTTCGTCGTTTTGATATTGACAATATATCGTTTGAATGATAAAGTTTGATTAAGTACAAAAAGGAGTAAAATATGGATAAAAAACAGAAAGAAAGACGCAAGCTTTCTAAAAAGAGCATTCTCTATTTAATAAACGGCGTATTTTTTGCAATAGTATTTTTAATCTTTTACGTAAAATGCGCGTTTGAATTTCATACCGGTTTTGGAATTTTTTTAACGTATGACGTATGGTTGAAAATTTTAATTTTGCAATGCATTTTTGCCTTTGGAAGTTGTATCATATATTTTCTTTCTATAATAGCCGATGCTATTTCAAACAAATATAACGATAAAAAAGAATAAAATAAACCGCCGCGACTAAATTGCAGTCGCGGCGGTTTTACAAGTTAAACTATAATATTGATTAACCGTTTCGGTACGAAAATAAATTTTTTAATTTCCTTGCCGCTAACGAGCGGAATAATATCTTCGTTTTCAAAAACGACTTTTTTAATTTCTTCGGCAGAAATATCTGCAGATACCGTTATTTTTGCTTTTATTTTGCTATTTACCTGCACGGCGTATTCTATGCTGTCGTCAAGGCATTTACTCTCGTCATAAGTAACCCAAGGCTCGTAAGCAATAGTTTTGCCATGTCCCAAAACCGTAGTCCAAATTTCTTCGGTAATGAAAGGCATAAGGGGATTGAGCATTTTTACAAGCCCTTCTGCATATTCAAGGGGGAAATTTTTACCTTCGGAAACTTCTTTATAAACGGCGTTTACGAAAATCATCATTTGCGAAATAGCAGTATTTATCTTTACGCTTTCGTAATCTTCGGTAACCTTTTTCGCCGTCTGGTGATATATCTTTTCAAGATTTGCATTTGCCGCCGGAGAAATTACGTCAAGCTCGCGGTACAGTCTGTTAATTCTGTCCACGAACTTTTTAATACCTTCGATATTCGTCGTAGACCACGGTTTACTGTCCGTAATAGGACCAAGAAACATTTCGTAAGCTCTTAAAACGTCCGCACCATACTCCGCAACCACGTCGTCGGGATTAATTACGTTGCCAAGGCTCTTAGACATTTTGTTGCCGTCTTCACCGAGAATAAGCCCCTGATGGCACAGTTTTTTGAACGGCTCGGCACAGGGAACGAACCCCTTATCATGCAGAAATTCCGTCCAGAAACGGGAGTAAAGCAAGTGTCCGACGAGATGCTCTTTGCCGCCCATATAAAAATCAACGGGCATCCAATACTTTAAAAGCTCGTAATCGGCAAATTTATCTTCGTTATGCGGGTCGCAATATCTTAAAAAATACCAGCTTGACCCTGCCGACCCGGGCATAGTGGTGGTTTCGCGCTTGCCCTTGACGCCGTTGACCGTTACGTTTACCCAATTCTGCGCGTTTTCAAGGGGAGCATTACCGCCGCGAGCTTTGTAATCGTTCATTTCAGGCAGAACAAGCGGGAGTTCTTTATCGCTTAAAACAACCGTTTCACCGTTTTCAAGATGAATTATGGGGAGTGGTTCACCCCAATATCTTTGCCTTGCGAATATCCATTCGCGTAATTTATAAGTTACTGCCTTTTCGCCTATTTTTTTACTTTCGAGCCATTTAAGCATTTCCGCGATTGCATCGGATTTATTCAGTCCGTTTAAGAAATCAGAGTTAATATGCTTACCGTCGCCCGTAAACGCCTGTTTATCGATATCGCCGCCCTGCAATACGGGAATAATTTCAAGCCCGAATTTTTTTGCGAACTCGTAATCTCTCTCGTCGTGCGCAGGCACAGCCATAATCGCGCCCGTACCGTAGGAAGTTAAAACGTAATCGGAAATATAAACGGGAATTTTTTTACCGTTTGCGGGATTAACTGCGTACGCACCCGTAAACGCGCCCGTTTTTTCTTTATTTAATTCCGTGCGCTCAAGCTCGGACTTACTCGCGCAAGCTTTTTTATATTCTTCAACAACAGACTTCTGCGCGGAAGTTGTAATTTCGTCAACGAGTTTATGCTCGGGTGCAAGCACGCAATAAGTTGCCCCGAATAAAGTGTCGCAACGGGTAGTAAAAACTGTAAATTGTTTGTTTGAACCGTCTATTTTAAAGTTTACTTTAGCTCCGACGGATTTTCCAATCCAATTTCTTTGCGCCGTTTTGGAAGACTCGGGCCAGTCGAGTTTGTCAAGCCCCTGCAACAGTTTTTCGGCGTATTTATCGATATCGATTACCCACTGTTTCATATTTTTGCGGATAACGGGATAACCGCCGCGCTCGCTTTTACCGTCCACGATTTCATCGTTGGCAAGAACGGTACCAAGCTCTTCACACCAATTTACGGGCGTTTCCACGTAACGTGCAAGCCCGTCGTTGTAAAGCTGCTTGAATATCCACTGCGTCCACTTGTAATATGACGGGTCGCAAGTTGAAACGGACTGTTCCCAGTCGTAGGAAAACCCGAGCATTTTAAGCTGTTTCGTAAAATTTTCAATATTTTTCTGCGTAAAACCGCCGGGATGATTGCCCGTTTTAATAGCGAATTGCTCTGCGGGTAAACCGAAGCTGTCAAAACCGACGGGGTGGAGAACGTTAAACCCTTGCATGCGTTTCATTCGCGCAAGCACGTCGGTCGCGGTATAGCCTTCGGGGTGTCCTACGTGTAAGCCCGCACCGGAAGGATAGGGGAACATATCCAATACGTAATATTTAGGTTTGGAAAAATCACGCAAATCAGTGTGAAAAGTTTTATTTTCGTCCCAATATTTAATCCACTTTTTTTCTATACTTTCAAAATCAACGTAAGCCATAAAAAATCCTTGAATATTCGTTAAAATTTATTATACGGTATTTTAATATAATTGGCAAATATTTTTAAATAAAAAGGACTTTAATCTTGTTGACAAACAAGTTTTTTAGTATTAGAATTATCGTAATCGGTAAAAGACAAGTACCGCCAAGGGGCTTACAGAGAGCGCGGGCAGCTGAAATCCGCGCAGTTTCCAAGGAGAACGGGAAAACCACTTTTTATAATCCGTAACTTTTAAGAGCGGCTCTTGTAATAGGCAAGAGCAATTAAGGTGGAACCGCGCGGAATTTGCGTCCTTAAACGACTATATTCGTTTAAGGCTTTTTTATTTTGACAAAGCAAAGGGAGAGTTATTATGAACATTTTACTTAAAAACGGCGATGAAATACAGGTTGACGAAGGTTGCAACTGTGCAGCTGCGGCGGCAAAGATAAGCGAAGGGCTTGCGCGCTCGGCAGTTGCGGCAAAGATAAACGGCGTTCTTTGCGACCTTTCCGCAACTCTTAAAAACGGCGATACTCTTGAAGTCGTAACCTTAAAGGACAACGAAGGGCTTGAAGTGTACCGCCATACCTGCGCTCACGTTCTCGCACAGGCGATAAAAAATATTTTCCCCACGTGTAAACTTGCTATCGGCCCCGTAATAGACAGCGGCTTTTATTACGATATCGATTTCAAAACGCCCATTACGCAGGACGATTTCGAAAAAATAGAAACCGAAATGCAAAAGATAATAAATTCCAAAACGGCAATCGAAAGATTCGAGTTGCCGCGTGAAGACGCGCTCAAGCTCATGAAAAAATACGGTGAGAGTTATAAAGTCGAACTCATTGAAGATTTACCAGACGACGCCGTTATTTCTTTCTACAAGCAAGGCTCTTTCACTGACCTTTGCCGCGGACCGCATTTGCCGAATACGGGTAAAATCAAGGCGTTCAAGCTCACTTCTTTGACGGGCGCATATTGGCGCGGAAACGAGAAAAACAAGATGCTTACCCGAATTTACGGCACGGCTTTCGAGAAAAAAGCACAGCTCGAAGAATATCTGACGGCAGTGGAAGAAGCAAAAAAGCGCGACCACAATAAATTGGGGCGCGACTTGGGTATTTTTATGACGAGCGACGTCATTGGTCAGGGGTTACCTATACTTATGCCTAAAGGCGCGAAAATTTTGCAGATTTTAACCCGTTTCGTAGAAGACGAAGAAGCAAAACGCGGGTTTATGATTACCAGAACGCCAAATATGGCTAAAAGCGACCTTTATAAAATTTCCGGTCACTGGGCGCACTACCGCGATAAAATGTTTATTCTGGGCGAAACGGACGAACACGGCGAATCTGCAAACGGCGAGGAAATTATGGCTCTGCGCCCTATGACCTGCCCGTTCCAATATCAGATTTTCAAAAACGGGCTTAAATCCTACCGTGATTTGCCTTGCAGATATTCCGAAACGGCAACCGAATTCAGAAAAGAAGCGTCGGGCGAGATGCACGGGCTTATAAGAGTAAGACAGTTTACTCTCTCCGACGGTCATATAATCTGTACCAAAGAACAGGTTGAAGACGAGTTTAAACGCTGTCTTGACCTTTCTTACGATATTTTAGACGCGTTGGGAATGAGACAGGACGTAACCTTCCGTTTTTCAAAGCGCGGCAAGTCAAAGTCAGATAAATATATAGACAACGACGAAGCGTGGAACAAGACCGAAGCTATGATGAAAGTCATACTGGACGATTTGGGTCTTACCTACGTGGAAGCGGACGACGAAGCGGCGTTCTACGGTCCGAAGCTCGATATTCAGGCTAAGAACGTTTACGGCAAAGAAGATACTTTGATAACCATTCAGATAGACTTTGCCGCAGGCGAAAGCTTTGAAATGCAATACGTTGATGCCGACGGAACTAAACAGACCCCGTTCGTTATTCACCGCAGCTCGATAGGGTGTTACGAAAGGACGCTTGCGTTACTTATAGAAAAGTACGCGGGAGCATTCCCGCTGTGGATGTGCCCCACTCAGGTTAAAGTACTTCCTATAACCGACAGAACGCTTGAATATGCTGAAAAAGTTTGCGAAAAACTCATGCTCGCGGGCATCAGATGCGAGATTGATAAGCGCAACGAGAAGATAGGATATAAAATACGCGAAGCTAAGTTAGATAAAATTCCTTACGTTCTCGTAGTTGGCGACAAGGAAATGGAAGAAGGCACCGTAAACGTAAACAAACGCGGCGTAGAAAATAAAGATACCGTCAAATTTGAAACTTTCCTTAAAAAAGTTGTTAAGGAAAACGCGGAAAAGACTATTTTTTAATTAAAAATCGTTTGACATAAGGGGATTTTATTGGTATTATATTAATGCTAAGCAAAGGTAACCCCTTTCGCCGCACGGATGGTTCGTTCGGCAAGATAACGAGTTTAAGACTTATTGCGTCTTGAATATATCGGGTTGCTTTGCGCAGCCCGATTTTTTTTCGGTAATTTTTTCGAGAGGTGTATGATTATAAAAGACTTGTATTCCGTCAACGAATCCATTCGCGACAAGGAAGTAAGGGTAATTGGAGCCGACGGCTCCATGCTCGGCGTTATGCCTGCGTTTCAGGCGCAAAGGCTTGCAAACGACGCAGAACTCGACTTAGTGAAGATTTCACCCAACGCCGTACCGCCCGTATGTAAAATTATGGATTATTCCAAATTCAAATACGAACAGTCCAAACGCGAAAAGGAAAACCGTAAAAACCAGACGATAGTCGAATTAAAGGAAATTCGTCTTTCAATGACGATTGACGTAGGTGATATTGCGGTAAAAACGAAACAATGCCTTAAATTTTTGGAATCGGGAAATAAAGTAAAGGTTTCAATAAGAATGAAAGGGCGCGAAAACGCTCGCGCTTATCAGGGTGTTAAGGTAATGCAGGACTTTTTCGACGGTCTCGGCGGTAAAGCCGTAATCGATAAAAAACCTTCGACCGAAGGCAGAATGATTATTATGATGCTTTCGCCCGTAAAAGAAAAATAAAAGTTTTAAATATATTGGAGGACGACATTATGCCCAAGCAGAAATCGCACAGCGGTACTAAAAAACGCTTTTGGCTTACTTCGACCGGCAAGGTGAAAAGACCCCATGGCGGTAAAAACCATAAAGCTGAAACCAAAAACAGAAAAAGAAAGAGAAATTTGCGTCAGAATACGCTTGTTTCTACCACTCAGGAATCAACCGTAAAATCAATGATTCCTTATAAAGGTTAATAGGAGGATGTAACGATGCGTATCAAAAGAACTGTAAACGCACTTAAAAAACGCAGAAAGATATTCCGCCTTGCAAAAGGCTATTTCGGAAATAAATCCAAATCTTACAGAATTGCACGCGAAGCGGTTATGAAATCGCTGAACTACGCTTATATCGGCAGAAGGCTCAGAAAGCGCGATATGCGCAGTCTTTGGATTGCCCGTATAAATGCGGCGGCAAGAATTAACGGTTTATCTTATTCCAAGCTTATGCACGGACTTAAAGTTGCGGGCATCAACCTTAACAGAAAGGTTCTTGCCGATATCGCTGTAAACGACGCAACCGCTTTTGCCGCACTTGCGGACAAGGCTAAGGCAGCATTATAATCAAATTTTAAGCCTTTTTATAAGGCTTAATTTTTTATATGATAATTTCATCCAAAGCAAATCCCGTTATAAAAGAAATTTCAAAACTTAACGATAAAAAATTCCGCAAAGAAAAGGGTGCATACATCGTTGAAGGAATTAAGCCCGTAAACGAATGTATCGCCGCCGGTTGCGAAATAATGCGCATTGTGTGCGTCTCCGAACTTGCCGAAAATTACAGCGGCGCAACCGTAGTTACGCACGAAGTTTTTGAAAGTATTTCTTCCGAAAAAACCCCGCAAGGCGTTCTCGCGATAGTTAAAATACCGAAAAATGAACTTATTGCACCCCAAAACAGTTGTCTGTTGCTTGATAGTTTACAAGACCCCGGCAATTTGGGTACAATAATAAGAACGGCAAATGCGGCAGGCTACGAAGACGTCTATCTTTTGAACTGTACCGACCCGTACTCACCTAAGGCGGTACGCGCAAGTATGAGCGGAATATTTTTCGTAAATATCCGCCGCGGAAATGAAGAAGAAATTTTACCGCTTTTAAAAGGCGTTCCGCTTATTTGCGCGGATATGGACGGTGAAAACGTATTTGAATTTACTCCGCCGGATAATTTCTGTCTATGTATCGGAAACGAAGGTAACGGAATAAGTGAAGGAGTAGCGCAAAGCGCGGAATTTAAAGTTAAAATACCCATGCGTGAAACCTGCGAGAGCTTAAACGCGGCGGTTTCAGCGGGAATTGCAATGTATCAATTAAAACGGAACAGGAGTTAAATTTATGTCAGGACATTCCAAATGGCACAATATACAGGCTAAAAAGGGTAAAACAGATGCGGCAAGAGCGGCGGTATTCACAAAAATAGGCAGAGAGCTCGCAGTCGCGGCAAAGGGAAATCCTAATCCCGATACGAACTCTAAACTTGCCGACGTTATAGCAAAGGCAAAAGCCGCGAATATGCCAAACGACAATATCAAGCGTTCTATTGCCAAAGCGGCGGGCGAAATGGGTGATAAAGACTATAAAGAGCTCGTTTACGAAGGTTACGGCGTTGCGGGTGCGGCAGTTATTATCAAGACGCTTACCGATAACGTAAACAGAACTGCCGGAGATATCCGCTCCGCAATGGGTAAATGTGGCGGACAGATGGGACAAACAGGTTGCGTTTCATATATGTTCGACAACAAAGGTTTGTTCGTGATAGAAAGAACCGTGGCGTTAGACGAAGACACTATGATGGAGTATTGTCTCGAAGCTGAAGCCGAAGATTTCGTTACCGAAGACGACGTATACGAAGTTTACACTACTCCCGAGAAGTGGTCTCAGGCGAGAGCTTATTTCGAGAGTAAAGGCGTAACCTTCCTTGAAGCAGAAATTAAAATGATTCCGCAGAACTATATTACGCTTGACGGCGATAAGTTGGAAACGTTTACGAAAATGCTCGATAAATTAAACGAGCTTGACGACGTACAGGACGTATACCACAACGTGGAATTACCCGAAGAACCAGACGAAGACTGATTTTTAAAAATAATCGAAACCCGCGCAAAAAAATTGTGCGGGTTTTTTTATATTAGCCGTATAAAACCTTAAAGGTTGCACAATGTATTAATACAAGCGTTAACGCTTTATAATATATTTGCCCGTTCGTTAAAACTCTTTTGAGAGCGTTTCAGCGAATGAGCGGCGGGGAGTATTCATTCGAATACTCCCCGAAGTATTTTTTAACGACTTCGACAATATTATATATTATGCCGAAAAAAATTTTGACCTTAATAAAAAAAATCGTTTATTTCGCTCTGTGCATCAGTATAATCGTATTAACGCCCGTTTTAGCCATATTACAGAGCGATAATGCAAAAGCCGACAAAACTCCCGCAATGCTCAATTTGTGGCAGATTGACAGCTTTGAAGGCGGGCGCGGCTCAAGAGCGACTTTTCTGCAAAATATAGCCGATGATTTTGCTAAGAAAAATAACTGCTTTATAAAAGTTACAGCACTCTCTGCAGACGCCGCAAGAATGAACCTGCGTAGCGGAAACGCACCCGACTTAATATCATACGGCGGCGGTACTTACGGCATTGAAGAGTTTATTCACGGCAAAAAACCGTTTTATACCTGGTGTCACGGCGGATATTGTATTCTGACAACCGAGCCTAATTCATCGTTTTCAGACGTTACTGCGGAAAACACTGTAATCAATTCTGGAACTGATAATTTTTCGGGCGCGGCGGCATTATTAAGCGGACTGCAAAACGCAACGAGAGATAAGCCCACGGGAGCGTATATTAAACTTATTAACGGCGATTATAAATATCTTTTAGGTACGCAAAGAGACGTATTTCGGTTAAAAACCCGCGAAGTTGCGTTTTCCATAAAACCGCTAACCGAATTTAACGACTTATATCAGAATATTTCTATATGCACCGACCAACCGCAAAAAAATTCTCATGCCGAAAAATTTATTGAGTTCCTTTTAAATAACGGTGACAAAATAAATAAAATAGGACTTTTAAGAGACGGAACTAAGCTATACGACGACGAAATGGCACAAATGGAAGAACTTTCGTATACAAACAAGCTCGTCGCTCCGATTAGTGAAAGCACAAAAAATGAAATTGATAATGCAATTACAAACAACGACGAAAATAAGTTGAAAAATTTACTTAAATAATTGATATAAAGTCAAAAAAATGGTATTATATAGAAGGTGAATAGTGCAATTACCCAAAAATATAGCTTACGAAGAAAATTTCAGCTTTGCCAAACATACTACTTACGGACTTGGCGGCATCGCAAAAATAGCTTTTTTCCCAAAAAACATAAATGAAGCCACGGAAATTTTTGATTTCGTAAATACAAATTACGCTAAATACTTTATTTTAGGTAACGGGTCAAACGTACTTGCGTCCGACGAAGATTACGACGGCGCAGTTATTCATACGGGTTTTTTGAGCGATATTTCGCACGAAGGCACTACACTGACTTGCCTTAGCGGAACAAGCGTAAAAAAACTTTTGGATTACTGTATTTTAAATGGTTTAGAAGGACTTGAATATCTTGCGGGTATACCTGCAAGCATAGGCGGTTTAACGCTTATGAACGGTGGAATTAATTGCACACGGATAGAGAGTAACGTAACAGAAGTACTCATTTATGACGGAAAATCGCACAATTTAAAGCTTGAAGATTGCAAATTTGGCAATAAACATAGTACTATGTGTGACATAAATGCTATTATTTTAAGTGTTTCGTTAAAAGTAACCAAGTCCACCAAAGAAAAAGTTAAAAATAGCGTAAACTATTTTTTAAATTTACGAAAAGCACAACCTAAAGGTAAAAGTTGCGGGTGCGTTTTCAAAAACCCCGAAAATATAAGCGCAGGAAGAATTATAGACGAAACGGGCTTAAAAGGACTTCAATTTGGTGGAGCAACCGTCAGCAAAGAACACGCGAATTTCATTATTAACGAAAGCGGCACAGCTAAAGACGTTTATAAGCTTATTTGCGAAGTCAAGAGACGCGTTTACGAACGCTACAAAGAAAAACTTGAAGAAGAAGTTGTTTACATAGGAAAATTTAATGAAACTGACGTCTGATTATCATACCCATACGCCGTATTCTCACGGAAAGAATACCGTTTTAGAGAACGCAAAGGCGGCAAAAGCAAAAAATTTAAAAGAAATAGGAATAACCGACCACGGCTTTAACCATCTGCTTTTCGGTTTAAAACGCAAAAATTTACCCGATTTAAGAGCGGAAATTGACGAAGCCGAGCGTTTAACCGGTGTTAAAGTTTTACTTGGCATGGAAAGCAACCTTATTTCGGTAAGCGGCGAAACCGATTTGAAAACGAGCGACCTTAAAAATTTTGATTTATATCTTTGCGGTATACACGAAGTTTTGAGATTTAAGTCGTTTTCGGACATGCGCGACGTTATGCTGAAAAATTATCTTGCATACAAGCTGGGAAAAACCCCTTCGAACAAGATTATTAAAACTACGACCGCCGCATATATAAACGCCGTAAAAAACAATCCTATCGACGTAATAACGCACATTAATTATAAATGCTACTGCAACCTTACCGAAGTGGCTAAATGTTGCGCCGATTACGGCACGTACATTGAGATAAATACGAAAAAGCGGCACGTTTCCGCAGAAGAGCTTAACGCTATGGCGCAAACGGGAGTGCGGTTCGTAATAAATTCGGACGCGCATTCCGCCGACAGAGTAGGCGACACGAAGATTGCGGAAGAGATTTTGCGCGATGCAAGCGTACCGCTCGACAGAATCGACAATATCGACGGCAGATTGCCCAATTTCAGATTCAAGGAATACAAAGAAAAGAATTTATAAAATGCTTAACTTTACCGAAGAGATTAAAAACGAAATAATTTCAACCGACATAAGCGATAAAAACGCTTTTTTATCCGCGTTTATCCGCACGAGCGGCAGTATAATTTGCAAGAACGGCTTGTTTGGATTTGAAATCGTTACAGAAAACGAGCGTACGGCGGAATTTTTAACCGAAACGCTTGAAGAAGATTATGGAATTACGCTCACCGTTTCAAATGCAAAATACGATTTAATGAGCGGCAGGGATAAACTGGCGTTTGAATGTTGCGACAAAAATACGGAAGCATTTTTGAAAAAAATAGGTGTCGTCGGAGAAGACGGCGACGGAAATTTTTTAATTTTTTCCATTGACGACAGCGTTTTTTCGTCTGAAAACTCAAAAACCGATTATATTAAAGGCGCGTTTCTCGGCGGAGGAAGTTGCACTTTACCGGACGAAGAGATTTTCAGCAGAACGGGATATCATCTGGAAGTGGTCTTTTCGAATAAATTGACCGCAAGCGATTTTTGCGACCTGCTTTGCGAATTCGAAGTACTTGCAAAGCTCGTTGCCCGTAAAGACAAGGCAGTCGTTTACGTAAAGAGTAAAGCTGTTATTTCAGATTTTCTTTCCGTAATGGATTGCGAAAAGTGCCTTGAAAAACTCAACAAGGTAATGGAGATTAAAGACAAGAAAAATAACGCGAACCGCGTAAACAATTGCTCGGTTTCAAATATAGATAAAACTGTTACGGCATCGGTAAATCAAGTACGCGCCATTGAAATAATTTCTCAGACAATAGGTTTACAGAGCCTTGACAAACATCTTTTTGAAGTTGCCGAGTGCAGGCTCGCGGACAAAAACGCGTCTATGCAAGAGCTTGCGGAAAGATTAAACGTATCCAAAAGTTGTTTAAACCACAGAATAAGAAAAATAATCGAGCTTGCGCAGTCGCTCGTTGACTAAGGAAAAACCCATGACAGATTTCGTTCATTTACATCTTCATACAGAATATTCGTTGCTTGACGGGGCTTGCAAGATAGATAATTTAATCGACCATTGCAAAAAGAACGGTATCGACACCGTATGTATTACCGACCACGGAAATATGTACGGCACTTTGCAGCTTGCGGAAAAGGCTTTTCAGGCAGGTATAAAATACATAATCGGCTGTGAATTCTATATGACGCAGGATATGAACGACAAATCGTCAAACACCGCCGAACACTTAATTTTGCTTGCAAAAAATAAAGCGGGGTATAAAAATCTTGTCCAGTTAGATTCAATGGCGTTCGTGGACGGATTTTATTATAAACCGAAAATCGATTATAAAGCACTTAAAGAACATTCTGACGGAGTAATATGTCTTTCGGCGTGCCTTGCAGGCGGCATACCGCGCAGACTTTTAAACGGAGATTACGACGGTGCAAAAAAACTTGCGTTAGAGCTGCAATCGATTTTCGGCGAAGATTTTTATATAGAAATTCAAGACCACGGTATTCCCGAAGAAAAGTCCGTTCTGCCACATCTCATTAAGTTAGCAAACGAAATAGGTGCCGAGCTCGTTGCCACGAACGACGTGCATTATATAGAAAAAGCCGACGCGGAAATGCAGGACGTTCTGATGTGTATTCAGATGAAAAAACAGCTTGACGACCCCAAGCGCATGAAATTTTCTACTGAAGAATTTTATTTTAAAACGGGCGACCAGATGCTTGCGCTGTTCCAGAACTTCCCGCAGGCAATATCGAACACTCGGGTAATTGCAAATAAAGTAACCGAGCCCGCGTTTAATCTCGATAAGAAAGGTTATCCGATAAAGGATACGACGCTTATTCCTGAATATACTCCGGAGGACGGGTCTACCGCGGAGGAATATTTACGAAAACTCACCGCGGAAGGATTAAAGAAGAGATACGGAGATAAACTTTCCGAAAGAGAACTTGACCGCGCCGAATACGAGCTGGGCATAATTTGCGGTATGGGTTACGCGGATTATTATCTCGTAGTGTGGGACTTTATTAACTGGTCCAAAGAGCACGGAATACCCGTAGGACCGGGGCGTGGGTCGGGCGTAAGCTCTATAGTTGCTTACTCGATAGGCATAACCGACGTAGAACCATTACAATACGACTTACTGTTTGAAAGATTTTTAAATCCCGACCGAGTTTCCATGCCCGACTTCGATATTGACTTCTGCACTGACAGACGTGAAGAAACTATCGAATACGTACGCCGGAAATACGGCGTTGAAAACGTATGCCAGATAGTAACTTTCGGTACTATGGCGGCAAAAAACTCAATAAAAGACGTCGGAAGAGTTATGCGCGTTCCCTATTCGGAAACAGATAAGCTCACCAAAATAATGGACGGTAAAACTTCCATCAGCGACCTTTTGGGCAGAAGAATAGAAGGCGCTAAAACCAAATACGAAAGCGAAACCGACCCCGATAAAAAGGCAGACCTTGAGAGCAAATACCACGAACTGAAAGCCGTAAGGAATTCGGAATTTTGCGATATTTACGACAGCGATACTACGCTAAGGCGCGTAATAGACATGGCATTGAACATCGAAGGTATGCCCAGACAGACGGGCATGCACGCCGCGGGCGTAGTAATCTGCCAAAAGCGCATAGCTGACAACGTACCGCTTTCCCGAAACGGCGAAGATATAACCACCCAGTTCGTAGCGAAAGAAATCGAAGCTCTCGGAATGCTCAAAATGGACTTCCTTGCGCTCGTTACGCTTACAGATATAAAGAAGTGCGTCGACTACATCAAGGAAAACTACGGACGAGAAATCGACTTTACCCAAATCGGATATGAAGATGCGGGAGCGTATTCGCTGATAGCCGAAGGCGATACTGACGGGGTGTTCCAGCTCGAAGCGGGCGGCATGAAACGATTCATGAAAACCCTTCGACCCGATACTTTGGAAGATTTGATAGCGGGAGTTTCACTATACAGACCCGGACCGATGAAATTCATTGATTCGTTCTGCAACAGAAAACACGGCACCGAAAAAATAGTATACGACTGCCCGCAGGAAGAGAAAATACTTAAAGTCACTTACGGCATACCCGTTTATCAGGAACAGGTTATGCAGATATTTCAGGATTTAGGCGGATTCTCTCTGGGCGAAGCGGACTTAGTACGCCGCGCAATGGGTAAAAAAGATAAAAAAACGCTTATGGCGCAGAAAGAAAAGTTTATTAACGGCGGAGTAAGCGATATTAACGGCAGTAAAATAGTAGGGTGCGTCTATAACGGCATTGCAGCCGAAACCGCGAATAAAATTTTCGGCGATATGGAAGGCTTCGCATCCTATGCTTTTAACAAATCACACGCGGCGGCATATGCTACGCTTGCATATCAGACGGCATACCTTAAAAAATATTACTGCAAAGAATTTATCTGCGCACTTTTAAACAACAGACTTAACAAAATCGAAGAAATAACCAAATACGTTTTATACCTTAAAGATAAGGGCATGAAAGTATTGCCGCCCGATATAAACAAGAGTCGCTCTCTGTTCAGAGTTGAAAACGACGGCGTGCGTTTCGGGCTCTCCGCTTTAAAGGGTGCGGGACAGGCGATTATCGATGAAATAATAAAAGAAAGGGAGCAAAACGGACTTTTTAAAGATTTTCCCGACTTTGTTTCGCGCTGTATCGACAGCTTGAATTCACGCGTTGTAGAAGGTTTGATATTTGCTGGAGCGTTTGACGAAATGGGCGTAAACCGCGCTCAACTCGAACAGGTTTACGAAGAACTTTGCACCCGAGCAAAGGCGATAAGCAAACAGAAAAACAGTGCGCAGATGAGCCTTTTCGGCGATATAATAGAAGACGAGACTTTGGTCGTCAATTATCCCGATTTACCCGAATATGAATTGAACGAAAAACTTTCCAAAGAAAAGGAAGTATTGGGCGTGTACGTAAGCGGACACCCGTTTGAAAAGTATATGCATACTATAGAAGGATGCAACTTTGACTGCTCGTTTATGGACGATTACGTTGAAGACGAAGACGGAACCAAAACTTACAGCCGCATTACCGACGGAATGCGCATAACTATGGCGGGCATAGTCGGCTCTTACAGACGAACGACTACCAAGCGCACGGGAGCTTCGATGGCGTTTTTAAGCATTGAAGACGTTTATGGCAGTCTGGAATGCGTATGTTTTCCCGCAATTTACGAAAAAGTTAAGGCGTTCATCGGGAACGATAAAATTATTAAACTTTCGGGTAAACTTGAAATCGACTCCGAAAAAGGATTCAGCTGTATCGTAGACGATATCAGAGAAATCAAAACAGAAGCGGAAAAACAGGTTCCGCAAGAGAATGTCGCAGTCGAAATTCCAACCGATAAAACCGAAGTTCTTTGGATAAACACGAGCCAATTGAGCGACGAAGATTTCAACGACCTTTTAGTCACGCTTTCCAACTACGAAGGAACGACAGAATGTAAACTCGTACGCGGAGATAAACGCTACAAATTACCTTACGGAGTGAACTATTGCAAGGGGTTGCTCGCCGAACTTTATACGTTTTTAGAACAAAAAAATATTAAATATATAGATTAACGATATTTTTTAAAAAAACTCTTGTTTTTTATATTTTTGTCTGCTATAATGATTAGTGAATGATGAGTTTTGCGTGCGTTCGGTTGGGGAGCGAATGAATTAAAAGCGCGCGCATATCAGCTTTTCGGAGGAAGAAATAATGAAAAGAATCGGCTTGCTTACCAGTGGTGGCGATGCTCCCGGAATGAACGCCTGCATTCGCGCCGTCGTGCGCACTGCAATTTACTTCGGAATGGAAGTATACGGAATTGAACGCGGCTATCAGGGACTTATCGATGACGATATGGTTGCAATGGAAATGCGTTCCGTTTCGGATATCGTTCAAAGAGGCGGTACGAAGTTAAGAACTGCGCGTTGCCTTGAAATGCTTACCAAAGAAGGGCAGAAAAAAGCAGTTAAAACGCTTGAAGCGCGTGGAATAGACGGACTCGTCGTAATAGGCGGAGACGGTTCTTTCAGGGGCGCGAAATGCCTTTCCGAAGAGTACGGCATTCCTACGATAGGCATTCCCGGAACGATTGATAACGACCTTGAATATACGGATTATACGCTCGGTTTCGATACTGCCGTTAATACTTGTATCGACGTAATAAACAAACTGCGCGACACTATGACTTCGCACGAAAGAATTTCCGTCGTGGAAGTAATGGGCAGACGGTGCGGCGACATAGCTTTGTTTGCGGGAATAGCGAGCGGTGCGGAAATTATCGTCGTTCCTGAAGTCGTATTCGATTTGGACGATATAGTTATGAAAATTAACCGTTCGCGCGCGAACGGCAAACATTCCAATATAGTAGTAGTTGCCGAAGGCGTTTGCACGGCAGACGAATTTGCAAAGCAACTTCAATCCGTTACCACTTATTCGGTACGCCCTACGACTATAGGACATATACAGCGCGGCGGTTCGCCCACTATGGCAGACAGAATGTTGGCGGCACAATTCGGAAATAAAGCTGTAAGGCTTTTGAACGACGGCGTCGGAAACAGAGTTGTCGGTATTCACAAAAACGAAATTATCGATATGGATATTATCGAAGCCGTAAGTATGAAGAAAAAATTCAATTACGAATTATACGAAACCTTGCAAATGATTTCAATGTAAAAATTAAAAGCCGCAAAAAAAGCGGCTTTTATTCTGTAAATGATAAATGAAAAGGGGAACTGATGATTTTAGCGGTGTGTTTAAGCCCGTGCATAGACGTAAATATAGAAGTAGATTCTCTGTGCGTAGGCAAAAGTCAAACGCTTATTAGTAAACGCGTATTTTTTACTGGTAAAGCTTTAAACGTAGCAATAGGAATTGCAAGGTTAAAAGCGGACGCTTTTGCAACGGGGTTTATGTACGACGGTAATGGCGGACAGTTTGAAAGGGAACTTCACCGCGAAGGCGTGCCTTACAAGTTCGTCTGGAACGAAGGCCGCGTAAGGGAAAACTATAAGTTTATCGACCACAGGTCAATGTTGACCGAAGTGAACGACGTAAGCGCGGCAATAAGCACGCAAAAACAAGAAGAACTCGTCAGCTTAGTAAAACAACTGTCGCAAAAATGCGATGCTGTAGTAATTTCAGGCAGCCTTGCAAAGGGAATGACACCCGACTATTACGGTAAAGTACTTGACGCTATTCCAAACGGAGTCAAAAAAGTGGTTGATACCGAAGGCGAGCGGCTTTATTGTTCACTGAAACACGGCGTTGACCTTATTAAACCTAATCTCGAAGAACTTGAACGCACAATAAACAAAAAAATACAATCTAAAGAAGACGCGCTGGCGGCTTGTGACCAATTGATTAATCTCGGAGCGAAAAGGGTGTTGCTCTCTCTCGGCAAAAGCGGAGCATTAATAACCGACGGAAAAGACAGATACTTTTGTAAAAGCGTAAACGTTGCTATGAATTCCACCTTAGGAGCAGGCGACGGAATGGTTGCGGCGGCAACAAACGCGCTTGCAAAAGAAATGCCATTGCATGAAATTTTGCGTTGCGGTGTTGCGGCAGGAACGGCGGCAGTTACTTCACCGGACTGCATTTCTTTCGCAAAATCTAAATACGAAGAAATTTTAGCCACTTTGTCAGTGAAAGAAATTTGATTAAACGCTTGAAAAATTCAAATATATATTGTATAATTAAATAGTAGCTAAGGAGAAGTTTATTATGTGGAACAGTCAGGCACCTTTACAGTTGCTTTTATCTATGCCAAATACCCTTAATAAGGAAAATCTTATTAACTTGCAAAAAGTTATCGACGTTGATAAAATTATCAACAGTCAGCGGTTAAAAAGAGATTTATGTGGAGAGTACGCGCCTTTTTGCGATTTCTGCAATAAAAAATTGCCCTATCCTTGCGCTCAGGCTTACGTTAAAATGAAACAGTCCGAAGGTCTTGACGTAGAAGTGGAAGAGCAGTTGTCTGTTGAAGAAGAACCCGCAAAAGAAGTAGCAGCGGAAACAACGCCCGAAGTTGAACCCAAAGAAAAAAAGACGGTAAGAATAGCGTATTTGAAACGCAAAAAATAATTAATAAAATACCCGAACGATTTCGTTCGGGTATTTTATTATCCGTTTTCTTCATTTTCTTCGTAAGGGTTTACGTGAACGGTCACGTGTTTTACCGAAGGGAAGCTGCTTTCAACCCCTGCATGCACCGTTTCAGCTATTTCGTGCGCCTTATACAGCGGCAAATCGCGTTTACAAGCTATTTCTATTATTACGTAAATTCTGTTGCCGAAAAGTCTCGTCATAAGCTCGTCAACACGCTCGACGCCTTCGCAAGCCTTTACGAACTCGCGAATTTCATTTTCCGTCTTTTCGTCGCAGGATTCGTCCGTCATTTTTTTTACGGCATCTATAAAAATACGAACGGCAGCAATTAAAATCATAGCACAAATAACAAGACAGGCAACCGAATCGAGAACAGGCACGCCGCACATTGCGCCGACAACACCGACAAGACTACCCACGGAAGACAGCGCGTCCGAGCGGTGGTGCCAGGCATCGGCTTTGAGAGCGGACGAATTAATTTTTTTTGCGGCGACTATAGTGTACCAAAACATTAATTCTTTAACGACGATAGAGACAGCGGCGGCGACCAAAGCGATTACTTGCGGCTTTTCAAAGGAATTATACGCACCAGTTACGATATTTTCAACGCCGCTGTAACCTATTCCGACTCCGGTTGCAAATAACACGACAGCAAGAATAATGGCAGCGACACATTCAAACCTTTCATGACCGAAGGGGTGCTTTTTGTCGGCCTGTTTAGACGAAATTTTTACGCCCAAAAGAACGATTATCGTGGAAAACACGTCTGACGCGGAATGCACGGCATCGGATATTAAAGCCATAGACGCGCCAAAAATACCGGCAAGTAGTTTAAACACAGATAAAATTGCGTTTACTATTATAGTTATAACCGACGTTTTTACGGCTATTTTTTCAAATTCTGAAGTTTGCAATATTTCTCCGATTTTTTAGTTAAATTATAACTAAAATAAATTGACAATAAACTCTTTTTAAAATATAATATTCAAGTAAACGAAATGCTGCTATGGCTCAGCAGGTAGAGCACGTCCTTGGTAAGGACGAGGTCACCGGTTCAAGTCCGGTTAGCAGCTCCATCAAAGACGGTTTCAACAACCGTCTTTTGTTTTTAAAGCGGGGCAGTTGCCCCGCTTTAGTTATATGTTTCTTATAAGCCCGACTACTTTACCCAAAATCTGAACTTCGTCAAAAATGAAATCTTCCATTTCATCATTCTCGGGATGAAGAATTATTTTACCGTTGCGCTTGAAAAATCTTTTAACGGTAGCACCGTCTTCAATAAGAGCAACAACTATTTCGCCGTTTTCAGCAGTAGTCTGTTTTCGTACGACGACTTTATCCCCATCGAACATACCGATTTTAATCATTGAAGAGCCTTGCACCGTAAGCATAAATAAATCTTCACCGACAAAAAAATTTTCAGGTAAAGAGTAATACCCGTCATAGCTTTCGGTTGCGAAAATAGGTTGACCGGCGGCAACAGTTCCGAGTAGGGGAACGGATACCGACTTACTTTTAAGAGCAATAGCCCGACGCTTAACGTCTGATTTATCAAGCAAACCGCGCTCTTTAAGTCTGTTAATAATATTAAAAACGGTAGCAGTGGATTTAATATCGCATGCGGCACAAACTTCTCTCACACAGGGAGCATAGCCGTTTTCTGCAATAAATTTTTTAATATATTCGAAAACTGCCTGTTCGTTTTTCGCTTTCAACGCCTGTCTTTCGTTCATAAGTTGCTCCTTAACCGATATTATACCGTAAAATAAGTTTTTTATAATTATATCACGGAATAACACAAAAATCAAACAAAAGTTTGTTTAATTTTAGTTGAATTTTATAAAAAATAGTATTAAAATTAAATTAAGGTGTATTATGAAAGATTATAAAAAAGAATGTGAGCTATATGAAAGGGAGTGCATAGACTGTGGCGAGTGCGAAATCTGTGACTTAGACCCTAAAAAATTATGCGATAATTGCGGAAATTGTCTGGATATCCGCGACGATGCCGTCATTAAAATTGACAAGATTATAACGGAAGAGTAGCACTAATCTTCATCGGGTCGTAATTTAACTTTACCTACGACGCCGCGGCGGTTATCGTCGCTTACCGCAGCATAGTGCTTACGCGTCGTATTTACGTCTTTATGCCCTAAAACGTCCGCAACGATATAAATATCACCGGTTGCTCTGTAAAGCTGTGTTCCATAAGTAGAACGCAGTTTATGGGGCGATATTTTTTTTAACGGCGAAACAATTTTTGCATATTTCTGAACGAGATTTTCCACTGCACGAACAGTGATACGCCCCTTATTGTTAGATATGAAAAGAGCAGTGGGCTCTTTTAAATCTTCATAATTTTTTTCTTTATAGTCAAGATATCTTTGTAACGCCGCAGCGACGTCGTCGTCAAAATATAAAATGGTTTTATTGCCGCCCTTGCGTGTAACCACGAAAGAATTATCCTTAAAATTTAAGTCGTCGTTATTCAGACCAACCAGTTCGCTTATACGAATACCTGTTCCCAAAAATAACATTAAAATTGCCGAATCCCGTACTTTAGTCTTTTCGTGATAAGCCCGTTGGTGGGGAGTGAGACCGTCGCCGCTTTCAGCTACGTCTATAATATTAAAAACTTCTTCACCGTCAAGACGAATTATCGGTTTTTCGTGTAACTTAGGCGTTTTTACTTTTGCGGCATTATCAACGCCAATCATATTTTTATTGAAGAAAAACTTGAACATTGCACGAACTGAAGAGAGCTTACGCGCTTTGGCGCGTTCGTTGCAAGTGCGCTCTTTTCCGTCGTAAAAGTAGCGGGAAAGATATCCGAGAAAATACTCGATATCGTTGGCAGTAACGCTCTCCAAATCCTCAAGAGTAAATCCCGAAACAACTTTATTTTTACGGAATTTTTTTTCTTGCAGATAGTAGAAAAATATCTTTAAATCGTGAGCATAATTCAAACGGGTAAGCGTAGACGTTTGGCTTTCAATAGATATAAAATAATCGAAACAAAACGATGGTAACTCATTTAACAACCGTTCAATAGTTTCAAGGTTTTTTAAATTGCGTTCAACAAAATAATTAGACATAATTTAATCAAATTTTCAAATATTTCCGTAATCTTTCTTTTATATATTCGGTTTTAACGCCGAAACTAGTCCATAAAGTAACAATAGGTAAATCCGCTTGATTTAAAATATTTTTAACTTTTTGGTCGCGAACATATCTGTTTTTTTGGTGATGAGTTTCATCATTAATTTCTATACAAACCAAAGGTTCAAAATCTTTACTGAAAATACAGAAATCAATAATTCTGTAAAGTTCGTTTTGATATCTATCCGTCGAATCTTTTTCAATAATCTGAGATAAGGGGACTTGCGGATAAACAATGTAATTAGGATAAACAAGACTTTTTATCACACGAAAAAATTCTTTTTCACAATCAGTTAAATAAGACTTTTTCTTAACGTAATAAGTATAATCTATTTTTACATTTTCATTTGAAACAGATGTGGTAGTAGTTTCTGTAATTTCAGTTTTATTCTTAGAACCGGCGCGTAGCTTGTAAACTATTGCCAATAAAACAAAAAAACTAATGATACCAACAATAACACAAATAACTATTTCCATAAATTTATCTCCAAAAATCAATTTAATAGCCAAAGTGAGTATATCCCAAACACTTCGTAAAACACAGAAACTTTTACGAAGAATTTTTTTAAGTTAATTATATTTAATTGCGCAAATTAAGTCAAGGAAATTCTTTGTAAAAAGAATGTTTTACGGGATACTTCAACTGGCATAATCTTCGTATTATGGCAGGTGAATGTACCAACAACACTTACAATCTTCGATAATAATTTATCGGAGGTTTTTTTATGGAAAAAAACAAAATCATTTTTAAGAAGGCAATCAGCGAAAAGAGCGGTAAAGCATACAACTGTATAGTTGTTGATATGGGATACCGTGAAGTAACACTTACTTTTGACAGTGCTGTAATTGCTGAGTTATTGGACTGTTCGCCGCGTGTGCTCGCCGCTGTAAAGGTTGGAGAAGAGCGAGTAATCGGATATATTGATGTGGACGGCACAGGGGTAACAGAAAATGGCAAGAAATAAACATTCTAAAAACTATTCTATGAAAGAACGCATTAGTTATCACGAAGGCAGAAGTAAGGCAGGTGGAAAGCGCGGCGCATATTCAGCAGGGTATGTAAAAGGCGCGAGAACTGCCGCAAGCAGGGCAAAAAATTATTACGGCGGTAATAAAGGGGGTAAAGCATAATGGCAAAAAAAATATTGTGTAGCGTAATATCGTTCATTCTTTGCGCTGTTATAGCGTTTGTATCTTGCTACTTTGCAATTCCCGATTTTAACGCTTGGGTTAAAGGCAAAATTACAGATACAGGCTTGGGCGGTAATGCAGACGACGATAAAGTCAATGGCGACGCCCCTGACAAACCTATTGACGGCGATATCAACGAAAACGGCGGCTCGGTGATAGATAAAGTTGAAAATAACGGTATTTCGCTTTTAAGCGCAAAGCTTCCCCGCGCGGCATATGCGGCAAATGATATAGACCCCCAAGCGGATAGCGCATATATGCTTACTGCCGTTGTTGAACCTGCTGATGCATCAGATAAAAATGTTGTCTGGTCGATTGCTTGGAAGAACAGTGAAAGTACTTTTGCGAGCGGTAAAACAGTTACTGATTACGTAACTATTACTCCGACTTCTGACGGTGCATTAACTGCCCGTGCTGTTTGCAAGCAAGCATTTGGTGAACAAATAATTATATCTGTAAAACCTGTTAAGGGCGATAGTACCGTTCGGGCAAATTGTACCGTTGATTATGTTCAAAAATTTTTGGGGCTTAATTTAAAAACTAATTTTAATAACGGCGAATATGGTTTTGAATTATCTTCGGCGGATACAAACATATCCATTGATTATCCTGTTTACACCGACGGCGAAGTTTGGGGTTATTGTCTTACTCAGAGTAGCCATTCAAAGTTTAGCCTTACGGCTCAAAAGTCGGACATTTATACGAAAGCGATAAAAATGGACAGTCAAGACGATTATTATGCTTGGTCGGGTTATAAGATTTGTGCAACGCAAAATTATCTTAACGCTTTGCGTGCAGGCGGTTCTTCTGTTTCTGCGACGGCTGATAAGTATAAGTTCGATGGCAGCGATTATTTCGGTTCTTTCTTCTTTACAAATTGGGGTTCTTTTATAGGTAATTGGTCGAACTTCCTTTCTTCTCTTCGTGCAAATTCGGATAAAGTAATGTTGCGCGTGAAGTTCTACGCAAATACTAATTACGAAGATACGGCTATTGGCGTTTGTGATATTAAGTTTAACCCCGAAAGTATTGCGGCTTTGATAACTGATATAACTGTTGACGGTAGTATTGAATTTTAAGGCGGTGCAAAATGAAAAACAAGCAAATTAATAAACGTTTAATTTACATATTTATAACTTTGTTGTTGCTTGTCGTTACGGTATTAGGCGGACGGGGTTTTTCGTCCGCTTTTGCTAATACGGCACGGTATACTTCGGTTATGGACGATTTACAACTTGACGAAACATTTAATGAAAACGACTTTCCTGACGATAGTTCTGATTATTCCGTAAAGGTTATACAGATAGCCGAAAGTGTTGACGGTGATTTATTTATATATACTTACCAACCGTGTCAAAAAACAAGATACGTTGTTGCAACTTCCGTGAATATGTCGTTATCGGAAAGCGTAAACGGTACTCGGCTATATGCTTTGGAATTATTAAGTTCGAGCGGTGTTTTTTGTAAATATCTCGTTAAAGATTATAGCGTATTAAATAATGAAATTCGCTATTATAACATATCAACAATTTACCGTCCTTTTGATAGGCATATAGACGGAAATGCGGATAACGATAATGTCAAAAATGAAATCGCTTATGCCGTTGGGCAGTTTTGGACGGTTAAAAATATTGATAACACTGTAAGTTATGAAATGACCGCAACGGAAGTATTGAAGATAACTTCGCAAATGATAGGTTTTCGCCGTTATGACGACGGTTTTCAATGGGCTGGAACTAAATCCTGTGACGCACATTTTTTGTTATTTAATTGTGACCACAAGATAGATTATCTTATTAGTGCCGATATATCTTTCTATACTCAATCTTACAAAGCTGTTGCAGGAAGCGGCACAGAATACGGTTCTAAAATTCCGCAAACGGCATACTTGCGTTATGACGATGAAGTAAGCAACGACGGTAGCGGTTGGGGCGGTGAAAAAGAACATTGGCAAAGAATGTCAAGCACTGCTGAATTTATGAAAGATATACAGTTGACAGACGAAGAAACGGAAGTGTTTAAAAAGTATGATTGGGTACTTAACTTCTACGAAACCGAATACGCGTGTGAAGCTGGCGGTAAAGACGTGCTTATTACTGCGTTACTTCCTTTTGGCTTTATTTGGACGATAGTCAATGCTTGTACTACAACGGGCACTATCGTATCAGACGTGACTTTGCTTCGTCTTGAATTTAATTGCAACGGTGAAATTTATAATCTCGGTGTAATCGGTGATAAACAAACGGGGTCGGGCAAACCTACGAATTCGCCTGCGGATATAGGCTTTTGGGCTTACATTTGGAATTGCTTGAAAAACTTCTTTACAGGCAATGCAAATTTTATTGAAAGTGCTGTTGCAATTACCGTCATTATCGTTGCGGTTGTCTTGTTTGTACTTGCAATAAAATTTATCCGATTTATTGTAAAGGCGGTGGCTGGGTAATGATAGAAATAGAGTTATTTTATAAAATAGTCGAGTCGCATATACGCGCTGTGCATACAGAATATTTACAAAGTTTAAAACGCGTTCCGTTGCCTGATACAGCAAAGAAGAAACGCATATTATTTAAAAAATTACCCATAGAAGATAAACTCTTAAAGGGTTACAACAAAGGCATAGAAACGGCTTTAAAGGTGCTTATAAAGGAATTTAATCGCTTTGATAAACGCTTACAAAAGGAAGAAAAGGCAGGTAAAAAATTTTGAATTTGACTAAGATTTTGAAGTCTGCGCCTTTACCAAGCGGTTTTTTCGCTATATGTGGAGAGCAGGGGGCGGGCAAGACTTCGCTTGCGGCTGCGCTTTTTAAAGAAGATTATCGCCGTCATCGAAAGGAACGTAAAGAAATGGCGATAGACCTTGCAAAGCGCTTTTATGCGGATAGCGGTATTCGCCTTGAAATTTCCGATACCTTGTATTTTAGTAATAACAAAATAATTCTTGATAAGCGCAGGGGTATTGAAACTTGGGAAGTAGATTTACAGCGGCTTGGGCTTCCAAACGACGATTTTGAAGTTCAGTACTTGCCGCGTGGTTCTGCTGTGTTTATACAGGAAGCTGATATACTTGCGTTTTGCCGTGATTGGGAAAGTCTTAATAACTACCTTATCAACCTTATAAAATTTGTGCGGCATAACCTTATAACTTTAATATTCGATATGCAGGTTGGCGGTGCGCTTGATAAGGCTTTGCGGCGGTTATTGGTAGGTATGTATTACGTTGTAAAATCGGGTGTAGGTCGGTTCTTGTTCTTTTGGAAACGGCAAAAATGGAAGTTTTTATATATCCGTAATCAGCTCAATGCAGTTGTGAAAGAGCTTTCGACGGTTGGGGTAAATGTAAAAATCAAAGTGGCGGAATGGGGGAAATTCCGTATATGGGGAGATGTGTTTGACCGTTATAATTCGTTCAGCGGTGAGCCGTATTTTCTTTACGGTATTGAAAATGTCGGATATGTGTATAAACGACATATTGACGGTGATTTATCTGTTGACGGAATAAAAGCATATTGCAAAGCGCATCCATTAGAACGCCCCGACGAAGTGAAAAAGCAACAAACAAAGCCGAAAGGCTCGAAACCGACTTCCGCTTTTAACAGCTTTAAAAAGCACGGCTATTACAATAAAACTCCGCGTTCGTAATTGCGGGGGTGAATTTGCCGTAAAAGAGCCGTAGGCGATAGGCAAAAAGGGGGATAAGGGCGACCCCGTTCTTATCCCCCTAAAAACGAACGCGCGCTTTAAGTCCTTTAAGCGGGCTTACTGCACCCCGACAATACCGGCGCGACCAGCGCCGTCGGGGTGCAAGGCGCACGGTGTGCGCCGTTGCGGTTTTGCTATCTTTTGCATAGATAGCAAAACCGCACACACACACACATTTTAACATAACCGGACGTAGTCCGAAAGGGTGATATATGGATAGATTTTACAGTTTTAAAGTGGTAACTTATAACACCGACGAGAGCAATTTTCAACCGCTTTTAGACAAAGCATTTAAATGGGCTTGGATACTCCACGACAAGGACAAGACTGATCCACACATACATATCCTATGCACGTTCAAGCAAAATAAGAGCTTTGAGCAAGTGCGGAAAATGGTGGAAGGGGAGCAAAATACATTTGCCCGAAAAATGGAAGATAAATATAGAGATTTTATTTATCTTCCGCATAGTGAAGATTTTCCCGATAAAGCACTTTATAATGAAACTGATATACATTGTAACGACTTGGGATTTTTCCAACGCGGTGCAAAAAAAACTGTCGATAACGAAGAATTCGTTACGGACCTGTTAGACAATAATATGACCTATAAACAAAGGGCAATAAAGTATGGTCGTGACTATATCCGTAATTTTCGGACATATACAAAATTTGCAAGAATGTTGCGTATGGAAGAAAATTTTCTATCTAAAATTGAAAACGGTGAAATAGTGGAAGAGTCAAACCCAAATAACCCGTTTGAAATTTTAGTACAGTCTAAAATCGATATTGAAACAGGTGAAATAATTAACGACCATAAAAAAAGCCCTTAATGGGCTTTTATTTCTTGTCCGACTTTATTCCACTTTGTAATTGTAATCTTAACATTGTCAATTCCAAATCTGTTATCATACATTTCTTGCAGTTCGTTTGCAATGTGTATGGCTTTTTCTTCATTGTCGATACTTCTTTCAGCTGTTGCAAAATAGTGGTAAAATTTGCCATTAATTTTTAAAGCTACATTTATTTCATAATACATAAAATTAACTCCTTAAAAGATTGATTTTTTAATGTGGATAAGTTATAATAAAAATAAGTTTAGAGCGGTAGAGATAGGTAACTACCGCCCTGTGGTAAAAGCCGTTTTCTACTGTGGAGTAGGGGAGACGGCTTTTAGTATGTCCTACAACGGAAACCGTTTAACTGCTTATGTAATCAAGCAATTTAACAATTTCCGTATCGTTCCAACCGATAGACTTCAAATACGAAATCAAGCGGTTGAGTTCCGAAACTGTCATTTCTTCCATTTCCTTTACCTACCTAAATTTATTTGCCTTTCGGCAGAACGGAAGCAACGCTTTTAGGGAGATTTAGTCAAGGTATTTCTCGGTGGAGATTTTTTCCGTAACAAATACGCAAAACCTTATAACGGAAAAAATACAACCGCCTTGACGAAATAAACCGTAAAAGCGTTAAAATGGAATGACGGAAGATAAAGGAAAGCGGAAAGACAGTTTAAATTAATTTTAACCGCATAAAAAAATCCCCTTGCAAGCGCAAAGGGACTTATTTTTATTTAATTAAAAATTTTTCAACTTTTTTTTGCTCAAACTCTTGACTTCTTCCTTAAATGGTGGTATTATCTAATAGAAGATTTAAGTGTTCGTAAAACACAGCTTTTACGAAGTGTTGCGGTTATTAAATAAAGAATAGCACGGGGATAGTAGCTTTGTCAAGAATTTTTCTAAAAATTTGAATAAATTTCTAAATCATTAATCATAAATACAGTGTCAAGATTTTTATTAAAAACACGGCAAATAACTACTATGTCAGACATAATTAAAAGAAAGGCAGAAAACTTTCTGCCTTTCTTTTATATAAATTTTATTTATCTACTTTTTGAATTACGCTTTTCAAATTCCATATGTTATTAGCGTAATCGTCAATCGCACGGTCAGCCGAGAAATAGCCTGATGCTGCAATATTTCTCAGTGACATCTGATTCCATTTTTTCTTATTCTTAGCGTATAACGATGAAATTTCGTGCTGAGTGTTGCTGTACGCCGCAAAATCAGCCATACACATATACGGGTCGGCAACAGGCATATCTGTCAGCAGATAATTTGCGATATCGGCAAAACTTTCGCCGTTGAAACCTATAATCAACGCTTCGATTATTCTCCGAAGTTTGGGCGACTCGTTATAGAACTTGCTTGAACTGTATCCGTTACGCCAAATCTCGTCTACTTCGTTTGCTTTATATCCGAATATGAAAATATTTTCTTTGCCGACAGCTTGCGCCATTTCAACGTTCGCGCCGTCAAGCGTACCTATCGTAAGCGCACCGTTTATCATAAATTTCATATTGCCAGTTCCACTCGCCTCTTTTCCGGCAAGAGAAATTTGTTCAGATACTTCGGACGCGGGCATAAGCTTTTCCGACATTGTTACGTTGTAATCTTCCATATACACAACGTTTAACTTTTCCTTGATTTTAGGGTCGGAAGAAATTTCTGTGGCAAGATAATTGATTAGCTTAATAATCTTTTTTGCCATATCGTAACCGGGAGCCGCTTTCGCTCCGAAAATATAAGTTTTAGGCAAAATTTTGTGATTAGGATTATCCCGCAAATCAAGATACGTGTCGATTATATTCAAAACGTTTAAAAGCTGCCGCTTATACTCGTGTAAACGCTTAGCCTGCACGTCGAATAAAGTATTCGGGTCAATTATAATACCCTGCTTCTTCTTTGCAAATTCGGCAAATTGTTTTTTCTTAATGAGCTTAATTTCGTCAAGTCTGTTTAAAACGCTTTCATCGTCTTCGAATTTCTTAAAATCCGCAAGGCGAGAGCTGTCAAGCTCAAACCCATCGCCTATGCACTCGGTCAAAAGCGCACTCAATTCGGGATTTGATTGATTGAGCCATCTTCTGTGCGCAATACCGTTAGTTACGTTAGTAAATTTTTCAGGCGAAAAATCGTAAAAATCCTTAAACACAGAATTTTTTATAATCTCACTGTGTAACGCAGAAACTCCGTTTACGCTATGTCCGCCGTATACAGACAAATTTGCCATCTTAATACGGTCGTGTTCGATTATAGACATTCTGGAAATTTTAGCCCATTCACCAGGGAATTTATCCCAAAGTCGTTCGCACAGTCTGCGATTTATTTCCTTTATTATGGAATGAATTCTGGGAATTGTTCTTGCAATAAGGTCTTCCGACCAAGTTTCAAGAGCTTCGGCAAGCACGGTGTGGTTTGTGTATGCGCACGTAGCCGTAGTAATCGCCCAAGCTTTATTCCAATCGTAAAAATACTCATCCACAAGAACCCGCATAAGTTCAGGTATTGCTAACGCGGGATGCGTATCGTTTAAATGAATCGCCGCAAACTTAGGCAAATCCATAAGATTTCCGTACCTGCGCTTATGGTCTTCCACTATGTTCTGAATTGATGCGGAGCAGAGAAAATATTGCTGTTTTAAACGAAGCGACTTACCTGCGTTATGATTATCCGCAGGGTAAAGCACTTTCGTAAGCAAATCGGCGTCGTTATCTTCCGTCATTGCCTGATAGTACTCACCCTGGGAAAACAGCTTCATATTGAAGTCCTGTACGGGTCTTGCTTTCCATAACCTTAAAACGGAAACAGCTTCGCTACCCTTACCAGAAACCATCATATCATAAGCTACAGCCTGAACTTCATTACAGTTTATATAATTAGTTTCAAGACCGTTTTCCGTCCATTTTTCTTCTATCTGTCCGTTAAATTTAACGATAAAAGATTTATCCGTGCGCTGAGTGAGCCACGCTTCTCCGCCGGGCAACCAAACGTCGGGCAACTCTATCTGCCACCCGTCAACTATTTTCTGTTTGAAAAGTCCGTATTCATAACGCAACGAGTAACCCATTGCGGGATAATTTCCTGTTGCCAACGCGTCCATAAAACACGCCGCAAGTCTGCCTAAACCGCCGTTACCAAGTCCGGCGTCAGGTTCAAGCTCGTATAGGTCTTCGAGATTTAACCCGTAAGACGCAACCGCTTTTTCAAAAACAGCCGTATTCCCTAAATTGTACAAGCTGTTTTTGAGCGAACGCCCCATAAGGAATTCCATACAAAGATAATAAACTTTCTTTGCGCGCTTTGATTTCACTTTTTTGTGAAATTGCTGACGCTTTTCAAGTAAAATATCCCTTACGACCATTACTACGGCCTTATAAACCTGTTCTTTGGACGCTTCCGCAGGGGCTACGCCGAAGTATCTCGACAGTTTTCCCTTAATTAAGTCCTTTGCGTCCTTTTCGGTAATTGCAGTTAAGCTCATTTTGTTCTCCTGAAGTTGAAAATTATTTAAGCATATTCAAATAGAGCGTTTCGTATTCCTGTGCGGAATGCCCCCAACTGAAATCGGAAGTTGCCGCTCGATACATTAATTTTGCCCACTCTTCTTTGTTTTTATAATCGGAGATTGCCTTGCGCAACACGAAAAGCATATCGTGCGCGTTGAAGTTAGTGAATGTATAACCGTTTTCAAGCGGTTTAATGCTATCATAAAGTCCGCCCGTCTCCCTTACTACGGGAATTGTTCCGTAGCGGCAGGCAATCATCTGCGAAAGCCCGCAAGGTTCTGACTTGGAAGGCATAAGGAATATATCCGAACCCGAATATATTTTCCTTGACAAATCTCCGTTAAATATTATATTTGCACTCATTTTATCGGGATAGCGTCTTGCAAGGTCACTGAAGAATCCTTCAAAATGCGCGTCTCCCGTTCCGAGAATTACTATTTGCACGTCTTCGTGCAATAATTCTTCGATAACTGCGGTAACAAGGTCAAGCCCCTTATGCGAAACCAAACGGGTTACCATAGAAATAATCGGCGTATCCGGTTTTTGCGGCAAGCCGAGTTGCTTCTGAAGTCCCTTTTTACAAACCGCTTTATTTGCAAAATCATTCGCAGTATAATTGGCGTAAAGATGCGTATCCTTTTCGGGATTATAGCCTTCCACGTCTATACCGTTAAGAATACCGCAAAGCTTGAAAGCGTTTCTCTGCACTATGGGTTCAAGCCCGTGCGCATAGTATTCGCTCTTAATTTCGTCTGCATATTTAGGGCTTACGGTTGAAAATCTTTCGCAACACTCTATTGCACCTTTCATAAGGTTAATAGAATTTTTATATTCAACCAAATACTGATAAGTACCGTAAATATCAAATAAATCGCCGAGCAAATCCAACGAATACCAACCCTGATATTCTATATTATGAATAGTAAACAATGCGCGTATAAATTGATATTCGGGTCTGAAACAATAGTTGGTTTTAAGATAAATTGCCGCAAGCGCAGCCTGCCAATCGTGGCAGTGCATAACGTCAGGGTAAAAATTAAGAAAAGACATAATCTCGAGAACGCTACGAGAGAAGAAAGCAAATCTTTCGCCGTCGTCGAAATAGCCGTAACACCCGGGACGCTTAAAGTAAAATTCGTTATCTATAAAGTAATAAGTAACTCCGTCCTTCACGTACTCGAATATTCCGCAATATTGATTACGCCATGCAAGATGTACGTAAAGGTTTCCAAGGTAGGTGAATTTTTCGCGATATTCCTTTTTAATATCCGAATAAAGCGGGATTACAACTCTTACGTCAAACTTTTTTGTAGCCGCAAGCGCAGTGGAAAGCGAACCTATAACTTCCGCAAGTCCGCCCGTAGCAATAAAAGGCGTAGCTTCAGATGCAACGAAAAGTATTTTCTTCTTTTGCGCTGTTACGGCAGCTTTTTCTTTTACCGTTTTTCTGACGGGTTTTGGAGCGTCCGGTTTAACGGACGCTTTCGTCGCAGAAGCAGTCTTTTTAGTAGTAGTTTTCGTAGTACTTGTTTTTTTCGTAACGGTAGCCATAATTTATTCCCCCTTTTTGCTTTATATAAGCGAACCCTTGTTGATGAAATAGGGTTGTTTTTCACAGCCTGCAAGCGTCCTGTTGTCACGGATAACCGAATCCTTATCGCTTACGACGTATGCAAGATTACAATTTTCTCCGATTATATTGTCGGTCATTATAATGCAGTTTTTAACTACTGCTCCCCTGCCTATCTTAACACCGCGGAAAAGAATACAATTTTCTACCGTGCCTTCTATGAAACAGCCGTCGGATACCAGAGAATTTTTAACTTTTGCCGTATCGGTAAATTTGGCGGGCGCGCTGTCGTTTACTTTCGTATACACGTCTCTGTCGCCGAATATCTCTTTTCGCACATCCTTATTCAACAGGTCCAAGTTGATTGAAAAATATTTTTCAAGCGAAGTAACGCTCGCGTAATAACCTTCAAGCTTATAAGCGTATAGATTATAAGTTGAAACGCCCTTACTTAAAATATCTCTGCCGAAACTCGTATAACCGTGTTGAATTGCATCCTGAATAAGATGCAACATAAACGAAGTGCGGGCAACCATAACGTTAATATAGTTCTTTCTAACCCCGCGGGCAGTGGAATTTATAGCAACGTCGGTAATTTTTCCGTCCGCCGCAGTTTCAAAATTTATATAATAATGCGATTTTACGACTTCGTGTTCGTGATACACCATTGTAATATCGGCATTTTTTTCGATATGCGCGTCAATTACTTTGCTGTAATCGAGTTTATATACTGCGTCGCTGTCCGTAATCACGACGAAATCTTCCTTGCACTTCTTCAAAAACGCCGTCGCGCCCTTCAATGCTTCCAGACGGTTACGATATAGCGTTTCCGATTCTCCGCTATAAGGCGGCAAAAGAATTAATCCGCCCTCTTTTCTCGCCAAATCCCAATACTTACCCGAACCGAGATGGTCCATTAAAGACTGGTAATTATTTTTCGTTATCATTCCGACGGTGGTTATGCCCGAATTAACCATATTCGAAAGAGCAAAATCCACCAAACGGTATCTGCCGCCCATAGGCACTGAACCCATAGACCTAACTTTTGTAATTTCGGGTACGTTTTCTTCGTTCATACTCGAAAATATAATTCCGACAGTTGAAGCCATTTTAATTTTCCCCCTTAAACGTCCTTATCTACTATTTCGCCCGCCGGAATTTTTCCGCTCTTTTTAACGGTAATTCCCCTGCCGAGAACTGCAATTCCAGCCGTCTTTCCGCCGACCTTCAACGCCTGTTTTATAGGAGAACCTATAACTGCCTTTTCGCCTATAACCACGTCTTCGTCAATTATGGAATAATTGATTTTCGCGCCTGCTTTAACGGTTATGTTACCCATAAGAACGCTGTCGATAACTTCGGCGCCTTCTTCGATAACGCAGTTCGTGCCTACGACCGAATTAACGACTTTACCTTCCACTTCGCAACCGGTAGCCACGAGCGAATTTATAACTTCGCCCTGAATATAAGCAGGGGGCGCAAGCGGACTTCTCGAATAAATGACTTTATCCCTGTCGTCCAGCTTAAAGTTAGGAACGACGCCAAGCAAATCCATATTAGCTTCCCAAAGAGAGCTTATCGTGCCAACGTCTTTCCAATAGCCTTCAAATCTGTAAGACTGCATTTTTTCTCCGGCATTAAGCATAGCGGGCAACACGTTTTTGCCGAAATCTTTCTCGGATTTAGGGTCGCTATTATCAAGTTCTAGATACTTGAAAAGTTTTTCTGCGGTAAATACGTAAATACCCATAGACGCCAAATCGCTTTTAGGCTTGGCGGGTTTTTCTTCAAACTCGTAAATTGAGCCGTCTTCACGGGTATTCAATATACCGAAACGCGACGCTTCGCTCAAAGGAACCTGCATGCAAGCAATCGTACAATCGGCATTCGCTGCTTTGTGCGCCGCAATCATTTTATCGTAATCCATTTTATAAATGTGGTCGCCCGAAAGTATCAGCACGTATTCGGGGTCGTACATTTTCATAAATCTTATATTCTGATAAATAGCGTTTGCCGTACCTTTATACCAGGAAGTATCCGTCTTAGCTTCATAAGGAGAAAGAATGTGAACGCCGCCGAACGTTCTGTCCAAATCCCACGGCTGACCGTTGCCTACGTACTCGTTTAATACAAGCGGCTGGTACTGTGTAAGCACTCCGACGGTATCTATACCGGAATTAATGCAGTTTGAAAGCGGAAAATCGATAATTCTGTATTTCGACCCGAACGAAACCGCAGGTTTTGCGATATTACTTGTTAAAGCGTAAAGCCTGCTGCCCTGACCGCCGGCAAGCAACATCGCAACGCATTCTTTTTTTCTTAGCATTGCTAAATCCCCCAATGATAATTATTTTTCTTTTATAAAATACAGACACGAAAGCCTTGGTACGTTAACCGCAATTGCATAACCGCCGCTGCCGTCCGTGCGTTTTACCGAATTAAAAGTTTTCTTTCTTAATTTTCCCGAACCGCCATATTCTCTATCGTCGGTATTCAGTATCAGTTTATACTTTGCATTTTCAGTCGATACCGAATATTTTATTAAATCAACACCGGAAAAATTCATAACCGCAATGATTTTTTCACCGTTTTTTCCCGTACGCGCAAAAGCGAAAAGATTGTTAAATTTATCGTCTACGACAAGCCATTCAAATCCGTTCCAATCAAAATCGACCGAATACAGGCTTTCGTGTTTTGAATAAATTTTATTTAAAGCCTTTACGAACGCACACATTTTCGAGTGCATTTCATATTCGTCTGCAAGAAAGAAATCAACGCCCGAATTATAATCCCATTCTTTAAATTGCGCAACTTCATATCCCATAAAGTTGAGTTTTTTGCCGGGATGAGCATACATAAAAGCAAGAAATAATCTCTCGCCCGCAAACTTATCCGCGTATTCTCCGGACATTTTATTTACAAGAGAACCTTTAACGTGAACGACTTCATCATGCGAAACGGGAAGTATAAATCTTTCCGAAAAGGCGTAAACGAGAGAAAAAGTCATTTTATCGTGATGATAATTTCTGAAATACGGGTCTTGCCGACAGTAAAACAAAACGTCGTTCATCCAACCCATATTCCATTTGTAATCGAAACCAAGTCCGCCGTCAGACACTTTACCCGTGACTTTGGGAAACGCCGTCGACTCTTCGGCAACGGTTACTGCCGCAGGAAATTCCGATTTAATGGCGGAATTGAATTTTTTTAAAAACGCAATACCTTCAAGATTTTCGCACCCGCCGTAAATATTAGGCGTAAAATCGCCGTCCGCGCGGTCGTAATTCAGATAAATCATTGACGCAACCGCGTCTACGCGCAAGCCGTCTATTCCGTAAACTGCAAGAAAAAAACAGGCGCTTGACAAAAGGAAATTGTCTATTTCGTATTTACCGTAATCAAAACGGCGCGTACCCCAACCGTAATGCTCCATTCTGTCCCAAAGCGGACATTCGTAAAGCGGCTGACCGTCAAATTCATACAATCCCCAAGCGTCTTTTGGAAAGTGCGCGGGCACCCAATCGAGAATTACTCCTATTCCCGCCGAATGAAATGCGTCAACGAGCATTTTAAATTCGTCAGGACTACCGAGACGGGAAGTTACGGAAAAATATCCCGTAACCTGATAACCCCAACTCCCATCGAACGGATATTCCGTTACGGGCATAAATTCCACGTGGGTATAACCCATACTCTTAACGTAAGGAACAAGCTCTCCGGCAAGTTCTTTATAGGAATAATACGAACCATCCAAATGGCGTTTCCAGGAAAGTAAATTGACTTCGTATATATTAACCGGCAAATCGTAACGGTGCGGCTCACGCAGTCTGTCGCTACCCGCAAAGTCGGGCAAATCGCAAACCACGGAATATTTCGAAATGGGTAAGTCGGACTTAAAAGCGTAAGGGTCTGACTTAAAAAGCTTCCTTCCGTCCGCAGTTTCTATTATAAAAGCGTATTTATCTCCTACCTTTGCAAAAACTTCAACTTCCCAACTTTCGTTATCGCAAAGTTTCTGCATAGGAAAAGTCTTTTCGCTTTCGGAAAAAATACCGTTTAAATGTACGCTTGCCGCACGCGGAGCCCATACTCGAAACACGTATTTTCCGCCATCGGAATAATGACAGCCGAATAACTCGTATGCTTTAAAATCGTTTCCGTTATGAAAATTTTTCAACCGCGCGCACAAGTTATTCATACCTTAATTATTTTACCATATTATAATAGTTTTTTCAATACACATTTTAAAAAAATAGTAAAATTTTAGTAAAATTATCCAAATTAAACCGCCCGTTATTAAAGCGGACGGCTCAAAACGTTTATTTTGCGTATTCGAAAAGTAAATTTAAACTGCAACGCTGTAATTCGTCTGATTCTTCTTTAGACAGTTTTTTAAACGAACTAAGTGCAAGAAGATAAATATACCTTGCAACGAATTTCTGTTTTTCTTCGGAAAGCTCTTTTATTTTCGCAACGATAGGGTTCGCCGTATTGATAACGACCGTTTTTAACAGTTCACCGTCGCTCATGCCGTACATCCTGCCCATTTCGCTGTATCTGCGCATATACTCGTCAGTTGTAATAATTGCAGGTACTTCGGTATTCTTTAAAGTCTCGGACTTTACGGTAGTTTTCTCGTCGGCAATTGCCGCTTTGAAAATTTCGGCAATAACGCTGTCTTCACTGCCGTCGCCCGTTTTCAAAGCCCCGTCCAAATCGGCATCGATACGCATAAATTTTAGTTTATCGGGAGCTTTATACTCGATAAAGCTTAAAAAATGCGGGTCGATAAAATTATCGCAACAAATTGCGTTCAAGCCTTCGTCTTTGAAAAGTTTTATATACTGCGCCTGCTGTTCTTCGTCCGATACGTAATAAATCGTAGTCGGTTTTTTATTTTCGGTTTGTTCGGCGTTATCTTTATTTTCAGCAACTTCCGTATTTTCTGCGGGCAAAATGTCGTTAAACCCAATGAATCTTCCGTTAATATCTTTATAAATTATTATATCTTTTACTTTTTCGTAAAAATCGTTATCCTTAATGCAACCGAATTTAATAAAATTAGCAATATCGCCCCAACTGTTCTCAAACTTTTCCCTGTCGTTTTTATAGAGCGAAACGAGCTTGTCCGCAACTTTTTTGGTTATATGCTTGCTGATTTTCTGCACTTGCCTGTCGTTTTGCAAAAAACTACGCGAAACGTTGAGCGGAATATCAGGGCAATCGATAACACCGTTAAGCAACATCAAAAATTCGGGTATAACTTCCTTGATATTGTCGGCAATAAATACCTGATTACAATAAAGTTTAACTTTACCGCGCTCTAATTCAACCTTATTTTTTATCTTGGGGAAATACAGAATACCCTTTAATTTAAAAGGATAATCCATATTCAGATGCACCCAGAACATAGGCTCGTTAAAGTCCATAAAAGTATCGGTGTAAAACTTTTTATACTCTTCTTCGGTGCAGTCTTTGGGCAATTTTGCATACAACGGCAAAGTGGAGTTGAGCGGTTCGTCCTTGCCGTCGCCCTTGTAAGATACGTAAACGTTGTACGGCATGAAAGAACAATACTTTCTTACGAGATTTTTTACGTTGCTTTCGTCAAGAAATTCCTTTTCATCCGCTGAAATATGAAGCACGATTTTCGTACCGCGGTCGGATTTGTCGCATTCTTCTATGCTGTAAACTGCATTACCGTCGCTTTCCCAGTGAACTGCGGGAGCATCTTTGTAAGATTTAGTAAAAATCTCCACGTTATCCGAAACCATATACACGGAATAAAAACCGAGACCGAAATGTCCGATTATACCGTCGCCGCCCGCTTTTTCATACTTTTGAATAAAATCTGACGCGCCCGAAAAAGCTATCTGGGTTATATAGCTTTCCACTTCGTCTTCAGTCATACCCAAACCGTTATCTTCCACGGTAAGAGTTTTGGCTTTTTTGTCCACGGAAATTTTTATACAATACTCTTCGCCCGTTTCAGTCGCTTCGCCCATTCCCACAAGCTTTTTGAACTTGGTAATTGCGTCAACGCCGTTGGCTACTATTTCCCTTAAAAAAATGTCCTTATCTGAATACAGCCATTTTTTAATAATGGGCATCATATTTTCGCTTGAAATTTTAATATTTCCTTCTCTTTTCATAAATCACCTTAAAGTTACGAAATTTTTACAATTATTTTATAACCCCTTAACTTCGCCGTTAAACAAAAAAAACTCCGCCGTTAAAGCGGAGTTTGTATTACAATTTATATTATTTATTCTTTTTTGCGTCTGCAAGCAAATCGGCAATAGAAGTTCCGCCTATGCTGCCTTCACTCCAGGTAGAAAGCTCGTCGTCGTTAGCAACCGCTCTTCTGGGAGCGCGACCCTTTTTAGGAGCTGACTCTTCGCCTTCTTCTTCGCCGTGCTTTCTTTTTTCACCTTCGGGAAGAAGAGCCTTAATGGAAAGGTTCATCTTTCTCGCATCAACGTCGATTGCAATTATTTTAGCGTCAACTTCATCGCCGACGTTAAGAACGGTTGCGGGAGTTTCAATTCTCTCGTGAGTAATCTGAGAAACGTGAACCAAACCGTCGATTCCTTTTTCCACTTCAATGAATGCGCCGAAAGGAACGATTCTTACTACTTTGCCGTGGATAACGTCGTCAACGTGATATTTTTCTTCAGCTAAATCCCAAGGCTGGGGCTGAAGCTGTTTATAACCTATAGAAACTTTCTTGTTTTCAGCGTCTATTTTAAGAATAAGAAACTCATAAGTTTTTCCTATTTCAAGCACGTCGGTAACCGCCGCAACGCCCGTCCAGGACAAATCGGAAATATGCGCAAGGCAGTCGAAACCGTTTACGGAGACAAACGCACCGAAATTGGTTGCGCGCTCAACCTTACCCATAACCACGTCGCCTACGTTGATGCTTGCAAAGAATTCGCCTTCTTTTTCAGCTCTTGCCGCATCTTTGGCGTCGCGTTCTTCCTGTAAAATAACGCGCTGGGACGCGATAATTTCCTTTTTGGAACCGTTTCTCTTAATTTCAAGCGAACGCAATCTCAAAGTCTTGCCTTCGTATTTGGTCAAATCTTTAACGAAACCGGGGCGGATTTCTTTTGCTGGAACGAAAACCGAGTAAGTACCGAACTGAGCAGTAAGCCCACCCTTATTTGAGCCGGTGCAAACTACCGAAAACTCTTTGCCGCCTTCTATTTCTGCGGTCAAAGACTCTTCTTGCTGCAACACCTTAATCATCTTTTGGGATAATCTAAGGGGATTCAGCCCAACGACGAGCAATTCGATAGTTTCGCCGAGTTTTTCCACGTAGTCTGCCGCGCTGTAATTTTCGCAGTCAAGCTCGTCCTTGCTTAAAGGAACTTCGGCTTTCGAGAAAGGTAAAAGAATTTGCAAACCTTCGTCGGTAGCCTGCGAAATCGTGGCTTTGACGGTTTGACCTTTCCTGAACTTCGACTCGTTGTCGATTTTAGCAACCACCTCTTCCATAAGGTTGGATGCCTTAACTTCTGTGTTTTCTGCCATCTTAAAAAGAACCTCCCGGGTTTGTTCGTCGGGAGTCGATGCCCCTGAAACAATACCTATACTCTTAAAATTTTTAATTTTGTTAATATCTAAACTTTCCGCATCGGAAAGCCTGAAAACATTTTTGCAATTTCGTTGCGCTATTTCGTAAAGTTTGTTCGTATTACTGCTGTTCAAACCGCCCACGACGATTATTGCATCGCAACGCGCGGCAAGTCTTTCAACTTCAATCTGCCGCTCTATAGTAGTATAACAAATAGTCTTGAAAACAGCAACTGTTTTTTCACAAACTTTTTTAATATTTTTAATAATTTTTTCAAATTTTTGCGCCGAAAAAGTCGTTTGACATACGATACACAGGTCTTTTTGGACAAATTCCGAAAAATCGCCGTCGGGATTGTCAATCACCCTCGCATTCCCGCCGCACCAACCGAGCAAGCCTATAACTTCAGGATGCGCGTGTTCGCCGACGATTATTATTTCCTTACCGAGCGCACACTGGCTTTTAACTATTTTCTGGGTACGGCGTACAAAACTGCAAGTACAGTCCACCACGCTGATATTGCGCTCGCGGCAAATACCGTAATAATTTTCAGGAACGCCGTGAGAGCGAAAAACGACGGTTCCGCCGTCCGGCACTTCTTCAAGACTTTCAACAGTAACAAGCCCCTTGTCCTTCAAGGCTTTTACCACGGTGGCGTTATGAATTATTTCGCCTAAAATGCACGCGTTTTTTCCTTCGAGATTCATTGCGGTATTAACCGCTTTACGCACCCCCGTACAAAATCCGCTGTGTTCGGCAATTATAACTTCCATTTATCCCTTTTTCTTCTCTTTTATTATGGCGTCAAGTTGGTCGTACAGCTCGTTCATCTTATCTAAAAGCAAGGCGTCGGCTTTTTCTATATCTTCCTGCGTAAGTTTCTTATCGTAAAATTCCGTAAATTCAATCGGCTCGCCGAAAAACACCTTCGCGCACCTGAAAGCCTTGATTTTTTTTGTCTGAACTATAGGTATAATAGGTGTTTTAGTCTTTATTGCAAGAGCGGCTGCACCGCTTTTAAAAGGTAAAAACCGTTCATCCGTCTTATTTCTCGTACCTTCTGGAAAAATCGCAACGACCCCGCCCTCTTTAAGATATTTCATTCCCTGCATAATTGCCCTTACGTCCGTACCGTCGCGGGAAACGGGAATACACTCGCATTTTCTCGTAAACCATTTTCCTAAACCCTTTTGGAACAGCTCTTTTTTAGCCATAAAATGCACGGGTTTATCAGTTGCCATAACAGGCAGAACAACGTCCATTATACTCTTGTGGTTACATACCATTATATACGAACGGTCATTATATCTTTGCTTATGCCCGTATTTTTTATACGGAAACACAGGCTGTACGATAAACCTATGCACCCTGCGCATAAACCTGAACCACTTCTCGAATTTAGTTAATTTACGCTTTTCTTTTTTCATTTATATTTTTTCCTGAATTTTGCAAACGACCGCCGAAACGACTTCGTCAATGGACATATCTGAAGTATCAATTACTACGGCGTCCGCAGCAATTTTTAAAGGAGCAATCGAGCGGTTTTCGTCCTGGCTGTCGCGCAAGATTATTTCCTTTAATATTTTATCGTAATCACTGTTTATTCCCTTTATAGCGTTTTCGTCGGCGCGGCGTCTTGCCCGCACCTCGGGTCGTGCGGTAAGATAAAATTTGAAATCGGCACAAGGCAAAACGTTAGTACCGATATCGCGCCCGTCAAGCACGCACGAAGTTTTACTTGCTATTTCGCGCTGTAAATCAACCATTTTCGACCTTACTAAAGCGTGAGCGGATACTGTAGACGCCGCCATAGATATTTCGTTCGTCCTTATTTTATCGGTTACGTTCACACCGTCCAAATACGTTAACTGCGCCCCGTTGCCGTTTTTTACCGTTACCACGGTATCACGCAATACGAGATTAACGGCATTTTCGTCGCTTACCGATACGCCTTCGGTTAAACATTTAAGTGCGCATGCGCGGTACATTGCACCCGTATCAAGACAGATTATGCCGAATTTTTCAGCAACTTTTTTAGCGACGGTACTTTTACCGCTACCGGCAGGACCGTCTATCGCAACGTTGTACACGGCGGATAAATCCTTGCGTAAAGCACTTGCTCCGCGCAAATATACGGGAATGGGCTTCACGTTGCTTTCAACGAGCATCAAAACCCTTATACATTTACCTAACGCCCCTTTAATATCCGGTTCAAGAGCGGAAAAAAGCGGAACCGTAAAAAGTCCCCATTCTCTCGCCGCTTTAGCCGGGTAATAAGAGCGCAAATCATTCGTGCTTGAAAAAGTAACGCAAATAATTTTTTCGGCGGAAATATTGTTTCTACTTAAAATTTGAGCAATTAGTTCGCCAACAGCCGACTTTATTTCGTTCGGAGTATCTTTTTCAACGGTCGTTGCCCCGCGTATTGCTACCATAAACTATTCTCCCGTTCCGTTTCCTGCCGCCCATCCCGTAGAAAACGCTATTTGCAGATTATATCCACCCGTAAAAGCGTCCACATCAAGTACTTCGCCGCAAAAAAACAGCCCCTTAACCAACTTACTTTCCATCGTCTTGGGATTAATTTCTTTTACGTCAACTCCGCCCGCCGTTATAATGGACTCGGAAAAATCACGGAGCGACGATACAAGCATATCAAAATTTTTAATAGTTGTCAATAAACTTAATCTTTGCGCTTTCGTTACCGAATTGACTTTTAAATCAGAAAAAATATCGCATCTTTTCAAAACTTCGGGTATTATTGCCAGCGGCAACAACTCTTTTAAACAATTGGAAATAGATTTATTTTTAAAACTATCAAAATCCCTTAACATTCGTTTATCAAGCGCACTTTTATCTAATGCAGGCTTTAAATCAAGACAAAGTTTAACGTTGCGTAAATCAAACCTGTTTATAAGGCTTGACGCAGATAAAACAATCGGACCAGAAATACCGAAATGCGTAAAGAGCATTTCACCGAAAAAACTCTTTACAGTCTTTTCTCCGTTTTTAACCGTAAGATTAACGTTTTTCAAAGTTAATCCCTGTAAACTTTTATAAAAATCACCCTTCAAATTCAACCCGCAAAGCCCTTGCTTTAACGGAACTACGGTATGTCCAGCACTTTGCGCAAATTTATAGCCGTCGCCTGTTGAACCCGTAGAAGGATAACTCAACCCGCCCGTACAAACTATCACACAATCAAACGCGTATTCGTTTTTATTTGTAATTATGCCAGACATAGTACTATGTAAAATGCTTATTTCTTTAACTTCTTCGTTAAATTTAAACGCAACACCAGCATTTTTGCAGTATTTTTCAAGACATTTAGTTATATCGCTCGCCTTGTCTGTTACAGGAAAATATCGCCCGCCGCGTTCCAGTTTTAATTCAACGCCACCGTTTTTAAAAAACTCAACGCAGTCATCAGGCGAAAATGAGTAAACGGAACGCGTTAGAAACCTTGCGTTATTAACTACGTTTTGTAGAAACTCGTCGGGCGCGCAATCGTGAGTAACGTTACAACGCCCCTTACCCGTTATATAAATTTTTTTTCCGCTCTTTTCATTTTTTTCAAAAACGGTCACCGCATTACCGCATTCAGCCGCACGGTATGCCGCAACTAATCCGGCGGCTCCCGCACCTATTATCGCAACTTTCTTCATATTTTTCCTTTAAATAAAAGGCGCGGGCGAATGCCTGCGCCTTAATTTTTTATACGGGATAAACTTTATTCGGATTGTTTGCTAAATCAGAGTCAACACCAGTGTTTTTAGCTTTTCTCCATTTAAAGTAATTCGTTGCAACTTCGGGAAACAACGCATAAGAAAGCACGTCTTCTTCCTGAGTGTAAAAACCGTCAGATTTGACTTTATCTGTTAAAGCTTCAAATTCATTTTCAATAAGGTCCGCTGGACGACAATCGATTACTTTTTCACCGTCTTTTTGACAAGCCTTTAAAACTTCGGGATTTTTTTCACCCAACACCGCACCGTATTTTCCAAGCATCATATCTTTAAACTGCGCGGTAAGCGTTTTATATCTGCCTAAAAGCACGTTCCATACAGCTTGTGTTCCGACAATTTGGCTTGAAGGAGTTACAAGCGGCGGATAACCGCTGTCTTTACGAACAACAGGCACTTCGGCGAGACATTCCAAAAGCTTTTCTTCTTTACCTGCTTGTTTTAACTGATTCATCAAATTCGAAAGCATACCGCCGGGAACTTGATATAAAAGCGTATTTATATCAACCCTTCTGACTTTCGGATTAAGAAAACCGTCCTTTTCAAGCCTTTCTGCAACTTTATTGAAATGTGTAACGGCGGGAAGTAAACTTTCTATATCAATTCCCGTATCGTATTGCGTTCCTTTAAGAGTTGCAACGAGCGGCTCCGTAGCAGGATTTGAAGTACCGTTACCGAGCGGCGAAAGCGCGCAGTCAACGATATCAACACCCGCCTGAATAGCCATTAAGTAAATCATATCTCCCGTACCCGTAGTATTGTGAGTGTGGAGATGCACTTTCGTTTCGGGACGCAATTCTTTTTTAAGTTCTTTTACTAATTCGTAAGCGGTAAAAGGCAACAGCAAGTTTGCCATATCCTTTATACAGATATTGTCTGCGCCCATATCTTCAAACTGCTTTGCAAGTTTAACGAAATATTCGGTAGTATGAACGGGACTTGTAGTATACGAAATGGCACATTCGCAAACGCATTTACCGCCGTCGCCATACTTCTTTATTGCTTTTACGCTTGCTTCCAGATTTCGCGGGTCATTCAAAGCGTCGAAAAGTCTGATAACCCCAATTCCGTTCTCAACAGATTTTGCAATAAACTTTTCAACCACATCGTCGGCATAATGACGATAACCGAGCAAATTCTGTCCGCGCAAAAGCATCTGAATAGGCGTCTTTTTTAAATATTTTTTTAAATTTCTCAACCTATCCCAAGGGTCTTCGTTCAAAAATCTGAGACAGCTGTCGAAAGTTGCCCCACCCCATGCTTCCAAAGAATAGTAACCAACTTCGTCCAACAGTGCAAGTACAGGCTCCATTTCTTCGAACTTCATTCTCGTAGCCGCATGCGACTGATGCGCATCACGCAAAATGGTATCGGTTATTAAAACTCTTTTATTTTCCATTTTATATTCTCCTTAAGCCGCCAACAAACCGACAATTCCGGCAACGGCTTCACCCGAAGCGGTACCGTCTACGTATCCGCCGAAACAAGCCAACAGAACGCCTGCGGCTATCGCTGACCCGATAACACCCGCGACGTTTGGACCCATCGCATGCATAAGCAAATGGTTCTGCGGGTCGTATTCCCTTCCCACGTCTTCCGATATACGTGCTGCCATGGGAACTGCGGAAACGCCCGCCGAGCCTATCAACGGATTTATCTGCCCTTTAGTCAATTTACACATAACTTTTGCCACGAGCAAACCGCCTATAGTACCTATAACGAAAGCAAATAATCCTATTGCTATAATTTCCAAAGTTGCCCAACTCAGAAAAATCTCGCCCTTAGCTTTACTTCCCACGGCAATTCCCAAAAATATCGTAATAGTATTCATGAGACCGTTCTGCGCCTGAGTGGATAATCTGTCAACGACGCCCGACTCTTTAAAAAGATTGCCGAGCATTAACATACCCAAAAGCGCGATTGAATCGGGTAAAACAATACCGACGACAAGCGTAACTATTATAGGGAACAAAATCTTTTCAAGTTTGCTTACCTGACGCAACGGTTTCATACGAATTGCGCGTTCTTTCTTAGTCGTAAGCAATCTCATCAAAGGTTTTTGGATAATTGGAATTAACGCCATATACGAATATGCCGCAATAGCTATCGTAGGTACGTAATCACCCGCAAGCCGCGAAGTTACGAGTATTGCGGTAGGCCCGTCGGCTCCGCCAATTATAGCAATTGCTGCAGCCGCCGCAACCGAAAAACCAAGAGCCGCGGCAAGCAGAAACGCGATAAATATACCGAGCTGCGCGCCTGCACCGATAAGCATACTCTTGGGATTTGCAATCAACGGTCCGAAATCGGTCATTGCACCTATTCCAAGGAAAATAAGCGGGGGATAAATAACTTTATCGACGCCGAAATACAAATACCATAAAAGACCGCGATTTTCCACACTGTCGTAAGAAGTCTGACCTTCAGGATAAGTACCCCAAAGCACTTTTTCCGCACCGGGTATATTTATCAAGAACATACCAAACGCTATCGGTAAAAGGAGCATCGGCTCAAATTTTTTGACAACGGCGAGATACATCAGCACGAACGAAATAAGCAACATTATATAGTTTTGCAAATTTCCCTGAACAAACCCCATTGATTCGTAAAGGTTGCCGAAAATCTTGCCGAAGTCTACAGCAAGTAAATTATGCATACAACTCCTTAACCAATAACGGCAAGCACCGCGTTCGTTTCAACGTTTGCGCCCTTAACCACACTAACGGTAATTTTACCGTCGCAAGGAGCGGTTATCTCGTTATCCATTTTCATAGCTTCAAGCACCATTATAGGCTGGTCCTTCTTTACCGCCGAACCGTCGGCAACGAGTATATTTTTAATAAGTCCGGGGAACGGAGACAAAACCTTTTCACCCTTTGCATTCACGGTAGCCTTAGGCGCGGGAGCGGACGTTTGCACAGTCTGCGGCGCAATTGAATAACTACCTGCACTCTCTCCGACTTCTTCAACCCCTACGGAATAACTTTTACCGTCGATTGTAACAACGAAATTACGCATATTTAAACTCCTTATATTCTCTTAATTCTCTTTACTTTAAATTCACACTGCGGTTTTTCTTCGCAGTAATAAGCCATTATCGCGGCTATTATTGCCGCCTTTACTTCATCGGAAATCTCATCGGAATTTTCAACAATTTCAGACTGCTCCGAACTATTTTTCGCCGCGCGCTTAGCTTTTATTTTTGCTCCCCACCCGCGCAGAAAAGCCAGATTATCGGTCTTTTTAAATAAAAGCCCCAACAACCAAATTATTACTATTATTATAGAAATGCCGACGAAAACTATCAGAAAACCTATCAAAGCGTAAATTAACGCTTCGCCGAAGTTTTCAAAATAATAATTTTTATCGCTGCCGGCAACTATGTCCAATAAATTCAAATACATATCAAACTCACTTTACGAGCATCTGCAACGACGCTATTAAGTATTTCTTTAAAAATGCAGGCTGAATTATATCGTCTATATAACCGTATTTTGCCGCATTAATAGGGTCGGAATTTTCTTCTGCATATTTTTCGCGCAATTTTTCAACGCTTACTTTCTTATAGTCTGAATACTCGATTTCCGCACCCTGAACGCTGTCAAAAAGTGCTATTTTAGCGTTGGCAAGTGCGTAGCTGTAATCGTAACCCATTGATTTTGCCGCAAAAACGGTGTACCCAAGACCGATTGCCTTACCGTAAACGACCGAAATTTTAGCCGCGTCTATGCAATCGAGAACGGAAACGTATTCAGCAAGTTCTTTTAAAACCAGTCCGTCGTTTACGCTCGCTTCACAAGCAATTCCAAGCGTATTGACGAAGGTTACGTAAGGCAAACCGTAACAACAAACAAACTCCGCAAAATCCTTTAATTTTCTTACGTTTGCCGCGTTGAGTTCTACTCCGTTTTTCCCGTCGAAAACTGCGCACGCCACCGCTATTCCGCCTATTCTCGTAAGATAACACTTCACTTCGGGACAATAAGTAGCCCCAAGCTCGATTGCCGTATTTTCATCAAACGCGCCGACGACAGCTTTTGCGTCTATAGCTTTATTGAGAGCAGGCAAATCTAAATTAAGGTCACCGCCGTCAGCGACGGGTAGAGCTAAAAGCTCGTTAATTTCCGAAATCGATTCCTTAATTTGCGCAAAATCTTTAACCGTAAACGTACAAAGCTGTGCGTTTTTAATCCCTTCAGCACCGCCCACCTGAACAGCAGAAAGATTTTTACCCGATTTAGCAGAGAGAACCAACGGACTGTTGGTGCATAAAGCGCTCTTTTTATCAATAAAATAATTAAAATCGCACGATGCGGCAAGTAAGGATAACTGGCCGTAAACTTCACCGTTTACAATAAGGTATTGCGGTATACTGCCCTTTAACTGTGAAACTTTTAAAATCAAGTTCGCAAGCCCTTCGAGTACGCTCACTCCTTCGCCAATCTGCACGCCGTGCGACGATAATATATAAATTATAGGAGTAGAAGTTTTTTCTGCCTGAGCAATGCACTTTGCCAACTTTTCACAAGCGGCTTTACTAACGCCGCCGGAAAGTACGGCAAAATTCTGCGCCGCGATATAAAAAGGGCAATCGTTAATAGTAGCAAAGCCCGTTACTACACCTTCGCCTTCCGCATTTTCTCCGTAAAATTCATTTTTTGAAAAGCTGAAACTTGAAAGCTCAACAAAACTTTCTTCGTCCACGAGCGCGGCAATATCCGCCCTTATAGCTTTTCCAGCATCGAGTATTTGCTTTTTGCGTTTTTGCAATAAGCTTATTTTATCCATACCATTCTCCTGAATGCCAAATTTCCTACATATACATTTTAACACAAATATTTGCAAATGCAAACAATTTTGATAATAATTTACTTAAAAAACCGACTAAAAAAAGACGGCTTTACGCCGCCTTAAAATTTACTTCAGTTTACTGCTTGCATTTTTTAATTTTAACTTATTTTTTATGAAATCGTCTATCTGCTTATAGTACTTGCACACCGCCCAGAAAGACGCAATAACCAATGCAACTATAACGCACCAAATCAGAATGCCCCACCACGTATTAAAAGGTATAAGCTCAAACGAGTACGCCGAAGTAAAAACCGAAATTGCCCGTGTTATTATTATCATTATTACAAAATATCCCCAAGTCATCGACGACAATCCGGCCACGAAGCACAGAATATCGTCGGGAAAAAGCGGCAATAAAAACATAAGCGAAAGTATGAGATAATCTCTGCCCTTCAATTTTTTCAGCCACTTATCAAGACTTTCTTTTCCCACAATCCAGCACACCGCGCGATAACCTACCCATCTGCCTATAGCAAAGGCAACTATAGAACCCGTAACTATCCCGATGAAACTGTAAAGCGAACATTTAAACGGTCCGAACATAGCCGTTCCGACGGCAACGGCTACCGAACCGGGGACGGGCAACATAACTACCTGTAAGAAACAAAAAACAGTATAAATTACGGCCGCCCAAGCACCCGTACTTTCTATATAAGCACGCAGTGCGTCTACACTGTTTATTTTTGAAATTAACCCGCTTGCACACAGCGCGTAAAACACTACCGCACATACGTCAATAAACGCAAGGACACAAACGAGCAAACGATAAGGCGAAGTTATGTTGAAACAGTAAAAAATTATACCCGCAAGCATAATTGCTGTACATAAAACGCCCGTTACCGCCACCAATATCGTAAAATTTGCTGCGACAAAACCTATATTTTTATAACTAAATCCGTATGCAAGAAAAAGAAAAGCGATTGCACTCATAAGCACAACCGCCAGAATATTTACTGTGTGTTTTAATACGTCGACGCGGTTCATTATTACTATTATTATATAGTAAAAGACAAAAATTTATAATCCGACTTTAAAATTTTTAACCGCAGTCGTAGCCAACTTGTCGCAAAGGTTGTTATATTCGTTATCGGCATGACCTTTAACTTTAATAAATTTGACGCTATGTTCTCTGGTAAGCCGCAATAATTCCCGCCATAAATCATCGTTTAAAACGGGCTTGTTATCCGATTTTTTATAACCGCTCTTTTCCCAGCCGTATATCCAATTATTCTGGAACGCATTGACTACGTAAGCAGAATCGCTGTAAACTTCCACTTCGCACGGTTCTTTAAGCCGTTTTAACCCTTCGATTACGGCTTTTAATTCCATACGGTTATTAGTAGTATCAGCTTCGGCACCAGAAAATTGCTTTTCAAAACCGTTGAACGATAAAACCGCACCCCAACCGCCGACACCGGGATTTACGGAACAAGCACCGTCGGTATATAGAATAACTTTTTTCATTGTTCGCCGTCCTTCGAAAAACAGACGGAAACAGCTCTGTTGATAAGTTTTTTAAACTCGCCGTCCTGCAACGCCTTTACGGATTTAATAGCCGAGCTATTCTCTTTGCAAGTTTGCAAAACCAAATCGTCAATACTTTTATCTTCCCGACGCACAAGCTCCGCAATACCCATAACCGATTCGACAGCGAGTATTTTTGCGTGGTTTCTGGAAAGACCGAGATTTACCCCTGCATCTATCAAGCCGTCCAAAAACATAAGAGAATAAACCCCGTTACCGCTCAAAGCGGTAACGGCGTTAAGATTATCTTCCCCAAGACTTACCGTTCTGCCAACGTTAGACAACGCCTTACTTATAAATTCGGTATCGTCAAGGCTTTTATTAAAATCGGTCATATCGATACCGATTGCACCGCTACCGATAAAACAAGGCAAATTCATTACGACACGGGCAACTTTTATAAGACCAACGCCAAGCGCGTTCTTAATTTGGCTTTTCGTTATTCCGTTCATTAACGAAATGACTTTTTCAGGTCTTACACCTTCCAACGTTTCAGCCACTTTCGTAAACTCTTTGGGATTTACCGCCAAAACAAGGTATTCGCTGTTCTGTGCAACGAATTTATTGCTCAGCGTGGTTTTTACTCCGAGACTGTTTTCAATCTCGTCCAACGCGTCTTCATTTTCGTCGCTTACGATAATTTTCTTCTCGCGTATAAAATCTGATAAAACAACTCCGCGCAACAGCGAAAACGCGTCGTAACCGCCACCGATAACGCCTAATTTGAATTGTTTTTTCATAATTTACCTCCAAAAAGAGTTGACTAAACCTACCGTAATGATATATAATCGTCATTGCTACAGGGGAGTAGCTCAACGGTAGAGTCGCGGTCTCCAAAACCGTCGGTTGCATGTTCGAATCGTGTCTCCCCTGCCAATGTGGAAGGGTGTCGAAATTTGATACAGTTTTTATTGGACTGTTTTTCGACATCCTTTTTCTATTATAATGATTTTAAACGATTTTCGCAAGTAAACTCACTGCCTTTACTTTACGAAAATCGTCTTTTTTGTTATAATTTTGAACCCACAAAGGAGTTTTTATGAGTAATAAAAATGCAAATGCAAAAAAAGATTATACAGATAAATTTAAGAGAAATATTGTTAAAATGTATTTGCGTGGCAGAAACGGAAAGAGTCTTCACACTAAATATAATGTACCCAAAAGCACATTCTACTATTGGGTTGAAGAATACAAAAAGCTATTTCGTTCTAATGGAACAATAATAACTAAACACGATTTTAATAATATTCTATTGGAGAACAACAGAATAAAGAAACTTTTAGAAATTTATAGTGTTATTGGCTGCTCTCCTCAATCTTCAGAAATCGATAAACTAAATGCAATAAAAAAATATAAAGCACAATACCCTATTAAATATTTGTGTGAAGCATTAAATGTTAATAGATCAAAGTTTTATCGATTTGACGCACACAAAGAAACTAAAACTGAGTTGCAAAACAAACAGCTAGCTCTTCAAATAATAGCTATAGCCACAGATAATCCCTGCTATGGTTCAAAGCGCATTTGCCATGAACTTGCAAGAAAAGGTTTTATCACTTCTTATAAAAGAGTTTCTCGATTAATGAAAGAAAACGGCATACGCGTTGAAATCGGCAAAAAGCCAGCCCGCCCTCAAAACAAACAAAATTTTTCAAGTGAAAATATTTTGAGATATAAAAAGCGATATGCTTTAAGTTCTCCCGATATTGCTTGGCTTAGCGATATAACAGAATTTTATGTTTGCGACTGCAAATTCTATATTTGTTCAATTGAAGATATTTATTCTCGTTATGTTATCTCATTCAATATTTCTACAAATAATGATTCAGCACTTGTAGCAAATACTTTTGTTGATGCTTATGAAAAACGTAACCCGCCTTATGGGTTGATTTTTCATAGCGACCAAGGCGCAAACTTCACCGCATCAAGTATTCGTGCAATGCTGAAAGCATATGGTGTTAAACAGTCATTTTCAAGGATAGCTACTCCCCAAGACAATGCACATATGGAATCATTATTTGCAACACTAAAAAAAGAAGAACTCTATCGAAAATCATATAATTCTCCCGAAGAATTCTTCCAATCTGTTTATAATTATATTGATTATTACAATAACTTTCGCCTGCACTCACGTTTAAATTACAGAACGCCTAAAGAAGTTTTAGACGATTTTGACGAGATACATAATCAAGAGCCTTTTTAATTTATTAGAATTTATATGGCTCTATATCTGCCTTTATTTTAATTGATGTTTATCTAACGGCAATTACTTTGCTTGATAAAGAGATGCAAAACAAACTTGCATCTCTTTATTTATTGCTCCATTTTTCCTTTAAATAACTAAGAATTATTGGTGGG
>CAJTLF010000009.1 GCA_910577555.1 uncultured Christensenella sp. | reverse complement strand
CCCGCCAATATCTTTTTAATTTAAAACCGTTGATTTTCGGCTCAATCCGTGTTAAAATTTTATTAATAAGACTATAAAGGTATCCCGTTATGAAAAAACTTTCTTTGATTATAGAAAACTGTCCGCAGAATCATCCCTGTCCCGCAGTTAAAATCTGTCCGGTAGGCGCGCTTTCACAGCAGGGCTACGGCGCACCGTCAATAGACCACGATAAGTGCGTCCGTTGCGGAAAATGCTCGTCGTTCTGCCCTAAAAAGGCGCTCGTCTTACAGCAATAACCGTATAAAAATCACGAATTTTTCAAAAAAAACGCACCTAAAGGCGCGTTTTTTTAAATTTTTTTAAAAATTTTTAAAAAAAGGTAAACGAATTGCGAAATTTACAGGTATATATTAATGGGGTGGTAAATGGATTACTATGCCCAAAGTGTTTGTATAACTGTATAATTTAACCTTTTTTGACACCGTGCAGGAGACGGCAATATATCCCAAATCCGTAAAAAGTTGAGAATTTACGCGGGTGAAAGCGACGTATGGATAATGCAAAGAACACCATTTTCGAAAAACGCGTATTACGCAAGAAAAACAGCCTTCATTGAAAAAGTTTACGAGTGTTGTATATGTTACAATTTAGTAAGTTTAAAAAAATACTCAAGGAGAAAATAGCTTGATGAAAAAATTAACCGCACACGAAACTCTGCGCTACGTAATCGCCCTGCTCACTTATTATTTAGATGAGCTTGGCAATGCAAAGGAATTTGACGAAAACCAGTTTGAATACGGTGAAAAAACTGCTTTCGTTGAATGTCTCGAGATTATTCAGCGTTGGGAACACGCTGCCGAAAACGGTCTTGATTTCGACGTTGAGAATCGTTTCCCTCTTTAAATTTAATAATAACGCACCAAAAAACATGGACGATTAAACTATCGTTCGTATTTTTTCGTAAAAACAAGGCTTTTGGTTTAAACCTTATCTAAAAGTTTATATTATAATATGAATAGTATCGGTATTTTAATATTATTCTTTTGAACGATAATTTTATTATCGTTGAATTGATAGTATTAAAATCGGAGAGTAATATGAACTTGATTTTAGAGAGAATTAAAACCCTTACCAACGCCAAAGATTTAACCATAAACAAACTCACGCTTATGGCGGGCTTATCGGAAAATACTATTTATAATTGGTATAACAAGGGGTCAGAGCCTTCTTTGCACGCACTTAAAGCAATTTGCCCGATTTTAGGGGTAGACCTTTCCTGTCTTGTTTCGGAAGACGAAACCGAGCCGGAGTCTTATCGCGAAAAAGAGTTACTGAAAAAATTCAGACAGTTACCGGAAAATCAAAAAAAACTTTTATTTGAAATATTAAAAAATTTAAAAGATTAAAAAGTAACACTGTAAGGATTCAAAAGAAAAAATGTCAAGGTCTTGGCGCGAAATAAACGCTTTATTAACTGCGATTAAAAAAGGTAACAAATTAAAACAACAAGAGTTGCACGATAAGACTGTAAACAAACTTAAAGTCGTAGCTTTAACTTATGCGGAAGATAAAAACGATTGGGAAGATATCGTCAACGAATCATATTTCAAAGCGATAAAATATATTCACACTTTCAAGGAATATATGGACGGCTATAATTGGCTGTGCAAAATCGTGGAAAACGTTGCAAGAAATTTCAACGCGCAATTGGAAAATACCGTATCGCTTGAACAGTTGACCTTTGAATATATAGTCGGCGATTCCGAAAGTATTTACGAAACGGACGAGCTTGCAATCGAACTTAAAAAGCTGAACCCCGAAGAACAGAACGTAATTTATCTGCACGTATACGCAGGATATTCGTTTATGGAAATCGCCGCGCTTTTGAACAGTAAAAAGTCAACCGTATATAAGCAATTTAAAGCAGGTGCAAAAATAGTTTTGGAAAATTTGAAAAATAAGTAAACGATTTGCCTTTTTTTTCGGTATATATAATTAGAGACAAAAAAAGGAGATTATTTACTTATGAAAATCAAGAACTCAAAAAAGTATTTCGGTGCATTTTTAATATGCTTGTTCGCGTGCTTAATGGTTTGCCTTTGCAGCGGTTTCAGCGTTAAATTGCCCGAAAAGCAAGGCAGATACTCTGCATCTTACGGCGATGACGCAATGGCGTATGCCGCAACCGTAACGGATAGAATTGAATTTACAAAAAGAGATATTTCTTTTGTTGAAACAGTAAAAGGCGTGCCTTTTTATTATCAGTATAGCGCATATCCTAATTCGTGCGGACCTGTTGCCGGCGCAATAATCGTTGGATTTTACGATGCGTATTATGAAAATTTAATTCCAGATTATTATCCGTTTTTCTCTAATGGAATGTATAAGAGAATGGATTTTACTACCATTCCGAAATTATTCGGTGAATTATATACTTTAATGCGCACTAACGTTGACGACGTAGGCGTAAGCGAAGAAGATTGCAAAAACGGTTTACGCGCTTACGTAAACAACCACGGTCAAAATTTATCATATTCTAACGTTAAAGGCTATAATGCTATAAACGAAGCTGCTTTTGTAAACGCTATAAAGAATAACCAGCCCGTTTTATTATTTTGCGATAAAATGGATATGTATACTTTCGGAAACAACTCTACATATGACATTGTAGTTAAAACAGAGTTTAATGGCGCGCATATTGCAGTAGGATTTGGACTGTATACTTTCACATATTATAACGGCAATAATAATTTCAGAACGGATAAATATTTAAGAGTTGCCACCGGTATTTCCGGTATGGAAGATTGTTACTTAAAATTAGAATCTACGGATTGGTGCGACAGCGCGTACGCGGTATCCGTATATTAAAGGTGATTAAATGTCAATTGAACGGGACTTTGAAAAATTAGTTATCAAGCAGAACCCCGAACAAAAAAAGGCGTCTTGGCAAAAAATTCAAAAAATGCTTGAAGAAGACGAGCAGGAAACTGTTGCGGATATCGAGTTCGGCAACACTCTTGCAAAAGGTTTCTTTTCTAATAGGCGCAATATAATAATTATGGTTTCAAGCGCGTTAGTGCTTTTAACCGCGGCTATTCTTATGCTCGTTTTTCTTTTGCCCGAACCGTTGCCACCTAAGCGTTATTGTGCTATGGGAGATTATCGTATTGAGCCTTCGATGGTTTCCATAGAAGATTATTCAGAACAAAGCAATCTGGACTTATTGTATTTTGACTGGTATAAAGACGCAGAATACGTTGTTGAGACGCACTATAAGCTGATTGATACTGATGAAGTCGTTTGTTTAAAAGAAGAATTAATTGATAGCTTTGGAAATTATATTTCATTCTATATAACAGACAATAATACTGAAATTGATATTCTAACAAATTACAGTGAAACTTGCAATCTTTCGTTAATAATTAACAATGTTGAAGTAAATTGGGGTTATTATGTAAATACTACTAGAGTATCATTTAATTACGAAGACTGGAGTTATTATTTGTCAATACAAAGCATCGTTGAACAAAGTACTGTTGAAAATTTACTTAAAACATTAATCAGAGTTTAACAGACAGGAGCCGAATTTCGGCTCCTGTTTTTCTAATAAATTTATTTCATTTTAATATAAAAAGGGTGAGTTTTTAAAAACTCACCCTTACTTCGTAATATTCCAAATTATTTCGTCATAGCTTCCTGAACGGCAACCGCAACGGCAACCGTTGCGCCGACCATCGGGTTGTTGCCCTCGGATTTTGAGCGATTTTAGCCGTATTTGATTAGTGTAATTTGCAACTATTTGTAAGGCAAAAACCACAATATCTTGTGAAAATTCGCTCAAAATTGATTTTATCGGTAATTATCCGTTTTAAGTTGTTTTTGTCTAAAACGTGGACGAAATGTGGACGAGAACGGTATAAACAACCCTATGGTTTTTGCAGTTTTTAAGGACAATACACAGCAACCCTATGGTCTGTCACTTTTTTCGTCATCATTTTACTTGTTAATGCGGTAAATAACATATAAGAAAACATACAAGATTATTGACTTTAAATTGGCTTTCTGATATAATAGTTTAAAGTTGTACGGAGTGTTTTATGGAGAACTATATACCGCCTTTTGATATGACGAATAAAATGTTTGAACTGTCGGCCGAAATTATGGAGAATTTAGGCAAACTTTCAAACATTAACGAACTTGAAAAATTACCGCGCCTGAGGAAGGTATCGCGTGTAAAAAGCATACATTCTTCGCTTGCTATTGAAAACAATACTTTGTCCTATGAGCAAGTTACCGATATTATCAATGGCAAGAGAGTTTTAGGTCCGCAGGAAGATATTATTGCCGTTAAAAACGCTTTTTCTGCCTACAAAGAATTGGACGTTGTAGATCCTTATAAAGTAAAGGACTTGCTCAAAATTCACGGCATTATGATGAACGGGCTTGTTGAGCGTGCGGGATATATTCGTTCGGGAGACGTTGGCGTAATAGATAGTAAAGGTAACGTAATTCACGCCGCACCCCCTGCAAAAATGGCAAGTGAACTCATTGAACAGCTGTTTGATTGGGTAAAAGATGCAGACGTCCAAATGCTTATAAAATCAAGCGTGTTCCATTATGAGTTTGAATTTATTCATCCATTTAACGACGGGAACGGTAGAATGGGAAGGCTTTGGCAAACTGCACTACTTGCAAGTTGGAAACCGATATTCAAATATATTCCAATAGAAAGCGTGATTAAAGATAATCAGGAAGAATACTACAATGCGTTTAAAATTTCCACAAGCGAAGGCAAGTCAAATGCGTTTATTCTGATTATGCTTGATGTAATCAATCAAGCCATAAAAGATATCGTTAACGACAGCCGTGAGCATTACAATCACTTAAATATACAGATAAATAAGCTTATGCAGGTTATGGAAACTTATCCGCAAAGCGCGCAACAAATTATGGATAGGTTAAAAATGAAATCCAGAGTAAGTTTCAGAAAAAACTATCTTCTTCCGGCACTTGAAGCAGGCTTAATCGGAATGACAATTCCCGAAAAACCTACAAGCAAAAATCAAATGTATTTTAAGGTTTGAAAAATATTAGCCAAATTTCAAGATTACACTTATTTGTAAAAATAGTTTCACTTATAGGATAACATATGATTAAAAAGAATTTTAAGTATATTGATTTATTTGCCGGTATTGGCGGATTTCATCAAGCAATGCGCAGACATGGGGGTAGATGCGTTTATTTTTGCGAAAAGAACCCAAATTGTGTTGATGTTTATAACACTAACTTTAATAACGATCAGCATCTTGTTTTTGATTCAGATATAAAAGATAGAAAAAATATTATACCACCTTTTGATGTTTTATGTGCAGGTTTTCCATGTCAATCGTTTTCTAAAGCTGGAAGAAGAGAAGGCTTTGCTGATGTTGAACGCGGTGATTTATTTTTTAATATTTGTGATATTCTGGACGAGCATCCTGAAGTGAAATTTGTGATACTCGAAAATGTGCGAAATCTTGCCGATAATCAAGCTAATTGGGACGTAATAAAAAAAGAATTGATGTCGCGTGATTTTATTATTACAGAAGAGCCGCTGATATTATCCCCACATAATTTTGGAATTCCACAAATTAGGGAACGTGTTTATATTTTGGGCATAAAAAAACAGTTTAAGAATGAGCGAACATTAACAAACGGTTACATACATAAGGAAGACTTGAATTTAGAAGAATTTATGTGTGTCTGCCATTCTAATTCAATACCAGACATTTTGGAATCAGATGTAGATAAAAAATATTATTTATCAAACGATTTAGTGCACATTTTAGACGCTTGGTCTGAATTTAAAGAAAGAACAAATTTGGGGATTATTGGAAAACCCATATGGATGTCTTGTTTTGGAATAGGCTTTGAAAGTACTGATGAATTTTATAAGCAAATAGGTTATGACGATATTAAAAAGGACAAAAATGGAAATCCCCTATACGATGAAAAAGGTAAGCCAATACCTCTTTATCCGCGTTGGAAGAAAAACTTCGTGGATTTTAACCGAAACTTATATTTAACCCATCGTCAATTCATAGACGATTGGATTGTTCGTTTTCATATGATGGATAAATCAAAAACAAAATTGCATCAAAAGTTTGAATGGAACTGCGGAATTGATTGTGAAAACATAAAAAACGGCATAATACAAATCAGACAATCAGGAGTTCGAGTTAAACGCCCCAATTTTTTCCCGTCCTTGGTTGCGATGAAAAACACACCAATTATTTGGGATGTGCAAAATAATTGTTATAGGTATATAACCCCTTTTGAAGCAGCTAAATTACAAAGTTTTGATGATGATTTCGTATTTCATGAAAATGATAATGAAGCATATCGTCAATTAGGAAACTCTGTAAATGTACGGATAATAGAAATACTTGCAGAAAGATTATTTAACTTAGGAAGATGGAGAAAACAATATGAAAAGAAAAATTAATATCAGACCTGATACCGATGTTTATGCTACATATAAAAGATTAAGTTATCAGCATTGGAGTGCCCTAGCAGAATTTGTAGATAACTCTACTCAAAGTTTTTATGACAATCAAGAAATTTTAATGGCAACGAAGTATTATAAGCAATTGAAAATAGAAATTGACTATGTAGATGGAGATAATGGGGATGATTATATCGTTATTAAGGATAGTGCCTTTGGAATGGAGTGGTCTGATTTTGTAAGAGCCATTAATTTGCATAAACCACCCCAGAAAACAAGTGGACGTAATGAGTTCGGAATGGGATTAAAAACTGCAGCTTGTTGGTACGGCAATCTTTGGACTGTTGAGTCTACGCAATTAGGTTCTTCAAAAAAATATCGGGCTACTGTCGATGTCGATATGCTTGAAAGATATAAGAATGAAGAAATTGAAGTCGAAGAAGAAACAGTAAATCCTAAAGAGCATTACACAATAATAACAATCAAAAAATTAAATCAGCGAATTACTGGTTCAAGGACAAAAGGAAAAATTAAAGATCTTTTAAGTAGTACCTATCGAGAAGATATACGAAGTGGACTTATTGATATTACGTTTAAGGGAGAGCATTTGCAGTTTAAGGAAGCTCCTATTTATACTGAAAATGTGAATGGTCAACTTATTGAATGGAAAAAGAATATAGAATTTACAATCAATCACAATGGTTTAATTTTACCGGTTAGTGGATTTGTAGCAATTAGAATTCCTGGTAGTGTTAAGGATGCAGGATTTACATTAATAAGGCGTGGACGTGTGATAATTGGTGGGTCTGAAAAAACATATCGCCCCTATGAAGTTTTTGGCGACAGTAATTTGTATCCATATCAACGTATGTTTGGAGAACTACATATGGATAACTGGCCCGTTACGCAAGCTAAAGATGCTTTTGATTGGAATAATAGTGGTTTGGAAGAACTCTTTATCGAGAAACTCATTGAACAAACGAAAGATTACAAGCAAAAAGCATCAAGTATACGTGTGCGAGAAAAGGTTACTACGCAAGACGTCATTTCACAGGTTATTGATGGAATGCGTGCTCCTGGCGTGTTTGATAATATTGATTTTAAAATTGTTGATAATTCAGATGTTCCTAAAGTTACAGAAGATATGTTCGTTGATGAAACTGAAGAAGAAACCAATGAGCAAGGCAAATCTGTTGAACAAGTTAATAAGGAAGAGAATATTGATTCTGAAAATCAGGGAGTTGATCTTCAAGGCGGGACAAGCGTTATCTTTAATTTTGAATACAAAAAAGTCCCGTATTCATTTTCAATTATGTTGGATCGTTCAACCCCATATGCTTATTGGTTGTCGGTTGAAATGAAGCAAAATAATATTTATGAGGTTAAGATAAACACAAGGCATGCTTTTTTTATTCCTTACATAGAAAAGCGTGATTTTATTCCACTAATTACAAAATTATCTATTGCAATGGTGTTAGCCGAAAGCGAATCCAAAAAAATCTCGCCTGATGGAAGAATTAATGCGGATGACATTCGTTTATATATGAATAAAATACTTGAAGACATTGCAAGGAGAAATATTACCAATGAATAAATTTATGGATGTAAAAATTCCACAAACTAACAATTGGATTATCAATACTGATGGATTTTTTTGTAGGCAAGTTATAAGGCAGATGCTTAAAGATGGAATGCCTCAAGAAGCCACTGAAGAGATAATTCAAAATGGAGTAAGAATATTAAGTCAATGTCCTAACCCCGCTCTTCAGACAACCGGAACAAAAACAGGAATTGTTATTGGTAAAGTGCAAAGTGGTAAAACATCTAATTTTATTTCAACTTTATCCTTAGCGTTTGATAACGGATACAATCTTGCCATTGTGCTCGGCGGAAATAAAAAGAATTTAACTCGTCAAAATTCTTTTAGAATTCAACAAGCATTTAATATGCCAGCAGATAAACTTGTTGTGCTCACGACAGAAGCGAATTCAGCATTAATTACCACAGAACAAATAAATGATTTCATATTAAATGGGCGCAAGGTAATCATAGTAGGGTTAAAACATCCTAAGCATATAAATGACATTGCTAATATTTTTGAGGATACTATATTATCAGAAATTCCAACCGTTATCATTGATGATGAAGGCGATCAGGCAACTTTAAATACAAAAGTTTATCAAAGTTTAATGAGTTCAACTTATGAATCGGTAATAAGATTAAAAACAAGTATAAATACAAACTGTTTTTTGTCTGTTACCGCTACTCCTCAGGCAAACATTCTCATTGAGACTTGCGATATGCTTTCTCCTGATTTTGGAGAATTAGTATATCCTGGACAGAATTATTGCGGCTTACTTGAATTTCATGGGCAAGAACAAGATATTTTTTGCAAAGTAATCCCAGAGGCTGAAAGTGCTAGCATTGCTGCCCCTATTGGTATACCCGAATCTTTGTATAAAGCACTTGGTGATTTTTTTATCGGAGGTGCAATTAGAAAGTATCGTGGAGATAATAATCCACATTCTATGCTGATTCACCCTAGCCAAACAGTAGCCATTCAGAAAATAGTAAAACAAAAAATTGATGCCTTACTAGATCAGTGGAAAGAAAAAGCAAGAATGCAACTCAATAATGTAAATGATGTTGCATACTTAAGTCTCAAGAAAGTGCTATTTGAAGCATATAAAAGGTTTTCTGCAGATGGCGTAAAAGTTCCTGCTTTTAATGACATAGAATTGCTATGCTTAAAAACCATAGTCGATTGTTCTCCAACTTTGCTTTGCAATAGTTCTGAAAATGCAAGTGAAAATGCAAAATATTGGAATACCAATATTTATGTTGGCGGCAATATGGTTGAACGCGGAATTACCTTAAAAGGACTTGCTGTTACATATATTACAAGAAGAGCTCGTGGAAACTCCAATGTTGATAATACAGAACAAAGAGCTAGATGGTTTGGTTATAAAAAACAATTTTTAGATGTTTGTAGAGTATGGATGCCTGACCAAATTAAACAAGATTTTTCTGCGATTTTGGAACACGATGATGACTTGTGGTCTACAATAATTCGTTCACAAAATGCGGGACTAGAATTTAAAAATATACCAAGAATTTTTAAATTATCAAGTTCTGTTTTGCAATTAACACGTAGAAATGTAGCACGTTCTGAACGTCTTAATATGTCAGAATGGAAGATACAAAAATACTTTTTATTGGACAGCCAACAATCGATAAAGAATTCTGAATTAATAGACAGTATCAGAAAATTACAACCGCATAAAGTTATTCATAAGCAATATAACGGAGATAATTTGCATAGATTTGTTGCTAATGTTAATTATCATTGGCTCTTTGATAATGTATTATCAAAATTGTATTATGATAGTAACGAATCTTTGAATTTAACGTTTTTTACAGCCATAAACGAAGTGTTGCATAATTCCGATGAGCTTAAACCTGCTATTGATTTATTATGGGTACGTGATATAAAACATGAGACACGTGCTTTATCTGAAGATAATTCAGTTAAACAACTTTTTCAAGGACGTAACCCTAATTTGGATAGTTTAACTTTCTATCCTGGCGATAGAAGTATGGCCGACGACAGAATTGATAATATGCAACTCCAAATTCATTATGTAAGACCTACAAATCGTGATAATATAAATCATTATTGCCCTATGATTGCTCTGTACATTCCACAAAAATATGCGGAAATTTTTTCTCAATATGTAACTCGAATGGGAGGAAGATTTTAAATGAATTATGAAGAATTAAAGCAAGAGTTAAATGATTTGCCTGTTCCTCACGAAGGATTTAGATTTTTTTCTTATGACTCTAATAAAAGTTATTTTGGGAAAGATTCAAATGGAAATATAGCTTTCGCTATTGAATCTAACAATCCGAAACTCAAATCATTTATCCAATCTACAAATAATTTAACATACTTTTTTAATTTGAATGCCCAATGTTGCTTCGAAGATAAAACTGCTATAAAAACATTACACATTCTTCTTTGCAAAAATTTAAAATCTGAAATTACTGATGCATATTTGAGATTAACTCAAGCTTTTGCAATTTCAAATCCAAATGACCAACGGCATTTAGCCAAATTATTTTCTGCATTAACATTACTTTTTTCAAAGGAATCTGTGTCACAAGAAAAGGAATTACAGGGATTATATGCGGAATTATTTGCCATACTATATTTCAAAGAACATAACTGTGATTTAGCCCCTTTTTGGCAGAGTAAAGACAAAATGCAGTTTGATTTCTCTATAAATGAAAATAAACGTATCGAAATTAAGTCTACAATAAAAAGTAATCGCGTTCATAGATTTAGGCACGAACAATTACTATCTGATCTTTATGACATCAAAGTTATATCTTTCATGCTTCAAAAGAATGATTGTGGATTCTCGTTACAAGAATTAATAGATGAAATTTTATTAAAATATAATTCAAATTTAGCACTTATTTTGCATATTGAAAATTTAATAAAAAATGTAGATAATTCTATTTTATCTTCGCTCAAATTTGATAGAACATATGCTATTCAAAACATGAAATTATTTAATGCAGTTGACATACCGCATTTTTATGAGCAGAATCCTGAAGGTGTAGCAAATACAGAATATGATTGTGACCTGTCAAATATTACGACAATCACAATTGAGGAATTTAAGCTTTGGATAAATTCATAATAGAGTAAATTAAATTTTACCATTTCCATAAATTGAATTAATTTGAATAATTAATATTGCTGAATGACGAGCAAAAATTGCTCGTCATTTTTTTGTGCTGTTTTTTAAATTAGACCGTCAAGTATCCCCTTATTTTTCTCTAATAAGTGAAGACATCTTTTTGCGACTACTACCGACCTGAAAAATAAATCGAAAAACTTTTCTTGAAAGTGGGTGCAGATATAGCGAATTTTCTCTAATAAGTGAAGGGAATTTTTTCTTGGCAAATCAAATGGCATACCCCCGAAAAACAACAGGTAAGTGTCCATTTATAGTGAAGGAATTTTGCGAAAAAGTATGTTACGGAGGTAAAGATTCAAATGTAAGAAAATAGGCTAAAAATGCCCTAAAAGTTGAGCAGGATAAGGAGTAGGCTCAATCTGCCGTCAAAGTCGATTTTTCGCCTACTCCAACAACGACGGAAGCGGGATACCCGCCTTCGTTTTTGAGTAGTAATTTTTAAGATTTTAGGAGGATTGAATGGAAAACAACAAGGTATTATTTACGGTGGCAGAAGTCGGTAAAATGTTTGGTATAGGCAAACCGAAAGTTTACGAACTGATAAGAAGCGGTTACTTGCCTGCGCTGAATCTCGGAGGTTTAAAAATTAAGAAAAGCACGATAGACGAGTTCTTGACGGCATATGAAAACTGCGATTTTTCCGATATGAAAAACGTTGTGGAATTAGTTGCATAACAAGGAGTAAGCATGGCGGAAATTAAGATAAGAAGGCGGGAACGGACAAATGGCGGCGCTGTATACGAATACAGGTTTGAAATCGCAAGCGTAGACGGACAGCGTAAATGGATTAGTAAAAGCGGTTACAAGACAAAAGGCGAAGCAAGACAAGCTGGACGGGAAGCTCAAAACCAATATGAGAACTTCGGGCGTGTGGTAGAAAAGGATAAAATGTCATACGCAGACTTTCTTGATTATTGGATAGAGAACGACTGTAAAATCGATTTGAAGCCGAATACTGTAAGCGGTTACGTAAACACAATAAAAAATCAGATTAAACCCAAGTTGGGTAAATACAAACTTAAATCTATAAGTCGGGAAATTCTGCAAGCATTTATCGTTGATTTGTACGACGAGGGATTTGCGTATAACTCTATCACAAGCATTAAAGGAATCTTGACCAAGAGTTTGAATTACGCGGTCGATCATCATTATATTGCTTACTCTCCAGCTGTGCGGTTGAAAACGCCGAAGAACAGAATACCGAAAGTACCGACGCGCTCTGCACCGCACGTCTATATCAAAAAGGAAATAATGGAACAGATATTCGAGCGTTTCCCCGAACGGCATCCAAGCCATATTCCCTTAAAACTCGGTTACGAGTGTGGGCTGCGGTTGGGCGAAGTTTTCGGCTTGTGTTGGGACGATATTGACTTTCAGAAGAAACAGATTTATGTCAACAGACAAGTACAATGGATGCAAGATGAGAAGCGCAATACTTTGGATAAATTGCAGAAAAACGGTACGTCTGAAAGCGGAAATGGATATTGGTATTTTGCAGAGCCGAAATATAAATCCTATCGCGTAATCGAGATAAGCGACGAACTGAACAATTTACTTATACGGGAAAGAGCAAGACAGTTACGCGCGAAAGATTATTACGGTAATTTCTATACCAACTATTTTGCCGATAGCCCATTAATTCTCGAAGGCAAACAGCCGCAATATCCTATCGGCGTAAACAAGATCGGGAACAATGAAGAAGATTTTCCGATATATTTGGTCTGCGTAAGGGAGAACGGAACATTTATCAGTCCGAGAACGATGCAACACGTATCACGAAGTATCAAAAAAGATATCTTCAAAGATTTTGATTTTCATTCTCTACGGCACACTCACGCAAGCATGCTTGCCGAAATCGGCATAGACCAAAAGTACATACAAACACGCTTGGGACATACGGATATGAAGCTCACTATCGACGTTTACGAGCACACAACGGATACGATGCGGGAACGTGGCAGAAAAGCGATAAACGATTTGTATATGTAGAAAAAACTTTCCCGAATGCTTTTAGAAAAGGTTTTGGACTTGTTAAATAGGACGGTCTTACGGTTGAATTAACCTTGACTATTGGTTGAAAAATAAGTATAATATAAGGCAAAGGAGAGCGGGCTATGTCTAAAAAAATGGAAGAACAGCAAAAGTATATAGTCATCATTGGCGAGATAGGCAACAGCTATGCGCTTATGAAACAAGTTCGTCCGCTTTCGGCAGGCGAACTCAAATATTTCAATAACGAGTTCTCTATCAGCGCAAGCCATAACTCAAACGCCATAGAGGGCAATACCTTTACTTTCGATGAGACAAAGTTGCTTATAGAAAAAGGAATAGTTACAGGCGTACACTCTTTAAGAGAGAGCGAAGATATAGTCGGCTATAAACAAGCGTTCGATTTTCTCTATGAATCGGTTAAGGAAAAGAAGCCTATAACCGAGGAATTTATAAAGCAAGTTCACGGCTTTGTATTGCGTGGCGACGAAGAAGCGGGTAAATACAGGACTATACAGAACTATGTCGGCAATATGACGAGAATCGTATATACGCCTTGCCCGCCTACGGAAGTCCCCGAAAAGATGAAAACGTATGCGGAAGAATTGCAAGCCGATTGCAAGCGCAACGCCGAGCTTGCAGAGCAGGGACAATTTAATTGGGTTGAATTGTTCCATAACCTTGCCAAGCATCATATTGAGTTTGAGAACATACACCCGTTTATAGACGGTAACGGCAGGACGGGCAGATTGCTTTTAATCTATGAAATGATTTTGTTAGGGCTGTTGCCTGTCGATATTCGTTATGAAGAACGCGACAGATATTATGCGGCAATAAGTTCTTACCGCGATAAGGAAAAATACAGTACGCGCATTGAGAGTAAGACGGAAGGTATGGCAAAGTTGCTCGCCGAGTGCGAGCTTGCAAGTATGAAAATATGGCTTTCCATATATTCGGGCGACAACGGCTCAAATAACGAGACGAAATAACTGAAAATCAATAAAAGATGTGGACGAGAATATATTTTTCGTCCACATTTCAGGTATTAGGGCGCAATTTCCGTCCTCATATGCTCGTCCACAATTTTTGCGAACGTGGACGAAATGTGGACGAGAGAGCGAAAACAACCCTATGGTTACAAAAACACAAAAAAAGAGTTCCCATATCTTGTATGAGAACTCTATTTTTATACTATATTTTGTGTTTATTTCTTCGTCATAGCTTCCTGAACGGCAACCGCAACCGCGACGGTTGCGCCAACCATAGGGTTGTTGCCCATACCGATTAAACCCATCATTTCAACGTGAGCGGGAACGGAAGAAGAACCTGCGAACTGCGCGTCGGAGTGCATACGGCCCATAGTATCGGTCATACCGTAAGAAGAAGGACCTGCCGCCATATTGTCGGGGTGAAGAGTTCTGCCCGTGCCGCCGCCCGATGCAACCGAGAAGTATTTAACGCCGTTTTCAACGCACCACTTTTTATAAGTTCCCGCAACGGGGTGCTGGAAACGGGTGGGGTTGGTGGAGTTGCCCGTAATGGAAACGGATACGTTTTCCAACTTCATAATCGCAACGCCTTCGGGAACGTTATCTGCGCCGTAGCATTTAACTTTCGCTCTCGCGCCGTCGGAGAACGCTACGCTGTCAACTACCTTAACCGTTTCGGTATAGGGGTCGAAACTCGTTCTGCAATAGGTAAAGCCGTTAATTCTCGAAATTATATACGCCGCGTCCTTGCCGAGTCCGTTAAGGATAACCCTAAGGGGCTTTACGCGTACCTTGTTTGCGTTTTCTGCAATCTTGATTGCGCCTTCCGCCGCCGCGAAGGATTCGTGACCTGCCAAAAAGCAGAAGCAATCGGTTTCTTCGGAAAGGAGCATCGCGCCAAGATTACCGTGACCGAGGCCGACCTTTCTGTTTTCCGCAACCGAGCCGGGGATACAGAAGCTCTGTAAACCAACGCCTATTTTGGTTGCCGCTTCGTGAGCCTTTTTGCAACCGCTCTTAATAGCGATAGCCGCGCCTACGGTGTAAGCCCAAACTGCGTTTTCAAAGCAAATGGGCTGTGTTCCGCGAACGATTTTATCAACGTCGATACCCTTTTTAAGAGTAATTTCTTTGCATTCTTCAATGGATTTGATTCCGTATTCTTTAAGCACGCCCAGAATTTTTTTCTCGCGTCTTTCATAGCTTTCGAAAAGTGCCATAATCAGTCAACCTCCTTGTCCGTTCTGGGGTCAATATGCTTAACCGCGCCGCTCTCTTTCGAGTATCTGCCGTAAGTGCCGATAGCTTTCTCGTACGCTTCGTTGGGGGTAAGACCTTTCTTAATGAAATCGGTCATTTTGCCCAGCGATACGAACTTATATCCGCAAACTTCGTTGTTCTTATCGAGCGCAAGCGCGATAACGTAGCCTTCTGCCATTTCAAGGTATCTTACGCCCTTGAGCTTCGTGCCGTACATAGTGCCTACCTGCGAGCGTAAGCCCTTGCCAAGGTCTTCAAGTCCCGCGCCGATGGTAAGACCGTCTTCCGAAAACGCCGACTGCGTTCTGCCGTATACGATTTGCAGGAACAGTTCGCGCATAGCGGTGTTAATGGCGTCGCATACAAGGTCGGTGTTGAGAGCTTCGAGAATGGTTTTGCCGGGGAGTATTTCCGCCGCCATAGCCGCAGAGTGGGTCATACCCGAGCAGCCTATCGTTTCAACCAACGCTTCTTCGATAACGCCGTCCTTTACGTTGAGCGAAAGCTTGCACGCGCCCTGCTGGGGTGCGCACCAGCCAATACCGTGCGTAAAGCCCTTTATGTCCTTGATTTCCTTTGCCTGCACCCAAAGCCCTTCTTCGGGAATGGGAGCGGGACCGTGTTCGAATCTGCCGGACACGCCTTTGGCAACGCAAATCATATTTTCAATATCCTTTGAATATTGCATTACGATTCCTCCAAAAAATTTTTTATTCAACGGAATAATTATAACACGGCTATTTGCGTTATACAAATTAATTAGATAAAAAAATACGAATTTTTCAATTAATATTTTAAATTTGAATGTTTACGCGCCCTTTAAAAACATTATAATAAAGGTGAAAGTAAAAAACGCCTTAACGCCGCAGTTTCGGCGGGGAGTAAATTATGTTGTGTCAGCGTTGTAAAAAAAACGTCGCGACAAGAAATTACGTGGAAATAATAAACGGGGATAAGTTTGAAAGTCACCTGTGCAACAAGTGCTATCAGGAGTTGTACGGCGAGTTGCACTCCAAGCTTTCAGACGACGTTTGCGCGTGGCTTTTCGGCTCGTCCGAGCCCGAAAAATCATGCCCCGTCTGCGGAACTACTTACGCCGATTACAAGCGTACGGGGCTGTTGGGCTGTCCAAGCTGTTACGACGTATTCAAGGAAGAGCTTATGCCCGCTATTTCGGCTATACACGGCAAAACGGAACACGTAGGCAAGGTGGGCGCAAACCGCGACGAAAAGGGCTTGCACCGCAAACTCAAAAGCTTACAGACGCAGCTTGAAAACGCGTTAAGGGAAAAGCGTTTCAACGAAGCGGGCAAGTTAAATAAGAGTATTTACGAAATTTCAAAAGAGCTTTACGGGGGTAAAAAAGATGACTGACGCATCGAAAATAGTCGTTTCCACCCGTATAAGGCTTGCGCGCAACGTGGAAGGCTATCCTTTCCCATCTCACCTTAAAAACGAAAAACAGGCTAAGGACGTAATACGGCTCGTAACTTCGGGACTTGCCCGTCTTGACGAATTTAAAATATATTATATGGACAATTTGTCCGAAGCGGAAGCCCTTTCTTTAAAGGAAAATCATCTCATAAGTCCCAACATAATAACCAAACGCGGCGCGGCGGCGCTCATAAACCGCGAAGAAAGCGTTTCTATTATGATTAATGAAGAAGACCATTTGCGCGAACAGTGCATAGTAAAGGGGCTCGATTTGCAGTTGGCTTACGAAACCATGTCCGAAATCGACGGCAGAATATCCCGTTCGATGAAATTTGCTTACGACGAACAGCTCGGGTTTTTAACCGCTTGCCCTACTAATCTGGGTACGGGGTTAAGGGCATCGGTAATGCTCTTTTTGCCCGCTTTAACTATAAACGGTCTTATGCCGCGGGTAATTAAAGCGGTGGCAAGGTTGGGGCTTACCGTTCGCGGTATTTACGGAGAAGGCAGTCGCGCGGAAGGGTATATCTATCAGATAAGCAACGAAGTGACGCTCGGCGTAACTGAAGAAGAGATAATCCAACAGGTGGAAGAAACGGTTAAAAAGGTGTGCGATTTGGAAACTGCCGAGCGCGAAAACCTTAAAAACGGACCCGACGCTCTGGACGTAAGGGACGAGTGTTTAAGGTCGTACGGCATACTCACCAACTGCGCCAAGCTTTCCACCGAGGAACTCGTCAAGTACGCGGCGGGCGTAAAACTCGCGGCGTGTCTCGGGTATATCAAACTCGACGACGTGACGCAAATAGACGAATTGCTCGTAAAAATGCGTCCGTCAAACGTAAACGCAGCGTCGGACAGGGAGTTGACGCCTACCGAACGCGACGCTTACCGCGCTCAATACGTGGGCAAGTATTTAAGAAAAATAGTCGAAAACAGGTAGCTTTAACCTTTTTTTACACGTTTAATCCTATATATAAGGAGAATAAATATGGATTTCATTAACAGATTTACAGATAATCTACAAAAAGTAATGCAAACCGCCGAAGAAGCGGCTAAAATATACGGCAGTACTTATATCGGCAGCGAGCATATCGTTTTCGCCATGCTCAATTGCGACTGTACCGCCAACAAGCTTTTAATATCCTGCGGAGCGAAAGAACCCGAATACCGAGTATTTTTCTCGCGCTCGATAGATTCCCGTTCGAACATAAACGGCTTCACCCCGCGCACTAAGCATATGATTCAGCGCGCGATAGAAATATCGATGGATATGGGCGAAGACGGGCTTGCGGGTACGGAGCATATGTTGCTTGCGATAATGTCGTCCGCCGACTGCTACGCAATGAACATTCTCCGCGCAATAGGCGTAAATATGCCCGCGCTTGCAAGCAAGGTGGAGCTTGCAATTACGGGCGGTTTCAACGATTCGGACGAAGACGACGAAGAAGACCCGTTCAAGGAGTTTGCGTCATTCTTCGGTGCGGCTACCAAAAATGCGCAAAAGCCCAAGGAAGGCAAGCACGCGCCGTCGCTCGACAAGTCCGTGCTGCAGTACGGCAGTGACCTTACGCAAAAGGCGCGCGAAGGGAAAATCGACCCCGTAATAGGCAGAAAAAAGGAAATCGATAAAATAATTCAGGTGCTTTCCCGCCGCACAAAAAATAATCCCGTGCTTATAGGCGAGCCGGGCGTAGGTAAGTCGGCGGTGGTCGAAGGGCTGGCTCAGGCAATCGTAAAAAACGAAGTTCCCGACCTTTTAAAGGATAAAATAGTTTTCTCTCTCGATTTGGCGGGAATGATTGCGGGTGCGAAGTACCGCGGCGACTTTGAAGAACGCCTTAAAAACGCCATTACTTCCATAAAAAACAGCGGCAACGTGATAATGTTTATCGACGAAATCCACCAGATAGTGGGCGCGGGAGCAACGTCGGAAGGCAATATGGACGCGGCTAATATCTTAAAACCCATGCTTGCCCGCGGCGAATTGCAGACGATAGGCGCGACCACTCTCGAAGAGTACAGAAAATACGTGGAAAAGGACGCCGCGCTCGAGAGAAGATTTACCCCCGTGCAGGTTGACGAGCCTACCGTGGAAGACACGATTGAGATACTCCGCGGACTGCGCGATAAATACGAAGCTCACCATAAAGTCGTAATCACCGATGATGCTATAACCGCCGCCGCAACTCTTTCCGACAGGTATATAACGGACAGATTTTTGCCCGATAAGGCAATCGACCTTATAGACGAAGCCGCGTCGCGCGCGAGATTGAATTCTTTAAAGAGTCCCGACGAAGTAAAGGAGCTTGAAGAACGTCTTAAAAGATTGCAGCTCGAAAAAAACAAGGCGGCAAAGGGCGAAAATTATACTCAGGCGCAAAAGCTCGTCGAAGAGATGAACGAAGTGCAGGAGAAAATAAGTAAGCTCAATACCGAGTGGAAGAGCGAAAAACAGGCGGTTGCCCCCAATATAGGCGCGAACGAAATCGCGGATATCGTAAGCGGCTGGACGGGCGTTCCCGTAGTTAAACTCACCGAGCAGGAGAGCGAAAAGCTCTTGCATCTCGAAGAAAACCTGCACAAGCGCATAATAGGGCAGGACGAAGCCGTTTCAGCCGTAGCAAGAGCCATACGCCGCGCCCGCGCGGGGCTTAACGAACCCAATAAACCGATAGGCAGTTTCATCTTCGTAGGTCCTACGGGCGTAGGTAAAACCGACCTTGCAAAGGCTCTTGCGGAAGCTATGTTCGGCGACGAAAAACTTATGATTCGTATGGATATGTCGGAGTTTATGGAAAAGCACTCCGTATCCAAACTCATAGGCGCGCCCCCGGGATATATAGGTTACGACGATTCCAACGGCGGTCAGCTCACCGAAAGGGTGAGAAGAAAGCCATACTCGGTGGTCCTGTTCGACGAAGTTGAAAAAGCCCATCCCGACGTGTTCAACGTACTGTTGCAGATACTCGACGACGGAAGATTGACCGACAGTAAGGGCAGGGTAATCAACTTTAAAAACACTATAATAATAATGACCTCCAACGTCGGCGCAAGCCAGATAAAGAAGATGTCTAACTTCGGTTTCTCGTCGGGTGACGAAGCGGACGCGGGTTACGACAATATGAAGGACAATATCAACGAAGCGTTGAAAGAGCAGTTCAAACCCGAATTTTTAAACAGGCTTGACGATATAATTATCTTCCGCAAGCTCACCAAGGAAGAAGCGGGTCAAATCTGCCGCAAGATAATAAGCTCGCTTTCCGAAAGGTTAAAGGATAAGGAAATTTCCCTTAAAATTTCGGACGCGGCTATGGATAAAATTCTCGACGAAGGTTACAACGATATGTACGGCGCGCGCCCGCTCAAGCGCACCGTGCAAAAGCGGATTGAAGACAGGCTTTCGGACGAAATTCTGGCGGGCAGGGTAGTCGCTGGCGAAACCGTAACCGTAGACGTAAAGGACGGCGAATTCGTGTTCCGTTCGGATAAATAATGGTTGTTCGTTAACGGCTAAAACTAAAACAGGAAAATATTTTCTTGTAAATTAGGCTATAAATTTCAATTTAAAGTCCAAAATTTAAAAAGTATATCCCGCCGAACTTCGCTTGCGAAAACGGCGGGATATTTATTTTACCGCGAAAAAATCTCTTTGGCAGACGTCATTTCGGGGCTTTTTTCTTTTATTCTACTTACGGTAGAGCGTTTTTCAAATGAAGTAGAGCGGTTGAAAATATGAGTATAGCAAGCCCGCTTAAAAGTAGGTTTACCTTCAGCGCAAACCGTATATAATTAGAATTGATAATTATTAAAAGGCGGTAAAAAATGGGTAAAACTGCAACATATCCCGCGGTGCGTATAAATAAACTCGCGCCCGAATATACCAAAGGCGAAGAAATTTTCAACGCCGTTTCTCATATCGTAGGCGGTGCGCTCGGGCTTGCCGCGCTTGTAACCTTACTTATATACGCGTATCCGAACGCGGGCTATATGGCGTCGGTGGCGGCGTTCGGCGTGAGCGTAATCGTGCTGTATACTATGAGCGCGCTTTATCACTTCCTTCCGCGCGGCGGCGGCAAAAAGGTCTTTCGCATATTCGACCACTGTACAATATTCTTGCTTATTGCAGGCACTTACACGCCGTTCTGCGTAATTGCTCTGGGGCTTTCCACAACGGGCATAGTAATACTCGTAATCGAGTGGGTGCTTGCCGTTCTCGGCATAACGGGCAACGCAATAGCAATGAATAATAAAGTAATTAAGGGCATTTCCATGGCGTTCTATTGCGTTATGGGCTGGCTCATTTTAATTGCGTTCGGCGAATTGTTCCGGAATCTCACTCTCGCAGAGTTTGTTTTATTGCTCGCGGGCGGACTGGCTTATACGCTCGGTATAATCTTTTACGCTCTCGGTAAAAAAATAAAGTATTTTCATTCGGTATGGCACCTTTTCGACGTCGCGGGTACCGCTTTGCAATTTGCAAGCCTTCTGTTATTGTTGCTTTAATTCAAAAATCGTTCGTTTCTTTCGTAAAAGGAATACAATATCTTGTGTTGGATAATTTTTCAATTATACAACATTTAGTGTTTAAACTGTTGACAAATGCAATCGGGATTGTTATAATATAATTCCAAAACTAAAAAACCGCGCGGCGACTGACGAATTTCTGCGAATTAACGCAAGGAAACCGCGTAAGGTTACGCAGGTCGTTCGTCTGGGCTATTTTTAATAGCCCGTTTTTTTACCCTTAAAGTTACAGCACGGCAGTTTGAAAATTTGAAAGGGGGGCGTAATGGAAAAAGGTCGTATTCATTCTATAGAAAGCTTCGGCACGGTAGACGGTCCCGGCATCAGGTTCGTCGCCTTTATGCAGGGTTGTCCGCTGAGATGCCGTTACTGCCATAACCCCGACACATGGACTTTTAGCGGCGGTAAAGAAATTTCTGCGGATGAGCTTGCCGCAACCGCGCTCAGATATAAGAGTTATATTAAAAACGGCGGAGTCACCGTCTCTGGCGGCGAACCGCTGTTGCAGCTTGAATTCGTCACCGAATTTTTCAAAATTTTAAAGTCGGAAGGAATTCACACCGCGCTCGATACTTCGGGTATAACTTTCTGCGCAGATGACGAAAATAATATAAAAAGACATGCAAAGCTGTTGGAATATACCGATTTGGTTTTGCTCGATATAAAGCACGTCGACGAAGACGGGCATATAAAGCTTACGGGCAAATCAAATAAAAATACGCTCGCTTTCGCCAAATATTTGTCCGAAACGGGAAAAGATATATGGATAAGGCACGTACTCGTTCCCGAAATTACCGATAAAGACGAATATCTTTATAAGCTTCGCGAGTTTATAGACGGCTTGAAAACAGTAAAAAAAGTGGAAGTATTGCCCTATCACACGCTCGGGGTAGTAAAGTATGAAAAGCTCGGCTTGGATTATATGTTAAAAGATATCCAACCGCCCGCAAAAGAGCGGATTTTAAACGCAAAAAACATTTTAACGGAGATAAAACTATGAACTGCAAGGCATGGGAAGGCTTCAACCTTGGCAAATGGAGTGAAGAAGTAGACGTAAGAGATTTCATTCAACGCAACTATACCCCGTATGAAGGCGACGGGCAATTTCTCGCGCCCGCAACCGACGCGACAAAAAAGCTCTGGAACGAAATATGCGAACTTTCAAAAAAGGAACGCGAAGCGGGAGGCGTTTTAAACGCCGATACCAAAACCGTTTCAACCCTGCTCTCCCACGGCGCGGGATATATCGATAAAAAGCTTGAAAAAATCGTCGGTTTGCAGACGGACGAGCCTTTCAAACGCGCCCTTCAGCCTTTCGGCGGAATAAAAATGGCGGAGCAGGCTCTCAATATGTACGGCTACGAGCTCGACCCCGAAGTAAAGCGTGTGTTCGGCAATTACCGCAAGACGCATAACGACGGCGTATACGACGCTTACACGCCCGAAATGCGCCGCGCGCGCAAGGCGCATATACTCACTGGCTTGCCCGATACTTACGGCAGGGGCAGAATAGTAGGCGACTACCGCCGCGTGGCTCTGTACGGCGTTGATTATTTAATTTCTCAAAAGGAACTGGACAAGCTAAATATGGACGGGGATATGACGCCCGACAAGGTGCGCGACAGGGAAGAGCTGTCCGAACAGATAAAGGCGTTAAAGGCGTTAAAGGGCTTGGCTGAAATTTACGGTCTGGATATTTCCCAACCCGCGCAAACGGCGCAACAGGCGGTACAGGCTCTGTATTTCGGCTATCTCGCCGCGGTAAAGGACCAGAACGGCGCGGCGATGTCCATAGGCAGAAACTCTACTTTTCTTGATATTTATATCTCGCGCGATATCGCAAACGGAACTCTTACGGAAGCGCAGGCGCAGGAGCTTATCGACCATTTCGTAATGAAGCTCCGCATAGTCAAATTTATGCGTACTAAGGAGTATAACGAGCTTTTCTCGGGCGACCCTACTTGGGTTACCGAAAGTATAGGCGGTATGGGCGTGGACGGCAGAACGCTCGTCACCAAAACCGCGTTCAGAATTTTGCATACGCTCACCAATCTCGGACCGGCTCCCGAACCCAATCTTACCGTGCTGTGGAGCAAACGCCTTCCCGAAGGCTTTAAAAATTTCTGCGCCGATTTATCTATCAAAACTTCGGCAATCCAGTACGAGAGCGACGACCTTATGCGTCCCGAACTCGGCGACGACTATTGCATCGCGTGTTGCGTAAGCGGTATGCGCGTCGGCAAGGATATGCAGTTTTTCGGTGCGCGCGCCAATCTTGCAAAGTGCCTTTTATACGCAATCAACGGCGGCAAGGACGAGATTATCAAGGATAAAGCGGGAAATCCCATGCAGGTTTCGCCCGTGTTTGCGGCTGTCGAAGGGGACGGCAAGCTCGACTTTAACGACGTAAAGCAGAAATTCGAGCAGATGATGGACTGGCTCGCGGGACTGTACGTAAACGTACTAAATCTCATCCATTATATGCACGATAAATACAGTTACGAAGCTCTCGAAATGGCGTTGCACGACACTCAGGTCCGCCGTTTCTTCGCAACGGGCGTTGCCGGTCTTTCCTGCGCGGCGGATTCGCTTTCGGCAATTAAGTATGCAAGCGTTTACCCCGTAAGAAATGCGGACGGCATAGTGACCGACTTTAAAATAGAAGGCGACTATCCCAAATACGGCAACAACGACGACAGGGTGGACGAGCTTGCGGTTTGGCTCGTAAAGACCTTTATGAACAAAATCAAGAGTCACTATACTTACCGCGAAAGCGTGCCTACTATGTCCATTCTGACCATAACGAGCAACGTCGTTTACGGTAAAAATACGGGCAACACTCCGGACGGCAGAAGGGCGGGGCAGCCGCTCGCACCCGGTGCGAACCCTATGCACGGCAGAGACTGTTGCGGCGCGCTCGCGTCGCTCGAAAGCGTTGCAAAGCTGCCCTACGAGTATTCGCGCGACGGAATATCGAATACTTTCTCCGTTACGCCCGAATCTCTCGGCAAGGAAGAAAGGGTTAACAATCTTGTCGGTCTTTTAGACGGTTACGTTTCGGACGGCGGATATCATTTAAACGTAAACGTATTCAACCGCGATACCCTTCTGGATGCACAGGCTCACCCCGAAAAATATCCCCAGCTCACAATAAGAGTTTCGGGCTATGCGGTAAATTTCAACAAGCTCACGCGCGAACAGCAGAACGACGTAATTTCAAGAACCATTCACACGAGATTTTAAATAAACGACTTAAAACGGCGCAGACGGAAAGTCTGCGCCGTTTCTATCGCTAAAAATCACGCGTAATATTTAACCGCGCCTTTAAAAATTGCGTAAGCAATTTTGTCCTGATACTCTTCCGAAATAAGCAGTTTTTCGTCGTCGGGGTTGGATAGAAAGCCGCATTCGACTATCACGGAAGGATTGGGCGTGCATTTGAGCATATAATAATCTCCCGCAAGCGCGGTGTTTTTCTTAACGCATTCGGGCATATCGTTCGTACAGCTTTGAATCTGGTCGGCAAGACTTTTGCCGCATTCGCTCGCCTTGTCGAAAAATACCGTCGCTCCGCGCCGCGTGGGAATTGGGCAGAAATTCTGGTGTATGGATATGACCATATCGGCTTTGTTCTGCTCTATAATTTCCTTTCGTTTTTTCATATCGCGCATTTTAAAACCGCTCGTGGAAAGCCCGTAAAGCCCGCCGTTATTCTTCCGCGTAAGCACTACGGCGAACCCCGCGTCGGCAAAGTAGCCCATAAGCTTTTTCGATATCGAAAGGTTTATATCGCTCTCTTTCACGCCGGTGCTTTTGCCGCGGACGCCCGCGTCTATGCCGCCGTGTCCCGCGTCTATAACTATAACTTTTTCCGCCGTTGCAAGCGTGGTTTTAGCCGCTACACCGCAACATATGCCCAAAATAACGCCGCTTGCGAGTATTACGGCAAGCGCAATAACAAAACTTTTTTTGAATAAGATTAATTTCACGCTATATACTATGGAATTATTGCTTTTTTTATGATTAAGTGCTATAATAAAATAGTATTATGTCGGAATTTTTTAAAAGGGTAGATAAGGTTAAAGCCGCCAATTTAAGCCCCGTAACGCTTGCGTTTTTAGGCGACGCGGTGTATTCCCTGTTCGTAAGGGAAGGGCTGGTTCTCGAAAAAGATTGTTCTGCGGGAGTGTTGCAAAAGCTTTCGTGCGAAAAGGTCTCGGCGCGCGGTCAGAATTTACTTTTGGAAAAAATTCAGCCTGTTTTAACTGAAGAAGAGCTTGCGGTATTCAAGCGGGGCAGAAACGCAAAAAAACCTACCCGTTCAAAGAGTGCGAGCGTCGCGGAATACAATAATTCCACGGGACTCGAAGCGTTGATAGGTTATCTCTATTTAATCGGCGAATACGAGCGTATAGCAGAGTTGCTTGGGGGAGAGTAATGAAAACGGAAGGCAGAAACGCTGTTTTCGAGCTTTTGAAAACGGATAAAAATATAGATAAAATTTTAATGGTCAAAAACCCGCAGGGCAGTCTTAACGCGCTTTTTGCCGAAGCGAGAAAACGCGGCGCGCGCGTCCAGTTCGTCGATAAAAAGGTGCTTGATAAGGAGAGCGAAGAAAAGCGTCATCAGGGCGTAATCGCCTTTTCCACCGATTATTCTTACGCGTCGCTGGACGAGATGACTTCAGGCGCGAACGCAAATTCTCTCGTAGTGGTTTGCGACGGTATAGAAGACGTGCACAATCTCGGCTCTATAATCCGCGTAGCGGAGTGCGCTGGCGCGGACGGGGTAATAATCCCCGCAAACAAATCCGCAAGCGTAACCGAAGCGGTAATCCGCATATCGGCGGGCGCGGCGGAGCATATAAAAGTAGCAAAGGTAAATTCGCTCGGCTATGCTGTTGAAGAACTAAAAAAAGCGGGCTATTGGCTTTACGCGCTCGAAGCGGACGGTGAAGATATCTACAAAACGGACTTTTCGGGCAAGGTAGCCGTGGTTATCGGCGGCGAAGACAGCGGCGTAAGGCGGCTCATCCGCGAAAAATGCGATTATTGCGTAGCGTTGCCTTTAAAGGGTAAGGTCAACTCGCTCAACGCGTCGGTCGCGCTCGGGATAGCCGTATATGAAATACAAAGAAGAAGATGACGGACGAAAAGCTCGCCGTACTCGCGCGCACGGATAAACGGGCGCGGGAGCGGCTTTTAAACAAATATACCCCGCTCGTAAAATCCGTTGCCGCCCGCTTTTTTATTCACGGCGGCGAAGCGCAGGATTTGGAGCAGGAAGGAATGATGGGGCTCAATTCGGCTATAAACTCGTTTGAAGACGGTTGCGGCGCGGTTTTTTCCACCTATGCGTACGCGTGTGCGCGCAACGCCGTACTCGACGCCGTTAAAAAGAGCGTGGGCGACAAGCAGTCCGCTTTGAACGATTTCGTTCCCATAGTGGAAGTGGGCGTTGACGCGTATACCCCGACGCCGGAAGACGAAGTCATAAAGAGCGAGAACAGACGTGAGTTTTTGCGTAAAATTTCCAAAGCGCTTTCGTCGTTCGAATTTAAAGTAATGGTTATGCGGCTTGACGGTATGGGCGTAAGCGAAATATCGGAAACGCTTGAAAAGTCGCAAAAGAGCGTATCGAACGCGCTTGCGCGCTCCAAAGTCAAACTTGAAAAATTATACGGAGTAAAAGATTAATGGCTTATCTCGCGTATTACAGAATGTTCCGTCCGACTACTTTCGACGAAGTCGTCAGGCAGGAACATATAGTAAGAATATTAAAAAACCAGATTGCGGGCGACAAAATAGGTCACGCGTATCTTTTTTGCGGACCGCGCGGGACGGGTAAAACCACTCTCGCGAAAATTTTTGCAAAAGCGATAAATTGCGAAAATCCGCAAAACTCTTCTCCGTGCGGCAAATGCGCCGCGTGCCGCGCTCTTTCCGACCCGTCAAATCTCGATATTTCGGAAATAGACGCGGCGTCCAACAACGGTGTGGACGAAATGCGAGACCTGCGCGAAAAGGTGCAATATCCACCCGTCGCGGGCAAATATAAGGTTTATATCATAGACGAAGTGCATATGCTCACACAGTCGGCTTTCAACGCAGTTTTGAAAACCTTGGAAGAGCCGCCCCGTCACGCAGTGTTTATTCTCGCTACGACCGAGCCGCAGAAAATTCCCGCAACCATACTTTCCCGCTGTATGCGGTTCGATTTCAAGCTGATACCGCAGTCCGACCTTGAAGAACTGATTAAAAGCGTTTTCAAAAAGACGGGCAAAGAGTACGAGCCCGCCGCCGTTTCGGCAATAGCGAGAGCGGGCGCGGGCAGCGCGCGCGACAGCCTTTCGATAGCCGATACATGCGCGTCGTATTCGCGCGGTAAACTTACTTACGACGACGTAAACGCCGTTTTGGGAAGTGCGGAATGGGCTAAAGTAGCGCATATATGCGGTCGAATACTTTCAGAAGACGCAAACGGGGCTATTTCCGCCACGGAAGAAATTTTGTCCACGGGTAAGGGCGTCGGCGTTCTCGTAAAGGATATGCTGTCCTTTTTGAATCAGTGTACGATAGTCAAGGTATGCAGAAATGCCCGCGAAATAGTAAATTTACCCGACGAAACTTACTCTAAAATAGAAGAAATCGCCGCCGTTGCTGACGGGCATAAGCTTCTGCGCGTAACGGAGATACTTTCCAAAGCCGAAACGGATATGAAATATTCGACGAGCGGCAGAATTACTCTGGAAACGGCGGTTTTCAAGGCGAGCGTGCCGCAAAGCGACTACGATATCGATGCTCTTATAGGCAGAATAAACTCGCTTGAACGCAGTATATCCGCGGGTGTAATCAAGTTTAAGGCGGAAAATTCCGCACCCGTTGAAAGTGAAACGGTTAAACCCGCCAAAACTGCGGAAAAGCCGATTGAACCTAAAAGACCCGTTCGTGAAATTCCTACCGTGTTGCAGGAAGAAGAATCGAGTCCGTTCGACGAGCCTGCGCCCAACCCGTTTGAAGAGAACGCTGTCCAACCGCAGATTTTCGACGACTATTCGCATAAACCCGCCATGGTCGGAAGCGCGGATAAATCCACGCTGTTTGCAAAGTTTATTAAAAGCTTGCGTACGACGCATAAAAACGCAGTGCTCTTTACGCTGTGTATGGATTTAGACCATTCGTTTGAAGGCGATAAATTAATTCTTACTACAGAAAGCGCGGCGGTGCAAAAATCGTTGAACCGCGCGGATAACGCAAAATTTATAGGCGAAGCTCTGCTTGAACTCGGCGTTTCCGAGTTTGAAGTACGCTTTAAGGAGCGCGGCGAAAGCGACTACGAAAAAGCGTTGCGCGACCTTAAAAATAATTTTGAAGGCACGGATATAGAAATTAAGTAAAAAGGAGTATATATGGCAGGATTCAAGGGCGGAATGGGCAATATGCAGAACCTTATGCGCGAAGCCCAGAAAATGCAGGAACAGATGCAGGAAGCCGATAAAGAGCTTGAAGAGCTGGAAGTAGTAGGTCTTTCGGGCGGCGGAGAAGAAGGGGACGAAACGGTAGTCGTCTATATGAACGGAAAAAAGATAATAAACGGCGTGGAGTTCGGCAGTAAGCTTTCCGAGCTCGTGGATATTTCCGACCCCGACGACGTGGAAATGCTCGAAGATTTGATTATGGCTGCCATTAACGACGGCTATAAAAAGGCAGACGCGCTTTACGATGAAAAAATGGGTCCCTTTGCAAAAGCGGGCCGCGGACTGATATAATTACGGTCGGGGTTTTATGGACGTATTTATCGAACCTATAGGCAGGCTTATAAACGAGTTTTCCAAGCTACCGGGCGTAGGCAAAAAAACGGCTCAGCGTTACGCCTATAAAATCATAGGCATGACTGACGCCGACGCAAAAGCGTTTGCCGACGCGGTCATTTATTGTAAGCAAAAAGTAAAATATTGCAGCGTGTGCGGCAATTTTACCGAGAACGATACCTGCGAAGTATGCAAAACCCGTCCGTCGTCGACCATCTGCGTCGTCAAAGAACCTAAGGACGTAATCGCAATGGAAAAATTGCACGAGTTCAAAGGCGTATACCACGTATTGCACGGCGTTATAAGCCCTATGGAAGGGATAGGACCCAACGATATACGCATTAAAGAACTTTTGGCGCGTATCGACGGCAACGTTACCGAAGTTATTATGGCAACCAATCCCGACGTGGAAGGCGAAGCCACCGCAATGTATATTGCAAAACTTTTAAAGCCGTTGGGCGTGAACGTTACGCGACTTGCGCACGGTATACCCATAGGCGGCGAACTCGAATATACCGACGAAGTGACGCTTTCACGCGCTCTGTCGGAAAGGAAATCGATATGAAAATAAGCGTATTGGGTTGCGGACGCTGGGGTTCGTTCATAGCGTGGTATCAGGCAACCGTATTAAAAAACAAGGTTATAAGCTGGGGGCCCGAAGGCGAGTACTCGTACGAAGTATTGAAAAACACTGGCAAAAACGAGTACGTAACTTTGGATAAATCCATCGATTTAACGTGCGACTTAAAGCGTGCGGTAACGGAAAGCGACGTGATAATAATATCGATATCGTCGCAGGGCTTGCGCGGCTTTATGAAAAAAGTAACGCAGTATCCCGTAAGCGATAAAACCTTCGTGCTCTGTATGAAGGGCATCGAAGAAAGCACGGGCAAACGCCTTTCTGAAGTAATGCTTGAAAGCGGCATATCCAAGGATAAAATTGCCGTGTGGGTAGGTCCCGGTCATATTCAGGCGTTCACGCAGGGTATACCCAACTGTATGATAGTCGACGCGTATTCCGAAGAACTTAAAATAAAACTCGCGAACGCTTTCAAAAGCAATTTAATCCGTTTTTATTACGGCAACGATATTATAGGCACGGAAATAGGCGCGGCGGCGAAAAACGTACTCGGCATAGCCGCAGGCGTGCTTGACGGTAGCGGCTGGGTCAGTTTAAAGGGACCTTTAATGGCTCGCGGCGCGTACGAAGTCGGAAAACTCGTCAAAGCTATGGGCGGAGAGTTCGGGTCTGCTTACGGGCTTGCGCATCTCGGCGATTACGAAACGACGCTGTTTTCCGAGTACTCGCATAACCGCCGTTACGGCGAGATGATGGCGCGCGGCGACAAATTCGATAAGCTTGCCGAAGGCGTCATGACGGCAAAGGCAATGAAGGAACTCGGCGATAAATACGGGATAGACCTTCCCATAACCAACGCCGTTTACGAGGCTTGCTTTTTAACCCACCCGTTTGAAAGCGGCGACGGCGCAAAGGCGTGCAGGGAAATTATACTTAAACTGTTTGAAAGGGAAACGAAGAGGGAATTTGAGAAATAAATTCAAGGATTTAAAGAAAAAATGTTAAGAAACGATTTAAGAAACGTGGCTATAATTGCGCACGTAGACCACGGCAAGACGACTTTGGTCGACGCTATGTTAAAACAGAGCCACACCTTCCGCGACAACCAGTCCGTTGAAGAGCGCGTAATGGACAGTAACGCAATCGAGCGCGAGCGCGGGATAACAATTCTTGCAAAGAACACTTCCATAAACTACAAGGGCGTTAAAATAAACGTCGTCGACACTCCGGGGCATGCGGATTTCTCGGGCGAAGTAGAGCGCGTAATGATGATGGTCAACGGCGTGCTCGTGCTCGTCGACGCGGCGGAAGGTCCTATGCCGCAGACCCGTTTCGTGGTGCAGAAAGCTCTCGAAATGGGGCATCGCCTGATAATCGTGGTAAATAAAATTGACCGCCCCGACGCCCGCTTAAACGAAGTTCAGGACGAAATTTTAGAGTTACTTCTCGAACTCGACGCTACCGACGACCAGCTTTTAAGCCCCGTCGTATGGTGTTCGGGAAGAGACGGCACGGCAACTCTCGATTTAAACGAGAATGGCAAGGATTTAACTCCGCTCTTTGAAACTATTTTAAACCACATTAAGCCTATGGACGCGGATACTCAGGGTAAAGCGCAAATTCTCGTTTCGTCCATCGACTATAACGATTACGTGGGGCGCATAGGCATAGGCCGTATCGAGCGCGGCGAAATAAAGCAGGGACAAGCCGTAACCGTATGCAACTACAACAACCTACAGCTTAAAACGCAGGGTAAAATAGCCAACCTTTACCAGATTGAAGGTCTTAACAGAACGCAGTGCGAAATGGCAAAGGCGGGCGATATAGTTTGTTTTTCGGGGCTTGAAAAGATAAACATCGGCGACACCGTGTGCGACCCCGACTGCGTGGAACCGCACAAATTCGTAAAAATCACCGAGCCTACCGTAGAGATGACTTTCTCCGTAAACGACAGCCCGTTTGCGGGCAGGGAAGGCAAGCTCGTCACGACCCGCCATATCCGCGACAGGCTTTTCAAAGAGCTTTTGAAAGACGTATCCTTGCGCGTTGAAGAAACGGGTTCGGCGGACAGCTACCGCGTGTGCGGCAGGGGTGAAATGCACCTTTCGATTCTCATTGAAAATATGCGCCGCGAAGGTTACGAGTTTCAGGTTTCCACCCCGCGCGTCATGTTCAAGGAAATCGACGGCGTAAAGTGCGAGCCCATGGAAAGGCTCATCGTTGACGTGCCCGACGACGCGACGGGCGCGGTGTTCCAGAGTATGGGTAACCGCAAGGGCGAGCTCCTGCATATGAGCGCGATTGGCTCGCGTACAAGGCTTGAATTTATAGTTCCCGCCCGCGGTCTTTTCGGTTATAAATCGGAATTTCTCACTTCCACCAAGGGTGAAGGGGTAATGAGCAGCGTATTCTTCGAGTATCAGCCGTATAAGGGCGAACTGCAACGCAGAAGTACGGGTTCGCTCGTGGCGTTTGAAACGGGCGAAGCCGTTACTTACGGTCTTTTCAACGCTCAGGGCAGGGGAACTCTGTTCATCGGCGCGGGTACTCCCGTTTACGAAGGAATGGTTATAGGCGAATCGCCCAAAAACGAAGATTTGAACGTAAACGTATGTAAGACCAAGCACCTTACTAACACCCGCTCGAGCGCGAGCGACGACGCGTTGCGTCTTATCACGCCCAAGAAAATGAGCCTTGAAGAGTGCCTTGAATTTATCGGCGACGACGAGCTTTTGGAAGTAACGCCAAAGAATATACGCGTGAGAAAGAGAATTTTGGATAGCGAACTTCGCGCCAAAGCCCGCGCAAAGGAAAAGAAAGGCGAGTAACCGTAAACCGTTATACTACTCAAAGGGTAATAATTTTTAAAATTACGGCGTATAAATATACCACCCCATACGGGGCGGTATTTTTTTATGGGAGCGTAAAAGTGGAAGAAGGACATAACTTAAGTATAGAACAATGTAAAAGGATAACGGCAACCGCAATTACGGGAGTAGACGCGTTTTCCGACAGGCAGATAACTTTAAGCTACGCGGGCGGTAAAATACTCGTTTCGGGTTCGGGAATGAAAATAGTGAACTTTTCAAAGACGAGCGGCGCGTTCTCGGCGACGGGTAGCGTAACCGGCGTAAAGTATTCGCAAAAAGGCGGCACTTTCAGGCAAAAATTATTTAAGTAACTTTTTCGGGTATGCGTTTTTTTATTTTTATAGTCTGTCTGTTTTGCGGAATAATAAGCGGGATTTTATACGACGTTCTGTTCGTCGCCCGCGTTTTTCTGTGCGGTGCGGATAAGCGGGTTTATACCGTCAAAGACAGAATTTTTATAATCGCCGCCGACATTTTATATTGCCTTACCTTTGCCGCGGGCTATATTTTTACGTCGGTAACCTTCGATTTCGAAGGCTTCAGGCTGTATATGCTCATCGGTTGCGGTCTCGGCGCACTGTTATATTTAAAAAGTTTCCACGTAATCGTTGCTTTTTCCGTAAAAAAAGTTTATAATAAACTTAATCTTTATCTGGAGAAGAAAGGTGGACGCTCTGAAGAAAAACCGCATCGCCGCGGCGATAACGGTAAACGCAATACTTTTAATAATAATTCTCGCCGCCGTGATAATTTATCAGCTAAGCGCGATAATCTTCGTAAAAAATCAGGTGGAAGGAACAAAAAGCGAAATCGCCCGTTACGAGCAATTATTGCAAGACAAAAAGCACGACCTTGATTATCTGCAAACCGAACAGGGACTTTTGAATCTCCTGTTCCAGCAAGGATATTACTTTCCGTAAAACGCATATGATAATTTCTGCCATCGACGTTGGTTCCAACTCCGTCCGCCTTGCAACTTTCGCGGACGGAAAAACTTTATATAAACGCATAACTACCACCCGTCTCGGCGAAGGTTTGGCTTTTACGGGCGAGCTTTCTCCTGCGGCAATGGAGCGTACTTCTGCCGTTATAGCTGAATATAATAAGACCGCGCGGCAGGACGGGGCGCAAAAAATTTACGCGTTCGCCACAGCCGCCGTGCGTGCGGCTAAAAACGGTAAGGATTTTATTTCGCTCGTGAAAAACTCCTGCGGTCTTACCGTGGAAATTATAAGCGGCGAGACGGAAGCGGAAATAGGTCTTTTGGGCGCGCTCGGATATGCCGACGGCGGAATGATTGACCTTGGCGGCGCAAGTACGGAATTAACCGTGCGCGTCGGCGGCAGGCGCATCTATGCAAAGAGCGTGGATATCGGCGCGGTTAGGCTTTACGACTTATGTAAGAGAGATAAAAACGCGCTCGAGAAGACAATAAACGGTAAAATAGAAGACTTCGGCGGCTTTACCGCGGAAAACTATAATATTTACGGGGTAAGCGGTACGGCGACCACGCTCGCCGCTTTAAAACACGGTTTAAAGGAATACGACGCGTCGGTAGTGCAAGGTACGCGCCTTGCTGTGGAAGAAGTGGAAAATTACGCCGTAAATCTTCTCAATACGCCCGTAAGCGATATTTGTAAAATGCTCACCGTTGACGAACGCCGCGCCGATATAATAGGCGGCGGCGCGCTGTTGCTCGCAAGGCTGATGCAAAAACTTAAAGTAAACGGTATAACCGTTTCGGACAGCGATAATCTGGAAGGCTTCGTAATGCTGAAGGAAGGCGGGCTATGAAAATTCTTGCATCCGTTCTTTCGGCAATTTCCGCTGTTGCAATCACCGTTGTATGCGGTTTTGCCGTATGGCGTGAAAACGGCTGGTGGATATTCGCGGTAGGAGCGGCGGCGGTGCTTGCTTTGCCACTTTCTTCGCTCCTGCACGAACTCGGTCATATGCTTTTCGGCGCGGTCTGTAAAATAAAAGCCGTTCCGAAATTCAGTCTTTTCGGTTCATCATTTTGTCGGCTCGTGCCAAAGACAGATAAAAATCTGCGTGCAAGGCTGTTTGTTACGGGTATGGGCGGTGTAACCGTCAATCTTGCAGTGTTTGTCGTAATCTTCGCCGTGGCATGGCTTACGTCCGCGCCCGCGTGGATTTTATTTCTCGCGCCGACCAATCTGTATCTCGCGGTACTTAATATTATCCCTGCCGAGCTTGCGGGCGGCAAGACGGACGGGCTTTTCTGTACCGAAATTTTAAAAAACGACGGCGTAGCCAAAGTTACGGTCGCGGTAATGGCGGTGCAGGCGCAGCTTTTAAACGGCAAGCAGATTTCTGAAATAGATAAAAACCTGCTTTTCAATCTCCCGCAGATACGGGAAGACGAACCCGCTTTCATCTCGCTTGCCGAACTCAGGAGCGAATATTATCGGGCGGTAGGCGACGAAGAAAACGCCGCACTCTGGCTTTCGCGATTTGAAGAGCTTAAAAAAGAATATTCTCTGTAAACGCCTGACGGCGGGGTTTTAAAACCCCGCCGTCAGTTTTTTATCAGCTTATTCTGTAAAGTCTGCCAAAGCAGTTCGGGCAAATTCTTCCCCAAATTTCGGCTTGGGTTTTGCACACGTGGTTGCCGCAATTGCCGCATTCGAAGAAGTCGTTCGCAAAGTTAAAATCTTTTCCGCAAAAGTTAATTTTTTCCATAAAAACAGTATGTGAAATAAGAGTAATTTTAATGCGTAAAAATAATTTTACGCTCAAATTCTTGCTTTTGATTATATAATATGGTATAATAAATTAAACGTATTGCGCGTTGATTAGCAAAACTTTTTCACAAGCATTTAAAGGAGTAAAATTTTATGCCTGAAAAGATAGAAAACAATTACGACGCCAATTCCCTGCGTGCGTTAAAAGGGCTTGAACCCGTCCGCGAACACCCGGGAATGTATATCGGACCTACCGACGAAAAGGGACTTCACTGCCTTGTAAGGGAAGTTATAGATAACTCTATCGACGAAGCTCTCGCAGGCTATTGCGACACGGTCGACGTAATAATCACGCAGGACGGCTCCTGCTCCATACGCGATAACGGTCGCGGTATTCCCACGGGCATCAATGCCGACGCGGGCATAAGCGGCGTGGAGCTTGCTCTTACAAACCTTAACGCCGGCGGCAAGTTCGGCGGCGGAAACAAGGCTGGAGGCTACAAAATTTCGTCAGGTCTGCACGGCGTGGGCGTTTCATGCGTAAACGCTCTTTCAGATACGCTCGTAGCCGAAGTTTGCCAGAACGGTCATATCTTCCGTCAGGTGTATCATTGCGGTATTCCCGAAGAACCCCTAAAAATAATAGGGGATACCGAAAAGACGGGTACGACGATTACGTTCCATCCCGACGCGACCATACTCGAAACGGTAGATTTCAACTACGAAACCTTAAAAACTCTTTTGCGCGAGCTTTCTTATCTGAATAAGGGCTTAAAACTTACCCTTACGGACTTGCGCGGCGAAAAGGAACGGCACGACAGCTTCTGTTACGAAGGCGGCGTAGTGCATTTTATCGAAGATATAAACAAGGGTAAACAGGTTTTATTCGAAAAACCCGTTTACTTTGAAGAACAGGAAGGGGACGATAAATTTCTGGAAGTCGCCATTCAGTATAACGACAGCTATTCCGAGCAGATTTTCCCCTTCTCAAACAATATCCGCCAGCCAGACGGCGGCACCCATCTCGACGGCTTTAAAGCCGCGCTCACGAAGGTCATAAACGACGCGGGCAAAAGGCTCAATATATTAAGGGAAAACGAAAAGCTTTCGGGCGACGACGTGCGCGAAGGAATTACCGCGGTAGTTTCGGTAAAAATCGCAGACGCCCAGTACGAGAGCCAGACAAAATCCAAGTTATGCTCCACTTACGTGCGCGGTTTCGTTCAGAAAGCGGTGGTCGATAAATTCGGAACTTATCTCGAAGAACACCCCGCCGAAACAAAAGAGCTCATAATGCGCTGTATAACCGCACAGCGCGCGCGTGAAGCGGCAAGGCTCGCCCGTGAAGAAACTCACCGTAAAGGCGTGCTTGAAAGCACCAAGCTCCCCGGCAAGCTCTCCGACTGTTCGGATAAGCGTTCCGAGCTGTGCGAAATTTACATCGTAGAAGGCGACTCCGCAGGCGGAACCGCAAAGCAGGGGCGCGACAGGCGTTTTCAGGCGATACTGCCGTTGCGCGGTAAGATACTCAACGTTGAAAAGGTAAGAATAAACCGCGTTCTCGAAAACGAAGAAATCAAGGCGATGATAACGGCTTTCGGTTGCGGCATACAGGAAAACTTTGACGAGAGCAAACTGCGCTACGACCGAATCATAATTATGACCGACGCCGACGTAGACGGCTCTCACATAAGAATACTGCTTTTAACTTTCTTCTTCCGTTATATGCGTCCGCTCGTTGAAAACGGTCACGTATACGCGGCTCAGCCGCCCCTTTACAAGGTATCGGGCAAGGGCATTCCCGAAACTTATCTCTACGACGAAAAAGCGTTGGGAGAGTTCAGGGAAACGTACGGCGGCAAGTTCGAGCTTCAGCGTTATAAAGGTCTCGGCGAAATGAATAAAGAACAGCTTTGGGAAACCACTATGGACCCCGCAAAGCGCACGCTCGTAAGAATAAACGTTGAAGACGCCGTCGAAGCGGACAGACTTTTCTCGCTGTTAATGGGCGAGCAACCCGAGCTTCGCCGTCAGTTTATAGAAGAAAACGCAAAACTCGTAGAAGAGCTTGACATTTAAAAAGGAGTAATCTATGGCTAAAAAAGAAACCAGCCCCGAGTTGACCGAAGAATTTAAAAGAACTCTCGAGATGACGAAAATGCTCGACAGAGAAGTCGACGAAGAGCTTAAAAAATCATTCATAGCTTACGCAATGGCGGTAAACGTATCGCGTGCGATACCGGACGTAAGAGACGGTTTAAAGCCCGTTCACCGCAGAATTTTATATTCTATGCACGAGCTCGGCTTAACCTACGATAAGGCGTTCAGAAAATGCGCCCGTATCGTCGGTGACTGTCTCGGTAAATATCACCCCCACGGCGACAGCTCGGTCTACGACGCGCTCGTAAGGCTCGCGCAGGACTTTTCAATCAACTTCCCGCTCGTTGACGGACACGGCAACTTCGGCTCGGTAGACGGCGACCCCGCCGCGGCAATGAGATATACGGAAGCAAGGCTCGCAAAGCTCTCTTCCGAAATGCTCCGCGACCTTGACAAAGAAACGGTAGATTTCTATCCCACGTTCGATGATACGGGTATGCAGCCCGCCGTTCTTCCCGCAAGGTTCCCCAATATGCTCGTAAACGGCTCGGACGGCATAGCGGTTGGTATGGCAACCAACATCCCCCCGCACAACCTTGCCGAGTGTATAGACGGCGTAGTGGCGTTAATCGACAATCCCGACATAGACGTTGACGGATTAATGGAATATATCCCCGCTCCCGACTTCCCTACGGGCGCGCTCATTATGGGCAGGAGCGGCATCAAAAAGGCTTACCGCACGGGCAGGGGCAGTATTATAATCCGCTCGCGTTGCGAAATAGAAGAGTATCAGAGCGGCAACACTACCCGCACCCGCATAGTAGTAACGGAAATACCCTATCAGGTTAATAAAGCAAGGCTGGTTGAAAATATCGCCGACCTTGTAAAGAACAAAAAGCTCGAAGGTATTTCGGATATCCGCGAAGAGTCTGACCGCGACGGTATGCGCGTCGTCATAGAAGTCAAGAAGGACGCCAACGCTCAGGTCGTTTTAAACCTTTTATATAAACACACCAGCTTGCAGGTTTCCGACGGCATAATAATGCTCGCGCTCGTGGACGGCACGCCCAAGATATTAAACCTTAAAGAGTGCCTGTATTACTATCTCGAGCATCAGAAAGACGTAATCGTCCGCCGCACAAAATACGACTTGAACAAGACCGAAGAACGCGCTCATATTCTGCGCGGCTTGGTAATAGCTCAGGCGAGCATAAACGAAGTCGTGGAAGTATGTAAGAACGCCCGCGATAAAACGGACTGCGTGCAGAAGCTTACCGCAAACTTTGCTCTGGACGAAAAACAGGCTACGGCGGTTGCGGAGTTAAGGCTCTTCCGTATTTCCCATCTGGAAGTTGATAAACTCAACGAAGAATTGACCGGTCTTGAAGCGGCAATAGCCGATTATAAGGATATTCTCGCAAACGAGAGCCGCGTTCTCGACATTATCAAAACGGACTTGCTTGAAACGAAACGCAAATACCCTTCGGAAAGAAGAACGGAAATTGCCGTTGATTTCAGCGGCGATATAGAAGACGAAGATTTAATCCCCGTAGAACAGGTGGTCGTTTCCATGACCCATACGGGCTACGTAAAGAGATTGCCCGTAACCGAATACCACGCACAGAACCGCGGCGGCAAGGGCATTACGGCGCATAGACCCAAGGAAGAAGACTTCGTTGAAAGAATGTTTGTCTGCTCTTCGCACGACTTCCTGTTGCTGTTCTCCGATAAGGGCAGGGTATACAGAATAAAAGCGTACGAAATACCCGAAGCGGCGCGTACGGCGCGCGGCAGAGCGGTAGTAAATCTCGTTCAGATAACTCAGGACGAAAAGATTACCACGATTATTCCCGTAAAGGCGGACGCGGAAGGCTATATAGCGTTTGCTACCCGCAACGGACTTATCAAAAAGACCAGACTCGAAGAGTTTGCCCGCATCAATAAAAACGGTAAAATCGCAATCAAGCTCAACGACGACGATACGCTCATATCCGTGCAGTTCACTACGGGCAGCGACGAGCTTATGATTGCGTCAAAGGGCGGCAAATGTATCCGCTTTGACGAGAGCAACGTGCGCTCGATGGGCAGAGATACCGCGGGCGTAAAGGCAATGAAGCTCGGCGACGACGACGCGCTCGTGGATATGCTCGTGGTGGACGAAAGTAAAGACGTACTCACCGTAACTACGGGCGGCTACGGTAAGCGCAGTAAGATTGAAGATTACCGCGTTCAGGGCAGAGCCGGCAAAGGTATCAAGGCAGGTACTTTCAACGAAGTAACGGGCAATTTAATCAATTTAAAACAGGTTACCGACGACGACGATATCATGATTATTTCGGACGGCGGTACGATAATAAGAATGCACTGCTCGTCAATCTCTACCATAGGCAGAAGTGCGCGCGGCGTAAGACTTATGCGTCTTAAAGACGGGCTTGTCGCAACCGTAGCGGTAACCGAGCGCGACGACGACGCGGAAACCGCCGCACCCGAAGAAGCAACTCCCGAAGATTTGCAAACGGAAGAAGAGTAATTCCTATAATACCGTAAAATAAAAGCCCCCGAGCCGACGGCTCGGGGGCTTTTTTATTAACTTATTGTTTGATTTCCTGTTTCTGCCGTCTTTTTGCAGATGGCATAATCAGGTGCATAAGCTCAATCAGCCAGCCTGAAATGGGGAACGCCGCTTCTATTACGACGACTATCGTAAGTATCTTCGCATAATCCCATTCAAGCGCCTGCCAGCCCGCGTATAACAGCGTTTCGGTTATGAACGGCACGGCGTAAGCTGTAACGCACAGCGCGAACACGGCGGCGCACAGTACGGCGCGGTAAACGTTGAATGGCTGACAAATGCGGAACACCATTACGAAACCGGAGAATGTCAACGCCATCATACACATTGCAAGGTAGTGCGAACCGAATTCGTCGGGGTTAAATACGTTCGTAAGATACATTGCCATAACGCATAGTATCATCAGTACCGACCCCGAAACCGCCCCGCTCATTACGTGCGAAATAAACTTGCCTTGCACCCTTTCCTTGTTGGGCTGTAACGATATGAAGAAGGAAGGAACGGCTATAATCGCAACTTCCAAAAGCAACATATTTTGCGGCATAAACAGATAGGGTTGCCCAAGGCATATGCACAAAAACGCCAGAATTGCCGTAAACAGCGTTTTCATAAGGTACAGTGAAGACGAGTTTTTAATGTTGTTTATAACCCGCCTGCCTTCCGCAACTACTTTGGGCATCGAGTTGAAGTTGTTATCCATTAGCACGAGATGGCTCACGTTTCTCGCCGCTTCACTTCCCGACGCAACCGAAATCGCGCAATCGGCTTCCTTTAACGCGAGTATGTCGTTTACGCCGTCGCCCGTCATTGCAACTGTGTTTCCGTGCGATTTAATCGAGCGCACGAGTATCGCCTTTTGCTCTGGTGAAACGCGCCCGAATACCGTGTACTTGTTGGCTACGTTTTCAACTTCCTTGTCGTTAAGCCCGTCAAGAGATATAAACTTATCTGCGTTTACAATTCCCGCGCGTTTCGCCACTTCGGAAACGGTTACGGGGTTATCGCCCGAAATTACTTTTACGTCTACTTCGTTTTCTTTAAACCATTTAATGGTTTCAACGGCGTCTTCGCGTACGTTGTCCGCAATTGAAATTATTGCAATCGGTTTCATAACCGCGGGCAACTTTTCGCCGACGATAGGGGCGGGGGAGTGCGCAAGCACGATTACTCGCAAGCCCATCTGCGCATACTGTTTTACAAGCTTTTCAACTTTTGCGGGATAGGGCTTGAGTACGAACTCGGGCGCGCCCATAGCGTAAGTTCCGCCTTCGTCAAAGGTGACTGCGGAAAGCTTCCGCTTTGAAGAAAAGGGTATTTTCGCGGTTGCGGTAAATTTGTCGTTGTATCCGAAATGATTGTAAAGGGCAATCGAAGTCTGGTTGTTGCCGTCAAGCTCACGCAACATACTTCCCATAATATCGTTAAGCGAAATATCGCCTACGGTATTTAAAATTACGGTATCGTGTACGCGCATGCGCCCGTCGGTGATAGTACCCGTCTTATCAAGGCACAAAACGTTTACTCGTGCAAGCATTTCCAGCGAGTACATATCCTGTACCAGCGTCTGCGACTTTGCAAGCCGCAAAATTCCAAGCGCAAGCGCAAGGCTCGTCAAAAGCAACATACCCGAAGGTATCATTCCTATAACTACCGTACAGGTGCGCTGTATCGCATAGTTAATTTCCTGACTGAACAACCACGGAATAACTTTCATATAAGTTTCGTCCGTGTAATCGATATTGTGCAGAGTAGTAAGGAAGGTACCGATTGCAATGGGAATTATGAGCAACGAAACGCACTTTATTATGAGCTTTGTGGAGTTCATAAGCTCGGAGTTTGGTCTCTTGTACTTTTTGGCTTTGGAAGTGAGCTTTTCAAGATAAGTTTCCTTACCTACCTTTTCAACTCTGAACTTTCCGCTGCCGCTCGCAATAAAGCTGCCCGCATACAGCAAATCGCCCGCCTGTTTTTTAATGGAAACGCTTTCGCCCGTCAAAAGGCTTTCGTTCACTTCAACCGCGCCTTCGGCAAGTATAACGTCGGCGGGAACCTGACTGCCCAATTCAAGTATTATCACGTCGTCAAGCACTATTTCCTGAACGGGTATCTCTATCGTTTCCCCGTCCCGTATTACTTTAACCGAATTATTCGCAAGAATTGAAAGTTTGTCTATGGCGAGCTTGGAACGGATTTCCTGAATAATTCCTATAACGATATTCGCCGTGGTAATTATAATTACCAGATAGTTCGAAAACCCCTGCGTGTTTGCAAGCACCAGTGCGATAAAGGCAATAAGGCACAGCAAGTTGAAGAAGGTACAGATATTCCCTATAAAAATACTCGCGTACGAACGGGAGTACTTCTTATTGGTGTCGTTAAACAGGAACTGTCTGAACCGTGTTTCAACCTGACTTTGCGTCAGACCCTTGTTCAGTTTTGGCGAGAACCTGCCCACCTTGGAATTAATAGTTTTTTTGGGGTGTCTTTTAAAATATTTAACTATCTTTTCCTTATCGAACGGCTCTTTGCCCATATTGGCGGAAGTATCATCCGCGGCGGCGTCCCGTTGCTCGTCTTCGGGGAAAAGCGCAATCTGAACGGGTTCATCGCTCTTTTTCTGCTCGGGCGCGGGTTCAGTTGCAACCGCAGTATTCTCCGTTACGGGAATTTCGGCGTTTTCCTTTTCAACGTCGTCCGCTTTTTTGTTGTTCACTTTAAAAAATATCTTGCTCATATATTTCCGATGAATATTATAATACAATTTAAGTATAACACAAATATGACTGTTTTTCAAGAATTTAAAACAGATTTATTTGCTTTTGCCGTTTATTTTAAGTATAATATACTTAAATTAATTTTCCGAGGCGTAAAAAATGATTGATATCAATCTTATCCGTGAAAATCCCGATTTGGTGAAAGAGAATATAAAAAAGAAGTTTCAGGACAAAAAACTGCCCGTAGTAGACGAAGTAATCGAACTCGACAAAAAAAAGCGCGAGCTTCAGCAGGAAGGGGACGCTCTGCGCGCCCGTCGCAATTCGCTTGCAAAGCAGATAGGCGTTTTTATGCGCGAAGGCAAAAAGGACGAAGCCGAGAAAGCCAAGGCGCAGTCAAAAGCCGATAACGAGCGCATAGCTAAGATAGAGAGCGAAACCGCCGAAATCGAGCAGAAATTAAAAGCGGATATGATGATTATCCCCAATATAATCGCCGCCGACGTACCTTTGGGCAAGGACGACAGTCAGAACGTGGAAGGCAAAAAATACCTTGACCACGCCGAAAAGCCTTTTGAAGTTCCCTATCATCTCGATATTCTCGAAAGCCTTAACGGCATAGATTTGGACAGCGCGAGAAGAACGAGCGGCAACGGCTTTTATTATCTCACGGGCGATATAGCCCGCCTGCATTCCGCGGTATTGTCTTACGCCCGCGATTTTATGATTGACAAGGGCTTTACTTACTGTATTCCCCCTTATATGATACGCAGTGACGTCGTTTCGGGCGTTATGTCCTTTGAAGAAATGGACGGAATGATGTACAAGATAGAAGGGGAAGACCTTTATCTTATCGGCACTTCCGAGCATTCCATGATAGGCAGATTTATGAATACGATACTGCCCGAAAATTCTCTCCCGCAAACGCTTACGTCTTATTCGCCCTGTTTCAGAAAGGAAAAGGGCGCACACGGTATAGAAGAGCGCGGCATTTACCGAATTCACCAGTTTGAAAAACAGGAAATGATAGTGCTTTGCAAGCCCGAAGAGAGCGACTACTGGTACGAAAAGCTTTGGAATTATACCGTAGAGCTTTTCGTTTCTATGGAAATACCCGTAAGACAGCTTATCTGCTGTTCGGGCGACTTGGCAGACTTGAAATACAAGAGCTGTGACATAGAAGCGTGGAGTCCCCGCCAGAAAAAATATTTCGAAGTGGGCAGTTGTTCCAACCTTACCGACGCGCAGGCAAGGCGTCTCGGCATAAGATACAAGGCGGAAAGCGGCAAAAACGAGTTCGTACACACTCTCAACAATACGGTCGTTGCCCCGCCCAGAATGCTTATAGCTTTTCTTGAAAATCACCTTCAGAAAGACGGTAGCGTATACATTCCGCCCGTTCTCCGTCCGTATATGGGCGGCAAAGATAAAATACTCCCCAAAAAGTAATTTTATAACCTGTATAAAGCAACAGCCGAGCAGATTCAAACCTGCTCGGCTGTAATTTTTTATCCGTAAATCTTTTTCAGTTTTTTATAGGTGAAAAATCCCGTTTTATAGCCGCGCTCTCTCGTTTTTTTCAGATTTTCAAATGAAAATCTTTTTTCCACGGCAAGGTATAAAACTATGTTATCCTTTAATTTTGCGTCGAATTCAGCCATAACTTCGGCTTTGATAACGTTTTCGCGCACCGCAATCAATCCAAGCGCGATATGCCGTATAACCCGCTCGCAGATTTCGTCGAAAGCAATCGCGTAAACTTCCTTTGAAAGCTTTGCCTTACTTTTTTTAAATTCTTCCAAAAGTAAAATAATCGCCTGTCCGTCGCTTTCCGAATATTTACTGCCCGCAGTCTTGAAAGAAAAGGGCGTTTTATCGCTTTTAACCGCAGTCTTGCACGATAGAACAGCGTAAATATCAGTGCATGAATTGCTGTATTTATTTACCGCACCGCGCAGATTGGCAGTTTTAACCAAAAATCCCTTTCCGTATTTAATAACATCGGCGTTTGCGCCGTCAAGTTCTTTAAAAAAGTCGTCGGACAGGTCGCATTCCACGTCGTCCCGCGCAACGAGCGAAAATTTCCCCTTTGCACGCTTTACGGCGTCAATAAGCGATTTATCGTCGCTAAAGCTCAGAATTTCCACTTCATCGGGCGTGTTTTCAGTTTCGCCCGCGTCAACTTCGGGCAAAATTATCGAAAGTAACTTTTTCATACGCAAAATTATATTATAATTATCGACAAAAGTCAATATGTGTTTGATATTTGTATTGCCGTGTGATATAATTGTTAAAAGTTATGAAATTCGTGTTTTTCGATATAGAGTGCGCCGGCGTCCGCAAATTTTACGCAAAAATATGCGTTTTCGGATACGTCGTCTGCGACGAAAAATTCAATATAATAGAGAAGTGCGACTTGCTGATAAACCCGCAGGGCAGGTTCGAGCTAACCGACAGAAAGGGTGAAAAGGGTATCATTCTGCCTTACGAGTACGGCATATTTAAAAAACAGCCCACTTTTCAACAGGTCTATCCCAAAATCAAGTCGCTTTTGGAAGACGGCGAAACGCGCGTGCTCGGTCACGCCGTCTTAAACGACGTGAAATATCTCAATCTTGAAACGCGCAGGTTCAGATTACCGTCGTTCAGATTTTCGTTTGCAGACAGCCAGCTTTTGTTTATGTCGAGTATAAACGACTTTTCGCACCAGTTCGGGCTTGAGCATATAGCAAACGAGTTGGGTGTGGAATTTACCCCGCACCGCGCCGTAGACGACGCATATGCGACGATGCGCGTCGTTCAGGCTATGTGCGAGCGTTACGGTTGCGATTTAGACGGGCTTTGTAAGGAACTCGGCTTTACTTACGGTAAAATCGAAAACTATACCGTGACCCGCCCGCAGACACGCAGCTTCAAATCGTACAAAAGGGAAAGAAAAGCGGCAAAGATAGCCCGCGCAAACGCCCGCATAGCTTTTTACAACAACCTTAGCCGTAAACGCTTTAAGCGAGGCGGCTTGCTCGGCGGCAAAACGTTCAATTTTTCCCGCGCCATAGAAGACGACGTGGAGCAGTCCATTCCGTTGGTGGATAAAATTTATTCGTTGGGCGGTAAATACAGTCAGCACGTGGAAGAGTGCGACTATTTCGTAAGACCTGACGGCGACGAAACCGACCGCACGAAAAAGGCGGTTGCGGGCAATAAGACTATACTTAGTCTTGAAAATCTGGGGGAGCTTTTAAATGGTTGAGCTACCCCGTGATTTTTTGTCGAGAGCCGAGCGTGAACTCGGCGACGAGTTTCCCGCCTTTTTGAAATCATACGAAGTCCCGCCCGTTCGCGGAATAAGGGTAAATACTTTAAAGCTTTCCAAAGAAGAATTTGAAAAAATAACGCCGATTAAGCTTGACGGCGAAGTGCCGTGGGCGAAAGACTGTTACTATACTAACGAAGAAAATCTCGGCAGACACGTTTTGCACGCGGCGGGTGCGTATTACGTACAGGAGCCGTCGGCGGCGTGCGCCGCACCCGAACTCGAAGTAAAAGCCGGCGAGAGAGTGCTTGACTTATGCTCCGCTCCGGGCGGCAAGGGTACTCAGCTCGCACAGGATATGCGCGGTGCGGGCGTGCTTGTGTTGAACGAAATCATTCCCAAACGCGCGGAAATTCTGCGCTCTAACGTAGAGCGAATGGGCGTTGCGAACGCTTTGATAACTTCGTGCGACGCGCAAAAGCTTTCAACCGTTTTTGATAGCTATTTCGATAAAATTCTCGTCGATGCGCCTTGCTCGGGCGAAGGAATGTTTAAAAAAGAGAAGGCGGCAATCCCCGAATGGAGCTTGGAATCGGTCGCTCTCTGCGCCCGCAGGCAGGAAAGTATTTTAAGCGATGCGGCAAAAATGCTCGCAGCAGGCGGCAGGCTGGTATACTCAACCTGTACTTTCTCGCGCGAAGAAGACGAATTGCAGGTAAGTAATTTTATTGCCGCTCACCCCGAGTTTACGCTCATAAAATCAAAAAAACTTATGCCGCATAAGGTGCGCGGTGAAGGGCATTTTTGCGCCGTATTCGAAAAGCGCGGCGGTGAGCGTAGAGATTTACCAGTAATAGTCCCCCAAGTTCACGATAAAAAATTGCTGAACTCGTTTATGGAGTGGAGCGCAAAAACGCTTAAAACGGAAATAAGCGGGCTTTCGATGCGTAATAAAAGCCTTTACAGCGTTTCGTGCGGCACGCCCGATTTAAGCAAGTATAAAATACCATTATCGTACGGCGTCTATCTCGGCGGACTTTCTGCCGACGGAAAGCGTTTCGAGCCGTCGCACTCGCTCGCAATGACGCTTTCAAAAGAACGGGCAAATTGCGTTGAGATTGACGAAAACACCGCAAAGCAGTATCTCCGCGGGCTTACGTTTAATTGCGACCACCCCGACGGCTGGCGTGTGGTAACTTATTACGGGCTTCCGCTCGGCTGGTGCAAAGTAGTAAAGGGAGTGGCGAAAAACCATTTGCCCAAGGGTTTACGAATTTAATAATTTTTTTACAACGATAAATCCGCCCGACCTTTCAAAAGGTCGGGCGGATTGTTTTACTGTAATCCGTTATTCGGGTTTTTCTTCGCCGCCGTTTTCGTCGGGCGTTTCAGCGTTTCCGTCGCTTTCGGTCTCTTCCGCAGGAGCTTGTTCCGTGGGAACTTCTTCCGCAGGTACTTCGTCGGGTTCGGTTGCGTCGGCAGGCGTTTCCGCACTCTCGTCAACCGTTTCTTCGGCGTCTTCGTTTTTAACGAGCTTGAGCTTCTTGATATATCTGTCGCGCTGACGGTATACGTTTTTGTTGCGCTGTTTATCGCCCTTTCCTACGCGGTGTTTCTTCCAGAACTTTCTTCCGAGAATAAACGCAATCGTCAGAAGCAGAACGACTACAAGCAGTATGGACGAGATATAAAGCAACAGGTCGCCGTTTACGGTGCTTTCTTCGTCGGTGTCGCCGTCGTCGGTGTCGCCGTCACTGGTGTTAAGGGTTATATTCTGGTCTACGGACGAGTAATCAAGGAATACGTTGTGAGAGTTTTGGTTCGTATCTTCGTATTCGAAGTAAGCCAGAACTTCGCTGAAATCGCTTGCCTTGTAATTGTAACCCGTTTCACCGTCTTTAGCGGTAGTGGAGTTGAAAGGAACGTAATTTGCCGAATCGTAAAGGGTGAAGGTGTAGTACTTAGCGGTATAGAGCTGTCTGAACGCCGTAAGTTTGTCAGTTTCGGTCAGCTTGCCTTCTTTAATCAGTCTGTCAACAAGCTCTTCATAATAAGCGATGTTTTCGCTGTTGGAAGAAATTTCGCTTTCCAGACCGTTTTCTTTCAGAAGTGCTTTGTAGCCGTCTATTACGGTATTTTCGTATTCGCCTATTACGTTAGTATAGTTGCTCGAAGTTACCGAGTAAGAGCTGTAATCGAACGCTACCGCGCCTTCTGCATAATTACCGTCGGTTACGCCCGTTTCGTTGCGCGCACCGCTCCAGAGCTCAAGCTTATACTTCTTGGCGTTGCTGCCGGTGTGAATTACGAAGTTTACGGTTTTCCATTTGCCGTTGGTGTTTTCAACTTTTACTAAGCATTCTTCGTCGATTGCTTTATAATCGTATCTCGCGTACTTAACGTCGAATTTCTCAACTTCCGTATCAGAAGTTTTCTTGTCTACAATGTAGTAGTACTTGCCGTCCTTGTATTCGTAAACGCGCGTTCCCGCCGTGTTGGTAAGGTAGTGGTTGAGAAGCTTTCTCGTAGCCTTGTCCGCGCTGTCGTAATAATCCTTTCCGTCTTCAAGATTGTCGAACAGAACTGCGTTGCCGTTTTCGTCGTAGAATACTTCGTGTTCGAACTGGAAGTTTTTAAACGACTTTTTAAGGTTGTAAAGGTTTGCGTAAACCTTTCCGTCCTTGCCGTCGTAAAGTCCGTCGTCGCGAAGAGTATAAACTATGTGTTCGCGGTGCTCGGATTCTTTCCAGTCTTCGTCGAATTTTTCGTCAAGCACGTTGCCGTCGTTGTCGTAGTAGAAAGTGTAAGCGGGAGTGGTGTGTTTAAGCAGGTTCTTGGGGTTTTCCGCATCAACCAGGTAAATATACGCAACGGCGGCGCCGCTTACTTTAACCCTTACGCTTATCGTTTCGTAACCGTCGGTTGCAATGGTCTTGTCAGAGCCTACGAAACCATAGTTGCTGACCTGTCTTTCAGAATAAGTCCTTAAATTATTAATAATGATAAGGGGCTGATAGCAATCCGCGCCGAACGCTTCGTCCCAGTTCACCGCCGCGCTTGAACCGCCAAAAGCGTCGAGTATAAGTTTTTTGGTTGCATCGTCGTAATTACCGAAACCGTCGCGGTTGATAAGTCCGGCATTCTTGTTGGTGTTGCTTGCGTCGTAAGACTGGTCGTTATCCCCGCCGGAAATCGACGAGTTGCCGCCGTTTATTCCAAGGTAATTTGCAGGGTTTGCAATACCCTTCTTAACGTCGGAGGTTGCTACGGCAGAGTCCATAGCGTTTCCGTCTTTATCTTCGTCTTCGTCGCTGAAAGAGAACAGTGCGGTGTAGCTTCCGCTCGAGCCCAGCTCGTAAACTTCCTTGTCTACGCCGAGTACCTGCATATTTGCGATAGCCGCCCAGCCGTAGTTGTAAGTCGCGCTCTTAATCGTGGTTGCGCCGAACGAGAAGTCTATATTAAAGGTTTTTTCCGTTTCGTCGTCCGTTTCGTTTGCAACGAACAGGAAACAGTTTACCCAACCCTTATAAATATCTTTTTCGTCTTCGAAGTTGGTTTTAACGCCCGTAGTGTTTATGGCAATTGACTGTGCGTGTTCCTTATCGGTATCTTCGGCGTCGTAAATTTTTACGGTCGCCGCCGTTCCGCTCACGTCGCTCGTCTTAACCCAGAACGATACAATCGCATAGCTGTCTTTAGCGAGCTTGAACCGTTCATTCTTTATAGTGGAAGTATAGGGCGCGCCCCAAGCCGAAAGGGTAAGATAGGTGTTTGCATCCTGAAGTGCGGGTATTGCGTTTTCGCCCGTGAGCGCGTCGTTTAAAATTTTCGAATAATCGGTGCCGTTAAACAGATTACTGCCGAAGGTTGCGCCGTTCGCAAACGCGCCTAAAAGGTCGTTTTCGGTAGGCAAACCCTTAAAGTTTTTAACAAGGTCGAAGCTTTTATCCGTATCGCCGTTGGTAACGCCTACTATGTTTGCACCGTTATTTTTCGCCGCCGCGTAAAGCTTAACGCCGTCCTTTTCGGTGGTAAGTCCCGCGGTAACGGTCGAGTTTCCGAATTCAACGGGAGAGTAGCTGTTTACGTTCCCGAGCGTGGACGCAAGGTCAACGCTGTAAGCAAAGTGGTAGGCGTGACGGTTATTATCTCCGCCCGTGGTTCTCAGCTCCTTGTCGGCGTTGAAAACTTTTTCGTCGTCCTTGCTTATAAGCGTGCAGGAAGTTTTATTCTCTCCTATTTCCGCTTTATGGTCGTTGTAGGTGCAGTCGGTGCCGTCGTCTTCGAGCGAGCGGTACTTCTTAACCGAAACGTCGTCGAAGAATGCGTAACCGGTAACCTGCTCGTCGCCGCTCTGACCGAGACCCAAACGGAGCTGAATGGTGCTGGACGCAAAATCGCACGCGTTTACGTAGATTTTGTAGTTGAGCCAGCCGTTGCTTTCGTAAGCGGTTATATCAGCGTCGCCCGCGGTCGCGCCGGCAATGATTTTTTCGGTGTTTATATTCTTGATTACGAAGTTGTCAAGCGTCGTGCCGTTCACGGTCTGAACTACTTCTATGCTCGCACCCTTGTCCTGTTCGTTAAGCGCGCTGTAACCTTTATCGAACTTCAAATCGGAAGTTTTAACCCAAACGGAAATTTCCGCCGCGGTATTGGCTTCCAGAGTAATGGAAGTGGAAGAATAGTACTGCTGAATGCCGTTATACTTTCCGTCGGTGGTGTAGTTGTGCACCATCAGCACGTTACCTACGCCGTTTTTCTTCTCTTCGTCCGTGAAAAGATTGCCGTCGTCGTCGGAGTAAAGCTTTTTGCCGTTCAGCGTGTATTCGCCGTCTTCTTCCTTGATTTCACCCAGATGAGTGTGGGGGTTGTCAATAACGTCCTTTCTCACCTGTTTGGTAAATTCCTTGTCGAAGTAGAAGTCGCCTTCGTCTTCGTAAACGGTTTCACCCCTGTAAGTATAGCCGCTTTCCTTGTCGCCTTCTATACCTAAAAACGCCTGTAATCCGCCGTAATTTTTAATTATGGTATCGTCCTTCAACTGCTCGGCCGTGCGGGTTGCCGCGTGCGGCTCGCGGTATAAAATATCGCGCGAACGCATGGAGTTGTAGTTGATATAGTCGTCGGACGAAGAACCCACGTCGTTATTGTAGTCCAGCTTTTGCGTAAGGTCGTAGTCGGAAAGGGCGTCCCAATCTTTGGGATTAGTGCCTATAATACCCGATTTAACCGAACTTCCGCCGCCGAGCGTCCAGTTGTTTACGTTTTTAATTAAATAAATCGCGTCGTCGGGAATATCGAAGTATTCGAAGTCGCCGTTTTTAAGAAGCTGTGTATCTTCTCTGGTCGGCTTTTTCTTGTCGTCGTCTTCCTCTTCCGCGGGCGCGCAAGCCGCGGCAAGTCCAGTACAGGCAATCGAAAGTGCGCAGAGCGCGGCGATTACCGACTTTTTGGTTACTTTTCTGTAAGAGTGATTTTTTGCCATAAAACTCCTGAAGTGCTTTGCGGGGAAACCCCGCGTTTCTTTAATATATATAATCGTACTATGATATTTTAATATAAACGGCGGTTTTAGGCAAGCAATTAACGCGCGACTTGTACAAAAAAATTTATTATTTTAATTAAAATTGCAAAAACTAAGCGCAACGGAGTTATGAATTACTTAAAAAAGAATTTCAAAGCGGTGCTGTGCGGCTTGCTTACGGGTGCGGTAAACGGACTTTTCGGCGGCGGTGGCGGTATGGTCGTAGTGCCGCTTTTAAAAAATTTACTCGGCTACGACGAAAAACGCGCCCACGCCACGGCTATACTGATAATCGCGCCCGTTTGCGCCGCAAGTCTTATTACCTATATCTTCGGCGGCTATTTCGACGCAGGCGTAGTAATACCCGCAGCCTTGGGTTCGGTTGCGGGCGGTCTGGTCGGCGCACTTGCGCTGAATAAATTCCCCGTCGGTTTAGTAAACGCCGTGTTTATCGCCGTTATGCTCGCCGCGGGGATAAGGATGATTATATGAGTTTTATATTTTACCTTTTGGCAGGCTTTCTTTCGGGAGTTTTGGGCGGTATGGGTATGGGCGGCGGTACCGTTCTCATACCCGCGCTCACGATATTTTTCGGGGTGGAACAGCACGTGGCGCAGGCAACCAATCTCGCCGCGTTTTTACCTATGTCCGCGTTTTCCTTAAAGGTTCATAAAGATAAGGGACTGTTGCGCACCGACGGGGTTTGGTGGGTAGTCGTTCCCGCGCTTATAACTTCCGTGCTTTTCGGGCTTTTGGCAGCAGTACTTCCCGCGCAGGTTCTGAAAAAGCTGTTTGGCGCGTTTCTGATTCTGCTCGCCGTCAAGGGCTTGTTTTCGGTCAAGCTCTCGTTCAAAAAGAAGTAAATTTTATTTACTACGCGCAAAAAGTTTTTTAAACGGACGGGTTGTAAACAGCTCCAGACAGTACAGCGCGCCAATCGTAAACCCGAAAATGAGCGGGGCGCATATTAGCAGCTGCCATACGGGCGCAAGATAGCTTGCGACTATTCCGTTTAAAAGGTAACCGAAAAGGCAGGCGGCAACCGTAACCATCAGCGAGTGTATAAGGTATTTTTTATAGTTGACGCCCTTGCACTTTTTGGATAGCAATCTCAGGTTAAGCACGGCGCAGATAATCTGGCTTAAAGAAATGCCAAGAATATACGCGTACACGTCAAGGTATTTCGTAAGGAACACAAGACAGACAAGCATAACTCCCGCGCCTATAAAATAGTACAAAAGCGTGCGCTTTTCGCAGTTCATAGAGTTTAAAACGGTATTCGTAATCATCGTAACGCAGGTGGGCAGTACCATAAACGCGCTCAATTGCACTATTTTGCCGCAAAGCTCGCTGTCGTATAAAAATTCGCTCAACGCTCCGCCTAAAACGAACAGAATGGGTATGAGTATCGCCGCAATGAATACCGACGCTTTAACCGTCTTTTCCACGTCGTGCCGCACTGCGGCTTCTTGATTTTTATAGTAGTTTTCGCTCAGCTCGGGCGCGACCACTACCGCGATAGAGCCTATCAGTGCGTTGGACGCATAAACCAAGGGTACTGCCATACCCAGAACCACGCCGTAAAGCGCAATCGCTTCCGAGTTGGAATAACCGCACGCGTTTACGAGAATGGCGGGCAGAATTATTGCAACCAAAGAATTTAAAAGCGAAGTGGAAGTGCGCATCGCCGTAATGGGTGCGGCGGCGGAAAACAGCGGTTTTAACTGCGGTTTGGGGTTTACGAGCTTTCCGCCCTTTTTAAAGTACCACAAAAGCGAAACTATAAAAGAGAACACGTACGAAATAAGCACGGCTATCGTCGCATTTCTCGCGCCCGTAACGGGGTCGGAAACTCCGAAAACGAGACAAACGCCGGCAACCACCATAACCAAATCTTCCAAAAGCTCGATTACGGAATAGGGCAAAAACTGTTTGTTTCCCCAGAACGAGCCGCGCACTACGGCGTAAACGGAAGTCAGGACGAGTCCGGGCAACAATATTAAGAATATGTCTAAACAGCGCTCGTCCGAAAAAAGAAATCCGAACGCTCCCTTGCCAAGAAACAGGACGAGCGCAATCGGCACGGTTACGACCAGCGTACTCAATATACCCGCCGTAACCGCCGCGTGCTTGCCGCGGGTATCGCCTTCCGCGCCGCTTTTAGCCATCAGCCTTGATACGGTTATGGGTACGCCGCTGGACGCGGCGGTAAGGAATACGGCAAAAACCGTTAGACAAATCTGATAAATTCCTATGCCTTCCGCGCCTATAATGCGGGTTAAAATAATTCTGTAAACAAAGCTCAGGCATTTTTCCACTGTCGAAAATGCGGTTACTTGCGCCGCCGATTTGTAAATATTCGTCTTCATCAACAATATTTTACAAAATTCGTTTGCCGATTATGAACAATCCGCCGTTATTTTGCGTATGATATATAAAATGTTTACGCTCGTTTCGGAAAAGAGTAAATACGTAAGAGTAAGACGGGGCGTCGAACTGACCGACCTTGAAAAAGAACTGAAAACGCCCGTAAAAGAAGTTTTTGCGGGAGAAATAGTGCCAAGGGGTGAAGAAATGCTGCTTTACGTGGCAAAACCGCTTGAAAATTACGCGGTAATCGCCCGCAAATTCGGGGTTGGCGAAAGCGAGCTTAAAGACGCGAACTTTGCCCGTCCCGTATATCCTACTTGCAGGCTGTACGTACCCAAAAAACGCGTGTAAACGTATAATAAACTAAAAGCTCATTAAAGGAGATAAAAATGTCATTTTTTTCTAACTTTCAATCGGATAAATGCCCCGGTACTATAAACGGCAATCCTTTAAACGGAATGTGCGAAAAAGTATGTATTCAGGCGCAGAAAATCTTCGACGCCTGCATCAAGCAGATTCAGCTTGAAAATTATACTCTTACGCTCACCGACGCGGTACCCGCTAATCCTACATATCCCTTGACTTTTATAAGCGCAAGGTCAACTTCTTCCACGGGCGACGTAACGAGCATAAACATCGAACGCCTTCCCGATAAACCCAATTGCGCGAGAGTGCAGGCAACTATCGCGATTCCCGTGGAAGTTCTTTACACCGACGCAAACGGAGTGGAAGGGGTAGCAAAGTCCACTATAAGCGTGTCAGAAGACGTTCTTCTGTTCGTGCCCGCTCCGTCGATTATGCCGTACAGAGCCACAAGCGAAGTGTCGGCGGTGTGTGCCGAAGGCAGGTTCGTCGACGGCGGAACCTTTGCCGTGAACGCTTGCGTTACGGTAATTTTAAAGATAGCAATCGACGTGGAAATCTTAATTCCCAGTTACGGCTATTGCGCAATTCCGCCCGCTCAGGACTACTCTCAGGAAGTGTGCGCAGGGTTCTTCGAGCTTCCGCTCTACCCGCAGGGCAAATCCTGTTCCAAATAAAATTTCCCGCAAATCCCCTGTTTTTAACGGGGGATTTGTTATTTTTTAAAGTTTAAAAAGTACTATGTCACGCATAATTGCCTGTTTTTTGCGCTAAATCGCTTTAATTTTCGTAAAATCCGTGTTACAATAATTTTATGAAAATTTTTGCGATAAGCGATTTGCACCTTTCAAGCGCGTCGAACAAACCTATGGACATATTCGGCGCGGGCTGGGAAAATCACTTTCAGAAAATTAAAGACGACTGGCAGAGTAAAGTCGGTGAAGACGACGCCGTTTTGATATCGGGCGATATAAGCTGGGGCATCACTTTGGAAGAAGGGCTTGCAGACCTGAATGCGCTGAAAGGGCTTTCGGGTAAAAAAGTATTCATACGCGGCAACCACGATTTCTGGTGGAACGGAATAACCAAACTGCGCTCCTTAGCTCCCGACGAAACCTTTTATTTTTTGCAGAACGATTGCGTTAAATTCGGTAATATAGTAATTGTCGGTTCGCGCGGCTGGACTTGCCCCGGCAGTAACGATTTTACTCCCGACGACGAAAAACTGTACCGCCGCGAAGCCGAGCGTTTCAAGCTCTGTTTTGCTCAGGCGGATAAAATAAAGGAAGAAGGCGACAGACTTATTGCCATGATTCATTACCCGCCCTTTTCGCCTAAATCCCCCGATACCGAATTTACGAAGCTTTTTGAAAGCAACGGCGTGGAAAAAGTGGTTTTCGGTCATATCCACGGCTCGACTTATTTCCCTTTCAGAACGCAGAGAAACGGGGTGGAGTACGTTCTCGCTTCGTGCGATAAAACTGACTTTGCTCTTCAAAGAATTTTATAATATTTATTTTATACGCTTTACTTTATTAAATAACTGTGGTATACTCTTTTTAAATCTACGGCAGGATTAAAAAGATGCTTTTGAATATTTTCAATAATTTTACGAACGCGCGGTAAAGACGCTATTTGGAAAGATAGCGTCCAGCCGCTTTTTTTCTGTCAAAAAATATCAAGGTAGACATTTATGCTTAAACGGAAAGATTTACTCGGTTTAAAGGACTGCTCTGCGGAAGAAATTTATGAAATTTTAGATACCGCCGCAGAGATGAAAAAACTTCTCGATTCGGATTGCAAGCATTCGGATTTGTTGCGCGGCAAAGCGCTCGTAACGCTCTTTTACGAAAACAGCACGCGCACCCGCTCGTCGTTCGAGCTGGCGGCAAAATATCTCGGCGCAAGCGAAGTAAATATTTCTGTCGCCACAAGCTCGGTGCAGAAGGGCGAAACGCTCATCGATACGGGCGAAACGCTCGACGCAATGAATATAGATTTCGTCGTAATCCGCCACCCTATGGCGGGCGCGCCCAAGCTTCTTGCCGAACACGTAAGGGCAAGCGTTCTTAACGGCGGCGACGGAATGCACGAGCATCCCACGCAGGCGTTGCTCGATATATTCACCATGCGCGAAAAGCTCGGCAAGGTTAAGGGGCTTAAGGTAGCTATTTTAGGCGATATAAAGCACAGCCGCGTTGCAATGAGCAATCTTTTCGCGCTAACGAAGCTGGGCGCGGAAGTGCATATGTACGCGCCTGCAACCATGATACCCAAGGAAATAGAAAAGCTGGGTGCGCGCGTCGCAAAATCCCGCGAACAGGCTCTCGACGGCGCGGACGCGGTAATGGGGCTCAGAATACAGCTCGAACGCCAGCACGGCGGACTTTTTCCGTCGCTTTCGGAATATGCAAAATATTACGGCGTGAACGACGCGACGCTTAAATACGCCAAAAAGGACGCAATCGTTCTTCATCCGGGTCCTGTGAACAGGGGCGTAGAGCTTTCGCCGCAGGTAATCGATGGCGAAAAGAGTCTCATCTTAGAACAGGTTAAAAACGGCGTCGCCGTAAGAATGGCTCTTTTGAAACTTCTCGGCGAATACAGGGAGAAACGCTTATGAAACTTCTCGTAAAAAACGGCACGGTAGTAACCGAAAAAGGCGAAATTAAAGCGGATTTGCTCGTTGAAAACGGTAAAATCGCCAAAATCGCATCAAAAATAGAAGAAAATTGCAAGGCGATAGACGCGAGCGGCAAACACGTGCTTGCGGGATTAATCGATATGCACGTACATCTTCGCGAACCCGGCTTCGAAGGCAAGGAAGATATTGAAAGCGGCTCAAAAGCGGCGGTAAAGGGGGGCGTTACGCAGGTCTGCTGTATGCCGAACACCAACCCCGTATGCGATAACGCCGTGGTCGCGTCGTATATTAAACACCGCGCACAGGAAGTGAATTTATGTAAAATTCATCCGATAGGCGCGATTACCAAGGGTCAGCAGGGCGAAAGTCTTCCGGATATCGGCAAAATGAAGGCTGCGGGCGTGGTCGCGCTCAGCGACGACGGCAAATCGGTGGATAATTCTCTCATTATGCGCCTTGCAATGGAATACGCCGCCGACTTCGGTCTCAGATGTCTGTGCCACTGCGAAGATAAGTCGCTCGTAGACGGCGGAGTTGTGAACGAAGGTTACAATTCCACGCTAACGGGACTTAAAGGCTCGCCCCGCGCCGCGGAAGATATAATGATTGCCCGCGATATAGCGCTTTCTGAAAGTCTGGGCATACCCGTGCATATCTGCCACGTATCCACGTACAGCGGCGTGGAAATTATCAGAAACGCCAAAGCCCGCGGGGTAAAAGTAACTGCGGAAACGTGCCCGCACTACTTTATATTGACCGACGATATAATCACGGGCTACGACACGGATACCAAGGTCAACCCGCCCGTGCGCGAAGAAAAGGACAAAAACGCGATAATCGCGGGACTTAAAGACGGAACGCTCGACTGTATAGTTACCGACCACGCACCCCATTCGTTAAAGGACAAGCAGGTCGAATACAATCTGGCGGCGTTCGGTATAAGCGGCATAGAAACGAGCTTTGCATTAAGTTATACCTATCTCGTAAAATCGGGCGTAATGAGCTTGTGCGAGCTTATGGACAGAATGAGTTCGTCTCCCGCAAAAATTCTCGGGCTCGAAGGCGGTGTAATAGAAGAAGGCGCGCCCGCCGATTTGGTAATTGCCGACTTTGCGGAAAAGTATGTGATAGACCCCGCCAAGTTCCTGTCAAAAGGTAAAAACACGCCGTTCAAGGGCTTTGAAGTTTACGGAGCTATAAAATATACGCTCGTAGACGGAGCAATAAAATATAAAGCGTAAGGTGAAGATATGATTGATAAGTTGATTGAAAAAATAGTAGATTTACAGAATCCGACCTGTGTCGGACTTGACACTTCCTTCGGTTACCTTCCGGACGAAATGAAGAAGGGCGTAACCACTTTCGAAAGCGCGGCGGAAGCGATAGCCGAATTTAATATGAATATTATCGACAAGGTGTGCGATATCGTCCCGTCGGTAAAGGTTCAGATTGCCTATTACGAAGCGTACGGTCACGCGGGATTGCAGGCGTTCGAATATACTGTGAATTACGCGAAAGGCAGGGGGCTCGTCGTAATTGCAGACTGTAAGCGCAACGATATAGGTTCTACCGCGGGTTGCTATTCTACCGCTTATCTCGGTAAAACGGATTTGAACGGCAAGCAATTGAGAGCGTTTGCCGCAGATATGCTCACGGTAAACGGCTATCTGGGCTACGACGGCATAAAGCCTTTCGTGGACGATATAAAAAAATACGATAAATCCATTTTCGTTCTCGTAAAAACTTCCAATCCGTCAAGCGGCGAATTGCAGAATTTAAAGCTCGAAAACGGTAAATACATATACGAACAAATGGGCGAACTCGTCTCCGAATGGGGTAAGGACAGCGTGGGCAAGTACGGCTATTCGGAAGTAGGCGCGGTCGTGGGCGCAACCCACCCCGAAGAAGCAGAAAGACTTCGCGCTCAGCTCCCGAATACCTTCTTTTTAATCCCCGGTTACGGAGCGCAGGGCGGCAGTGCGCAGATGCTTAAAGTCTGTTTCGATAAAAAGGGTCTGGGCGGCGTGGTAAACTCTTCGCGCGGCATAATCTGCGCCTATAAAGACGCCCGCTACCGCGGAATGAATTACGCCGAAGCGGCTCGCGCGGCGTGTATCGATATGCAACAGGATTTGTCGGGCGTAATAGGGGAAATGAAATTAAAATGATTAAAGACTTGCTTTCAACGGTAAAGGATAACCGCGAAATTGCCGAAAGCGTTTATATGATTACGCTCACCCTGCCCGAAAGCGCGGGGCAATTGCACGGCGGTCAGTTCGTCAATCTCGCAACGGGTAACGACGCGCTCTTGTTGCGCCGTCCGTTGGGCGTGTGCATAACCGAAGGTAACGACTTAAGCGTTTGTTATCAGGTAAAGGGCAAGGGAACGCAACGGCTCACCGAGGCAAAGGCGGGCGATAAATTAAAGGTTTTGTTGCCGCTCGGCAATTACTTCGATTTATCTAAGTATAAAAAAGTAGCCGTCGTCGGCGGCGGAGTGGGAGTGTTCCCGCTCATTGCAACAGTTCGCGAAAATACGGGTAAGGAATTTTATTCCTATATAGGCTTCCGCAACGCCAAAGCGGCTTGTTTGACGGAAGAATTTGAAAAAGTCGGGAAACTCACCGTAACCACGGACGACGGAAGTATTGGTTTAAAGGGTAACGCGGTCGACGCTTATCTTGCGGACGCGGATAAAATAAATGCGGACGCGATAATTGCCTGCGGACCGCCGATTATGCTCAGAATTTTAAAGGAACGCCTTTCGGAAAGGGGCAATAAAATTCCCTGCTTCGTATCTTTGGAAGAGCGGATGGGTTGCGGTATAGGCGCGTGTCTGGTGTGCGCGTGCAAAACTTCCGACGGTAAAAACGCAAGGGTGTGTAAAGACGGTCCCGTGTTTGAAATAAATAAGGTGGTGCTATAATGAACGAAGTCGTGGCGAAAAGATACGATACCTTTCTTCCGGTTTATTGGGTGCTTTTCGGTATTTTTTCGGCCTTGGCAACGGGCGGTTTAATTGTACTCGTTACGTCGGTAGGGCATTCCGTCGACGGTATGTTTAACGGCGTTTGGATGTTGGCTTTCGGCGCGGTTATGGTCGTTGCCTGTATAATCGATATAGTTTTGATAAGCAGAGTGCCTAAAATTATCGTCACTTTCGACGCGGAAAAAGGTATTTTGCACTTTCCGACTTTCGATTGCGAACCCGTGGAAATAGAGAGAGTAGAGTTCACTAAGCCGTTCGCTTTAATCGATTACGGTTTCGGCAAACTCAAAGTTTTCGTCCACGGTAAAATGGTAAAAATTAATTTCGTTAGGGAAATTCGTAACGTGTGCGCAAGAATTACCCAATTAAAAGCCGAGCAAACGGCTTTTATGGAGCAAAATCATGTCTGATTTAAGAGTAGAACTCTGCGGAGTCAAATTTAAAAATCCCGTAATCGCGGCAAGCGGAACTTACGGCTTCGGCAGGGAATTTAACGAGCTGTACGATATTTCGCAGATAGGCGGGATAAGTACCAAAGGTATGACTTTGGAGTTGCGGCTCGGCAATCCCGTGCCAAGAATTGCGGAAGGCACGAGTGTGATTTTAAACGCAGTCGGCTTGCAGAACCCCGGCGTCGACCACTTTATCGAATACGATTTGCCTTTTTTAAGAGAAAAGGGAGTCGTCGTAATCGCCAACGTCGCGGGTAAAGATTTGGACGAGTACGGTGCAATTTGCAAAAAGCTCGACGGGCTTGTGGATATGGTCGAGCTCAATATTTCCTGCCCCAACGTTAAGGCGGGCGGTATGGCGTTCGGTATCAAACCGCAGACGATTGAACAGGTAAGCTCCGTCGCTAAAAGCGGACTTAAACGCACTCCGCTTATAGTGAAACTTTCCCCCAACGTTGAAAGTATTCCAATCAACGCGCAGGCGGCGGAACGGGGCGGTGCAGACTGTATTTCGCTCGTTAATACCTTTACGGGTATTGTCATCGATATTGAAAGGAGAAAACCCGTTATCGCCAACAAAACGGGCGGCGTTTCGGGTGCGGGCATCAAGCCCATAGCCGTGAGAATGGTATACGAAGCGGCGCACGCGGTCAAAGTACCCGTTATCGGTATGGGCGGAATAATGACGGGCGAAGACGCAATCGAGTTTATGATGGCGGGCGCAAAGGCAGTGCAGGTTGGTACGGCAAACTTTGCAGACCCTTACGCAATGCCGCGGATAATTAGCGAAATGAACTCGTGGCTCGACGCGCACGAAATCAAATCGGTAAACGAAATAGTAGATACGGTGAATATGGGCTGACCGCGTTAATTAAGGCATATATGCGGGGCAATTCACTTTAAAAGGAGTTTATATTATGACTTACAAACAGCAATTCATAAAATTTATGGTTGAAAACGGCGTGCTTAAATTCGGCGAATTTACTTTAAAAAGCGGAAGAAAAGCTCCCTATTTCATAAACACGGGCAACTATAAATCGGGCGCGCAGTTGTCTAAGCTCGGCGAGTATTACGCGCAATGCATAGCCGATAACGGCATAAAAGCCGATACGCTTGTCGGACCTGCCTATAAGGGTATACCCCTTGCAGTAACCACGGCGGTTTCGCTTTACAATAAGCACGGCATAGACCTTGATTATTGCTTCGACAGAAAGGAAGTAAAAGACCACGGCGAAGGCGGTCTCTTCGTAGGTAAACAGCTTTCGAACGGGGAAAAAGTAATCATAATAGAAGACGTAATGACTTCGGGCAAGGCACTCCGCGAGCTGTTACCCAAGTTAAAGGCAAGCGCCGACGTGGAAATCGCGGGTATGGTAATTTCCGTAGACAGAATGGAACGCGGGCTTGAAAGCAATCTTTCCGCCGTGCAGGAAGTGTATAAAGAATTCGGCGTAAAAGTCTATTCGATAGTTACTATGGCGGATATAATCGACGCAATCGAAAACGGAATTATAGAAGGCAAAGAATATCTCGGAAAAATGAAAGAATACCGTAAGCAGTACGGCGTAGAATAAAACAAAAACCGCCCGCCCCGAAATTAATTTCGGGGCGGGCGGTTTTTATATAAATCAGAAAGAAGCAAACGTGTAATTCAGTTCCTTATAGTGGCGGATTATACCTTTCAAAGCCTGCGCGGTCGCCGTTTTGGTAGTGGAGTCGTGTGCAAGCAAAACAATCCTTTCGGGATTAGCGGCGGTAGTTATCGAAGCGGAAACAATCTGCTCGGGCGTGGGGTCTGTAAACTCCGCGTCGCGTGTGGACGCATTCCAGTCCACGTATCTCAGTCCGTGCTCGGTCACCGCGTTTATAAGCCGTTGCGACAGTCCGAAGCTTCCCCCGGGGAAACGGTAAATTGCAGAAGGTCTGCCCGTCGCCCCCTTGATTACTTCGTTGCACTTGTCAATGTCTTCAATCAGTTTTTCGGGCGAAGAATATATGTCGTTATATATGTGCGAATAGGAGTGTACCGCAACGGTATGACCTTCGTTAATTTCCCTGCGCAACAGATATTTGCGCGTTTCCGCGTGCTTGCCTATAATAAAAAAGGTGGCGGGAACTTTTTCTTCCTTTAAAACGTCCAGTATTTTAGGCGTTACCCTGTCGCTCGGACCGTCGTCGAAAGTAAGGTAAATCACTTTATTCGTAACCCGCCCGTCGTTTCCGCCGTCAACGCTGTCTACTGCGGTATCGTAAACGGAACGGCTTGAAGCAAAAGCCGCACCGTTGCCGTTTATAGAAATCCCGCCTAAAAATGCAATCAGAATTGCCAAAGTCAGAAAGGTTGCGCAAATCGCCGTAAAGTTCCTGTTCATACGATTAATTTGCGCAAAATTTTCCAATTAATACAATTTTGCGTTTATAATAGCGTCGGCAATAGCAATTTGCAATCTGCGTAAATCCTTCGAATAAATATAACCGTCTTTAATAGCTCCGCAGTCGCCTATAAGCGCGCGAACAGAAGGGGAAAAGCAGTTGTCGGGGTTGGAGTTTAAAAGGCTTTTCAGTCCGTTTTCCACGTTTGAAATAACCCCGAGCACCTGCGTCTGTCCGTAATCGCCCCTGTCTATGGCGTTTGCGCATTCGTATGCAAGTGTGGATAGGGAATACAGCACGTTCAGATTATTCAGATAAAGCTGTGCGCTGTTGCCCGAAGACGGCGTCTCGAGCCTGTAATCGCCCGTAATAACTTCAAGCACTTCACAGTCAAGCTGCCGCTTTTTCAGGCTTTCGCAAACGCTGTACGCGTCCGTTTTTTCATAGTAGCAGGAAACGGTCACGTAAAATTTATTATCGTATTCGATAACGTACCCCGCGCCGCCGTAGTTCGTTACCGCCGTAGAAATAGACCCTGCGGAAACCGAGTTGTCGGCTACGGCGTAGCATACGAAATAAAACGACGCTTTAAAATTAATTTTTCCGCCGTTGCAGGAAACCGCGAAAATAATTGCGGTCACGGTAACCGCAATCGCGGCTATAACGGAAATAAAAAACGGAGTAACTTCCCGTCCGCGTATTTTCATATAATATTATATTTGGATTTTTACAAATTTAAAACTTACCCCTGAAATTGCTTGCAAAATAAATTATTTTTGATATAATTATATAGTCGATTAAGCGTTTCGCTACTGTGGCTCAGTTGGTAGAGCAGCTGATTCGTAATCAGCAGGTCGCCGGTTCAAGTCCGGCCAGTAGCTCCATTTTTTTACCCTTCGGTAAGTACCGAAGGGTATTTTACTTTGATTATTGACAAACCGTGCTTGCCGTGATATAATAAATTACGATAAGTAAAGGGGTATCACTTTACGCACTTATAAAATAAGTGCGTAAAAAAAATTAAAATAACACGCCCCTTAAAGGAGAAAAATGAGAGAAGTAATTCAACACGAAAAGCTGGGCGAAATCGTCTATGAAGAGAATTTTTGGACGGGTAAAAAGTCCTTGCAGGTCAACGGCGTCCGGTTGCAGAAAACCAATAAAAAGACCTTCGTCACGGAAAGCGGGGAGTATTACGTCATAAACGGCAACTATATTCAGGGCGCGGTTTTAGCCGCAGGTGAAGAAACGGTAAGGCTTACCCAACCCGTTAATGGTATGAAATCGTGCTTTCGGTATTGCCGTTCCTGCTTATAATGGTCTGGGGCAACGTGGTCGCGCTCTGTGAAATAGTTCCCGTCGTCGGCGGCTTGATAGGCGGCGGAATAAGCGCGGTGTTGTCGTGTTTAAATCTCTTCATCATAAAGGGCGTAAAGCCCATATGGCTCAAAGTTGTAATTTCCATAGCCATACTTGGCGTAACCTTCGGCATTTGTTGCGGCATCGGTTATGCAATAATAGCGGCGGCTCAGCAATTATTATAATAAATAAAATCGTTAAAAAAGCGGCGTTTTCAAAACGCCGCTTTTTTTATTGCAAAACCTTATTCGTTTATAATTTTAACTCCCGACTGTTTAAAAGGTTCTGTAACGTCGTCGTCCGCGTTCGTTATAACCAGGTCGTAATCTTTCACCGGTCGCGTACGGTAAGTAGCTTTCGAATTAAACTTGTTGCTGTCAACAAGCATAAGTCTTTGTGAACACTGCTCGAACGCGATATTTTTCAACTCCATAACTTCTGTCGAGTGTTCGAAAGTCCCCTGCGTGGAAATGGCGGCACACGACGAAAGCATCAAATCCATCCGTAAATCCCTTAAATTCCTGAAAGCCAACGCCCCCGAAACGGCGTTCCCGTTCTGCAACAATTCCCCGCCGAGCAAAATCACCCGCACGTCGTTCTTTTCCGCAAGATAAGAAACGAGCCTTAACCCGTTCGTAACTACCGTCTTATGCGAAAAGTTCATTCTTTCCGCCAATGCAAAACAGGTGGAAGAGTCGTCTATAAACACGGTTTGAAAATCGGGTAAAACTTTTAACGCTACCGACGCGGTAAGCTCCTTTTCCTTCGCGCTCTTCGTCTTTCTTACGAAAATGGAAATCTCCTGCGATTCTTCCGCGTAAAGCGCGCCGCCGTGCGTTCTGGTAATAAGCCCTAACGCCTGCATTTCGTTAAGGTCTCGCCGCACGGTCGCCTCGCTCACAAAAAGCACTTTCGTAAGCTCGGGAATAGACGCGCGCTTGTTTAGTTTAAGATAATTCAGTATTAAATCAACTCTTTCGGTACTGTACATATATTCACCCGTTCAGCCGTATTTTTTCTTTTATAATAATACTTGGTTAAGCGGTTGTCAACGGCTTTTACAAAAAAATTTTCCCACACTGTGACCGTTTTGGTTTGTTTTTGCGCGTTTTAAATAAAAAATATGATTAATTGCCAACATTTCAATCATTTTCGAATAAATATTGACAATGACTGAATGCTGTGATAGTATGAAGAAAAAGCGATAAATATTAACGCCATGTGTGATAAAATCACAATGGCAGAACGGGGGCGCCCCCGTTCGTATTAAGTGCGTAACACTTAATAAAAATCGTTAATTGCTTTAATATTTATTGCGGCTCAAATCTGACCTTAAAGGTTAAATTTTAAATTATTTCTATAGGAGGAAATTAATGAAAGTAAAGAAACTCAAGCCGATTTTCCGTGGCATAGCCGCAACTTCGGCTGCACTTCTCACCTTGTCAACGGTCGGCTACGGCATCGCTAAGTCGGAATTGGCAATCGGCTGGGTGGACGGTTATTTCAACGTTGACCGTACAATTTATAATGATTGGGTGGAAGACGTTCCCGGATACACTATCCCCGGCTCGTTAGAAGGTTATTCCTATCTCAAAGGCAAGAACTATGAGAAGGATTACGACTCTGCCGACGCATATTTTAATGCGTTGAAGTCGCACCTTGTAAAACAGGGTGAAGAAGGCTTTGCACTTTTAAAGAACGACGAAAATAACGGCTCTAAAGCTCTTCCTTTGAATAAGTCGGCGGCAGGCAGCAAAGTCGCGCTCTTCGGTTGGAGCTCGTACAACCTGCCTTCGGGTCATACCGGCGTTGTGGCAAACAATTCAGATAAAATTACTCTTAAAGCCGCGTTTGATTCGATAGACGGAATTACCGTAAACGATACCGTTTTAAGCGAACACTTCACTGGCAAAATGACATCGCCTAGTAATAGGGTTCCCGGCGCTACTTGGGGCGACCCGCCTATTCCGTGGGCTGATATAACTTATACAATTCCTGAAGTCGCTCCCGAAGACGAAGTTATAAACAGTTGGAATATCGACAAATCGTCAACCACCGGTATAGTTACGCTCGGTCGCGGCGGCGGCGAAGGTAATAACTATAAGGTAGACTCGGCAACGAATGGAGAAGACCCGCTCGCGCTTTCCGAAGCGGAGTTAAAACTCGTTCAGCTCGCAAAGGAAAAATGCGCTAAGGTAGTAGTTCTCATAGTTTCCGCAAACGCAATGGAGCTTGGACCTCTCGTAGAAGAAGGCGGTCAGTATGAAGTAGACGCAATAGGCTTCTGCGGTATTCCTAACGATTACCAGTATCAGGGTATTGCAAACGTACTTGCGGGCAAAGTAAACGCCACTGGCGGACTTACCGATACTTACGTATACGACAACAGCTATACCCCTGCGTCCATAAATATGGGTGAACAGCAATATTCAGACCTTAATACGATTTCCGCAGGTGGCGACCTTCTTGGAAGAACCGGCAATATATCCTACCTTGCCAACAATTATATAGTAGAAGCGGAAGGCGTTTACGTAGGTTACAAATATTACGAGACCCGCTATTACGATTCCATAGTAAACGCTTCTTATAATGCTAAATCTACTGCCGGTTCGTCTACCGGTAAAGCGTGGGATTACTCGGACGAAGTAGTATTTACTTTCGGTCAAAGCCTTTCCTATATTCCCTACACGCAGGAAATACTTGACGTTAAGGTCGACCTTTCCGAAAACGGTAAAACGACTGCATCTGTCAGGGTTACAAACAACGGTACGGAAGACGGTTATTTCCTTGCTCAGCTCTACGTAAACAGACCGTATACTCAGTACGATATAGACAACAAGGTTGAAAAGTCTGCGGTTGACTTCCTTAACTCCAAAAAGGTAAGCGTAAAGGCTGGCGAGTCTGAAACTATACAGATTACCGTACCAACCAGATACCTTGCAAGCTGGGACTCTTCGGCTTTGAACGGTGCCGGCACTTACGTGCTTGACCAGGGCGACTATCTGTTCACTGCGGCAGCCGGCGCGCACGCGGCGGTAAACAACATACTTGCCGAACAGGGACATAAGACGGACGGAACAACTACTATCAACAGGGTTGCGGTCTGGGATGAGCTTAAATCGTTCGACGACAAAACTTTCTCTGTTTCCAACGGCGTTGAAGTAAGAAATCAGATGGAAAACGCCGATATAAATTACTTCTTGGGTGAAGATACCGTAACTTATCTTTCCAGAAGTGACTGGGAAGGAACTTTCCCCAAGAACTACACCAATTATACCAACGACAGCGGCATTGCTCCCGAAAATAAATTTACGATTGAGGGCGCGGAAAAACAGGCAGAGTGGATAAGAGAACTTCAAAACGCACAGTACAAAGTTACTCCTACAGAAGACTCGTCTAAATGGGTAAACGTTGAAGGCGTTAAGCCCGCAGGTCTTGCCGAAGGTCAAACCGTTTGGCAGTGGATTATGAATGTCGCACAGACAAACCCCGAAGCGTTCTCCGATATCAATTCCGACGAATGGCAGGCAGTTGCCGCGGCTCTCAATTTGGGTACGGCTATATCGAGCATAGGTGAATCTGGCGGTTCGTCCAGAATATTCGAAGAAATCGGAAATCCCGGAAGTCGTCAGTCGGAAAGCGTTGCGGGATATTCGCAGAACCTTACGCTTGCAGACGGAACTAAGAGAAATCTTGCTCTTGCGTCAAACACGTTGCTTGGAGCAAGCTTCAATCCCGACCTTGCTTACGAGTGGGGCGTGCTTGAAGGGGAAGGCGGACTGTGGCTTTCCGAACAGGGAGCATACGATGCCTTCAGCACCAACGCAGGTACCGTATGGGGCGCGGGTCTTAACCAGCACCGTCACGCATACAACGGCCGTAATTCCGAATATATGTCGGAAGACCCCATGCTTACCAACCGTATAGGCGAAGCACAGCTCCGCGGCGCGGTTTCAAAGGGTTCAATCTGCGGTCCTAAACATATGGGCTTTAACGACCAGGAAAGAAACCGTGAAGGTAATGCGTGTTATATGACCGAACAGAAGGTGCGCGAAACGGATACCCGTTGCTACGAAGGCGCGTTGAGAGTTGACGAAGGTAACGGCTCGGGCGTAATGATGTCCTTCGCTCGTATAGGAGCTACAAACGTAACCAACAGCGTCGGCTATATTAAAAATATAATGCGCGGCGAATGGGGCTTTACGGGCATCATCTCTACCGATATGGGTAAGGGAGCCGGTTATCATGAAGTAGGTGCTCTCATTATGTCTACTGTAAACGAATATGCCGGTTTCGGCAATGGTACTGAGTACTCGATGGGTGACAACGTAAGCGATAACGCTGTGTTTAGTACTGCATTCAGCTATATAACGCTCGGCAACGCTAAAAAAGACCCTGTATTTGCTGCACAGGCTCGCCAGACCGCTCTGTATCTGCTCTACACCATTGCGCACAGCGGTTCGGGAATTTACGTAGAGCGCGTAGAAAATACGGGTGAAGACATTGTCGTACCTCCCTATCAGATAACCCACCACGACCCCGTAGGAACTCTCGAAGTGGCAGGTTGGGAAAATATCTTCATCGCTCTTGAAGCGGTATTCGGAATTTGCACCGCTCTTGCAGGTCTTGCTTGGGTTGCGTCAATAGTATTGCCCGAAAAGAAGGGGGAAAACTAATATGTTGAATTTAATAAAAAAACAGGGTATAGGCACTTGGATAACGTTGGGTTCGATACTCCTTACGGTTATCGCGCTCATAATATACGGCGCGGCGCTCGGCGCAGGTATGAATCTTGAAATTGCAAGCGGCAGTCAGCCTTTCTACGAAGCTGTTCGTGATGAAGACTCCGTAATGATTACCATGGTAACTACTTGCGGCGTGCTTGCTCTGGTATTTCTCGTAGGCGCAATCGTTGCAAGCCAGTTCGAGCTTGACGGCGTATTAGGTAAGGTAGTCGACGCGGTCGGCGGAGCAATGAGAATCGTTGCCCCCGCGCTCATAATGGCGGCAATGCTCTACTTCGTGTACGGCTCGTTTACGGGGCTTGGCTGGACTTTCTTCTCCAACGAAGAACTCGTAATTTATCCCGAAGCCGTTAAAGTAGGCACGCAGGTTATTGCAGGACTTATTATCTTTGCAATTGCGGCTATCGGCAGTATAGTTTCTGTATTCTTCAGCTTGGTAAAAAAAGCGGATACGGTAGCACAGGTTGCGTAAAACTAAATCGTAGTTTCGGTTAAACCGAAATAAATTTACGGGCGGCTGTGTCGGGTTTTCGGCGCAGCCGTTGCCGTAATATACGAAACTACTTGCAAATTCTTTATTTTGGAATTATAATTAAATCAAGCATATATTGGGGTCAATTATGAAAATTTTAACGTTTACCCAAAACGGAACGCAAGAAAATATCGTGACGGACGAGTTGCCCGTTTTCGGTTTCTCGTACGAAGGGGAAGAGCTTTCCTTTGCGGAAATAGATATAAACGGACGAAAGTTCAACGCGCTCTCTCAGGTCGCCGTAAGACCGCAGGGGTTATCTCTTTCGCCGTTTACCGAATACAAATCGGTACTCACGGTAAAGGACGGCAAGGGAAATTCGGATAAGAAAACTCTGTGTTTTTCCACTGGCAGATTAAAAACTCCGTGGGTCGGCAAATGGATAACGGACGGGCAGTATAAGTTCAAAGAAAAAAAGGTTTCGCCCGTTCCTTTAACCTTTAAAAAAGATTTCGATTTTGAAAAACCCGTAAAGTCGGCGGTAATCTATTCCACCGCAATCGGAATATACGGGCTGTATTTAAACGGCTCGCGCGTCGGCGAAGATTACTTTGCTCCCGGCTTTACTACCTATAAATCGCAACTGCAATATCAGACTTACGACGTAACCCAAAGCGTGCGGCAGAACAATTCGCTGACGGCGGTGGTTGCGGGCGGCTGGGCTGTAGGTTCGTTCATATTCACTCGCAACAACCGCATAACGGCGGATAGACAGGCGTTGCTTTTGGAGTTGAGAGTAACCTTCGAAGATAACACCGAACGGGTAATATCAACCGACGAAAGCTGGCGGGTAACGCGCGACGGCGCATATAAGCTCGCAGATTTTTACGACGGCGAAATTTACGACGCTACGGTGGACTACGACAAAATAGTGTGGCGCGCGGCAAGTCTTGAAAAAGTGAAAATCAAGCCCGAAATAGTTGCTCAGTACGGTTTGCCCGTAACCCGTCACGAAAAATTTCTGCCCGTGTCCGTTTCAAAGCTCGGCGACGAAATTATTTACGATTTCGGTCAGAACTTTGCGGGCGTGGTGGAAATTGAACTGAAAGGCAGTGCGGGACAGGTTATGACCGTTCGCCACGCCGAAATTCTCAATAAAGACGGCTCGCTGAACACTACTTTTCTTCGCACCGCCAAAGCCACGGCAACGTATATCTGTAAGGACGGCAATCAGACTTATTCGCCCGCGTTTACTTATATGGGCTTCCGTTACGCGTCCGTTAAGGGCGTTGACGAAAAAGATATAAAAATTTGCGCGTACGCTCTCTATTCGTCGGTTGCGCAAAACGGCAGCTTTACCTGCTCGAACGAGCTGTTGAACAAGCTCAACCAAAATATTGTATGGAGCGCGAAATCCAACTTCGTCGATATACCCACGGACTGCCCGCAAAGGGACGAGAGAATGGGTTGGACGGGGGATATAGCGGTGTTTGCGCAGACGGCGTGCTATAATTTCGATACTTCGCGGTTCTTTTACAAGTGGTTAAAAGATATGCGCGCCGAACAGCACGGCAACGGCAGTTTGCCGAATACTATACCGTCGCAGGGCTACGGTTTCCCTACGACTATGCCCACGGTAATCCCCGTTGATTTCTGGGGCGACGCGTGCGTATTAGTGCCTTGGGCGGAATACAAAGCGCGCGGAGATAAGGAAATTTTGCGTAAAAATTATCCCATGATGCAAAAGTATTTCAAGGCTTGCAAATTCTGGGCAAATATTTGGGGTGTAGGTAAATACCGCTATATCTGGCATACTCCCGCAATGTTTCACTTCGGCGACTGGGTTGCGCCCGACGTGCCTAAAATGTCGCAGTGGCAGGCTCGCTCCAAATGGACGGCGACGGCAAGCCTTAAAAACGTATCCTGTCTGCTTTCCCGTATCGCGGAAATTTTAGGCAAAAAGGACGACGCAAAAAAATATCTTAAAATCAGCAAAAAGGTTTCGAAAGCGTATCTGGACGTATTTACGGACGGCAACGGCAAACTCAAAAACGAGTTCCAGACGGCTTACGTATTGCCGCTCTATTTCGATATGTTCGAAGGCGCGGCAAGGGAAAAGGCGGCTGAAAATCTCGAAAAGCTTATAATAAAAAACAATTACCGTATAGGTACGGGTTTCCCCGGCACGCCGTATATTCTCTTTGCGCTCGCGGATAACGGTAAAGCCGAAACGGCTTTTAAAACGTTGCTCAATACCGAGTGCCCTTCGTGGCTTTACGAAGTTAAGGTTGGTGCAACCACAGTGTGGGAGCGTTGGGACGGATTGGACGAAAACGGTCAGTGCCCCATAGGCAACGACGGTACGGGCGGAATGATTTCATTCAACCACTACGCCTTCGGCGCGGTCGGCGACTTCTTATACAGGAGAATTGCGGGCATAGAGCCCACTTCGGGCGGTTATAAAACCTACCGCATCGCGCCCCTGCTCGGCGGCGGTATAACTTTTGCCAAAGGCGAAGTCAACACCCCTTACGGCGTGATATCGAGCGATTGGAAGCTGGACGGAAACAACTTCGTACTGCGCGTAAAAGTTCCTTGCGGCACGGTTGCAACTATAGTTTTGCCCGACGGTAAAGTTTCCGAAGTCTGCGGCGGAGAGTACGAATTTACCGCAACACCCGAAAAAATAACCAAATAATAAAAAAATTCAGAATATACTGTACGGCATACCGATATTAAATCATATTATAGTAATAAGCTATGATTTTGCGCGCCGCCCGCTTTTACGGTTGCGCGCTTTAAGGAGAAGGGTATGCCGTTGTATTTTCAGATAATCATTGCAGTAATTTGCGTCGCAGTGTTAATCGCGGTTATCATAACCGTTTCGGTAATAGCAGTTCGGCGCAAGAAATCCGCGGTTAAATCTTCCGCGCCGTCCGCCGTGCGCACGGAAACCAATCCCGCCGAAGAAAAGGCGTTCCCCGAACCAATTGAACGTACGTCGCCCGCACCCGAAACACCGGTCCCCGCGACCGAAACGGAAAGGAAAAGCGGCACGCGCCTTACTCTCACAGACGCAAAAGCAAAGCTTTCTGAAAAGGAAAAATCCTATTTTTCAACGCTCGTTTCGGCAATGCGTTCGCTTGAAGGCGTTGCCCTGAAGGTTTCGCCTTATTCCTATTTCGTAACGCGCAACGAAAAGACGGTTGCAAAACTGAGCATAGTCGCAGGCTTCGTAACTCTCGATTGCACGGCGACCAATCCCGACGGCAAAACCGCGCGTATGCGTTTCAAGGTCACGGACGAAAAGTCGTTGCACGTGGCAACGTTTTCGCTTAACTGCGTGGCAAAGCATTCAATATAAACTTATAAAAAATCGGACGAACAGTCCGATTTTTTTAAATTGCGGCAAACACGGAAAAATTACGCGTAATTTCCGAACTTCCCGTTTTTTTGACGCATAAACTGTAATATGTCTTTAAGCGTGTGCCTTATCGTGAAAGATGAAGAAGCGGTGATAGCCCGCTGTTTAAACTGTGCGGCTAAATTTGCCGACGAGATAATCGTCGTGGATACCGGTTCGTCGGACGGAACGGTCGCCGAAGTAAAAAAGTTTACCGACGAAGTTTATTTTTACAAATGGAACGACGACTTTTCAGCAGCGCGGAATTTTTCTCTCGAAAAAGCGGGTTGCGATTTCGTAATGTGGTTGGACGCAGACGACGTAATAAGCGACGAAAACTGCAAAAAAATCCGTGAACTGGTTGAAAAAGGCGGCTTCGATATGGCGTTTTTGCCGTACGCCGCCGCTTTCGACGGCGATAAACCGTCGTTCACGTATTATCGCGAGCGCATTTTCCGCCGTTCGAAAAATTACAGGTTTTCGGGCGCGGTTCACGAAGCGGTTACGCCTTGCGGGAATATCGTATATTCGTCGGCGGTAGTGGAGCACAGAAAAGTAAAGCCAGGCGAGCCGCTCCGCAATCTCAGAATTTATCAGAGTAAGCTTGCGCAGGGGGAAACGCTTGACGCCCGCGCTAAATTTTATTACGGCAGAGAATTGTTTTTCAACGGAATGTACCTTGAAAGCATCGCCGTTTTAGAAGATTTTCTTCGCGGCGACGGTTGGCTGGAAAACAAAATCGAAGCGTGCTTTAATCTCAACCGTGCATATTCTGCGGTCGGAGAAACCGAAAAAGCGCGTATGAGCCTTTTGCGCTCGCTCGATTACGCCCCGCCGCGCAGTGAATTCTGCTGTCTTACAGGCGAATTTTTTATTAAGAAAGGCGAATACGAAAATGCGGCTTATTGGTATAAAACTGCACTGAATTGCCTTGACGAAAGTAAAAAAGGCGGGTTTTGCAACGCGGATTATTGCGGCTTTATCCCAAATATGCAGCTTTGCGTAATTTACGATAAACTGGGCGACTATAAAACGGCTTACGATTATAACGAAGCCGCGGGCGCGATAAAGCCGCGCGACGGACGGTATTTATATAACAAAAATTATTTTGAAAACAAATTTAAGGAAAACAATAAATGACGACGGAATATTTAAAAATTTATTTTGCCTGCAACAGAGATTGCGGCTGCTCTTCGGGTAGCGTTAAAACCGTTTACGTTCACACCTACACGGGCATGATAGGTCCTACGGGCCCCACGGGAGCTACCGGTCCTGCGGGTGCAACGGGAGCGACGGGACCTTCCGTAACGGGTGCAACGGGACCCACGGGAGCTACCGGTCCTGCGGGTGCAACGGGAGCGACGGGGCCTTCCGTAACGGGTGCAACGGGTCCCACGGGAGCTACCGGAGCAACAGGCGTTACGGGACCCGTAGGTCCAACAGGTCCGACCGGTATCAGCGTAACAGGTCCAACCGGTCCGACCGGCGCAACGGGTATTACCGGTTCAACAGGTCCTACGGGAGCAACGGGTTCTACAGGTGCGACCGGTATAACGGGTCCCACGGGGCTTGCCGCAACTATTGTTGTGGGAACGGTTGATACGGCCGAACCGGGTCAGCCTGCGGTAGTAAACAATAGCGGCACTGACCAAAACGCGGTATTTAATTTCGTTATTCCCAGGGGCGCGACGGGAGCAACGGGAGCTGCAGGAACTGTCGGAGCGACGGGTGCAACGGGCGTAACCGGTCCTGCGGGAGCAACAGGGGCAACCGGTGCCGTAGGCGCTACGGGGGCGGTAGGCGCAACCGGCGTGACCGGGGCGACAGGTCCTACGGGAACAGCCGATTTAAACGCTTACGGCGGCTTATACAGCACTACCCCGCAGACGCTAGACCTTACTTTAGGCGGCACTACGCAGTTGCCGATGCCTACGACGATGCCTTCTAAAAACACGACTTATACGCCTGCAAACAGCATCACGGCAACGGTCGCGGGCGTTTACGAAATCAACTACTATACCAACTTATCGGCGGCTCTGGGAACTACCGTTACCATGTCTGTGCGCAGAAACGGAACGGTAATTCCGCAGGCATCCATATCCAGAGTACTTGCGGTAGGCGTAGCCTCTCTATATAACGGAAGCTTCATAATTTCTTTGAACGCGGGCGACGTAATAGATATGGCAGTTTCGGCTCTGATTGCCGTAGGCGTAACGCTCGGCGGCGGAGTAAATACCACTTTAACAATTAAACAAATAAGCGCGTAAATGCGCAAAAAACCAACGGTTAATTTCGTCCAAAAACTATAAAATACTGTAAAAAAAGCCGCGGAGAACTCCGCGGCTATATTTTTATTGTTAATCCATATGCACGAAATTATAATCAACAATAACACAAAAAAGCCTGAACCGAACACCTTAAAAGTTGTTCAATTCAGGCTAAAATGGTTGAGGCGACGGGATTTGAAACTACAAAATACTTTTAAAAATGCTTGAAATAACTGTTTTTTAACCATTTTTGCGGTAAATCTTGCATGTTTTCAAAATTAACTTAATTCAAGTGGGACGGACTTGGGGACGAAGTAAAAATTAATATTTTAGCTTTTCGCTTTCCAGTATTAAATACTCGTCCGAAAAGTTAGTATAAGCGTCTTTCAGCTTGCCAATAGAGTTTCCCATAAATACGCCGATGACGTTATCAGGTATTCCGCATTCAGAACACCGAGTTTGAAACGTAGTCCGCATGTCGTAGAGCTTATGCTCCGGTAGTACCTTTTTAAAGCGGTTATTTAAAACACGCGGTTTCGGCATATTCAATTCGGTAATTCCGACAAGATACGGGCGGAGCATGGGTGAAATGGGTATACGCTTGTAAACGGTTTTGCCGTTTTTGTCGTGCTTGCTGTTTTTTGCCTTTATAAATTTCCCGTCAATAATGGCGGAAGTGTATTCATCAGGGCGTAGTCCAGTATAAATTACCACTGCAAACGGTAGTTCCCATTCCGTACCGCGATAAGCGTTAAATAAATCCCTTTCCTCACTTAGTGTTATAAGTTTGCCGTGTGTTTTTTCATAATTTAAACGAAAACACATTCCCAGCGGATTCAACTGGATAAGTCCGTGCTTTACTGCACTGTCAAAAATTTGATTAAGAATGGAGTGCAGGTCTGTTGCTGTTTTTGCTCTGTCGGCAAAACTGTCTAAAAACTTTTGCAAGGCAACCGGCATAATTACGCTTACTCGATATTTTCCGAACGTCGCTTTTATATGACGGTTATAAAGTTTAATATCGTGGTCGTAAGTATTTGCCTTTGCTTTCCGTTTATGAAAGTTCTCAAACCAGTATGTAGCGAACTCATCAAAGTTGGTCGGTACTTTAAATGCGTCTGTGCCGCTTTCTGCGGCGTGCAGTGCCTGTATAAAGTTAAGTTTTAAATCAATAAGGTTTTTTGCCGAAACGGATATATTGTATCCGTGCCGGCGGTAGCGGGCTTCATATGTGTATGTAGCATAGACGTTGCCGCGTTTGCGCCGACGGTAACAGATGGTCTGACCTTCGGCAATAAAAGTTCGTCTGATAGACTTTGGCATTTTTGAAATCTCCTTAATAGTGAATTTCAAAAAACCACGCAAATAGTTATCGGCAGGCGGCGGGGCGCAAGCTCCGTCGTCATTTGTTTGCCGCAGTTCGGCGGCAAGCTGTTCAGAAATCTTTTCAATTTCTTCGTCTTGGTGCATTACGCCAGCGAGCATTAACTGCCCGGCAAGCTCTAACAATTTTCCTTTGTTCATTATCTGAACCTCTCAATAAGTATTCACCTGTCAAGGTGTAGCAATAAATATATACTTATTGAAAGCTGGAAATCGTTTCCTTTTTTGGTGCTGGAAAAATTTTCCAATTATTTTTTATCTTGATTACTGGTAAACCCGCTTGTCGTCCGTAGTTAAACATAGGTAGGCAAATGTTTTGTTGATAAATGTTTGACTTTAACTATATTCGTACAAAGATAGTTTGCTAAACGAAACATTCCCGTAATTAGCTATTCCGTTGAAATCGAAATATAGGTTTTTATACGGGGAATTATTGATAAGCCAATCATTAAATTTAAAAACGACTTCGTATGTAGGATAATGCAAAGATTTTAATTGAAATGTTCGGTAATCATTATCTAATGCTCCAAAAAATTGCGTTTTTGTATTGTAGTAAATAAGAGAACCGGCATCTGACCAATTCAATTTAAAAAAACAAGTATACAATGTTTGTTTGCTTAATTGAGAAAAGACTAAATTTTCAAATACTACCTTGTATTCTGTATATTTTTTAAAATTATATTTTGATAAATCCCAACGAAAACCTGCGTTGATGTTGTCGCCTTCTACAGTAATTACATAGCGGTGTTCAGCAGTATGAATTGTTGAGCCTGAAATATAATGTTTAAATGAATTTTTATCTAAAGTGGTTAAAAGATTATATTTATTAGGAGCTGGCTCTTCAATATTTGTGTTGTTATCTTCAGGTGGAGCTTGCTCATTTTTATAATCGCAAGCAGATAAAGAAAGTAAGCATATACCAATCAACAGGCAACATAATCCGCGTTTTAAAAAATTCATGTTTTACCCCATTTTTTCAATCATTGTGATTATTGAACGTTGTATTTCTTCACCGTGTTTTTTGCCAAGACGCCGAAAAACGTAAAGCAATTCATCTTCAAGCGGCGTTATGCTTTCTTTTCTCGTTGCCATAGCTCCCGCGGCACGTTCTTCGGGAGTAAAGTCTTCTCTTCCGAGAAGTTCGTCCACGGAAACGTCGAAAAGCTTTGCAATTTCGGTTAATGTATCGCTTGAAGGTTCAGTTTTACAATTTTCATAATCACTGTATGTCTGTTGACTGATATTTAATTTTTCAGCAACTTGTTTTTGTGAAAGGTTGGTTTCTCTTCGTATACTTTTTAGGTTTTTAAGCATTTTTATCTCCTAAATCATAGATTTAGTTGGATTTTACAAAAAATTTCGGTAAAAAGCTTGATTTACAAAGAAACTCGGTTTATAATGTAGACAGATACCGAAAACTTCGGTAAAAACGCCCCGCGGAGAACTGCAGGGCAGAAGGACGAATAAATGAAAGGATTTATTGAAGTTACATATCAAAGCACGGCTAAGTATTCGATTAACATAAATCAAATAGTTTGGTTTTCCGCTACTTGCGACGGCAAAAAGACAAGTATAACGCTACAAGATTGCACCCGTTTTACGGTAGATGAAAGTTACGACGAAGTTGTCGCAAAAATAAAAGAAGCAACAGAATGAAAAATCCCGCCGAGCGTAAGCCCGACGGGGATAACAAATTTCGATATCAGATTTTTTCTTTTTAAAAATACTCATAGATTTTTTCCTAAGATAAATTTATGTGTGTTTAGCGCGAAAGCGCGTTCCGTTGGTGGACACTCCTTTATTTTGTAGTTGTAGCAAATTTATTTTATCAAATATTGGAAAAACTGTCAACGGAATCAATTAAAAATCGCTCTTCACGGGGTTTTAATATACGCGCGGGTGCGCACACCCGCAAAGGAGTAGAAAATGGCAAAAGGCAAGGTAAACTATCAGATACCACAAAAAGGTAGCGTGGCAAAGATTACTGCAATTATCGTTGCGGTAATTTTAGTCAT
>CAJTLF010000008.1 GCA_910577555.1 uncultured Christensenella sp. | reverse complement strand
TTAGGCATAGCGTTAAGCTGTGCCTTTTCTGTACTTTTTTTCGTGGACGAATTAGGCTACTCGTAGCCTGGTGAGATATAGATATGTTTTATATTTCCCGCAAAATTCAATCGGTTGCGTTCTTTCATTTTTCGTGATATAATGACGGTAAGATAAACAGTAATTTAACGGAGAAATACAGTTTTGGTAATTCGTAAAATGCAACAATCGGAATACTCCTTATTGGAGAATTTCTTATATGAAGCGATTTTATTCCAAATGGAGTTGAGCCGCCGCAAAAATCAATAATATATCGTCCCGAATTGCAAGTTTATATTTCGGAATTCGGAACAAGCAAACACGACATTGCTCTTGTTGCTGACGTAAACGGTGAAATTGTCGGCGCGGTTTGGGTTAGAATAATGAACGACTATGGGCACATTGACGATAAAACGCCTTCGTTTGCTATATCTCTTTATAAAGAATATCGCGGGAAAGGAATAGGGACTGCATTGATGAAAGAAATGTTGACCACCCTGAAAGAACACGGATATGAACAAGCATCACTGTCCGTACAAAAGGCAAATTTTGCTGCAAAAATGTATCAGAAATTAGGATTTCAAATTATTGAAGAAAACGAAGAAGAATTTTTAATGTTGAAAAAGTTGAGTGTCTAAATTTCAATTTATCTTTCTAAAAGGTTTGTAGTAAAAAGCTCTCGAACATATCGTTCGAGAGCTTTTGTCCTTGCTTGAAAGTATAACTCTTAATAATTTAATTTTTTAATTCCCTATGGGAAGTGCGCTTTTGCCGCGGGCTCTGTATTTTAATCTTTAAATTCGTTGTACATTTTGTGGAAGGTAGCTACTTCTTCGGGGTCGAGATGTATTCTCTGGAAAAGCCCCGTGCATTCCTGTGCGCTGGCGCAGGCGTCGAAAACTTCGTGAATAATTCTTTTTTCGTCTTTCATACCGTTAGTATTGGCAAACGGGAAGGTTTTTATACGCTTTTCGTGCTTGAAATTTTCTTTTCGGAGTGTTATAATTTAACTATGAAATACGTACTTTCAATCGACCAGGGCACTACGAGCACGCGCGCGATAATTTTCGATAAGAGCGGAACGCCACTTGCTACCGCACAGCAGGAGTTTGCGCAAATTTACCCCAAAGCGGGCTGGGTGGAGCATTCGCCGCAGGATATATTGGGGTCTACGGTGGCGGTAACGGGCGAAGTTCTGGCGCGGGCGGGGCTTACGGCGGCGGATATCGCCGCGATAGGTATTACCAACCAGCGCGAAACTACGATAATATGGGACAAAAAGACGGGCAAGCCCGTCTATAACGCCATAGTTTGGCAATGCCGAAGAACGGCGGCGTTCTGCGAAAAATTAAAGCGGGACGGGTTTGCCGAGAAAATTTACAATAAAACGGGGCTCGTTCCCGACGCTTACTTTTCCGCAACCAAAATCAAATGGGTTCTGGACAGCGTGGACGGTGCAAGGGAGAGAGCGGAACGGGGCGAGCTGGCGTTCGGGACGGTAGACACATATCTGTTGTGGCAGCTTTCTAAGGGGAAAATTTTTGCCACCGATTATACCAACGCGAGCAGGACTATGCTGTTTAATATCCACACGCTGAAGTGGGACAAGGAATTGTTGCGGCTTTTCGATATACCCGAAAGTATGCTTGCTACGCCGCGGCCTTCTTCCTATAAATACGGCGAAACTGCGGCGGGGCTGTTCGGCTCGCCCGTGCCCGTATGCGGCGTGGTGGGCGACCAGCAAGCCGCGCTCTACGGTCAGCTATGCACGCGGGCGGGGGACATAAAGAATACTTACGGCACGGGTTGTTTCCTGCTTATGAATACGGGAAATAAGGCGGTTAAAAGCCAGAACGGTCTGGTTACCACTCTCGGCGCGACGGCGGGAACAAAGCCCTGCTTCGTTCTGGAAGGCTCCGTATTCGTGGGCGGCGCGGCGGTGCAATGGCTGCGCGACGAGCTTAAGCTTATTTCTTCCGCCGACGAGAGCGAGAAGATGGCGCGGTCGGTGGAGAACAGTAACGGCGTGTACGTGGTGCCTGCGTTTACCGGGCTGGGCGCGCCGTACTGGAATGCGGAAGCGCGTGGAACGATTACGGGAATTACGCGCGGGACGAGCCGCGCGCATATAGTTCGTGCGGTGCTGGAAGGCATTGCTTACGAAGTGAGCGATTTGGTAAGGGCGATGGAGAACGACGCGGGCGTAAATCTGACGCGGCTTGCCGTTGACGGCGGGGCGTGCAAGAACGATTTTTTAATGCAGTTTCAGTCCGATATTCTCAATTGCGAAGTCGTACGCCCGAAGGTTGCGGAAACCACGGCTCTGGGCGCGGCGTACCTTGCGGGGCTTAACGCGGGGTATTGGGCGGACGAGAACGAGATTAAAAAGAACGTGTTCGCGGAACGGTCGTTTAAACCGCGTATGACGGACGGCGAACGGTCGTCGTTGTTGAAGGGCTGGAAAAAAGCCGTCGGACGCACGGTGAAGTGAACGGTTTGATTTGGTTAATATTAAATAAAATGAAAAAAGGCGCAGTCGCGCCTTTTTAATTTTCTCTGCCGAGTAAGTAATCTACGGTGCAGTCGAAAGTTCCCGCAAGCATAATTAAATTATCGATTGACGGATATCTTTTATCGTTATACCAGTCGTCGATGCTTTGTCTTGCGATTTTTATATTTTTTCCGCGTAACTCATTCAATAATTTATAACGGCTCATTTCTCTTTTGTGCAAAATTTCTTTAAGACGCTCGCTTAATTTTACGGGATTTTTATTGATTATTTTTGAGTTTACGCTTGACAATCCCAAAATATAATCTGCGGAACATTCGAAGTAATTCGTTATTGAAATTAAATTTGGAACCGTGGGTAAAATTTCTTTGCGAAGATATTTGTAAATTACGGAGCGGTCAACTTTGATTTCTGACGCAAGTAATTTTGGCGTTAGTTTACCGTCAAACATAAAATCTTTTAGATTTTCGGTAAATTTTTCAAAAGTAGTCATAATTAGTTTTCTCTGCCGAGTAAGTAATCTACCGAACAATCGAAATTTTCTGCAAGCATAATTAAACTTGCCACGCTCGGGACGGATTTACCGTAAAGCCAATTATAAGTTAAAGCGTGAGATAAATGTAAATCGTTTTGTAATTTATATTGCGAAATTTTGTTTTCCGACAGACACTTTGCGAAAACGTCTTCAAAAGGTTTTACCTGCGTAAATTTACGGTCGGGCGGAATGTCTGTTAAGCCTAAAACGTAATGTGCGGAACACTCATACCGACAAACGATTGCAATAAGTAACTTTGTTGACGGATAGCGGTTGCCGTTTAATACTCCTGAAAGAGTTACGCGGTTAAAGTTGAGCTGTTTGGCAAGCTCTGTTACGGAAATATTCTCGTCCTGCATAAATTCTTTAACGCGAGCGGCAAATTTGGAAAGATATTTCATAATTAGTTTTCTCTGCCGAGTAAATAGTCCAACGAACATTTAAAGTATTTCTTGAGAATTAGTGCTTTTTCAAGCGACGGAGTAAATTTACCGTTGTACCAATCGTCTAAACGGTTTAAAGAAATGTCCGTTGCTTTGTTTAATCTGTAACGGGTAATATTAAACTCTTCGAGCAACTGTTTAAATCTTATATTAAACGGCGGGGTAATTATAAAATCAGTGTTTTCGGGATACGGAATAAATCCGAGAAGGTAGTCGACCGAGCAGTGATAGCGGTCTGCAATTTTTATAACGTTTGAAAGTATAGGCAAGTATTCTTTACGCAAATAACGGTAAACTTCCGAATACGCAATATCAACGGTTTTTGCAAATTGCTCTACCGTGAGTTTACAGTCATCGATTAATTCCGCTAAATTTTCGCTGAAACTCGTTATAATATCCATAAAATTCAATTTTCTCTGCCGAGTAAGTAATCTACCGAACAATCAAAATATTTGGATAATTTTAAAAGATTGTCAAGATTGGGAACGCGTTTCCCGTTTTTCCAGGAATAAACGCTCGTTTCGTTTATTTCCATATCGTGAGCAATATCCAAACAAGTACAATTTCTATCTTTAATCAGCTGTTTCAATCTTTCCGAAAACGGCGGGCAACTTTTAAATTTGAGATTATGGTTATAGTTCGTTAAACCCAACAAATAGTCGGTAGTACAATTAAAATAATTTGCCAATAAAACAAGATTTTGTATTGACGGAGAACGCTCGCCGCGAAGATATCGCGTTATACAAGTCGGTGCAAGACCTATTTTATTTGCAAAAGTTTTGGCGTCGCATTTTTCTTCAAATATAAAATAATTTAAAATTTCGCTAAAATTTGACATAATATATAAATATTATGGTGAATTTTGGCATTTTAATGCTTGCCAAATGACAATGTTCACGAGTATAATATTGTTATAATTACTTTATTTAAAGCAAAACAAATTAAGGAGATTATACTAATGAACGAAAAGAACGAAAAACTTACGCCCGAACAAATGGCGGCTATCGAAACGGCTAAAAGGCAGGGGAAAATTTCGGAAAAGGAAATGAGCGAGCTGGTAAAAGTACTCTCGAGCAGTTTCTTTTGGGGAAGTTCGAATTCGAAGACGGCGGCGACGAATTTATTATATACCGTGCGTACAACGGGCAGACCTTTCTGATAGGGGTGATGGACTACGAAGAGCGGGAATGGCTTAAAAAGGAAATCCGCGCAAGCGTGGACAGAACTATGAGAAGAACGGCAAAGAGCTGAACCCGCACGGTTTGAATTGACGCGATATTAAATAAAAAAGAGCGTAAAGACGCCTTTTTTGTTTTTTGCGCGAATTTTGGCACAATATGTAGAAATTTAGAAAAATTTTTCACACAATATATTGTGGTCAAACCCTTGACTTTAATATTTCTAAGTATTATACTAAACCTTGCCGCGCCTTTAAGGGGCGGTAAAAGATAAGTAATTTTTATACTAAGTACACAATATATTGTAGTGCGGGCTATTGACAAAACACAAAATATATGGTATGCTTGTTTATACTCGCACCAAAGGAGAATGAGAAATGAAAGTTATCAAACGGGACGGAACGACTTGCGACTTCGACAGGAAGAAAATTGCCGTTGCAATAGGCAAAGCAAACTCTGCGGTTGACTTCGAAGACAGGATTACCGACGCGCAGATTACTGCTATAGTGGACGACATTGCGTCGCGCCACCGCATGCGCGTGCTCGTTGAAGACATTCAGGATATGGTCGAAGAAAAGCTGATGGAATTACAGAAATATCAGCTTATGAAGGCTTACATTCTCTACCGCTACGAGCGCGCTTTAATCCGTAAGGCGAACACCACGGACGAGAGTATTCTTTCGCTTATACGCAACTCCAACAAGGACGTAATGGAAGAAAACTCCAACAAGAACGCGCGCACTGCGTCCACCCAGCGCGACCTTATAGCGGGCGAAGTTTCCAAAGACCTTACGAAGCGCATACTTCTGCCCGAGCATATTTCCAAGGCTCACGAAGAAGGGGCGATTCACTTCCACGACGCGGACTACTTTTTACAGCCCATTTTCAACTGCTGTCTTATAAATATTAAGGATATGCTCGAGAACGGCACGGTTATGAACGGCAAGATGATTGAAAGCCCCAAATCTTTCCAGACTGCCTGCACCATTACCACGCAGATTATCGCGTCCGTCGCGTCGTCGCAGTACGGCGGGCAGTCGGTCAATATAGCCCATCTCGGCAAATATCTGCGCCGCACCAAGAACAAATACGTGGAGCAGTGCGACAAGGAATTCGGCGCGACGCTTGACGACGCTACCAAAAAGCATTTCGTGGATATGCGAGTAAAGGAAGCGTTGAAGGCTGGCGTACAGACTATACAGTACCAGATTAACACGCTGATGACAACCAACGGTCAGTCGCCGTTCGTAACTCTTTTCCTTTATCTTGACGAAAAGGACGAGTATATCGAAGAAAACGCTATGATAATCGAAGAGATTTTAAAACAGCGTTACGAAGGCATCAAGAACGAAAAGGGCGTGTTCGTCACTCCCGCGTTCCCCAAGCTCATTTACGTGCTTGACGAAAATAACTGCCTTAAAGGCGGAAAGTACGATTACCTTACCCGCCTTGCCGTTAAATGCTCGTCAAAGCGTCTTTACCCCGACTACATCTCGGCAAAGAAGATGCGCGAAAATTACGAAGGCAACGTATTCTCGCCTATGGGCTGCCGCTCGTTCCTGTCGCCCTGGAAGGACGAAAACGGAAACTATAAATTCGAAGGCAGATTCAATCAGGGCGTAGTTTCGATTAACCTGCCCCAGTGCGGAATACTTGCAAAGGGCGACGAGAAAAAGTTCTGGGAAATTCTCGAAGAAAGGCTCAAGCTCTGTTACGAAGCTCTCATGTGCCGCCACAACGCGCTTATGGGCGTTACGAGCGACGTTTCGCCCGTTCACTGGCAGTACGGCGCGATTGCGAGATTGCAGCCGGGCGAGAAGATAGACAAGTATCTGCTTGACGGTTATTCCACGATATCTTTGGGATATATAGGGCTGTACGAGCTTACCAAGCTCGTCAAAGGCGTTTCCCACACCACCCCCGAAGGGCAGGAGTTCGCGCTCAGAGTAATGAATTCGCTGCGCGACCACTGCGAGAAATGGAAGAAGGAGACGGGGCTTGGTTTCGGACTTTACGGCACCCCCGCAGAGAGCCTTTGCTACCGTTTCGCGCGCATCGACAAAGAGAGATTCGGCACTATCGAAGACGTAACCGACAAGGGATACTATACCAACAGTTACCACGTTGACGTGCGTGAAAATATCGACGCTTTCAGAAAATTCTCGTTCGAAAGCCAATTCCAGAAAATTTCTTCGGGCGGCGCGATTTCCTACGTCGAAATTCCCAATATGCGCCACAACCTTACCGCAATTGAAGACGTTGTCAAGTTTATTTACGACAACATTCAGTACGCCGAATTCAACACCAAATCCGACTACTGCCACGTATGCGGTTTCGACGGCGAAATTATCATAAACGACGATAACGAGTGGGAATGCCCCGTCTGCCACAACAAAGACCAGAGAAAGATGAACGTAACCCGCCGCACCTGCGGATATCTGGGCGAAAACTTCTGGAACGTGGGCAAGACTAAGGAAATAAAGGCGAGAGTTTTACACCTTTGATTTTCGTCCTTATAATCGGCGGTGCTACGACGCCGTCGGGAGTGAATTATGAATTACGCTACTATAAAGCCGTTCGACGTTGCGGACGGACCGGGGGTTAGAGTATCGCTCTACGTGAGCGGTTGCCGCAACCGGTGCAAAAACTGTTTCAATCCCGAAACGTGGGATTTCAATTACGGCAAGCCGTTTACCGAAGAAGTCGAAAATTACATCATTTCCGCGCTTAGCCCCCAATATATCAAGGGTTTTACGCTACTCGGCGGCGACCCGTTCGAGCCTGAAAATCAGGTGACGCTTGCGCCCTTTCTCGAAAAAATAAGGTCCGTTTATCCCGACAAATCGATATGGTGTTACACGGGCTACGACTACGAAAAGGACTTGCTCACGGGCAAGAAGGGGGACGCCGAGCTCGTTATGCGTATGCTTAACAGTATAGACGTGCTCGTGGACGGCAGGTTCGTCGAAGAATTGAAGGATTTGAATTTGCGGTTCCGCGGTTCTTCCAACCAACGGATAATATGCGTGCCGCAGTCGCTCGGGCAGGATAAAGTAGTGCTTTGGGACGAAAATTCGCAGCTTTAATTACGAAAGGAAAAATACCGATGCAGATTGCAATTAAAAAACTCAGAGAAAACGCAACCCTGCCCGTATACGGCAGTGAGTACGCCGCGGGCGCAGACCTTTACGCCTGTATCGACGGCGAAATAACCGTAAACCCGCACGAAACGGCGTTTATTCCAACGGGGCTTGCTCTTGAATTGCCCGTGGGATATGCGGGACTTATCTATGCAAGGAGCGGTCTTGCAAGCAAGCGCGGACTTGCCCCCGCAAACAAGGTGGGCGTGGTAGACTGCGATTACCGCGGCGAAGTTACCGTGGCGTTGCACAACCATTCGTCAATTCCGCAGACGGTCGCCGTGGGCGAAAGAGTAGCCCAGCTGGTCATAACCCCGTATATAACTGCGGAATTCGTTCAGACCGAAGAACTTTCCGAAACGGCGCGCGGCGCGGGCGGCTTCGGCTCGACGGGCAGAAAATAACTTAAAGAATAAATATATTATAACGTAATATATAATTTGCCGCAAGCGGCTCGTTTTTACGAACCGCTTGCGGTTTTTGCCTGCGACTCGTTTACCGTTGCGGGGTACCCTATCAAACGGCGGAAAAGTAAAGCCCGCCGTGCGCTCGGGCGGGGTTTCAAATTAATACAAAATTATCAATTCCCCTTGACGGAACGGGCGGTATTGTGTATAATAATATATATTTGTTATAAATTTTCTTTCAGGGGGAGTTTTTATGGCTTTATATATGGGTATAGACGTTGGCGGCACTACCGTCAAGGGTATGATTATAGAAGAAAACGGCAATATAATTTGCGAAAACAACGTTCCCACGCTCATCGGCGAAGAGCTTGCCGATTGCATAGTTTCGCTTGCCGATATGCTCGTGCGGGCGGGCGGCGTGGTCTATTCCGCGCTTGCGGGCGTAGGCGTATGCTGTCCCGGGCTTATAGACAGCGCGAACGGCGTGGTCATATTCGCGGGCAATCTCGAGCTTAAAAATTACCCCCTGAAATTACTTTTGGAACAAAAACTCAATATCGCCGTAAAGGTGGTAAACGACGCTAACGGCGCGGCTCTGGGCGAATGTAAATTCGGCGCGGGCAAGGGCTATTCGGACAGTATACTCGTAACGCTCGGCACGGGCGTCGGCGGCGGCATTATTATCGGCGGAAAGATTTTCGAAGGCAATAAGGGCGCGGGCGCGGAAGTAGGGCATATGGTAATAGAATACGGCGGCAATCTGTGCACCTGCGGCAGACGGGGCTGTTTCGAAGTGTATTGCTCGGCGCGCGCGCTTACCAACAGAACGCGCTGGGCTATGGAAGAGGACACGGGTTCGGAAATGTGGAAGGGCTATAACTATTCCAGCGCGGACGGCAGAACTGCGTTCGAATATATGGATTGCGACCGCACCGCCCGTCAGGTCGTGGATTGGTACGTAAGGCACCTTGCCTGCGGGCTTGCAAATCTTGCCGCTATCTTCCGCCCGCAGATAATTATGATTGGCGGCGGCGTGGCGGCGCAGGGAACGCGGCTCACCGCACCCGTGCAGAAAATTCTTGACGAAGAGCTGTTCGGCGGCACGGACTACGCGCCCGTACCCGTAACGGTAGCCACTTTGGGCAACAGGGCGGGGGCGTACGGCGCGGCGGCTCTGTTTATGTAAAAGGTGATTGAATGAAAAACGAAATATCTGAAGCGAGTTTGCAACGCTTGCCTGTCTATCTGAATTATTTAAAGACTTTGGGCGACGGAGAACGGTTCATTTCTTCGGGCGCGATAGCCCGCGCTCTGAATATGGGCGAAGTACTCGTCAGAAAAGATTTGGCTTTCACTTCGGCGCAGGGCAGAACGCGCGTAGGGTATAAGCTGAGCGAGCTCGTTTCGGCACTCGAAGAATATCTCGGCTGTAACGAAAAGAAGAATACCGTTATAATCGGCGCGGGCGAAGTGGGTCAAGCCCTGCTCGCTTACGGCGGTTTTAAAAATTACGGAATAGAAATAGTCGCGGCGTTCGACAGCGACGAGAAAAAAATAAACACCGTGGTTTCGCAAAAACCCGTAAAGGATATTGCCGAATTAAAGCAGGGCGTGGACGAATACGGGGTAAAGCTCGCCGTTATCTGCGTTCCCGCGGCGGTTGCCCAGGAAGTGGCGGACTCGCTCGTGAACTGCGGCGTTAAAAAGATTTTAAACTTCGCCCCCGTTTTGTTGCAGGTGCCCGAAGGCTTTACCGTGCGCAATATAGACGTGGCGGCAAACCTTGCCATTCTGTGGTCTACCTGATTGTCAATACTAATAAAAACTACGCGCCTTTCCGTTTCGGAAGGGCTTATTTTTTCGTCGGGTAATAATCGCCGTTTACCATAATATATATAATGGTATGAAAGACGCGTCTGATAAATTCAAATCGAAAAGCGGTTTTATACTTTCAAGCATAGGCGCGGCGGTGGGGCTTGGCAATGCGTTGCGTTTCCCCGGGCTGTGCGCAAAATACGGCGGCGGAGCGTTTCTTTTAATATACTTCGCCGCCCTTATAATTTTGGGCATACCGCTGTTAAACGCCGAAATCGCGCTCGGCCGCAGGTACGGCGGCGGTTCGCCGCGCTGTATGGGCGCGCTCGTGTCCCGTCATTCGAAGCCCGCGGCGGCGGTCGGGTGGGCGGCGTGCTTTAATTCGGTAATAACCGCGGTGATTTACGCGGGGCTTGCGGGCTGGATAATAGCCACGGCGGCGCATATAGCCCCGCTTGCCGTGCGCGCCCCCGAACTCGGTCAGTCGCAGATTTCCGATTACTTTTTCGCGCAGGTCTTAAAATCGCGCAACGACGGAATTATAGACGGCGTTTCCCCGCTCGTTCTCGGCTGTATACTCGCGGCGTGGGCGGTAATGTACTTTTGCGTGCGCGGCGGCGCGGGCACTCTTTCCAAAGCCGCTAAGTTCACCGTGATAATCCCTGTTGCTCTTTTGGTTTTGCTTGCGGGCAGGGGTATGCTCTACCAAACCGCCCCGCAAGCCCTGCAGGCTCTGTTTCTGCCCGACTTTTCCGCCCTGTCCCGCCCCGACCTTTGGCTTACCGCGCTCGGTCAGGTTTTTTTCTCGCTCTCGATAGTGGTGGGAATAATGCCCGTATACGGCTCTTATCTGCCCGCGAAATCGAATATATTCACGGGTGCGCTCGCCGTTGCCGCCGCCGACTTCGGTGTAAGCGTGCTTGCGTCCGTAGTTCTTTTCACCACGCTATACGGTTGCGGACTTCAGAACGCAATAGGCGCAAGCGGCATAATAACGGCTTTCGCCGTATATCCCGTGGCGATAACCCGATTATTCGGCGCATATACCGCGCTCAACGCAATCGTCGGCGTGCTGTTCTATTCTTCGCTTGCAATGATGGCAATTCAGTCGGCGGTGAGCATGCTCGAAGCGTTCATTTCCCCTTTCGTTACCGAGCGTGGCGCGGACAAGAAAAAAACGGTAATATATATATGCGTAATCGGCGGTATAATAAGCGCGGTGTTCGCAACCACCGCCGCGCCGCTGATAGCGGAAGTGGCGGATAACTTCGTCAACTTTTATAACGTTCTCGCGCTGGGTATTGCCGAAACTCTTTTATTGTCCCGTTCCCGCGTGACCGAAACTCTCACCGACGAGATAAATAAATATTCAAAAAAACTCAAACTGCCCAAAGCGGCGTTTTGCGTTTCCGTTAAGTATTTAAGCCCCGCCGTGCTTATATGCCTTTGCGTTATGGAAGTATACAGGGTAATATGCTCGCCCCTTGCGTATCCCGCGTGGGTAATATTCGCTTTCGGCGCGGGACTGTCGATAACCGTTTTTGTATGCGGTATATGGCTTAGTTATAAACCGCCGTTCAAAACTCCGCGCGACCGCCGCCGTCGTTTAAAAAAACACCTAAACCCCGCCATATTTGGCAGATTTTGGAGAAAAAGGGTAAAAAAGTAACGAATTTAGGGTAAAAAATCAAAAATAATTGGCTGAAAAGATTGAAATACAAAAAATATAGTGGTATACTTAACGTACCACATTATTTCATTTGAATACGAAAACCCGCGGCAAAGGCGGTAAAAGCGTTGGTATTTGCATACCGACGTATTTTCGGCGACTTTGTTGGTTGGGTCGTTTTCCGTATGAATTTTGTGGTATCCGTTAGGGTACCGCTTTTGTTTTATTATAAAACGCGTGTCTTAACGGCACGCGTTTTTTTGCGTTTTGTGATGGATAAACTCTCGTCTGTCATTTGCTCCCCGTCATTGCGAGGAGCGTAGCGACGAAGCAATCCACCAAAACAAAGCGCAAGTAAAGACAAGCGGGGTACTATCTGGATTCCTTCGCCAAAGGCTCGGAATGACGGATAGGCATGCGCAACTCTTCCCCGTCATTGCGAGCGACAGCGAAGCAATCCAGAAGAACGAAACGGCAACCAACCTAATCCCATCGTTTACAAAAAACAAAAAAATAATTCAAAACTCTCAATCAGGGGGCAGATATATTATGAACAAATTCGTACGCGTAAAAAAGAGTTTACTCGCTTTGTTTTGCTCGGTGTTCTGTTGTGCAACGGGCGCGCTCGGATTAAATTATTTCATTAATAACCCGTTGTCAATTGCAGACGCAACCGCAACGGGCAATAATACTTTCGTGTTGAGCAACGGCGAAAGCGGCATTTCCGACGCAAGCGCGAACGACTACCGCAAATTAATAAACGCAATAGGCAGGGCGGCAAGCGGCAACGCTACCGCTAACTATTCGTACGCTACTATGTCGTCGGCAATAGGTAGCGGCGCGGTAAAGGCGGATAAGCTTTCCGATTACAAAATAGTTTTCGGCGGTTACACCTGGAATATAGCTTACGTAAGCAAAACGCGCGCTCCTTCCGTCACGACCAACGCGGCAGGCGCGGCGGGCGACGTGGTAGTCACGCTATATCTTGCGGATACCGGCAAAAGAGCGGGTCTCGATAACGACGTGGTTTCACAGTCCAGCCCGCACGCGGTGAACGCGACCAACGTAAATTACCCGTCAAGTATGTACGCAACAAGCTTAATACGCAGTTCGCTCGTAGGCTCTTCTTATTCGGCAACCGAAACCGCAACCGAACTCACGGCGGGAACGCAAAACCCCGCCTGGACCAGATTTACGGATAACGCTCAACTTGGCAAATACATATCCACCCCCGCACAGATTGCCTATCAGGAAACCGAATATACTTCAACTTATTTCAATTATTTCCCCAACGACGCATACGGTCAAAAGTCCAATATAAGCGGGCATAGTTGGTTCTCAGATAGCACCGTTAATATGGCTGATATACAGACAAAGTCCGGTTACGGCGACTGGAAAACGGATAAATTATGGTTACCCAGCTTATCTGAAACGGGTTGGGATAGTACGCGAGTAGGTATGTGGGGCTTAAGCGCAACCCAGCGCGGTAATACCAACACGGCATCTTCAGATAGCTCTTCTGCCGCAGGTCACACGGGGCAATCATGGTTGCGTTCCGGCGAGTATAACTATGCTAGCCGCGTGTATGCTCTCGGTCCTACTGGTAGCCATTACGGTAATGCTACTAACGTTAGCTTTGCAGTTCGTCCTGCGTTGCACTTGAATCTTTCTTTGGCAATGGCGGCGGCGGAAGGCAACGAGCCCGTTGACCCCGCAGACTGCGAAAAAACGGCGAACGAATGGAATGCGGCAGTTCAGGAAAGCTTGAATAACGGCGGCAAGCAGGTAACTTTTAAGCTGCCCCGCAACTGGATAGCAAACCCCCACGAAACGTATAAAACTTCATTCGGCGAAGGCGAAGACGCTAGCACGCCTTTTGGGTCGGGCAGAATACAAGTTCCCGTAGGCGCGAATATTATTCTTGACTTGAACGGCCATACCATAGACCGTAATCTTGATGAAGTACTTGAATCATTCGGGTCAGTAATCAGAGTACACGGTGAACTTACAATCGAAGACAGCTCTGCCAAGAAAACGGGTAAAATCACCGGCGGATACACGCATAATTCGGGCGGCGGTATTTACGTGGCCGATACGGAATCAAGTCCTAAACTCACTATAAACGGCGGCACTATCACGGGCAACAGAGTTTATGCTGAAAACCGAGAAGCTAACGGCGGTGGTATTTTCTTCTCTAACGGTTCGTTTGAAATGAACGGCGGCAGTATAGAAGGTAACTATACTAAAACGAACGGCGGCGGTTTATACGGTACGGGTAACGTTCAAATCACTATAAACGGCGGCAGAATATACGGCAACACGGCGGATAATGCGGGCGGCGGTTTATTTTTAGTTGACTCCGCAAACAGCGGTAATTGTAGTTTTACAATGAACGGCGGCGAAATTTCCAATAACGTCGCAAATCGCGCGGGCGCAGGCGGAGCTTTCTTGTCCTATAACACCATTAACGTTATTAACGGCGGTAAGATAAACGATAACGTATTGACGAATAAAATCGGCGCGGGCGGCGGTATACAGATGTATGCTTCAAAGCTTACAATGAACGGCGGCGAAATTAACGGCAACAATTCAGCTACGGGCGCGGGCGGCGGCTTATTCGTACAGCATAACGCCGAATTTATAATGAACGGCGGCGAAATCTGCCGCAACACAAATACCGTTGACCCCACATATATGGGCGGCGGCGGCATAACTTCTTACGGTGTAGTAACCATTAACGGCGGCAAAATAAACGAAAACTCAACCACGCGTAATGGCGGCGGTATTTTGGTGCGCACCTCGTACGATAGCAATAATAAGCCCGTTTCCATAGGTAAACTCACCTTAAACGGCGGTGAAATTTGCAATAACAACGCACAATGGGGCGGCGGCATTTACATAAATAACGGCGCACAACTCTATATGAACGGCGGTAAAGTCAATAATAATACTGCGACGGGTTCGGCAGGCGGCATGTTCATATGGACGGATACGACTAATATGCCCCATGCCGTCAGGAACTATTTCGAAATGAACGGCGGCGAAGTTTCCGGCAACACGTCGGGTACCAGCGGTGGCGTTAATCTTTGTAGTGTTGACGCCGTTATAAACGACGGAAGAATATACGGCAATACGGCGAGTAGCGGCGGTGGCGGCGTTTACATAAGTAACGTTTCGCAAGTGACTATGAACGGCGGTGAAATATCCGGCAATACGTCGAATACCGAAGGTGGCGGTTTAGTGATGGACAACGCCCAGTTTGAAATGAACGGCGGTGTCATCAGCGGAAATAGTTGCACTGATTTGGGTGCCGGCGTTTCCTTTTCTGAAGACGGAACGTTTACGATGAACGGCGGCGTCATCAGCGATAACAAATCCATCAGCTCGGGCGGCGGTGTGCACGCGCGCGGCAGTTTTACTTTAAACGGCGGTGAGATTATAAACAACATTGCCGGCGGTTACGGCGGCGGCGTGCGCGCGGCAGGTAATTTGACTATAAACGGCGGCGTGATTACGGGCAATAAAGCGGAACAAGGCGGTGGCGGCGTACACGTACATAGGAATTTAATATATATCAGCGGCGGTATAATCGTAAACAATACGAACGGTCTAAGCAATGCGGATAATTTCCAGCTTTGCATGGAAAGAAACAATGATGCCGCATACGCCGAAGAAGATATTTTCCATATTACGGGCGCACTTGGCGGAGCGAATAAAGTTACGCTTATAGGCGTTAATATTCTTTACAAGCAGAATGTAACTTTACCGTTTACAAAAGATTACGGTAAGTATAACACGGCTAACGTAAGAACTTATTTCTTCTCCGACGACCCTGCTTATCATATTGCTTACGACTCTAATAAAGATGCGGTGCTCGGCGCAGGTCCCGTTGCCGAAAAACAGGTAACCTGGCAATATTCCACGGATAACGGCGCAACTTATACCGATATCGACGGCAACTATTTGAAATTGCCGTATACGGGTGCAACCTATAAAGTACGCGCCTGGGATAAGGCTACCAACACCGCAATAACCAACTGGGTTTCGAATGCGGGGGACGTAAGCGCGGTAGGTACTTACGGTTACAGCGTTTCCGTTTCATCTACACCCGTATTAAACAATAACGTATTACAACTCGATATAGTCCAAACGCAACTTAAATGGCAGTACGCAACTTCAACCGACGGCTCGGCTTGGGGCGAGTGGAAGCCTTTCGAAGAAAACACTATACAATATACGGGACTTTACTACAAGTTCCGCGCGCTCGGGCTTGACGGGCAGGAAGTTCCGCTAACCGCAGACAGCAGTGACAGCGCGAAGAACGCAGGCGAATACTCCTACTCCGTAGAAGACCCCAACAACTACTATACCAACACGGGTATTTCCTTTAAAATAAACGTGCGCTATATTTCGGTAAGCTGGGAATATCAGAATGCAAAGGGCAACGCAAGCGGATATTACTGGCTGTACGACGGCAACGCTCACGCGCCCGTTGCGGTTTTAGGCAACCTTGCAAACAACATGGTTGCGAACACGCTGTTATCGTTCGAATACAGCCGCAGGGGAATTGCGGGAACTGCCACGGCGGCAAGCGCGAACGCGGGCAACTGGCAGGTTACCGTTTCATTGAGAGCACCCGACGACAATATCGTCCTTACCGGCACGACTGCATTATATATTATAAGACAGCTTGAAGCGTCCGTAAGCTTTGCGGACGGCGACGAGCATACCTTCGAATACAATACCGAGAGTCACCCCGTAACGGGTGAAGTGGTCGGTCTTATAGGCGCGGACCGCGGCAAGGTGAAGCCCGTAATCAGCTATTACGAAGGCGATACTCTGCTTACGGGCGCACCCATCAAGGCGGGAACTTACAAGGCGGTTGCAACTCTGCCCGAAAATTCAAACTACGTACTGAACGGCTCGTATTCGGCACAGATAGTAATCAATAAAAAGAACGTAAGCGTGCATTGGGCGGGCAACGCTCAGAACGAAAACGCTTTCGAGTGGACTTTCGACGGCACGGGTAAGACTCCCAAGGCAACGGCAAGCAACCCTTACGCGAGCGGGAACTTCGTACTCACCGTTGAATACGCGCCCTATATAAGCGGCGTAGTGGGTGCGTGGACGACTACCGTTCCCGTAAACGCGGGCACTTACGCAATGCGCGTCAGCTTGCAGAACGCGGACGCACAGCGCAATTTCAGACTTCTGGAAACGCAGAAGGAATTCGTAATAGGACAGCGCGAAGTTACCGTCGGTTGGGTTGACGGCAACGGCAACGCGGTAACTCCCAACGCGGACGGCGTGGTAATCTGGCAGTACGACGGCGAAGGTCACACCGTTCAGCCGAGCATTTTCGCAAACGGCGTTACGGTAGACGGCACGGTCGGCGTTCAGCTTGACGCGGAGCGCACCGACGCACAGAAGGATAACCTTACGACCAACGCGTCGGGAACGGCAATAGTTGCGAACGCCAAGCTTACGGACAACGATTTCAACAAAAACTTTAAAATAACGGGTTCGACTTCGGTTAAATATCAGGTTATAAAGCGCGAGCTTTCCACCGCAAGCTGGGTTGACAAGAACGACGGCGTTTACGACTGCTCGAGCGTTATTTCCTATCCCTACGGTTCAATCGTCGGTGCGGAAGGTCCCGGGTTCAAGTCGGTAACCGCGCAGGGCGTGAACGGCAGTCTTACGCTCGAAAGCGTGAGCTACGACGCAAGCTTTGCGGACGAAACCGCGTGGGCGGTGGATACCGTAAACGGCTACAAGGCTACGGCAAGACTTTCCGCGGCGGATTGGGCTAACTACAAATTCGTAGGCGACAACGCGGAAAACGACGGCAGAACGGTATTCGTTAAATTCTACGTGCGCCCCGCGTCTGCGTCGCGCGTGGAAGTTGACGTGGTATGGGCAAACTTCGCGCCCGAAAACTATCCGACTTCGGAAGTGGGCGAGCAGGTTACGGGACTTACCCAAAGACCTTACGAGCGTTTCCGCGACAATCTCGAGGGGGACGGCAGCACCGTAACGCAGGCTACCTTCACGTATACTTACAGCGGTAAACTTCTCCGTCCTTACGCCGTACGCGAGCTTTTCGACGATGACGGCAACTATATCGGTTACGAGCTTCTTGCAACGACCACCGAACAATCGGTTGACGCGGGCAATTATATTCTCGCGCTCCTGCCCGCAAACGGCAACAACAACTACGCATACAGCGGCAGAATGGAGTGCAGTTACACCATTAAGCCGCAGGACGTAAAAATTTCGTGGCAGAAGGAGACGGCTTACTACTTCAACGGCGGAGTTCAGGGCCCCGTTGCAACGGTATGCGATAGCGAAGGCAACGCCCTTTACACCTACGGCGAAGAGAACGGCAACGTATTCGGGCTTGAAGTTTCGCTTGGCAGAAACGCAGGCTTGCACACCGCAAAGGCTACCGTAAACGGCAACTACAATATAACGGACGGCGCGAAAGAGAGCTACGCTATAAACAAGCTGGCAATAAAGGCGGACGCGCTCAGCTGGAGCATCAACAACAACGAAAAGTGGACTGCGGGCGAAAACAAACCCGTAACCGCGACTTTCACTTATACCAACGAAAACAACGGCTACGAATATGAAATCGTATTCGTAATCACGGGCGCGGCGGAAACGGTGGGCAAGCACGTTGCCACCGCCAACCTTGACAGCGCAATCGCCGAACACGACAACTTCCGCATAGAAGGCGCGGCAACCCGTTCCTACGAAATAGTTCCCGTAAGCACGGGCACGGTTTACTGGGTGGCAGAGCGCGGCGGCGCGTACTCGTCCGACCCCATAACCTACGTTTACGACGGTAAAGTACATACCCCCAGCGCGTATTACTACCCTGCGGGCGCGGACACCTCCGACCCCGAGCAGAGAGTATGGCTGGACGATTATATCGTAACCGAAGCCAAACCCGACGCGGGCAAACGCCTTGCAAAACTCGAAGGCGACCTTGACTTTACGGGCGCGGAAACGGTATGCGAGTTTGAAATTCTGCCCATGCCCGTACTCGTTGAATGGGATAAGGCAAGCCTTTCCGTCGACTTCGACGGTGCGGCGCACTCCCCCGTTGCAAAGAGAATGTACGGCGCAAACAACGTCGAGCTCGTTCTCGGCGTGGATTACACGGTCACCGAATATATCTGGGCTAACACCTACACGGCGCGCCTTACCTTCCTTAACAACAACTATACTTACGCGACCCAGGACGCCGACGGCAATCCCGCGGGCAATACCTGTCAGTTCACCGTAAACAAAGCCGATTTAAGCGCTTCCGCAGTTTGGGATTTCGCAACCGCGGGCGCAAACGGCGACGCAACCAACGGCTGGTATTGGCAGTACGACGCGCAAAACCACGCGCCCGTACTCAAGCTCGACGGAATTATGCTCAACGGTAACGGCGTTGCGTTCACGTTCAAGTACAGCGGCGTTGCGGCAAGCGCGGGCGTGCATACCGTACGCGCCGAAATCGCAAGCGCAATCTGCGACGGTCAGGACGTAACTTCAAACTACACGCTCGGCGGCATCAATACCGATTACGAGATTAAACCTTTCGAAATCACCGTAAACTGGAGCTTTGCGGGCGCGTTGGGCGATGCAACCGACGGTTGGTATTGGCACTACGACGGCAAAGAACACGCACCCACCGCATCGTATACCAGCTGGGACGGCGTTAAATCGCTCACCGTTTACGGCGCGGCGCGCAACGCAAGCGACGCGAAATACGTTGCAAGGGTAACTCTTCCCGATAACTGCGTATTCGCAAGCGGCGAAACGGGAACTCACGAGTTCGAAATCAAGCGCGCGAACATAATAGTGGAATGGCGCGGCGACGCGGACGGCGAGTTCGTTTACGATACGGACGATTTTGGCGCCCAGCTTTCAACCGGCGCATGGCACTGGACTTACGACGGCAAGGAACACGCTCCCGTTCCCTACGTGGCGGATACCAACACCCGTCTCGAAGTTACGGGTCTGAGAGTGAACGCGGGAACTTACACGGCAACCGCGGCACAGGACAACGCCAACTACGTAATAGAAAAGGGCGGCGAAGTAACCTTCGTAATCGACCCCATGCAGGTATATATCAAGTGGTACGGCGATAACGACAGCGAAACCGACTTCGACTACGAATACACGGGCTCGGCAGTCGAGCGCGTTCCCAAAGCGTTCCTTACCGACGCTGCCGGCGAATTTATACTGGTTGACGGCAACAGAGTGGAAGTAACCGTCCGCGGCACGGCAAGCACCATGGGCACGCACAAAGCGCTTGCGGAAGACACCTTTGCCAACTACGACTTCGCGTCCGACGCAGTGGTTGAAAAAGAATTTAAAATCAGTGCCAAGGATTTGGCTGATTACAGCTTCGAATGGCGTGACGCAAGCAATACCGCAACCGTTTCAAGGGACGACGACGATTATATCGTTTACACCTACGAATTTAACGGCACTGCGCAAGCTCCCGTTCCGTTCGTAACCCTGCCCGGCAACTTCAATCTCATTATAAATATGGGTACGCCTGCCGCTCCCGGCGGTCAGATTTCCGCAATAACGGAAGTGGGCGAATACTTCATAACCGCAAGTTATGCAGACCCCAACTACAAAATCCCCGACGGCTACGCGGTAATAAGAGTAGTCATCACCACCCGCAAGGTAGACGTTGAGTGGAGTAAAGATACTCTCGTTTACAACGGCACGGCGCAGGCGCCCGCGGCTTACTATACCGACGCGTTCGGCAACAAGGTAGAGCTTAAAGTAACGGGCGCGGCAACCGACGCGGGCGAAAAATACAAAGCCGTAGCGGACTTCCGCGCGGCTACGGGCAACTACGTTCTCAATTCCGAAACGGTAGAAAAGACGTTCACCATCGAAAAACGCACGCTTGGCGTTTCGTGGGCATGGGGTAACGAGTGGACTGACGGACACGCAACTTACGACGGACTTACCCACTCCCCCGTTCCCACGGTTTCGGGCGAAAACATTTTCGCAGGCGATATCGGCAAGCTCACCGTTTACTTCGAAATTTCCGATAAGAATGGCGTTTTAAACGACGCTAACGGACTCGTAAAAACCGTCAAAGACGCGGGCGCGTATAAAATGACGCTCAAGCTCGGCGGCGACGCAATGGCAAATTACAAGTTCGAAGACAAGAAGGGCGAAGCAGAGTTCACAATCGATAAAAAAGCTCTCACCGTAACCGCGCAGGACGTACAGGTTGACTACGGTTCAAACGCTCCCGATTATCAGGTGGCATTCGACGGCTTTGCCGCAGCGGAGGCGGACGCCGAACTCGCCCGCGTACTCGCAAGCAAGCGTTCCTGGCTCACCTGCCCTTACACCAACCGCACCGTTCCCGGACCTAAACCCGACGGCAGCGACTTGGCTAACTACACCATAGGCTTCGTTGAAAACCGTTTAAGCGCCCTTTTACCCAACTACTCGATAACCTTCGTAACGGGTACTATAACCGTAGTTCCCGTCAAGGGCACGGTAGTATGGTCGGGCGAGCTTGACGATTACGGCGCGGAATACGACGGAGCGGAATACAAGCCCACCGCTTACTATTACGATACTAACGGTTCGCTCGTCGTTCTCGACGTATTCTACGCAAAACTCAACGATAACGGAAGCTACACCGTGGACGAAAACGCGTCCCCCGCAATCAACGCAGGCATTTACTACGTGGTCGCAAGGGCTAAAAACGGCAACGTAACTCTCTCCAACGCGGAAACCTCTTACCAAATCCATAAACGCGAAATTTCCGTAAATATCGAGAGCAAGACAAGCGTTTACGGCGACAGCGCCCGCACGCTCACCTGGAAATACGCAACCGATAAACGCCCCTTGGACGGCGACGATTTGGGCATAACGCTCAATTGCGAAGTCAACGACCAGAACACCTTTACGGGCGGCTTTAAAGACGTAGGCTCTTACCTTATAATCGGCTCGTGGAATACCGATAACTTCGGCGTCAATTACGAAGTGATATTCTCCGGCGAAGGCGAAGACAGCGCAAGCGGCGAAAATATCCACGGCGTATACACCGTAACCAATGCAAAAATCGTAATAACCAAGGCAAACGAAACCTTCTCCGACGAAGAGTTCACAAGCATTCAAAGCCTTAACGGCGGCGACGGTTGGGAAATTCTCCTTGCCAAGGTAGACGAAAACGGCAAACCTATTTACATAAAATACGCGGGCAATCAGGACGCAAACGTTCATATTCTTTACAGCCGTCGCCATAACATAGGTCAGGTCGGCAGCCTTATAGACCCGCCCGACCCCCACGATATGAGCGAAGAAGTAAACAGATACCGCGAGTCGGTAGACCTTATCCGCGACGCGGGCTGTTACGCAATCAACTACGTAATAGAAATCCCCAACCACGAAACGCTGTACGGCACCTGGCGCGTGCTTATGTTGCCCGAAAGCAGAGTGGTGCGCATAACGTTCGTCGGCGACTATATTTCCGAATACGGCACCGAAGTCCCCGAAGATTTGGCAATTCTCCTTCTCAACCGCGGACTTATCGAGCTTAAAAACATTTCCGCAAGCGACTTCCGCCGGAACGCTACCGCAAGAGTAGTCAACGGCGCGGACGAAGTAAACGGCAAAACGGGCGTGGGTAGCTACACTATAGAAATAGAGCTTGCCAACAACGACGACAACGTAGACCGCATCGTTTCCTATCATAACGACTTCGGCGACGAAGATACCAACGTAAACAGGTTCAAAATCACGCCCAAAGTAATCGATATCGATTGGGGCAATCTCAATTACGAGCACGACGGTGAACAGCATATTCCCACCCCCATAACCACGGGTTGGGTAACAAACGAATCGTTCACTCTGCCCGAAATCAAGGTAAGCGCAAGTAACGACGGAATCGAAAACACCGCTTATACTCTCGAAGATAACGGCGTAAGCGTAACCGTAATAGTAAAAGCCACGGGCGACTTTAAAACCGCAGGCGGTCATACCTTAAGGGTATTTATCGAAAGCCCCAACTATACCATAGTCGAAAATAAGGATATAGGCACCGTCTCCGTCAAGGGCGCAGACACAACGAAAACCCAGTTCCAAATCCCCGAATGGGTATGGTACGTAGCCATAGGCGCGGGCGTGTTGCTGTTCATACTTATTATCGTTATAGTAGTTCTTTCCAAACGCAAGGGCACGGTAATTAACGGTATGGACGATGACGACGGCTTCTACGACGACGCAACTTAATTAAAGGCACGCCGCGCCTTGCGGCGCGGCACAACGCCCATCGGTCAAAGCGTAACGCCCACCCGTCATTGCGAGCGTCAGCGAAGCAATCCAGAACAATGCAACCCCCAAACAAAAATCGTAACTTTTTAAAAGAAGGGAAACGGTATGAAAATTTTAAAAAATATAACTTCAATTTCAAAAGCCAAAAAGGCGTTCGTGTGCGCCCTGTCCGCGGCGTTTGCAATCAGCGCGGCGGCGGGCGTAGCCACGCTTGCGGGCGGCGATATTGCCAACGCTATGCTCAGTACAAACATTGCGTCAACTATAACTTCAGGCGGACTATGGAACGTAGACGACCAAAAGTTCAACGCCCGGCCCGTAAAGGATTTGGTAAAACAGCTTACGGGCAAGCCTAACGGCACTTTGGCTGATTTAGAGCAAGCTCTTTCCGAAAGTGAAAAAGGCACGCTCACCGCAACCCAAATCGCGGCTAATAACGGCGGGAAAGACATTGTGCTTGACAGCGGTAGTAACGGAATTCAAAAGTTTACGCCGACTTACGTTTCCAGACTTGAAAGCGGCGAAATTATCGTCACCCTTTGGTATGCTTACAGTCAGCTTACCGAGCCGTTTTCCGCGGGTTGGTATACTGAAAATGGCGCAGATTTTGAATTCCCTGCCAATATGTATTCGTCCAGCTATGTCCGCTCCTTCATTAACGGCACGCCTTACGCTCAGGTAGAAGGCGCAGAACCGTATTCTACCGCGCTTAATATCACGGACTCGTCGGCAGTTACCTTAAATTACGTAGGTGCTTGGGAAAGCAATTATAAAAATTTTCTTTCCGACGGATTAACCCAATTTATGGTTCAGCCCAAATTCGTTCCTTGGCAAGTTGAAGCAGTCATAAAAGATTCTGATTCTTTTACCGAAACGGACGCGCCCAATTCCCAATTAAGCGGTGAAGGCTTAAATATGAACGCCTGCGGCGAGAAATATCTGACCAAAGGCGAAAAGGGCGTTTATTACGACAGCTGGGGCAACGACTATATGTGGATTCCCAGTATGATGGAAACCGGCTTTGCACGAGACGGGAAATCATATCCCGGTCTTTGGGATACAACCGTATCCCAACGTCTTAACAAGGACGGAAAAGATTCGACGACGACGTCTAACGAAAACGGACAGAAAACCGTTGGCGGTTATTGGACGCGTACTGCCGGTGTTAACGATTATGGCGGCAGAGTTTATTACATCAGAAATAATGATTACGGTGATAACGCACGCGAATGTGACAGAATGTCCGTGCGCCCTGCATTCCACCTTAATTTAACCAAAGTTCTTGCAAGCTTGGGCGACAATCAGGACAATTCCGACCTACAGGACGAGTGGAACAGAACGGTTGAAAAAAGTTTAAGCACGGGCAGACAGCAAACCTTCACCTTAAAACGCAACTGGATAGCCGACGCTTCCGACAACGAAACTCTTTCAACTTCCTTCGGCGACGGTGTGGGCTTTGACTCGGGCAGACTTTGCGTACCGCAAGGCGCGAACATAAAGTTAAATTTAAACGGATATAAAATAGACCGCAATCTGGGAAAATCGGTAGATTACGGCAACGCAATATACGTTCAAGATAACGCAACTTTCATTCTTGAAGATACTTCTTCCGCGCAAACGGGTATGATTTCCGGCGGTTTTGCAACGATGAATATCGGCGGCGGAATATATAGTCAAGGTAATTTAATAATAAATAGCGGAACTATCTGCAATAACAAGTCTAACGGCGGCGGTGGCGGCGGCTTATTGTCTTGGGGTAACTTAATAATTAACGGCGGAACTATCTGTAACAATTACGGCGGTTTTGAAGTTGCCGGCTCCGGTGGCGGCGTTGCGGCAAAATTTAACATTGAAATTAACGGCGGTATTGTACGTGACAATATCTCGCTGGGCGGCGGTAGCGGATTATATTTTTCCAGTGATACTCACGCAGTTATAAACGGCGGTGAAGTTTTAAGAAACCGCACGATTGGCAGTGGTGGCGGTGGTGCCGTATCTACGTCTACCAACATGACTTTGGATATTTACGGCGGTAAATTTTACGGTAATAGTAGTACATATGTTGGTGGCGGTATTTATGTAGGTACAAATAGTGTATTGAATATTTACGGCGGCGAAATAGCAGATAACTATGCTAAGACAAACGGCGGCGGAATATTCACCACAAATTCAATCGTAAATATTTACAACGGAAAGGTAAATAATAATAGGTGTGTTGCACGCGGTGGCGGCATATACGTTGATACAAATTCTAAGCTTGCTTTTTACAACGGTGAAATAAACGATAACGTAAGCGTTGAACATTCAGGCGGTATATATATTAATAATAGTTCAAAAGTAACTATGTACAACGGCGTTATGAGCGGCAACTATACCAATGGTAACGGCGGTGCAGTTTGCGTAGGTACTGACGGTAAAGGTTCGTTCATTATGAACGGCGGTCGAATTATAAACAATATCTCGGGTGCGGTAGGCTCGGCTATAATGTTAAATCCTACAACTACCGCAACTATAAACGGCGGCTTGATTACGGGCAACGACGGGCAAAAGGGTGCGGCTATAAATAGCTTTGAGAATTCTACATTAATAATTAACGGCGGGCAGGTATACGGCAATATAAACTCCAAAAGGAATTTAACGAGCGGTATAACCAGTAACGTTGGGATTACTTCAAGCTCGAAAATAATAATCGGTAAAAAATTGCCCGATAACACCAAAATAGGCGTTCACTTTACGGCAGGTGAAGCGGGCGTCGTTACCACGGGATATACAACGCAGGGCAACGCGGCGGCAGACTATAATAAATATTTCTTCGCGGACTCACTTATAAACGATTTAGCGATAGTCAGCGGGGAAATTAATATCGTAGCTAGGCAGCACGCGGCAAGAACTGACGTCGTTTGGAGAATTTCGGCTAACGGCGGCACTCCCGTAAACAGACCTGCGAATGAAACTTACTATTCTATGGAATACAATCCCGACGCGTACTACACGATAGACCGCGTGAATATGACGGAAGGTATTTCAAGCATATACAATCAGAACGGTATTCCCGTTTCCAACCCCGTATCGCAGGTGGGCGTTTACAAGTTCACGGCTAAAAATCCCGAAAAGTATAACAACCCCGTTTACACCTTTGAAATCACTCCCCGCAGCTTTAACGGCAACAAGCTCGCCGTTGAAGTGGTGGAAAAGAATTTGATTTATAACGGCGGGGAATTAAAGCCCGAAATTAAGGTAACTTACGAAGGCTTTACCCTTACCGAGGGAACGGATTACACCGTAGCCTATTCCAACAATATAAACGCGGGTCAGGGAACTGTGACCGTTACGGGCAAGGGCAACTATTTCAACAGCAAGAGCGTTCACTTCGACATAGGCAAACGCAACTTACAGCTCCGCTGGGGCGACGGCACGGTAACCTATGACGGCAATTCCAAGGGCGTGCAGGCGTTTGTCGAAGGCGCGCTTTCGGGCGACACCGTAAACTACGGCGTTGTTTACGAAGACCGCAACGGCGGCGTTTTAAACGGCAGGCTGGTTACTCCCGTAAACGCGGGCAATTACCGTGCATACGCGGTGGTTTACAACGACAATTATCAGTTTGCCACTACCGCAACCGTTTATAAAGATTTCGTTATCAGACCCAACAGCGTTGAAGTGGTTTGGGATGAAAACTCGTTTAAGTACACGGGCAGTGCGCTTGCGCCCACGGGATATTATCTCGATATCAGCGGCAACCGCGTACCCGTAACCGTAGGCGTTGCGGGCGTGAACGGCGCGACGCTCGTCGGCGGAAATTCCGTAAACGCAGGGCAATATCTTGCAACGGCAACCTTTGCGGACGGCAACTATGCTCCCGCTCTGGATACGGCTACGCTCGGGTATCAAATCACCCCCGCGGGCTTGAACGTAAACAACGGAACTTTAAACCTTACTTATAACGGCGAAGGTCAAAGCCTTACTCTTACGGTAAGCACTGCCGTAACGCAGGGAGATATCCCGCAGGTAAGCGATTTAATTATAACCTACTATCCCGTACTCGAAGGCGGCGCGCTCGGCGAAGCGTTGGCGGGCGAACCCGTTGCGGCAGGGCGTTACTGCGCCGCGGTGAGCGTGAATAACGATAACTTCACCACAAACGAAACCAAGTTCTACTTCGATATAAACAAGGCGGATATGTCGCTTACGGAAAGCGGCGCGGCGGCAGGCACTGCCATAACCCTTACTTACACGGGTAACGGCGTTGCGCTTGAATTTGCGGCTACGGGCGTTAAGAGTGAAAATCTCGATATAACCGTGCAGTACTCGGCAAACGGCGTGAACTACGGCGACGAATTGCCCGTGAACGCGGGTTTATACACCGTTAAAATCACCGAAAACAGCGGCAACTACGCGGATAAGATAATCAATATCACCGTGCAGAAGAAAACGGTCACCGTCGAATGGCGGCAGGACGATTACGCCGCGGCGGACGGTACTACATTCGTATGGGCTTACGACGGCAAAAAGCACGCGCCCTTATTCGAAACGGACGATTCGACGGTTAAGCTCGTGGTGAACGGAGCGGCGGATAACGGTACATACACGGTAACCGCGGCGTTCGCAAACTCCGAATACTCCAAAAATTATCAGCTTGTAAACGCTACCGCGGCGTGCCGCGTTGACAACAGCGTAATAACCGAAGTGCTGTGGTATCAGTACGGCGCGCAGACCGCGCTCGGCGCGGACGAAGTTCCCGAAATAGAAGAAATTTCCGTTTACGGCTCTAACGGTCCCCGCCTTTCGGCTTACGGCGTGGTATCCGTGGCGGGCGCGGCTAAATCTTCGCAGATTAAGCTCGACGTGGAATACACGCTCGAAGACGGCAATCTCGCAAGCTTTGCGGGAATGTGGTCGCAGGGCGTTTACGTGGCAAGGGCAAGCCTTACGGGCGTAGGCGCGCTTTGCGAATTGCCGTCTACCGTTCCCGCAGACAAGAATTTCTCGGTAGTCGCGCAAAAGCACGATACCGAAACGGTTGCGGGCATAGTATGGGCGGTAGAAGAGAACGGCGCGTTCGTTCCTGCCGCAGGCTATAACTTCGTATATACGGGCAGACCGCAGTCACCCGTCGCGCTCATGCCTACCGACGCGGCAGTCGAAATCGACTTATCCGACCCCGCGACTTATACCGTACTCGAAACGGGCGGAAGATATACGAACGCAGGCACTTACTCGGCGTTTATAAGACCGGGCAACTACAACGTAGCTCCCGAAGACGCAAGCTTTACTTATACTATCGCGCCCAAGGCGATTGAAGTGGGCTGGTCGGGCGACACGCTCTCGGGCGGAAGCTTCGAATGGACGTTCGACGGAGCCGAACACGGACCCGTTGCGGCGGCAAAGAACGTTACGGGCGTTACGGGCGAAATATTAATCACCGTTGAAAAGGAAGTAAACGCGGGAACTTATACCGCGGTTGCAAAGGTAAACGGCAACTTCACCATAATAGAGAGCGACGACAGCAGCGCGACGCAGGAATATACCATTAAAAAGCGCGTTATCAACCCGCTTATGGTTGAATGGTCCGCAGAAGACGCGGACGACCGCGACGGCTATTTCGTATGGACGCACGACGGCGCGTCGCACGCGCCCGCCGCAACCCTTACGGTAGACGGCGTTAAGCTCAATATCAAGGTCACGGGCGCAACCGCGGAAATCGGCTCGCACTACGCGTACGCCGCGTTGGACGAAAACGACTTCGCAAACGCAAACTACTCGCTTACGGGCGCAAGCAAGCGTTTCGACATAGTCCGCAACACCATAACGCAGGTGCTTTGGAGAGATAACGAATTTACTTACGACGGCGCGGAGCATAAGCCCACGGCTTACTATGTGAACGACGACGGAGAAGAAGTCGGACTCGAAGTATTCGGCGCAAGAACGGACGCGGGCAGATATATGGCGTACGTAGAGAGCGACTCGCTCGTGTTGAGCGGCTCAACCTGCGAATTTACCATTCTTCCCAAGAAAATCGCGGTCGAATGGACGGTTACCGCGTTGGTATACAACGGTCAGATGCAAAAGCCCGTTGCAACCGTAAAGGACGGGCGCGACGACGGCACGGAAATAACCTTGCAGGAAGGCGTTGACTATACTGTAACGGGATATAAGAACGCAGGCTCGCACGTGGCTGTCATAACCTTTATAAACGGCAACTACACCTACGAAGAAAAGACGGATACCTGCGCGTTTGAAATTGCGCAAAAGAAAGTAACCGTCTACTGGCAGGGCGTCGACGGGGCTATGGTCTGGTCGTACGACGGCGAAGAACACGCTCCCGAAGCTCAGGCTGAACAGAACGACGTGGTCAAGGGCGAAAGCATAACCATAACCGTACTCGGCGCGGAATCGCGCGTCGGCGAATACGTGGCTTACGCCGTTACCGACGACGATAACTACTATCTCGCAAACGCGGACGGCAATGCGGCGGAACGCACCTATCGCGTTAAACCCTACGCAATAACCCTTGAATGGCACGGCAACGCCGATAATGACGGCAAGTTCGAGTGGGATTATAAGGGCACGGAATCGTTCGCACCCACCGCAACCTATACCAACTGGGAAAAGGACGAACAGGGCGAGTATATCGTTCACGAGCTCACCGTTGAAAACGGCGGAATTATGGGCGCGCAGACGGACGCGAGCGAACAGGCTTACACGGCTACCGCAATGCTGCCCGAAAACTGCGAGTTCAGCGGCGGCAACACCAAGGAATTTAAAATCAATAAATGGACTATCCAGCAGGTAGACTGGTCTGCGGACGAAAACGCGGAAGAAATTTTAGACGAAGACGGCGTCACCGTAGTCGGCTACAGATGGACCTTCGACGGTGAAATGCACGGACCGAGCGCGAAAGTACACGCAACTGGCGCGTCGCTGGTAGTTACGGGCGAAGCTCGCGGCGCGGGCAAGTACGTTGCGGTTGCAAAGCTCAGCAATCCCGAAAACTACGCGTTCAGCGACGACACCGCGTCACAGCAAATCGAGTTTGAAATTCTTCCCAAGGAAGTGGATATCGAATGGTTCGGCGTGGGCGACGTCAGCGAGTCGGACGAAAACGCGTCCTTCGACTGGGCTTACACGGGCAACCCTATCTGCCCCGTACCCAAGTTTGAAAGCGTAGACGGCGAAATGATTACCGTTCCCGTCAGCGGCGCGGCGATAACCGCGTCAACCGGCGAATACTACGCAAACGCGATAGACGTATTCAACGATTACAACTTCAGCGCATCGTCCACTATGAAAGCGTTCACTATCCATAAAAAGGATATAACGGTAAGCTGGACGGGTTCGGTAGCAGGGGTGGACGGAGTTTACACCTACGAATTCAACGGCACGGCGCAACAGCCTTTTGCTCAGGCGGACGTGGACGGCGTTAAGTTCACTTACTCGATAACCGACGCGGACGGTAAAGCCGTAAACACCGTTATTTCGGTAGGCACTTACACCGTAACCGCAACGCCTATGGACGGCAACTACAACTCGGGCGGCGAAATGAGCGTTACCGTTGTAATCGAACCCAAGAGCGTGGAAGTGGTCTGGGGCGAAACGACTCTCACCTATAACGGGCAGAATATCGCGCCCAAGGCGTGGTTTATCGATGCGAGCGGGCTTGCGGTCGAGCTCGTGGTTACCGTAGAAGGCGACCACAGCGCGTCGGGAACATACTCGGCAGTTCCTTCGCTTGCAAGCGGAATAAAGGACTACGTGCTTAAATCGAGCGACGCGCAGGAGTACAAGATTGTCAAGTACACCGTAGACAAAGTCGAGTGGGATTTTGAAAACGAAGAGTGGAAACAGGTTACGCAGGTAACCCCGCCCGAAGTTACTCCCGACCCCGACGAAGGCGAAGATAACCCCGTAACCGGCGAATAATCTCCGTAAAAACGTGAAGATATCCGTAATCGGCAGATAAACTTCATATAAAGTAAAGCACCGCCGCGGCGCAATTGCGCCGCGGCGGTTTTTTGTATTCCTGCACCGCAATAACTGCGGCTGTCCGCACCGTCGGGCTCAATCGTAAACGCCCCAAAATTTTCCTTTAAAAAATTTTTCTCAACCCCCTTTCAAATAATTGCTAACGTATAGCTTCATATGATATAATAAGTATAATTTTATCGATTAAATTACAGGAGATAATAAATGTCACAAAACGCGTTTGAAGGCACTAAGGAGCAAATGTCGGAGCTGCTCGGATGCATAGAAAAGTGTCGCGGCGAGCGCGGCGCGCTCATGCCCGTTCTGCACGCGGCGCAGAATATTTACGGCTATCTGCCGTCCGAAGTGCAGTCCGTTATCGCGGAGGAGCTGAATATCCCGCTGGCGGAAGTTTACGGCGTAGCCACTTTCTACTCGCAGTTTTCGCTCACCCCCAAGGGCAAGCACAAGATAAGCATTTGTCTGGGTACGGCGTGCTACGTAAAGGGTTCGGACAAGATACTCGAAGCGGTTGAGCACGAACTCCGCGTGCGTTGCGGCGAGTGCACGCCCGATAAAAAGTTTTCTATCGAGAGCTGCCGTTGCGTGGGCGCGTGCGGACTTGCGCCCGTAATGATTATAGACGGCGAAGTTTACGGCAGGTTAAAGCCCGACGACGTAAAGGGCATTCTCGACAAGTATATGCAGGACTGACGGGGGAAGTATGACTGTAGAACAACTCAAAAAAATAGCCGCAGAAAAAGCGGAATTGGTAAACGTAAGAAGAATAGTGCGCGAACAGGCAGAGCGGCTTGCAAAGCGCACGGGTTACAGAAAGCAGGTGCTTGTGTGCGGCGGTACGGGCTGTACTTCTTCGCACTCGTTAAAGGTAATCGAACAGCTTGAAAAATCTTTTAAAGAGCTGGGAATAGACGACGTTTTAATCGTAAAAACGGGCTGTTTCGGTCTGTGCGCGCTCGGACCCATAATGATTGTATATCCCGAAGGCGCGTTCTATTCGCAAATGACGCCCGAACACGCAAAGACGGTTGCGGAAAAACACCTTGTAAATGGCGGCGAAATCGTAAAGGAACTGCTCTACGCCGAAACGGTGCAAAGCGACGGAACGGTAATCCCCTTTTCGGAAATACCATTTTATAAACACCAGATGCGCATCGCGCTCCGCAACTGCGGCGTAATCGCGGCTGAAAGCATAGACGAAGCTATCGGCGCGGGCGACTATTCCGCGCTCTGTCGCGCCCTTTTCGAAATGACGCCTGACGGAGTTATCGACGAAATTGAAAAGTCCGGCTTGCGCGGCAGGGGCGGCGCGGGCTTCCCCACGGGCAAAAAATGGCGGTTTACGCGTATGGCGGAAGGCTCGCCCAAATACGTTTGCTGTAACGCGGACGAAGGCGACCCCGGCGCGTTTATGGACAGGTCCGTTCTCGAAGGCGACCCGCACTGCGTACTCGAAGCAATGACTATCGCGGGCTACGCCGTAGGCGCGTCCGAAGGCTACGTTTACGTGCGTGCCGAATATCCCATAGCCGTCGAAAGGCTGGAGCTTGCAATTAAGCAGGCGCGCGAATACGGTCTGTTGGGAAAAAATATTCTGGGCAGCGGGTTCGATTTCGATATCCACGTCCGCCTTGGCGCAGGCGCGTTCGTTTGCGGCGAAGAAACCGCGCTCATGCAGAGTATAGAAGGTCACCGCGGCGAACCCAGACCCCGCCCGCCCTTCTCGGCTCAGTGCGGGCTTTTCAAAAAGCCCACCGTACTCAACAACGTGGAAACCTGGGCTAATATTTCACCCATACTCCTTAACGGATATCACTGGTTTTCGTCCATAGGCACGGAACGCAGTAAAGGCACGAAGGTATTCGCCGTCGGCGGCAAAATCCACAACGTAGGTCTTGTGGAAGTTCCTATGGGTACGCCTTTAAAAACTATCGTCTACGACATAGGCGGCGGCATACCGGACGGAAAAGAGTTCAAAGCGGCGCAGACGGGCGGACCTTCGGGCGGCTGTATCCCCGCAAAATATATCGATATAGGTATGGACTTCGACAATCTCGTTTCAATCGGCTCGATGATGGGTTCGGGCGGACTTATAGTAATGGACGAAGACACCTGTATGGTGGACATAGCCAAATTCTATCTCGAATTTACCGCGGACGAAAGCTGCGGCAAATGCACGCCCTGCCGCATAGGCACCAAACGGCTTTTGGAAACTCTGGAGAAAATCTGCTCGGGCAACGGCGAACCCGAAGATTTGGTGAAAATCAAGGATATATCCGAGCATATGAAGTCGTCGTCGCTGTGCGCGCTCGGTCAGTCCGCGCCCAACCCCATACTCTCGGCAATGGAACATTTCGGCGACGAGTACAAGGCGCATATATACGATAAAAAATGCCCCGCGGGCGTATGTAAATCGCTTCTGAATTATTACATAGAACCCGACAAATGCCGCGGCTGTACGCTGTGCGCGCGCAACTGCCCCGCAAACGCCATTTCGGGCGCGGTCAAGAGCGCTCACGAGATTGATACGGCAAAGTGCGTAAAGTGCGGCGCGTGCATCGCTCATTGCAAATTCAACGCGATAGTCAAAAAGTAAGGGGAGTGCGATATGGAAAAACTTGTTAATTTAAAAATAAACGGCGTTGCGGTAAGCGTGCCCGAAGGCTCCACAATCCTGCAGGCGGCAAAGCTCGCAAACGTGAGAATACCCACCCTTTGCTATTTAAAGGACGTGCAGTGCGTCGGCTCGTGCCGTCTGTGTATGGTAGAAGCCACGGGCGCAAGGGGCTTGGTAGCGGCGTGCGTATACCCCGTTTCCGAAGGTATGGAAGTGCGCACCAACACCCCGCGCGTGAGAAAATCGCGTAAGACCACAATCGAATTAATACTTTCAACCCACAAAAAGAAGTGCTTAAGCTGCGTTCGTTCTATGAACTGCGAGCTTCAGAAGCTCGCGCTCGAGTACAACGCGGAAGAAGATAAATTCGGCACCGACCACGACTTAAAACCCATTGACGACCTGTCGGCGTCCGTCGTGCGCGACAACAGCAAGTGCATAACCTGTACCCGTTGCGTCGCCGCATGCGAAAATCAGACCATAGGCGCGATAGGTCCCAAAAACCGCGGCTACGCCAAGGTAATAGGCTCGCCGTACGACGTCTCTCTCGCGTTCACGCCCTGCGTAAATTGCGGCCAGTGCGTGGTCGCCTGCCCCGTAGGCGCGCTTTACGAGAAGAGCGCGGTCGCCGACGTATGGGGCGCGATAGTAGACCCCGATAAGCAGGTAGTATTCTACACCGCGCCGTCTGTAAGGGCAACTCTTGGCGAAGCGTTCGGCTTGCCCGTAGGCACCAACGTGGAAGGCAGAATGATAACGGCTATAAAACAGCTCGGCGAAGTAAAGTGTTTCAATATGGATATCACCGCCGACCTTACCATTATGGAAGAAGCCAACGAGCTTTTGTCAAGGCTTGCAAGCGGCAAACCTACGCCCATGTTTACAAGCTGTTGCCCCGGCTGGATAAAGTTCGCAGAACACTATTACCCCCAATATATCCCCAACTTATCAACGTGTAAATCCCCGCAGGAAATGTTTTCCGCACTGCTCAAAACGTATTATTGCGAGAAGAACGGCATAAAGCCCGAAAACCTTTTCGTCGTTTCCGTAATACCCTGCACGGCTAAAAAGTTCGAAGTAACACGCGACGAACTCGGTCACTATACCGACGCCGCGCTTACCACCCGCGAGCTGGCTAAAATGATAAAGGAAGCGGGCATAGATTTCGTCAACTTAGGTGACGGAGAATACGACAATCCATTCGGCGAAGCTACGGGCGCGGGCGCGATATTCGGCGCGACGGGCGGAGTTATGGAAGCGGCGTTGCGTACGGCGGCAGTAAAGCTCGGCGGCAAGGGCGCACCCCTTGAATTTAAGGAAGTGCGCGGCACGCAGGGCGTGAAAGAAGCGGTATATACCGTGGGCAAAACTACCGTAAAGGTAGCGGTGGCAAGCGGTTTGGGCAACGCGAGAAAGGTGCTTGAAAGCATTAAAAACGGAGAAAAGGACTATACCTTCGTAGAGATTATGGCTTGCCCCGGCGGCTGTATAAACGGCGGCGGTCAGCCCTACGTTCACGACGAAGTGCGCAATAATATAGATTTAAAGACGGTGCGCGCACAGGCGCTGTACGATTACGACGAAGAAAGAAAACTCCGCCGCTCTCACGAAAACCCCGCCGTTGAAGTTCTTTATAAAGAATTTTTCGGCGAACCCAATTCCCATAAAGCGCACGAGCTTTTGCATACCACCTACCACCAACGCGATAAGTATTAATTTTAATACTTGTTCGGTAAGTATTATCTTATAACCGGCGCGATAAGTAATAATAAGGATAATATCCCCGCGGCTCCGCCGCGGGGATATTTTTGCAAAAAGTATTATAAACCCGCGCGGCGAACGCCGCACGCCTTGTCATTCCAGAAAAGTTTCCGCACCGATAGTCAACCCTACTTTAAACCCCATTTTAAAATATTCGGTCATAACAACCAATTCCATAGCCGCTCGCGCGTCCGACAGCTCGTCCATAGTTTCGCGTTGTTTTTCGTCGGTCATATCCTTGCATAAGCTTTGGTGTATTTCATAAATTTTGTCGTTGTTGTCGCTGTATTCTTTAATTTTAAATAATTTAATTAATTCGGTAAAATCTGTTTCCCCGTTTAAAAGTTCAGTTATCAGTGATTTTTTCATAATTTGCTCCTATTATAAAATCTTTTTTATACATTTTGTTTAATTATCAGCAATGCTGTTAAATTCAGTCATAAGTTTTACATCCTAAGGGTGTATATAAATATTATCACACCCAATAGGTGTAAGTCAACCATTTTACATCTAAAAGGTGTAATATTTTGTTGAGGTAAAAATAATGATTAAACTTGACAAAATACAACAGCGATTAGCGGAAGCTATAAAACAAAGCGGTTTAACTCAAACAGAATTAGCCCGTCGTTTAGGAATTAAACAGCAACAAATTTCTTGCTATATCAAGGGGCAAAAAATGCCTGCTTTAGATACTTTTGCAAATCTTTGCGCAGTACTTGATTTAGACGCAAACGAAATACTCTGCGTAAACGAATACAAAGAATAGCACCCCTAATTATTTTGCAATATATATTAAATAATAAAAACCCCTTTCCGAGCCTGTGAAAGGGAGTTTTTATTCAATTATGTAAAATTTCGCATAAATAATTTATAAAATATTTATAAATATGCAAAAATGATTTGACTTTTATTCAATAAAATTATATTATAAGCGTAATATAAATCAGAAAGCCCATGGGCTTTCGTTTGCGTTAAAAACGCAAACGAAAAACTAATTAACCGAAAGGAGAAAATATGAAATTGAAAAAACTTCTTGCTCTTGTGTTTTGCAGTATAATCTGCACGGTTGCCTTTGGTTTTGCCGCGGCTTGCGCGCAAAAAACATATACCGTCACTTTCGAAATGAACGGTCACGGCGTTGCGCCGCAGGCTATAACGGGTTTAACCGAAGGTTCGACCATAAGAAAACCCGCCGACCCCAAGGCGGAAAATTTCATATTTAACGGTTGGTTTAAAGACGACTCTCTTTCAGACGAATGGAATTTTGCAACCGATAAGGTTACTTCCGATATAACTCTCTATGCGTCGTGGGCAGACGCGTATACGGTAACGTTCGAAATGAACGGTCACGGCGACGCACCGCAACCCGTAACGGGGCTGGCGGCGGGTTCAACGGTGGATAAACCCGACGACCCCGTCGCGGAGAACTTGGTGTTCAACGGCTGGTATAAGGACGAACTTCTCACCGTCAAGTGGAACTTCGCAACCGATACCGTGAGCGAAAACCTTACTATATACGCGGGCTGGAAAGGCGTTCACGCCGTTTTGGCGGAAGCTCCTTTCAACGTAGAAGTGAACGATTTGGAGTATTTCAGCATTTCCCACGCGGGCAATTATACCGTGGATTTAAGCGTTAAAGACGGCGCGGACGGCGAAACCTTCAAATACCTTTTCAACGACCTTGAAAATACAGTAATACTCAATAGCGACGGCGTTTCTTCTACCGTGCAGTATTTCGAAGCGGGTACTTACAAGCTTACAAAATCCGAAAAGAGCTTTTCCGCAAGCGTAAGCGTGCAAGCCCTTGCAATGCCCTTCGATTATGAAGAAGCGTATATGGGCGACGGCTATTCGCTGTCCGTCGTTCAGGCAAGCGCCGTTCCCGCAGTCCGCTTCAGCAGCGGCTACAATCCGACCGGTTTCGTAACCGCGGTCGCTTTCGACGGTGAGTTATATACTATAAAAGTCCGCGAAAACGGTGCGGGCATGCGCGAATATTCGGTAAAAATAAAAATCAATAAGGTTGACGACGAAGTCGTAAGCATAGACGTATATACCAAAACGGACGGGGTATGGGGTACCCAACCCGCCGACTCGCTCGTAAAGGCGAGCCGCGCAAGCGATTCGGCAAACCACGGCTACCTTGCATATTCCGCAGACGGCGCATTGAACGAAGCAGGCGTGATAAAGACGTTCGACTACGTGTATTACTGCGTTGTGGCGTTAAAGGATAAGTGGTTCGTATTCGACGATTTTGCCGACGGCACGGAGTTTTACTGGTGCGACATTTACACGGGCAGAACGGGCGAGCGCTGCGATAAAATAGATATCGTTGCGGGCGAGCCGTTCAGGCTTATGGATACGGGTATGTACAGCGACCGCGACTTCATTATGGTCAAACCCGCAAACGGAGCAAAATCCGTATCGTTTACCGTAACGCAGGTCCCCGAACCCGCCCCCGTTCCCGGGCTTTCCGCGGACAATCCCGCGATACTCGTCGACGGAGAAACTCACACTATCGCAAAATGCAATAAAGATTCGCGCTATTATTTCACTTTCACCGTGCCCGAAGAAGGGAAGTATATGCTCCGCGTATACCGCGTGAGCGAAGGCAATAATTACGCGGTTGAAAAGTGCGAGCTGGATAATTATATGGCGTACCTTCCTTTCACCATGCCGACCGTTTCCGTGCTTAAAGGCGGAACGGAAGTTGCTCTCAAGGCAAGGCAGTACAACTTCTCGGTGGTAGTAGGCGGCGGTGGCGGCGATTTGGTCGTATCCGTAGAAAAAATCGTTGCCGCGGGAATACAGTCCGGTACTTACACGTATACGAAACCAGACGGCCCGTTTACCTTAAATTATACTTTCGTTTTCGACGCTACCGCGCAGACCGTATCGTTACGGATAGTAAGAATTTTCACGAACGGCAGCGTACAAATGGGCGACGACCGGAGCGAAGCGAAAGCGTTGACTGACGAAGACGGAGCGTACTCCGTTTCCGCGTTGCTGGTAGGCAGTAGCTTTAAAAGCTATACCTTCTCGTTCTCGGAAGACGGCTCGTCCGTATTGGTTACCGGCGACGAAATTTTTACGGCGGTAAAACAGGCGTAAAAGCACGAACTTAATTATTCCCCGACCCTTTCGGTCGGGGAATATCTTTATTGTATTAAATTACTTAAGGTCCTTGAAAATAATTATTTCGTATGTTAAAATTAGGTTGTTTAATTTTCCCGTTTGGGGAATAACTTATCTGGAGATAAAAAATGGCGCACAACGTAATTGCCGAAGCTAAAAGATGCTTAAACTGTAAAAAACCTTTATGCAGACCCGGGTGCCCCGTAAACACGCCCATACCCGAAATGATTTCGCTCTTTCTTGCGGGCGAAATTCAGAAAGCTGGTAAAATCGTGTTCGAAAACAACCCGCTTTCGGTAATTTGCTCGCTCGTATGCAACCACGGCAACCAGTGTCAGGGTCACTGCGTGCGCGGCATAAAGGGCGAACCCGTGGAAATCAGCACGGTTGAATACTTCGTCTCGTCCTACTATATCGACAACGTAGAGCTGGAAAAGGCAGAACCCAACGGAATAAAAGTCGCCGTCGTGGGCGCAGGTCCCGCGGGCATTACCATAGCCATAAAAATGGCTCAGCTCGGCTACGACGTAACTATTTTCGAATCCAAATCGGAAATAGGCGGAGTACTTCGTTACGGCATTCCCGACTTCCGCCTGCCCAAAGCGATAGTGGACAAGTACGAAAAAATTCTGCGCAAGCTCGGCGTAAAAATCAAGTTCAATATAACTATCGGCAAGGCGTTCGGCATAGAAGAGCTGTTCCGCGACGGCTTTAAAGCCATATCCATCGGCACGGGCGTAAACTGGCCCGTCACCCTGAATATAAAGGGCGAAACTCTCGGCCACGTGCATTACGGCGTCCACTTTTTAAAGAATCCCGAAGTTTACGAGCTGGGCGATAAAATGATAGTAATCGGCGCGGGCAACGTTGCAATGGACGTGGCGCGCACGGCGTTAAGGCGGGGCGTAAGCGACGTAAAGGTAGTGGTGCGCAGCGACCGCTACACCGCCAGCGAAGAAGAAAAGGAGTATGCGGAAATTGAAGGCGCGGAGTTCATCTTCAACAAAGCCCCCGTAGAAATTACGGGCGAAGGGGTAATGTTTGCCGACACCGTCTGCGACGAAAACCACAAGGTTATCCACACTTCGGATAAGCCCGAGCTTATGAAAGCGGATACGGTAATGATTTGCGTCTCCCAACGCCCGTCAAACCTTATTCTTACGCAGACCAAGGGTCTTGAAATCAACGAGCGCGGACTCGCCAAAATACAGCCCGACGGCTCCACCACGCGCGAAGGGCTTTTCGCATCGGGCGACGTGGTGCGCGGGGCAAAGACTGTAGTCGAAGCGGTGGAAACTTCCAAGCGCGTAGCTTACGCAATGGACGAGTATTTAAAAAATTTACCCAAAGATTGACGGCTATATATAAACCCGCCCCGTTGCAAAACGCAACGGGGCGGGTTTTTAACTTGTTTTACGAAACCACGTTCACGGGCTTTCCGTCGATAAACGCCTGCAAATTTCCCGCGACTATGCCTATTAGCCGCGCTCTCGTCTCGTGCGCAGTCCACGCCATATGCGGGGTGATAACGCAGTTTTTCGCGCGGTAAAGCGGATTGTCCGCCCGCATAGGCTCTGCGGCAACGGTGTCCAGCCCCGCCCCCGCAATTTTGTCTTTGTTCAACGCATCCGCCAAAGCCTGCTCGTCAACCAACCCGCCGCGCGCGGTGTTTATAAGCACGGCGTCCCCTTTCATTAGCCCGAGCGCGCGCCCGTCTATAATCCCCGCCGTCTTTTCGTTCAGCGGACAGTGCAGTGAAACCACGTCGCTCGTTTTCAACAGCTCGTCAAGGCTCACGCATTCGTAGGGGCAGTTTTCGGGCTTGGTGCGCGTGGAAATAATAACCTTCGCGCCGAACGCGTCGGCAATCTTCGCAACGGCTTTACCTATGTTGCCGTAGCCCAAAATACCGAAGGTTTTCCCGTAAAGCTCGTGCGTGGGGTAGGTGAAGTAACAAAAAGTCTTGCTCCTAATCCAGTCCCCCGCGTTCACCGAGCTCGAATATTCGCCCGTCTTTCCGTACAGAGCCAAAAGCAGGGCAAAAGTATGCTGGCTCACCGCGTGGGTGGAGTAATCGGGCGCGTTGCATACAGTAACGCCGTGCTTGCGGCAAGCGGCAATATCCACCACGTTATAACCCGTAGCAAACGTGCCTACGTACTTAATGGACGGGCAGGCGTCAAGCAGCTTTTCGTCCACTTCCAGTTTGTTTACTATCAGCGCGTCCGCGTCGGCGCATAATTCAAACAGTTCTTTTCGGGTAATATCGCCGAAAAATTTACATTCGCCGAGTTTTTCAAAGGGTGAAAGGTCTAAATCGTCGCCAAGCGCGCTCACGTTAATAGCAATCTTCATTTTTTCTCCTGTGTCTGTTTTTTGTGCTTGCCGTCTGCAAGATTATAACTTATTTCAATCAGCTGCTCAATATCCCCGCGTTCGATATCGGCAGTTAAAATTACCGTAATCCAATGCACCTTGTTCATATGGTACGCAGGCAGTATTCCGCGCGGATACTTACTTTTAAGAAACTCCGCAAGGTCGGGCGGGCATTTCAAATCGAGAATAACTCCGTCGTCGGGTATTTCTTCAAGATACCGCAAAAAATACTTTTCGGGCGCACGCAAGATTATTCCGAACCACTTTTTATTGTCGTTCCGCCTGAAAACGCGCGTAAAAAAATCTCCTTCGAACGGAAAGTCTACCGAAGCGTCAGGCAGCTTATCCACGCATTTTAAAATTTCGTCAACGGTAATCATTTCAATTATCCTTAGTTTTAAATCCCCGCGGTTTGGTAACCGCGGGGGTCGTAGGTTTAATTTCCGTTGTAAAGATTGCTCTGTATTTCCTTAATGACGTAGTTCCTTACGCCATGGTTGAAAGGCACGGAATACTGTATTTTAAGCAAGGTCGAGCGGCTCACGTTGTTTCTGGGGTTTTCCACCGCCGCAAACCAGTAAGTCTGCGGTCTGCCGTTGAATTCCGCGTTATAATAAACGCTCACGGCGGAAGTGTTCAGCGGCTTGTCCGTCTCGTTTCCGTTCTCGTCCTTAATCTTTTCGTCCTTGAACAGCTCGTTCGCAATAAGCAGATTTCTCGCGTCCGTTCTCTCGGTCTCGTTCAGTCCCATAGCGTTGCCCTGCAATACGAACTCGCCCACGCCCGACTGCGGCAGGTAAAGGCTTATTGCCTGCGAAAGGGAAGGGCTAAGCTTGTTCGCCCGCACCGCCACGTCAAGATAAGTCGCGTCGAAAAGCGTGCTTTGCGTGCCTTTAAGTCCCGAAGCCCTGCGCTCGCTCACGCCGTCCGCACCGTTTATTTTGGTCACGGCTTGTTCCCCGTCGCGCGAATAATAGGTGGTGTACTCGTAATCGTAAACGTAATAGGAGCTTTCAAGGCTTGTCGCGTTAAGCACGTTTGGCGAAACGGAATGAACGCTCTGTCTCGCGTAAACGGGTTGCAGCCTGTCCTCCACGGAAAGGAAGTAGCTCTCGGTTATAACTTCGTCGCAGTTTTCGAATACCTTAGGCTCGCCCTTATAGGTAAAGGTGACCTTTGGAACGCTAAGCTCTGTCTTATAGCAGTAAACGGTGGTGCTTTCCCCGTAACCTTCCCTGAACTCGTCAAGAATTTTATCGGAATTTTTACCGAGCGCAACCGTATAAAACTCGGTGGTGTAAGTGCCTTCGTCGTATTTTACGGAATAAGTCTTATTCGTAGCAGCCTTTTCGTCGTGAGTTACGGCGTAAACTATTTTTTCCGAGCGCTCGCTGTCGAATGTGGGCTGAAATTTTTTAAAATTTACGTCCGCGTACCAGTTGGAGTTGAGCGATACAACGTTCTGCGTCGCTCCCGCGCAACCGGAAAGAACTACGGCGCACCCCGCGGCAACCGAAATTGCGGCGGCTAAAAAGCGTTTTTTCATCTATAATTCCTTAAAATCAATAATTAATTTAAGCCATTATAACATATATTTTCAAAATTGTAAAAACTTTTGCGGTCAAAATCTTTAAAATGGACGGGATAATGTGTTACAATATTATCATAACCGTTCGGGCTTGCACCCCGCGGCAATCTCACTTTTATGATTTATTCGATTAACTGCGCGGCTCTGTCAGTCGCACTGGAAGAACTTAAAAAAATAGTGTCTGCCAACGAAGAAAGGGGGGTTAAAACTCTCGTTTTCTGCGAAGACAGGCTCACCTTAGCCGCAGAACGCACGGTATGCGCGGCGGTAGGCGGAACCTTTCTCACTTCCGTCTGCACCTTCGCGCGCTTTCTCGCCGCCGAGCGCGGCAAACCCAAAACCGTACTCTCCGGTCAGGGCTCGGCAATGGCTGTCCATAAAATAATTCAGGAGCATAAGGGGGAGCTTTCCCTTTTCAGAAAGCTCTCGTCCGCGTCGGCGGCGCAAACAGTCTACGATACGATAGCCCTGTTATATTCTTCCCGCGTCTCCGCCGAAGATACGGCTAAGGCGGCGGAAAGCGGCGGTGTACTCGGCGGCAAGCTCCGCGACTTGGCTATAATTTACTCCGCTTACGAAAATTATCTCGAAGAAAGCGGGTTTATTGACAGGAACGGGTATTTAAGGCAGTTGCCGTCCGCAATTTCTTCAAGCCCGTCCGTGCGCGGCAACGCGGTAGTTTTTCTCGGCTTTCAGGCTTTAACCGCCGTCGCCCGCGAATGCGTAAGGGCGGCGTTCGGGGTAGCCGCGGACTGCTACGGTCTGTTCATAGGCGGCAAGGAAGAAATTTACGTAAACGAAGCGGGCGCGGCGTTCAACGCCATCGCTAAGGAGTTCGGGGGCGCGCAAGCTACTGCCGCGTCGGGCAGCTTAACGGCAGAAGCCGAAGCCTTCCGCAAGGGTCTTTTCAATCCCGAAAGCTTTTATTCCCCGCCCGTGCGCACCGATAAAGTCGTGCTGTTCAACGCCGCGGACGAAGAAGAAGAAATGGAGTTCGTCGCGGCAAGCATAAAGCGGCTCGTTGCCGAAAAGGGCGTGCGCTTTGCGAAAATTTCGGTAATGTTGCCCGATATCGACGCGGGCGAGCGCGTTCTGTCCCGCGTGTTCTCGCGCTTTAAAATTCCCTACTATGCGGACAGGCAACGCTCACTTTCCGAACACCCGCTGTGTTCGTTCGTCGCAAACTATCTCTCGTGCGTCATTGCGGGCTGTCTGCCAGAAGACGTAGACGGGGTAATTTCTTCACCGTTCTTTCCCGCAGAGCTTCGCGATAAGGATTTATACCGCAACTACGCTTTAAGATATTGCAATTACCGCGGCGGGGTAAAGCGTGCAATAAAGCCCGAAACGGAAGACTTCGACGCAATCGAAAGGGTTAAAGATACCTTCTTGCAGGGGTTGTCTTATCTCACGGTAAAGGGCGGAAACTCCGCCATATGCGGGGGTATACGCTCGCTTTTTGCGGCTTTCGGCGTAGAGAATACGCTCAAATCGATGGCGGAGCGTTATGCAGACGAAAAGCCCGCCGCCGCCCAGTTTTGCAGCCGCGCTTACGAAAGCGTGCTTGCCGTAATAGCCGAGGCGGAGAGCATAGCCGCCGCGGGAACTCCACTTAAAGACTTTCTGAAAGTAATAAAAAGCGGTTTTGCCGCAATGAAAATTTCCCTTATCCCCCCCAAGTCGGACGCCGTATTCGTGGGCGATTTGACCGCCACGGCAAACACGGGTTCGTCGGCTGTTTTCGCCGTGCGTCTTGCCGGCGACGCGGCGGGAGCAAGCGCGGACACCGCGCTGTTGACCGACAGGGAAATCGCGGCTTTGGAACGCGTTAATCTCAACATATCCCCCAAGATACGGCAGGTAAACGCCCGCAAACGCGAAACGTGCGCGCTCAATCTCTGCGCCTTCCGCGACTCTCTCTATCTTAGTTTTCCCTTCCGTCTTAACGGCGAAGAGTGTACCCCGAGCGAAATAATCTCGTACGCCACGGCGATATTTTCCGCGCCGTCGGGCGCGTCGTTAGCCCCGCTCGACGCAAGACGGGTACAGAAATCTCTGCGCGCCATACCCTATTACTGCTGTGAAAAAATTCCCGCAATAAGGTATTTGCGCAAGTTCTCCAACACTTCGGCGGCTGGCGCGGTATACGCCGTTTTAAAAAACAACGGCTATGAAAACGACGCTCTCCGCTCCCTTAAAAGGAACGTTAAACGCGCCATATCCTGCGGCAAACGCCTGTATCTTAGCAAGAACGGCAGTCTTTCGCCCACCGCGCTCGAAGCTTATTTTTCCTGCCCGTATCTGGGCTTTATGCGTCAGGGCTTAAAGGTTGCCGAGCGCGACGAAGGCGCGGTGCGCGCAGTGGATACGGGCAACTTCATTCACGCCGTATTGCAGGATTTGGCTCCCGAAATAAACGATATAGCCGACGAAGCCGCGCTCTGCGCCCGTGCGGAAGAGCTTGCCCGCCAAAAGCTCGAAATACAGCCGTATAAGTCGCTTGCGGACAGCAAGAGCGGCGAATACGTTGCCCAATCTCTCGTAAACGAAGCGGTCGCCGTTTCAAAGGGAACTTACGCGCAGGTCAGAAATTCGTCGTTCAGGGTCGCGGGCGCAGAACGCCCCGCCGAGCTCGCGCTTTCGGACGGCGTTAAAATTTACGGCAGAATAGACAGGGTGGACGAGTACGACGGTCTGGTCCGCGTAATAGATTACAAGACGGGCAATATAGATTCGTCGCCCGCAAAATATTATCAGGGCGTAAAATTGCAGCTGCCGCTCTATCTTTCGGCGGCGGCAAAGGGCAAGCGCGCGGCGGGCGCGTATTACTTCCCCGCGTCTTTGGAATACCGCGACGCGGTTGACGGGGTTTTCCGCCTGCAAGGCTTTATGGACGGCAGCGACGAAGTGGTCCGCGCCTCCGACTTAACCGTTCAGCCCAAGGAAAAGAGCGGCTTCGTAGACGCGTATTATCAGGGCAGACGGATAGAGAGTGCGATGTCCCCGCAGGATTTTTCCGACTTTATAGAGTATTCGCGCATGGTCGCGGACGGCGGCGCGCGCGAAATGCTGGGCGGCAACGTAACGCCGTCACCCGCGGAGGGGGTGTGCAAGTATTGCAAGGCGGGCGGAAGCTGCGGCGCGGCTCTGGGCAAGGACGCGGCGGAGCGCAAGGTAAAATCTGTAAAATGCTCGGAAATAGCTCGAATCGTTCGCAAGGAGAAGGGCGATGAAACTTACTGAAGAACAGCTTGCGGCAATCGAAAGCCGCGGTAAAGTAATCGTTTCCGCGTCGGCGGGTAGCGGAAAAACTTTCGTAATGATAGAAAAACTCGCGAACGCCGTGTTAAACGGCGCGGACCTGGACGAAATTTTAGCCGTTACCTTCACCAAAAAAGCCGCCGCGCAGATGAAGGAAAAGCTCCGCAAGGTACTCGTTTCCCGCATAGAAAGCGCGGGGGAGAACCGCGACAGATTAAAAGTACAGCTCTCCAAAATATCCACCGCGGACGTATCCACCATTCACTCGTTCTGCGCAAGGCTTTTAAGAAAGTATTTCTACGCGCTCGGCATCAATTCAGATTTCGAAGTGATTTCTTCGGACGACGCCGTCGCCCGCGAGCTTAAAAAGCGCGCTATGGACACGGTGTTCGAAGAGCTTTACGAGAGCGACGACCGCGATTTCAAAATACTCTTGAAGTGCTTTATGAAAAAGCGTAGCGACGGGTCTCTGCGCAGGCTCGTTTTGCAGGCTCATTCGGAAATCCGCTCCTGCGCCGACTACCTGAATATTCTCGAAAATTCCCGCTCGCTGTATAGTAAAGACGGCTTCGACAGGCTATGCGCGGATTATGCAAGCTCTCTCAAGCCCAAATACGCCGCTTTGATTTCGGCGGTAAACGATTTCCGCGCAACCTTTCCCCAAACGCAGAAGCAGGCGGTATACGACAAGATTTTCAACGAAATGCTGATATCGCTCACCGCCGCCGCGGAAAGCTCCGTTTTCGACGCCAAGCCCGCGCTGTCTATCACCCGCAAACCCGCGGACGCCGACTGCGACAAGCTCGCGGGCGAAGAGTTCAAAAGGTTTAAAGACGGGGTAGCCAAACGCTATAAGGACTTGACGGGCGACTTCGAAAATTACGAAACCGAGCTTGACCGCTTTCTTTCAAGCGGCAGGGTCGCCGCGGCTTTTTCGGATATAGTAATTAAATTCGACCGCGAATATGCCGCAGTCAAGAGCGAAGAAAACAAGCTCGACTACAACGATTTAGAGCATTTCGTGCTCGAGCTTCTCGCTGACGACGGCGTCCGCAACGAAATAGTTTCAGGCTATAAATTCGTTTTCGTAGACGAATATCAGGACGTAAATCCCGTGCAGGAAGCAATAATTTCCCGCTTTACGGGCGAAACCTTTCTGGTCGGCGACGTAAAGCAGGCAATATACGGCTTCCGCGGCAGTAAATCGGTATTCTTTTCCCGCAAGTTCGCGGGTATGGAAAGCTCTGGCGGCACTGCCTTAAAGCTTTCAAGCAATTTCAGAAGCGGCGACGGCGTTCTGGACTTTGTGAACGCCCTTTTCGCCGATATAATGACTGAGGAAAGCTGTGGCGTAGACTATAAAAACACTTCAAAAATGTCGTTCGGCGGGCTATATCCCGCGGGCTACGGCTCCGCGCACCTGCATATTTTCGGCAAGGACGAAGAAGAAAAGCCCGAGTTGGGCGTATATTCCGTGCTTGCCGACGGCAGAAAAACGAGCCACACCCGCGAGGGGCTTGCCGTGCTTTCCATAGTCGAAGAAGAGTTGAAATCCCGCATATTCGACCTTAAATCGGGCGAGTACCGCGACGCTACGTGCGGGGATATATGTATTTTAACGCGTAAAAACAGGGGCGACTCCACCGAAGGCATAGTCCGCGCCCTGCTCGACGAAGGCTATTCGGTATCGGGCGCGCAGGAATCCAATATCTGCAACCTGCCCGAAGTCAGGCAGATGCTCGATTTGCTCTCGCTCATCGACGACGCCGAGCAGGATATCCCGCTCGTCACCGCGCTCTTATCCCCGCTCGGCGGGTTTACCGAAGACGAGCTTGCGCAAATCCGCGCTACTGCGGACGCGGTCAAGCCCGCAGCTTCCATGGGTGGCGGCGGTAAAGAGAAAAAGGAACGCAAAACCTTCCGCCGCTGCTGTGAGGAATATGCCGTTCTGCCCACCACGATTGCGCGTAAACTCAATATATTCGGGGATAAATTGCAAAAACTGCGCGAATTGTCGGGCATACTAACCGTCGGCGAGATAATCGACGAGCTTCTCGAAAATTACGGCATAGAGAGCGGTTACGGCGCGGGCGGCGAACAAAAGGTAAAAACCGTACTCCGCCTTGCCGAAGAAGGAGCCAATCTCTCCGTTTCCGCCTTTCTGCAAAAAATCAAGACGGGCGGTTACGAAGTTTCCGCTCCCGCGCCCGCCGTTGCGGACAGCATAAAGATAACTTCCATGCACGCGTCAAAGGGGCTGGAATATCCCATAGTAATAATTGCCGATATCTGCAAATCCTTCAAGGGCGCGGACTACGCCGAAATACCCTTCGACGAAGAATACGGCTTTGCACCCAAGGCTTTCGATACGGAAAATTTAATCGTAAACAAGACTCTTCTGCGAAGACTTATAAAGCGTAAAAGCGACGAAGAAGAGCTCAAAAACGAACTCAATCTCTTTTACGTGGCTTGCACCCGCGCAATGTGCCGCCTGCATATTCTCGCCGAAGAGCTTACCCCGTTCGACCGTCTTGCCGCTCTCGACGCAAAACGCTATTCCGATTTATTCGATATGGGCAAATTTATGCCCGAGCGCGTGACCCCGCACGCCGAGTTCGACCCGTCCGCCGACGAGCCGATTATCGCGGGCGCGGACGAATTTTTGTATAAGAAAATAGAAGAGAGATTTGCAAAGCCTTACGCCCACGCAAACAGCGTGGATTTGCCCGTCAAAAGCTCGGCGTCCGCAATTTTAAGAATGGGCGCGGACGAGCCGCGCTACGCCGAGCGCAAGCTGTTCGGCGGCGAAGGCGAAACGGGCGCGGAGCGCGGCATAGCCTATCACCGCTTTATGGAGCTGTGCGACTTCACGGTAAATTCGCCTGAAGGTATCCGCGCCCAGCTTGACGCATTCTTGTCCAAGGGACTTATGAGCGAAGAGCAGACCGCGCTATTGAACGAAGCCGAGCTTTCCGAAATTCTGCGTATGCCCGTGTTCGCGGGGCTTGCAGGCGCAGAGCTTAAACGCGAGCAGGAATTTCTCTGCCGTTTGCCCGCCAACGAAATTTTAGACGTAACCGCAGACGACTTCGTTCTCGTTCAGGGCGCGATAGACCTTCTCGCCGTAGGCAAATTCGGCGTGAAGATTATCGACTACAAGTATTCGGACAAGTCGGACGGGTATCTGAAAAGCACTTACGAAAAGCAGTTGAAGCTTTATAAAAAGGCGGCGTCCGTCATTTTGGGCGTCGCGGAAAGCAATATTTCAACCACTATCGTAAATATCCGTCTGCGCAGACAGGTGGAAATCGTTTAAAAAATCGCAAATTCGACGGTATCGGACGGATTATTTCAAAAATTTACGGCTATAATTAACGCGATGTGTTCGACTATAGCTGATAAAATTTATTCTTTTATAACGGGAATACCGTTCAATACTCTCGTAATAGGGGTATGGGCGTCCTATCTCGGAATTTTCATTCTCTCGCTGGCGTGCTGTATCTTTTCCAAAAAGGCTCGCGCCGCGTCTAAAAGACCGTATCTCGCGCTCACCAACGCCTACGCGGGCGTATGCCTTGCGCTGTTTTTAATGGAAAGGGAGCTTTCGCAGGCTGTCATAACGGCAGTTCTCTTCTGGGTGGCGGGATATATATCTTACGGTGCGCTGTGCGCGTTCGATTCCCGTCCCGGGCATGCGGGGCAGAGAGTAGTTCAGCAGACCGCCGTAACGGCAATACCCGTCGCCCAGCCGTCTGCAAGGCAGGCAAGACCCGAACAACCCGCGCCCAACGCCCCTGCGGCAAAGACGAGCGTGCGCCTTGAACACGCCGTTGCGGTAACGGACAAGCTGTTAAGCAAAAACCTGTCCAAAACGGACAGGCAGGAGCTGGAAAAATTAAAAAATACCCTTGCGGTGTTGCAGATAAAAGGCTCGCTCACCCCCACGGAAGCGGAAATTTTAAACGAGAACTTCAACGCACTTTTAAAGCTTATGGCAAAATATAACGTATAGGGCTATATCGATTTAAGGTTAGTCTGTACGTATTCGCCCAGTGCCTGAGCCTTTTTCAACAACGCTTTGGTAACGGGCGTTCCCTTTTTAAAAATAACTTCGCCGTCCTTCACGACGTCGCAGGTCAGCTTTTTAACGTGTTTAACTATTACCACGTCGCCGCATACAAGGCGTTCGGCGGGGTAATTTTTTTTGCCTATTTTCGCCTTTAACAGCGCGTTGCCCTTAAAAATATAGTCGCAAATCTCGCCAAGGTACGCCCCGCTCTCGTCGAACCCCGCGCGCCCCAGCCTTAAAGGCTTAGCCGCCGCCATCGCGCCCGCCCTGTCGTCGAACACTATTTTTTCGCCCGCGCTCACTATATTTTTTACGTCGATTAAGAACTCTTTTTCGTCTTCGTCCGCGCAAGCCAGACACTCAACCCTGCCGTTGCCGCCGTTTACCGAAAGCACGTAGCCCGTCTTGCCCTGCGTGCTTACAACTTTTTTTCCTATAAATTGAGAAACGTTCATATTTCACTCCTTACGGTTTATCATATTATCCGCGCCGCCGTTATAATACGCATAAAATTTTGTTATTTTGTCGATTAATTCTTCCGCGCGTAACGAAAAATTTTCAAATACTTTACATATGACTTGACAGGTGTAAAGTTTTTGGTGTAAAGTAATACAAATAAAGTATAAAGCAGGTATAATTTGAACGAAAAATTCGACGCGGTAATCGTCGGGGCGGGCGTCGCGGGGCTTAACTGCGCGTTGCATCTGCCGCGCGACAAACGCATACTGATAATCTGCAAGGGCGGCTTGGAAGAGAGCGACAGCTATCTCGCGCAGGGCGGCATATGCCGTATGCAGGGGGATAGCGACTTTAAGAGCTATTTCGACGACACCATGCGCGCGGGTCATTACGAAAACGACGCGGCGGCGGTAGAGTGTATGGTAAAGTCGTCGCCCGAAATTATCGACGAGCTTATATCTTTCGGCGCGGAGTTTGCAAGGAAAAAAGACGGCTCGCTCGACTTAACGCGCGAAGGCGGACACTCCAGAAACAGAATTTGTTTCCATAAGGACTGCACGGGCAGGGAAATCACTTCCCGCCTTATGCAAAAGGTGCAAACGCTTAAAAACGTCCGCATAATTACCGATACCACTATGCTTGACCTGATTTGCGACGGCAACGAGTGTTTCGGCGTGGTCGTTATGGATAACGCGAGCGGCAGGGTATATAAAATTTTCGCCGACTACACGGTGCTTGCGTGCGGCGGCGTGGGCGGCATATTCGACTATTCGACCAACTTCCGCATTCTCACGGGCGACGGCGTTTCGGTGTGCTTGAAGCACGGCGTCGCGGTGGACAACGTGGACTATATACAAATTCACCCGACCACGCTGTATACCGATAAGCCCGATAAACGGAGCTTTCTCATTTCGGAGAGCGTGCGCGGCGAAGGGGCGCACCTGCTCGATAAAAATTTTCAACGCTTTACCGACGAGCTGCAACCGCGCGACGTGGTAACCGCCGAAATATTAAAGACGATGGAAAGGGACGGCACCAAACACGTTTGGCTGGATATGCGCACCATTGACGCGGAAGAAGTTAAAAACCATTTCCCCGGCATAGTGCAAAAATGCCGCGAAGAAGGCTACGACGTATTTACTCAGCCTATCCCCGTAGTCCCCGCACAGCACTATTTTATGGGCGGCGTGCGCAGCGACCTTAACGGCAAAACCACTATGGAACGGCTGTACGCGGTGGGGGAAACGTGCTGTAACGGAGTACACGGAGCAAACCGCCTTGCGTCCAATTCGCTTTTGGAAAGTCTGCTCTTTGCCAAGCGCGCCGCGCTGAATATAGCGGCAAGCTATTCCGCGGCAAGGCAATTGCCCCCCGAATATGCGGCAATTTCAGAAGAATACGCCCACCCGAAAGAAATTTTACAAGGCTTTAAGCGCGACTTGCTCGCGCTTGTCAAACGAATAAAACGCGAAAAAAAGGAGAAAAAGATATGAACGACCCCGCAACCTTGGCTCTGAATGCAGACGAGCTTATCCGCCTTGCGTTAAAGGAAGATATATCCAACGAAGACGTAAGCACCAACGCCGTTATAAAGGAGTATAAAAAGGGTACGGTACAGCTTATATGCAAGCAAAACGGCGTCATATGCGGGCTTGAAGTTTTTGCCCGCACCTTTAAAATACTCGACCCCGCAACCGAAATAAAGTTTTATGCAAAGGACGGCGATAAAGTGGCTAAGTCCCGGCATATAGCCGATTTAACGGGGGATATAAGGGTATTGTTGCAGGGCGAGCGCACCGCTTTGAACTATTTGCAGAGAATGAGCGGCATCGCAACCTACACCGCGCAGGTCGCCGAGCTGTTAAAGGGAAGTAAGACAAAACTGCTCGATACCCGCAAAACCACGCCCAATATGCGCCTTTTCGAAAAGTACGCGGTAAGGTGCGGCGGCGGCAACAACCACCGCTATAACCTTTCGGACGGGGTTATGCTAAAAGATAACCATATAGGCGCGGCGGGCGGAATTACCGCCGCAGTTAAAGCGGCTAAGGAATACTCTTCGTTCGTGCGCAAAATAGAAGTTGAAGTCGAAACCTTGGAGCAATGCCGCGAAGCGTTGCAGGCGGGTGCAGATATCATTATGCTGGACAATATGTCGGTAGAAGATATGAAAAAAGCCGTCGCAATGATTGACGGCAAGGCTCTTACCGAGTGTAGCGGAAACGTTACCAAAGAAAATATCACGGCTATAATTTCAACGGGTGTGGATTTCGTTTCGAGCGGCGCGCTCACGCACAGCGCGCCCATACTCGACCTGTCGCTCAAAAATCTTCATCCGGTGGTGGAATAATGAAAGCCAACGAAAGGCGCGGCGAAATTTTAAGCCTTATAGGCAACTCTGATAACCCCGTTGCGGCGGCGGTGCTTGCCGAAAAATTCAAGGTATCGCGGCAGGTTATAGTGCAGGATATAGCCGTTTTACGCGCGGGCGGGTACGCCGTTACGGCAACCAACCGCGGGTACGTGCTCGAAACCAAGACCAAGGCGTCGCGCGTGTTCAAGTGCCGTCATTCCTTCGAAGAAATAGTCGACGAAGGCGTTGCGGTAATAGATGCGGGCGGGCGTATAGAAGACGTGTTCGTCAATCACCGCGTGTACGGCAGAATAACCGAGCGGCTGGATTTGTATAACAGAACCAACGTGGAAGAGCTTTACCGCTCTCTCGTTTCGGGCGCGTCCAAGCCGCTTATGAGCGTTACGGACGGGTATCATTACCATACCGTTTCCGCCGAAAACGAAGAAGCTTTGGACGAAATTGAAAAATTACTCAGAAATAAAGGGTTTTTAATCGAAATTTAAAAGCGCGGGGCAACGCCCCGCGCTTTATTTTTCTTCTTCGTTTACTTCGGTCTGCGCGGCGGGTTGGGTTTGGCTCTGCCGCTTTTTGCGCTTAGTCCAGCATATAAAGGTATAGGTGTCGTTTAAAAGGAATATCGAAAAGCACACGGTAAGCGAAAGGTAGTCGAGCGAAGTCGCGCAGGCTACGCCCCACAGCGTTATAAGCACAAGGTCGTTTAAAATAAAGGCGAGAGCGTATGCGGGAATGCGCAAAATCATAAGATATAGGGCGGTTAAGCTGGTTGCTACCGAAATGGTGCTCACTATAAGGTTTGCCGTATCGAACGCCCGCAAGGTGAAGTATGCGGCGGTGGTAACGCCCGCTACGAGCGGCACTATTATGAAAATATGCTTTTTTGAGAACTTTCCTATCTTCACTTCCGCCGCGCCCTTTCCCGACGGGTGGCGCAACCAGCTTATAAGCGAAGTTACCGCACAGGGCAGCTGCATGCACATGTAAATTATAGTTTCGCCGTAATATTTGGCAAAAAACGAAACGGTTGCGTATAACGTGCTGAACGCAATCATCAGAACCATTCCGAAGGCGTCGCCGCGGGCGGCGAATATCAGGGAAGTTACGCCCAAAAGCGAAGCCGCAAGGTTTGCGTACTGAGTGTTGCCCACCGCGAAAAAGGAAGTTATTATTGCTGCGAGCGAAAAAATCCACAGCGTCCACTCGAATTTGGTTAAATTTTTAAAAGGATTGCGCAATTTCATACAATTTTTCCCGTTTTTCCAAAAAAAAACACCTTGACGCGCGTCTTCAAAGACCTAACGACGCGGTCCGGTGCAAGGGCGGTTACCCGGTGGCAACCACCGTTTAATTTTAGCGTTACGACTAAAATTTGTCAAGTAAAAAGTTGAATTTTTTCTTTATAAAGCCTTGTAAAATAACGCGGTTTATATTATAATGATAGTCAAAGTGATAGGTTTGTGAAAGATTTCACACAGTTTTCACGCAAAATCGACGCGTTTTCACCGAAAAATGACGTGTTTTCACCTAAAACTTGCATATTTTCACACAAAAAATTTATCAGGCGGCGGCAAAATTTTATGAAAAAAATCGACGGAAGAAAACTGAGAGACGCGATAATCGTCGCGGTATGCTCAGTAATAATCTGCGTATCCGTAGGGCTGTACTCGGCGTTCACTACCAACCAGATTTTCGACGAGAGCGCGGAGCATCTGTCCGAAATTTACGACCAGGTAAACTTGAACTTCCAGCAGAACGTAACCAACTACAGAAAGACCATGCGCAGTTGGAAGAAGTACGTTATAAACATAACGAAGGATGCGAGCCGCCACGGCGAATTCAGAGACTTCATTGCCGAGCAGAAATCGAGCTGGGGCTTTACCGACTTCTATCTCGTAGGCGAAATAGATAAAGAGACGGGAACGGCGAAGGGCAAGCGTTCAAACGGCGTGGTGGAAAATCTCGATTTCCGCCGCGAGATAGACGTGCTTTTAGGCGGCGACGACGTGGGCGTCGTGGGCTGGAGAACGGACGCGAACGGCAACAGCAGCCGTTTCGTAATGTTCGCAGTGCCCTTTGCGGAAACGGACGGCGAGAGCTACGAGTTCGACGGATTTTCCTATTCCGCGATTTCCATTATTTTCAACGCGGAGGATATGCAGCGCGAAACGCTCAGGCTGAACGCGTTCGGCGGGGCGGGCTACTGCTACGTGGTTTTGCCCGACGGCGAAGTTTTGTTGCAGTCGAGTACGGACGAAATCAACCGCAACAATTATCTTGACTTTCTCAAAGAAGAGTGTACCTTTACCAATTCCGATATCGACGAGATAGTGAAAAGGTGGGACAGCGAAAAGCCCGAGGACAGGCGGGGCATAGGAATGTTCAAGAGAAATTCGGACGGCGAAGAGTTTTACGTTACCTATATGTCGGTTGAGTTCAGTGACTGGATGCTGTTGGGGGTCGTTCCGTCCGCGGTGGTAAACAGTAAGATGAGTACTTTCAGAACGGTGACGATAGGCGTAATGGCGTTGATTTTCGCAAGCATAATAGTTGCCGTTACCTGGCTGCTCGTGGCGGCGAACAAGCAACGCGTTATAAACAAGGAGCGCACCGTAAAATCGCGCGAAAGCCTGCTGGATTTGCTTACGCAGAACACCAACGACTTGTTCGTTATGTTCTCTTCGACGGACTTCAAGGCCGAGTACGTGAGCAACAACTTAAATTCCGTTTTAGGACTCGACCCCGAAGAGATTAAGGGTGACGTGCGCAAGATTTTAAACGCCTCGGTGGATAAACACAGCGCGTTCACCGCGGAAGGGCTGCACGCTTTAGACGACGGAAAGGTGTGGGAGACGGACACGAAACTGAAGAATGCGGCGACGGGCGAGCAGTACTGGTACAGACTTACTTTAAAGCATTCCGAATATCCCGCAAAGGACGGATACGTGCTTATTTTCTCCGACCGTACGCAGGACAGAAAGATGAGCGCCGACCTTGAAACGGCTTTGAACGTGGCAAAATCGGCAAACCAGGCGAAGAGCAATTTCCTTTCAAATATGTCGCACGACATACGCACGCCGATGAACGCTATTTTAGGCTTTGCGACCCTGCTTGCCAAGGACGCCGAAAATCCCGACAAGGTGCGCGATTACATAAGAAAGATAACTTTTTCCGGTCAGCATCTTTTGAGCCTTATAAACGACATACTCGATATGAGCAAAATCGAGAGCGGCAAAACTTCCTTGAACGTGGAAGAATTCTCGTTCTCCGAATTTATCGACGAGATAGGCTCTATTATGTCGCCGCAGGCGAACGCAAAGCAACAGAATTTCGAAATTCATGCGAGCGGCGTGTTGCCCGAATGCGTGTACGGCGATAAATTGCGGCTCAACCAGATTATATTGAACCTTTTGTCAAACGCCATAAAATATACCCCGCAGGGCGGCAACGTGACCTTTACCGTTCAGGCGGGCGAGAACGGCATTCACAACCACGCGCGGCTGAAATTTATCGTCCGTGACGACGGCGTGGGTATGAGCAAGGAATTCCTTGACGTATTGTTCGAGCCGTTCTCCCGCGAGAGAAGTTCCGCCACCAAAGAAATTCAGGGTACGGGACTGGGAATGACCATTACGAAAAATCTCGTCGACCTTATGGGCGGCACGATGTCGGTCGAAAGCGAAAAGGGCAAGGGCAGTACCTTTACCGTCGAGCTCGAGCTTGCCGTAGCCGAAAGGCGTGACGACGGCGGCAACGAGTTCTGGGCGGAAAACTCTATCTGCAAGCTCTTGGTGGTGGACGACGAAGAGCACGTCTGCGCGGACGTGAAGGAGCTTATGGCGGAGACGGGCGTGGAAGTGAGTTACGCGCTGAGCGGCGCGGACGCGGTTGCGGCGGTTGCCGCGGCGCGCGAGAGCGGCAAGCCATTCGACCTTGTGCTGCTCGACTGGAAGATGCCCGAAATGGACGGCGTGGAAACGGCAAAGCGCATACGCGCTATCGTTGGCAAGGCGATGCCCATAATGGTGCTTACTTCTTACAGCTTCGACGAAATCGAAGAAGAGGCGAAGACTGCGGGCATAGATTTGTTCCTGCCCAAGCCGTTCTTCGTTTCCAACTTCCGCAGAGCCGTAAGGCAGTTAAGGGAAAACCGAACCGAGCAGGACGCGAACGCGGGAGAAAATTTATCTATTAAGGGCTTGAGAGTGCTTGCCGCGGAGGACAATGAGATTAACGCCGAGATATTGCAGGAGCTTCTTGACATAGAAGGCGTGGAGTGCGATTTGGCGGTGAACGGCAAGGAAGCGCTCGAAAAGTTCGAAAGCAGCGGCCGCGGAAGATACGATATGATTTTTATGGACATTCAGATGCCCGTAATGAACGGCTACGAAGCGGCGCGGGCGATACGCGCCTGCAAGCACCCCGACGCGAAGAAGATACCCATTCTCGCAATGACGGCGAACGCGTTCGACGACGACGTAAAGGCGGCGTTGGATTCGGGAATGAACGCTCACCTTGCAAAGCCCATAAATATGGCGCAACTGAAGGAAAAAGTGATTAATTTAAGGAACGGAGGCAAATGAGTTCGCATAAGAAAAAAATATTAATCGTTGACGACAGCGAGCTTAACCGCTCTATACTCGCCGATATGCTTTCGGGGGAGTACGATATCGTCGAAGCGGAAAACGGGTTGAGAGCGATTGAAATTCTGCACGGGCACGAGCTGGAAATTTCGCTTATGCTGCTCGATATAGTTATGCCGCAGATGGACGGGTTTGCCGTGCTTTCTATGATGAACCGCACGGGCTGGATTCATTCCACGCCCGTAATAATGATTTCGGCGGAGACGAGCGGGACTTATATCGACAGGGCGTACGATTTGGGGGCGGTGGACTATATCAGCCGACCTTTCGACGAGCGCACCGTCAAGCACCGCGTGGCATGCAACTTCGCGTTCAGCGTGCGGCAGAAGGAGATGACCGACGTGCTTACGCAACAGATTTATCAGAAGGAAAAGGACAACAGCCTTATGATAGAAATTCTGTCGCACATAGTCGAGTTCAGAAACGGCGAGAGCGGCTTGCACGTTCTGCACGTAAACGTGATTACGCAGATGCTTTTGGAAAGTCTTGTTAAAAAGACGGATAAGTACGGAATTTCGTCGCGGGATATCCGCATGATAAGCACCGCGTCCGCCCTGCACGACATAGGTAAAATTTCCATACCGTCCGAAATACTCAATAAACCGGGCAAATTTACGCCCGAAGAGTTCGAGATTATGAAGGCGCACACGGTGGAAGGCGCGAATATGCTCAGCGCAATTCCTTTCCGCAAGAATGAAGAGCTAATCAAGCTGGGGCACGATATCTGCCGTCACCACCACGAGAGATACGACGGGCGGGGATATCCCGACGGGCTTAAGGGGGACGATATTCCCATATCTGCGCAGGTGGTCGCCATTGCCGACGTTTACGACGCTTTGACGAGCAAGCGCGTTTACAAGGACGCGTATACGCCCGAAAAGGCGGTGGAAATGATTGTGAAAGGCGAGTGCGGGGCGTTCAATCCCCTGCTTCTGGAGTGCCTTAATGAAATTGCGCCCAAGCTTAAATCCGAACTGCACCTTGTTTCGTTGGGCAGGGCGACGGACGATAAAATTCACGATACCGTAAAGCAGATACTGCACGGAGAAAAGGGAACTGCGAGCGACCGCTCTATCAGGCTTTTTGAAATGGAGCGGCAGAAGTTCCGCTTTTTGTCCGACATTTCGGGCGAGATTATTTTCGAGTATTCCTTCGTACCCGAAGCGTTACAGCTTTCGGAGTGGAGCGCGGAGTTGCTCGGCTTGCCCGTGAGAATTTCCGACCCGTCGAAGAGCCGCGAGTGGGCGGAGATTTTTCCCGCGGAGGATTTTAAAAGGTTTCTGGACGATATACGCAGGACTAATCCTTCCAACCCCGTGGCGATGAATAAGTTTTTACTGAACCTTGGCGGACAGCAGAAGTGGAGCAAGGTAATAGCGCGGGCGTTGTGGAGCGACGGCGAACAGTCGGAGCCGGACGGCGTTATAGGAAAAATAGTGGACGTGAACGACGAGACCGAGATTATGGAGCTGCTTGAAAAGAAAGCAGAACGCGACCAGAAAACGGGACTTTTAAACCATACCGCCGCGAAGCGCAGGATAGAGCTGTTGATTGCGGACGCGGACGCGAAGGGAAAGAAATACGCCCTTGCCGTACTCGATTTGGATAACTTCAAGAAGGCTAACGACGAATACGGACACCTTTTCGGCGACGAGATTTTAATCGCGGTGGCGGACAGAATGAAAGAGAACATAAGAAGTACGGACATCGCGGCGAGAGTGGGCGGCGACGAGTTCATTCTCTTTATGGAGTATAAGGAGACGCTTATCCCGCAGGTTGACCGTATTTTCAATCGCATTACCGTGCCGTATAAAAACTTCGAAGTGAAAGTTAGTATGGGAATTGCTACTACGCACGGTTTCGAAGGCGGGTACGACGAGCTTTTCAAGCTTGCGGACGGGGCTATGTACGAAGTGAAAAAGAAGAATAAAAACGGGTATAAGATTTATTCCGACGAAATTTAAAGGGGTGTGAAAATGTCTAAAAAGGGTGAATTGAAGAAAAGAATTAAAGAGAGCGAGACGGAGATTGAAAATCTCGAGAAAAGGCGGGGACGCAGTCAGTCCGCGCTGTTGCAGGCGGTGGTGGAAGGCGTAAAGCCCGACCCGACCGACGTGGAGTACTTTAAGACCTTTACAAAGCTTATAGAACTCGAGCGGGAAAATCTGCATAAGCTGAAAATCGAGCTGGAAAAGCTGTAAACTGCGGTTAACGCATATTGTCAATGGGCGCGGGACAGGCGCGCCAAGGGGGATTTATATGTCCGTATATAAAAAATTGAGAGCCGTGGCGTTGGCAACGCTGGCGGCGGTATTTCTGATTGTAGCGCCGCTTTCCGTTAGCGGGCTTTTGGGCGGCGGCAGGACCGTTACCGCGCAAGCCGCGGCGGGCGACGCCGCGTACAGGGAATACACCAACGTTGACGTTGAGCTTTCAGACGGGAATTACTCCGTCTACGAGAACGCCACCACCGTAGGGGGCTTAAAAAAGAACCTGAGAGTGCGGGGTACTACCAACATAGATATGACGTTCAACGACGGCGACACCTACGAGCTTTACGCCGACGAGTACGAAATAAGAATTAACGGCGAGACGCCCGACGGTGGCGACGCGCACGTGATAAGCGCGGGCGACGTTACCGTGAACGGGGCTACGGGCGCTAAGTCTTTGGCGGTTACCGTAACCTGCGGCACGCTTACCGCCGACATAGTTCTGCCCGTTGCCGACGGCGCGCCGTCTTTCGGCGGACTTAAAGCCGCGCTGAAAAGCGGCGTTACGAAGATAACGGACGACTATACGGCGGACACGATACATAAGCTCCTTACCGTGACGGTTGGGGAGAGCGAGCTTTCGCCCGACCTTTACTCGGTGGAAATGGAAGATATTTACAACAAGTCTTCCGCGCGCATAGTGGTTACCGCGGCGGACGGCAGTGAGAGCGACGAGATAACCGTGAGCGTAGAGCGGGCGCGGCTTACGGGCGTGGAGCTGAAGGTAAAGCCGCAGTATAAGCTCGGTTCGGACGGCAGATACAAGGACGGGAATGCGGACGTGTTCGTGCAGGGCGCGACGCCCGAGACCGTTTACGGTAAATTCGACGTTATAGCGACCTTTGCAAACGGCAGAAGGACGCTTATACTCACGAGCGAGCAGAACATACCTACGGGAACGACCACGGGCGAGAGCGTTACCGCGAGTCTGCAGGTTTCCGCGCCCGAACAGGCGGCTATTTCCATTCAGGTAACGAGAGACGACGCCACCGCGGCGAGCGGGGCGGTTACCGTGCTTTTCGCAAAGACCGAAATAATCAAGATTGAAGTGGACGAGAGCGCGCTTGCAAGCTGGATTGCGGCGAACGGGGATAGCTTTACTCCCTATTATTCGCTGCCGCTGACAGAGATGGCGGGCATATTTACTCTCAGAAGAAACGACGGCGGGGCGGAGCAGGTTACGAGCGGCAATATCCGCGTGGACGGGTCGCTCGCGCCCGACGCCGCTACTGCCGATACTCTTTCGGACGGGCAGACTTACGATAAACGGGTTAAGGTAGTAAGCTCGGCAAACGCCGAAGTTTACACGTTTATCGATATAACGGGCATTAAATTCAAAACGCCCGCGTCGCTTGCAATTGAAGGCGAGTTCGCCACGCAGATGAAGCACCACGCCGTAAATTACGACGGGCTGACGCTCGTTCTGAATTACAAGGAAGGCAACAGGACTTACCCTGCGCGCGTGCCGCTTTCCGATTACTCGAAATATCTTTCCGCGGTCATTTACAGCGGGGATACCGAGCAGGATTTGATTTTGGGCGACACCGATTATTTGCAGGTCAATATTGACTATAACGGAAAGACGGCGGAAAAGAGCGACGCCATTATTCCCGTGAACGACCGCGTGCCCATTCCCATGACGGACACTTCTTCGATGACGTATTACGAAGGGTGCTTTAAGCAGTTTACCGGTTTCGACGGGGCGTTGATGGAGTTCGGCAACTTAGGCGGGTACGCTACGGTGAGCGGCGACAAGGTTATTTTCAACGGCGGCGGGGATTACGCGATAGAAATTTCGCTTAAATCTGACGCCGACGGCAATCTGAAGGGGTATCCGCTGGACGAATACGATTTTTACTACGACGGCACTACGCCCACGGGCGTGAGCATTTCCGCCGACAAGCATACCGTTACTTACAGCGTGAGAATCAACAAGGGTATGCTTGCCGTAAACGTGAGCCTTAACACGGGCGACCCCGTGCGCTACGGCGACGATTTGAACTCGCTGATTGCCGTGACGGGAACTTCCAACGGCAAGACAACGCCCGTGAGCGAGCTGGGCGTGCAATATAAGCTGGTGCTTATAAGAAAGGGGGAAGCGTTCGATTACGATAACTGCAACTATCTGAATTATACGCCCAGAGCGAAGATTGACGCGGGAGTATATACCGTTTACGCGGTTACGGGCGACAGCGAGGCGTATCTTGCCGGAAAGGTGCGGGCGAACAAGGGGATTACCGTTACCGTACTTTCCAAGGAGCTGGACGGCGGGAACGCGGCGCAGACCATAGTTTACGACCGCGAAGAACACGCGCTGACCGAGTTCGTTAAGCCCGACGGGCTTGTGAACGGCGATACCGCCGCGGAAGTGATGGATATTACGGTGAACGGCGAAAGCCTTTCCGCAGTGAGATACGCGGGCGAATATGCCGTGACTATGACTGTAAAGACCAACGGGTTCGATGACGAATACAACTATAATTACCTTTGGTCGGGGGATAAGACGAGCGTTGAAAGTAAGTTCGAGATTACGAAGAAGACATTCGATAATTTCTACCTTGCGCTCGGCAAAACGGAATATTATTACGGCGAGAGCGCGCAGCTGCCGCAGGCGGACGCGGTGAACGGCGACGACGGGTACTTTACCGCGGGCGCGGCGAGCTATTATAAGCTTGACGGCGAAAATGAAATTCTTATGACCGAGACCGATTTTACGGCGTTCGGGGTAGGCAATTACCGCGTGAGAATTGCTTTGACGGCAAATCTCGTTGACGGCGAAAACCGCGAAGGGAGTACGGTTGACGCGCCGCTCGACTTCGACTTGCCGAACGGGAAGTACATCGATTTTACCGTAAAGCCCGCGGAGCTTAAATATCTGAGCGTAGACGGATTTTTAAGCGGCGGCACGGTGACGCTTGGAGAGTATTTATCTGCCGGATATGAAAAGACGGTTGAAAATCTCGATGCGGGCGCGTTGAACGGCGCGGCGGGCAAGACGGCTTACGACGGCGTGCAGATAAGCTTTGCGTATAAGGCGTTGGCTGACGGATATTCATACGCGCAACCCGAGCTTGACGCGGACGGCAGGTTTATACTTACCGACGCGGGCGAATATAAGATTACCATTGCTTTAAAGGACGACTTCGTCTGGGCGGACGGCACGGGCGAAGATATAGTATACACCGTGAATATTACCCGCGCGGCGGTGGATAGCCCCGAACTTTCGGACGGGTTTACTTACGACGGCGGGGCGCATACCGTAAGCGTCGTAAACTGGGACGCACTTAACGGCGTTGCGGAGTTTACCGTTATGGGCAGTACTCTTGCGGCGGCGGGGATAAGCGTAACGCCGACAGGCGGGGCGTTTGCCGTGACCGAAGCGGGAGAGTACGGCGTTAAGTTCGAGCTTTTAAATAAAAACAACTATAAGTGGCTTGAAACGGACGGCGTTGCGGCGGTGACGGAAGTTTATACCGTGGAGCAAGCCGCGTTGAAGGTGAGCTGGAATAAAACCACGGTCGGGTTTGACGAGAGCGCGGCGGTGCAGGATACCGACCTTATAGCTACGGCAATTGCGGGCGTGCCCAACGCCGCGATGATTAGCGTGGTTAAGGCGAGCCATATGAAGGTTTACTCGGACGCGGACTGCAATAACGAGATTGAGTGGAGCGGCGTGACGAGAGCGCAGACCTATTACGTAAAGGTTATCGATTTTGCGATTTCGGGCGGGCTGAATAAGCTTAACTATAAGCTTGGCGACGACAGCCTTTTACTCGCGTACGAGATAACTTCTTCCGCACTGGAAAAGCCCGAGCTTTATAACGGCGGTTACGACGGCGCGAGCGTTTCGGGCAATTCGGTTTCCGCAATTTACAAGGGCGGGGAGTATTACCTTAAAGAATTCATACGGGAATATCAGGCGAAATTCGTTTCGCCCGTACACGGGGATAAGTTGGTTATAACCGTTTCGGGCGGGGAAAGGATAAAGACGGTTAAGCCCGACGGCGGAAGCTATACCGTAACCGTTAAGCCTGCGGAAAACTTCAGGTGGAGCGATAATACCGACGGCGGGATAGTATATACCTTTACCGTAACCAAATTTACGGTGCAATTCGGCTGGGTTACGCCCGACTTCACTTACGACGGCACGGCGCATAAGCCCGTTGCGAATGCGAACAACCTTTTTGCGGGCGATAAGGTTATGGTTACCGTTGCGGACGGTGCGGGCGGAACGGACGCGGGAAGGTATAGCGTGTTGCCCGAACACCTTTCTTTGAGCGGCGCGGACGCTGGCAACTATACTTTGGACGGCACCGCTTCGCAGACGACGTACGCTTACGCCGTTAAGAGAGCTGTTGTGGGAACGCCGTACGGCGCGGACGGAGATTTGCAATTCAACGGCGGGGTGCAGGAAGTGACGTATACCCTGCCCGTGAGCGGAGTTCCCGCAGGCGGGACTGCCGTATGGAATTTTGTTTCCGTGACCGCGGCGGACGCTCTTGGCGGAGTTATGGAGAGCGCGGGCGGAAATTATTCCTATGCCGCGCATACCCTTAACTTCTATCACGCGGGCGAATATACGCTGACTTACGCGTTGAACGGCAATAACTACTGCTACGACGGGGCGCAGGCTGAAATTTTCGACGGCGAAGAAGGATTTACACTCGAATATATCCGCAAGGTTGAAGTTGCGAGAAAGGCGGTTACAGCTCCCGCGCTGGGCGCGAACAGGGCTATGGAGCTTGGCGACGGAAAGCTGGATGCGGCTCGGTTCGATTACGATTTGGGCGTGGGATATCTGCGGGCGTTCGGAAATTATTTAAGCGGCGCGATTATCGACGTGGAGAACGCCACGCTCGGCAGGGAAGTATACTTCGTTAAATTTACCTTTAACCCCGTTGCGGCGGGCGGGCTTACCCCCGAAGTTTACGACTATATCTGGGTTGAAAACGACGGTGATAAAGATTACTCTTCTTCCGAATGGGGATATCTGAACGACGCGTTGAAGGACGCGACGCCCGCCGAACGGTATGGCAAAACCGAGAACGACGGCACGGTGCTGTACCTTAACTTCGTAATTACAAAGACGCAGATAAACGACCTTACCTTTGAGTTTGCGGGCGGCGGATATACCTTCGGCGACAACGGCTGGATTGCAGGCGGCACGCTTGCGGGCGACAAGGCGTTCGACGGCGCGGATTTGACGCTGTTCAATATTACCGCGAAAAACCCGTTTATTACCGTGAACAACAATATTACCGAGAACGCGGACGCAGGCAAGACCGCACATTCGGTTACGGTGAATTTCTTTACAGATTCGGCTTGCACCATGCCCGTGGATAAATTGGTGAACGGGTTGCCCTGGAACGGCGGCGTTTACTACGCGAAGATTGAAGTGACGTTCGACGACGGCGCGGACTATCAGTCGTTTGCGGCTACACTGTCGTTTGCCGTAAGCAAGCTTGCGGTGCGCGCGGAATGGGACGCTACGGACGCGGCGACTTATAACGGAAACGGACAGGGGCGCGGGGTGAGCGTTGCAAACACGAGATACTCCACGGCGGACTGCAATGAAGATAGCGACGGCGTAAATCTTACAGTGACTTACGACGGGGCGGCAAATAAGCCCGTGAGCGTTAAATATTCCGGCGGAACGGTCGTTTCTTACGCGGCGAAGGTCGTCGGCACGGACAACGAAAACTATACTGTAGCCGGCGGGTCGGGACTTGCTTCTTCGTTTACTATAACTCCCAAACGGATAACTGTTACGGCGAACGCGCTGAATTACGTTTACGGCGACGGGCTGGGCGTTTACGAAAATATAGATAAAGATAATTACTCCGTTTACTTCACAATCGATGCGGGAGCTGTCTGCAACGACGGCGATTATTCACAATTAAAGCTGGCAATAGGCGGCGAACGCGACGGGCGCGGGTTGCCTTACTTCGGCGGAAGCTATACGCTTACGCCCGAGTTGAAGACGGAGCAAGGCAACTATACCTTGGACGCGGTTTCTTCTGCGCTCACCGTTTTAAAGCGTGAGATAACCGTTACGGCGGCTTGCGGCGCGGGCAGCGTTTACGGCGTTGCGCTCGACTTTAACGGCGACGGCAGGTTCGAGCTTTCAAAGAACGGTCTCGGTACGGACGCGGACGGCAACGGCATTGCCGCGGGCGGAGTGTTCAGACTGTATCTGAGCGGGGCGGACGGGTTCCGCGCGGACGACGGAAACGTGAAAGTACCCGTAGGAAATTATACCGTGATGCTCGAGAGCGCAGACGGCAACTATACCATAAGCTTTACTCCCGCTGATTACGGGATAACGGCGGCGAAGCTCGAAGGAGTATCCGCGAGCGGGTATACGGGACGGTACGACGGCGGAGAACACGAGATTTTATCTTCGCTTGCGGCGGTTGCGGTAAACCCCGACGAGAACGAAGTTACATATTACGCGCTTAAAAAGACGGGCGGGGAAAAGCCCGACGCTTCGGCTTTTGCGGACGAGAAAAAGAAAATTTCGCACGTTGCCGAGAGCGGCGAGTACTGGATTAAAGTATGCGCGCCCAACCACGCGGACGAGATTATTTTAATTACCGTTACCGTGACGCGGGCGGCTGTGGAAGTGAGCGTAAACCTTGATATATATTACGGCGAACGCTCGCCCGAAGATTGCGGACCTGCCGCGGGCAAGTGGTTTAAGCAGAGCTTTGACGACCTAATTGCGGAAAACGGCATCTATACGTTTACGGGCTTTATAGGCGACGACTTCGACAGATTCAAGAGCGGCGCGGGACTGGATAGAGAAGGGTTCTCTTACGGGTTCGGCGGGAAGGCTTACTCCGCGGGCGACCCCGTGGGCGAGTATCCGCTGGTGTTCGACGCCCGTACGCTTGCGGACGAATATTACGATTATGCGTTCGTTGACGGCGGCAACGGTAAGCTTACCGTTCAAAGACTTCCGATAACGGTTACCGTTCGGAATCTTACCGCAGTATATAACGGGCAAAACCCCGACGGCGCGGACGGCGCGGTTACTTCGGTTACCACTTCGGTCAAGTCCGTTTACGACGGGGCGACGGTAGAGATTTACGGCGTTGAAGATTTTACTAATATAATTACTGCGGCTACGGACGCGCTCAAGCCCTATACCGCAGGCGGGCTTACCCGCACGACGAACAGGGTGGGCGTATACGATATAACGCTCACTGCCGACGGGAATTACGACGCGGAATACGAATTTGCGGACGGCGGAGTTAAAGCCGTTTACGAGATAACCAAGGCGGTAAACGCCGTCGTTGACGGTTACAGACCGTTCACCGTTGCCCCGTCTTACGACAGGGAGCTGCTGGACGGCGACGCGGCGGCGTGGGTTTACGGCGATTACGGCGCGGCGCATACGGGCGGATATAACCCGAACGGCGACCAGAAAACGGTTGAAGCTACTTTCGATTACGACGAAGAGAATGCGGCGGCGAAATATACGCTGTATCTGAACGGCTCGGCTCTGGGCGAAGATACGACGCTTTCCGCGCTGATGGATACCGTTCACAGAGCGGGCAAGTTAGGCGCGGGCGACTACGGATTGACGGTGCGGTTCCCCGCGGGCGACAACTACCTTGCCGCCCAAAAGACCGTTTACTTCCGCGTGGATAAGAATACCGTCACCGTTACGGCGGGCGACAGGCAGGTAATTTACGGCGACGGGATTGGCGATTATACGGGCGACGCGCAGTTCGTGAGCGGCGGGAAGTTCCCTTACTCGGTGAGCGGACTCGTAGCAAGCGACGGCACGGGCGTTGCCGACGGGCTTTCCGAAGTTACGGAGTTCGTTCTTGCGACCGCATACGCGGCGGGTAAACCGGTCGGCGGGTACGCCATTTTCGTGGACGAGATTGACGGCGTGAAGGTAGGGGATTACCAAAACGCTTACGAGTATGCGGGCGCGGAAAACTATACCGTAATTTTCCAAAACGGTACGGTTACGGTTGAAAAGCGCGCGCTGACGATTAGAATAGACGACAAGAGCAACCACTTCGATTTATACAATTTGGGCTACGGCAACGAGAGCTTGCAGGGATATACTTTCAGACTGGAGAGCGGCTCGTTCTGCGCAGGACACGTTGCCGCAGGAAAGAATATAGTTGCAAGTTTAAATACTTCCTATCCCGTAGGCGACCAGACGGTGTTCGTGCTGAAGTCCGACGCGGTCGATTTGAAGGGCGTGAACAACACCGCGGATGCGGGAATATACTCGATTTACGCCATATTCAACGGCGGGGATTACGCGGATAACTACGAGATTACGGTAAACGGCAGTACCGACTGCGACAAGGCGGGCGCGATAGGCGACAGGGCGGGAACTTTCACCATAGAGAAGGCGCCCATAATGCTTACCAACCCGCGCGGGTATAAGTTCGAAGGCGGGGTATTTACCGAATATACGCAGGGCGTGGACGTATACGACGGACTGCGCAAGTATTACAGGCTGAGCGGGCTGGACGGTATTCTCAACGACAAGGGAATACAGATTAAATACGCTTACTATTTCAGGTCGGGCGACCAGACGGTGGGCGAGCCTATCTGCGTTATCACCGACGATATGGTGAGAAGCGGCTCGGCGGAAGCGTTGAAAACGCCCAAGGACGTGGGGAGCTACAGGGTGGCGTTCGTGCTGGATAATCCCAACTACGAATCTTACACCACCCAACAGGACTACGAGATAGGCAAAAAGACGCTGGGCGTGGTGAAAACGGTAAACGACGACAGCGTGAGCTGGGACAGCTCGAACAGGTATTACCGCGGAGCGGCGTACACCTTTACCCTTAAATTTACGGGACTTGTGGACGGGGATAATCTGAGCGGGCTTGCAACCCCCGTGTTTACGGGAATTGCCGCCGCGGCAGAGTATGCGTTCGAAAGCCCCTACGATACCGTTACATATACCGCGGTGAATGCGGGAAATTACGGAATGACGTTCAACTTCGACGGCGTTAAGAATTACGGGCTGGCGGGGGATAATCTTCGTCACGAGTTTACGATTGCAAGGCGAATACTGAGCGTGAGCGCGGAGAACGCGACTATCGGATACAGCACGCCGCTTGAGAAGTTCGGCGGGTTTAAGGTGCATTATTCGGTGGCGGCGGTTGCGGGTACGCCCGAGAGCTTTATAGCCGACGAGATTGCCGCGGGCAATTTAAAGGACCCGTCGCACATTTCGTGCGGGGTTGCGGGGTATTCGGTAAGCACGCCCGTGCATACCGCGGGATTAGTGATTGAAGCCGATATAGACGGCGTGCAGATTAAGGGAAATAACTTTGCCGTAAATCTTTCGCCCAACAAGGGGACGCTTACCGTTGCGCCGAGAAAGCTGAGCGTTACGGTGTACGGATATTACGACGTGCCCAACGGCGAGCGTGCGGCGTGGGACTACGTGGGGGACAGCCGCGGGTTCCATCAGGAAAAGCTGACTTCGTTTTTAAAGAGCGAGCCGACGAAGTTCCTTGAAGTTGACGGGAGCGACGCGGACTGGTATCTGGGACTAAACAAAAATACCCTGAAGGAGCGGCTGAACGCGCTGGATATAAGCCTTAACGTGGGCGAGAGCGTGAAGGACGCGGGCGATTACGGTATGACGCTTGGCTGCGGCAACGGAAATTACGATATTACCTTCCTTAACGCGGCGGGCGAGAACGTTACCGACGCGGGAGCGCAGAGCGGGAAGCTGCCCGTTTACAGGGTGAAGAAGCTTAAACTGAGCGTTAAGGTTGCACCACAAGGCGCGGGCGTGTACGATTACGGCGCGTTTAACGTGATTTACGGAAACTCCGCGGAGTACGGCAGGGATTATTCGCTGGTGTTCAGCGGCTGGCTGAATGCAGACGAAGGCACGGCTACGGCAATCGGGAACGCGGCGAGAAGGGGTGATTTCAATAAGGTTTCCGCGCCCGCGACGAACGGGACTACGAAATACGCGGCGTGGACTTCGAACGCGGGGGAGATTTATAAAATTCTGCCCGTTATAGAGAGCGGCTCGATAGAGTTTACCAACTATGAAATCGTACCCGTGGAGATTACCGCGACGGTAGTGCCGAGAACGGTGAGCGCGGTCGCGGCGGACAACGTTTACACGGCGGACGACGGGGCGACCAACGGCGGAAGGTTCGGGCTGGAAAGACCTGCGGAAATTACCTTTGCGGACGGCAGCGGCAGTCTTACTTCTTTCGGTGTTGCGCCCGTGTACACGCTCGGTTATTCGGCGACTGTGGGCGGGACTTACTCGGCGACGGCACCTGCTGTTGCGGGAGAGTTCTTCGTCAAGGTTACCGTTACCGACGGAAATTACGCGTTTGAAAGCGGTGCGGCGAGCGTTGCCGTGCCTTACAGAATAAACAAGCGGGCTATTAATCTTCTGCTTTCGGACACACAGTTCGATTACGACGCGGTAAACGCGATTAAGCCCGTGCCTGCGTTCAAGGCGGATATAATGACTATCGTTTCGTTCTCGCGCACCTTGCAGAATAACGTGACGGACGACCTGATTAAGGACGGGGCGACTTACGGCGACGGGCTGGAGATTACGCCCGATAAGCTGGGAAGATACACCGTTACCGTGAGATTTAACGACTACGCGGTGAACAACTACGAGTGGTCGGAAGGGGGCGAGAGAGTCGCGCTGACCTTCTGGGTAATTGCGGAAGGCAGTGAAATTTCCATTGCGGGCCTGAACATAGACGACTGGGCGTTCAATCAGGCGGCGAGCAACCCCACGGCGGAGATAGCTCCCGCGGGGGCGTCGGGTTCGATATCGTTCTCGTATGCGCGCGTTACGCAGGATACGGCGGGACTCGTGCGCGGCGTTAAGCTGCCCGAAGAGCTGCCCGTTTGCGGGGCGTTCGGAATTAATCCCGTGAACGCGGGCTGGTACGTGTTGAAGGCTTCGCTCACTTCGGGGGATATAATCGCCGAAGCATACTTCCTTTTCGAGATTAAAAGAGCCGAAGTTACTTTGCCCGAGTTCGGAATTATATCGGGCGGGGAAAACGCGAATACCGTTTACACGGGCGACGCGCTTTACACCCTTGCGAAGTTCGATAACCGCGAGCTTGCGATATATTACGGGGGCAATTGGGAATACGTTGCGGGCGGCGCGGGGCTTTACGCGCTGAACAAGGGCGACTATACCGTTACTTTCGCCATTGCGGATAGCGGCAACTTCAAGTGGCCCGACGGCGTTGACCTTTCGCGCCTTACCGTACAGGCGGACGGCGTGACCCATCTTATTGCGGAATGGTCGGCGGACGGGACCCGACTCATTTTTACCCAGACGGTCAAGGCGGCGGACGACAATGCCGTAGTTTGGGAAACGGGGGATATTACCGCCGTTTACGGCGACGGATATACCGCGCCAAAAGCAAATTCGAACAAGTACGGGCAGTCGCGCGTCGTTATAGAATACGCGCCTTACGGCGGTGAGACGGGCGGAGAGCTCGTTCCCGCGGGAGTCAAGTGGACGACGGACGCGTACGATTGCGGCGAGTACTGGATAAGGGCGACCGTATCGCCCGTCGGCGCGGAGAACTTTAACACCGCGGTTTCGTATAAGCGGCTGACGATTGAAAAGCGCGCTCTGAGCGTGACGGTGAGCGGAACTCTCGTTTACGGGCAGACCTTTGCGCAGGCGGCGTTCGGCTATGAAGTTACGGGATTCGTCGGACGGGATACGCAGGGCAACAGCCTGACGGTGACGGACGGCGTGGAGTATATTTTAGCGGACGCGGGCGTGAACGGAAACGAGCTGCACGTAAGGGCGGGCGGTTACGCGCTTACTCTTAAGGCGGACGGCGGAATGGTCGCTGGGATTAGCTCTGATAATTATTATCTGCCCATTGAAAACGTGGGCGGCACGCTTACCGTGGAAAAGGCGGCGGTTACCGTGAGAATAGGTTCGGTAAATTCCTATTACCGCGAAGCGATTTCGCTTGCGGCGGCGGAAGAAGGGTTGAGTCTCGTTGACGGAGCTATCGCTTTATGGGACGACGGCACGGACCTTAAGCGGCTGTTCGGAATTACCCTTACCACCCAAGCGACCGTGACGAGCGCGGTAGACAATTACGAGATAACCTGCTCGGGCTGGAACAACGACGATTACGCGGTGGCGTTCTTCAGCGGTACTTACCGCATAGACCCGTTGCAGATTAGCGTGGACATAAAGCCGGGCGGCGGAACTTACGGCGACGCGAGCATTACGGGCGTTACCGTTGAAAAGGTTTACAAGACGGTGAACGGACACAGGTCGGAAATTTCGTCGGACGGAATTACGTTCAATTACGTATATTCGGGGGTCAATAACGCGGGCGACGCGTATAACTCGTCCGAATGCCCCAAGGATGCGGGAACTTATCTTGCGACCGTTTTAAACGCGGCGGGCGGCAATTACGTGCTTACGGGTACGGCGAGCGTACCTTTCGAGGTTAAGAAAAAGGAAATCGACGCGGGGCTTATTACCGTGGTGCGCAAGACTTACACGGGCGAGCCGTTGAAGGTTGAAATACGCGACGACGTTTACGCCGAAGGCACTTACGAGCTTCTCAACCCCGACCGCACTTTCGTGAATGCGGGCGAACATACCGTTACGCTGAGAATGAAGGATTTCTGCAATATGAAGTGGAAGTCGGTGGATATTGCCGAGCGCGAGCTTGCGTTTACTATAGAAAAAGCGGACAACGCGGTTATCGGAAGCATTTCCGTTAACGACTGGATTTACGGGCAATACGATGCGGCGGCTAACCTGCCGCGGGCGACCGTTAAGTTCGGCAACGATGGCATATTGTTCTTATATTCGTCGAGCCGCGACGGGGAATATCTGCCCGGCGCGCCCAGAAACGACGGCGTGGGAACTTACTGGGTTAAGCTTTCCGTTCCCGCAGACCCGAACGGGAACTATAACGAGCTGAAATACGAAAACGTGGAACCCGTTTCGTTTAAGATTACTCCGATAATCGTCGACGCGCCGCAGCTGGTGATTGTAACGGGCGGCGACGGGGCGAATAACGTTTATACGGGCGCGGATTTGAGCGCGGCGTTGGCGGGCTTCGACCGCTCGGCGATGACCGTACATTACGACGGGAATCTGAGCGTTTCGGGAAATTCCGTGAAGGTATTTGCAAGGAACGCGGGCGTTTACGAAGTGAGAGTTGCGCTTGTGAACGCGCCAAACTACGCGTGGGCGGCGGGCGTGGAAACCGACGGCGACGGTATGGCGGTGTTGAGCTGGACCGTCGGACGGAAGAAAGTGGAAAAGCCCGTGCGCGGCGCAAAGACTTATTTCGTGAACGGCTCGGTTATAGAGTTTATACCCGAAGGCTTTGACGGCGAAATAATGAGCATTGCGGGCAATTCGTACGGATACGGCGGTGAGTTTACCGCGGTTATAGCGCTTAAGGATACCGCTAACTACGAGTGGAGCGACGGCACGGACGGAGAGATTTCCATTACTTGGGAAATACTCGGTTCTAACACGCTGTTCGGGATTATCATGGGTTCGCTTTCGGGCGGGGTAGTGATAGTCGCGGTGGCGGCAATCTGGCAGTTCGTGGTATACAGAAAGAAAAAGCTTGCCGAAGCCAAGGCGGACGGCGACGGGGAGGCGAAGATATGAGCGGCGTGAACGTATTGGCGGGATTGTTTTCCGCGGGTCAGATTACGGGAATAGTTTTACTGTGCCTGATTATTGCCGCGCTGATAGCGGTGAACGGCTACCTTGCATACCTTTTGCGTAAGCGCGGCGAGCATAAGCTGCACACCGTGCAATTACAGCAACAGCGAATGGCGTTGCTTGAAAAGCTGAACGCTCTGCGCTCGGGCGTACCCCTTGAAGAGTTGCCCGACGACGATGACGCCGACGAGGACGAAGAGATTGCGGCGGCGGAAGCCGAAGCCGACGGGGAAAGCTCTGTCGTAGTAGCGGACGACGTTGACGATGAAGAGAGCGTTGACGTGGAGGTTGACGAGAAGGGCGCGGCGGTGCGGTATAACCGAAGCTTTACCGCGCGTATTACGCAGGCGAGCGACGAGATAAAGGGCAGATATTCCGAGCTGAAAAACCATTTACTGAGCTATCCCAAGGTGCGGTCGCGCATAAGCTGGCGGCGGGAGATTTTCAGAATAGGAAACAAGACCGTTGCGGCGTTCGTGATGCGCGGAAAAACCTTGTGCCTTTGTCTTGCGACGGACGCGGTGATTTTTGCGGGAACTAAATACGCCGTGGAGGACTGGTCTTTGCGCAGTAAGAAGAATACCACGCCCTGTGCGTATCGCGTAAAGAGCAAGCGCAAGACCGCTTACGCAAAGGAATTAATCGATATAGTGCTGGCGGGGTTCAGAGTTCTGCGCGACGACGGGTACGAGTACAGAGATTTCGTTATGCCTTACCAGTCGACTTACGTGCTTATAAAGCGCAGGCTTATAAAAGTTGTGGGCGAAGCGGAAGGACTGGAAAAGGAAGAAGCTATGGCGGCTTACCGCGGAATACGGTATTTGCGCAGTTTCGAAGCGCGCGTTATCCAGTCGGATGCGGAAGTGAAGGAGCGTTATTCCAGACTGAAAAATTATTTGCTTGCTTACGATAAGGTGAGCGCGCAGAAGAGCTGGAAGCACGAATCGTTCCGTTACAAAAAGTCGAGCGCGGCGTTGTTGCTTATAAGGGGCAAGACTTTATGCCTTTGCCTTGCGGGCAATCCCGACGCGTTCGAAGGGACGAAGTTTGCGGTGGAGGACCTTTCGTTGAGAAACGCCGCGACCACTACGCCCATACTTTACAGGATTAAGAGCAACCGCAGACTGAATTATGCGATGCAATTAATAGATATAGTGTTCGGGCAGATGGAAATTTCCAAGACGGAGCGGGAAGAAGTTGATTATACCGTGCCGTTTGCCACTACAAATTCGCTTATTGACCTGGGGCTTATTAAGGTGGTGGAAATTAAGCGCAGGGCAGTTGCCCAACCCGACGGAGTGCAGGCGGGCGCGTTGAAGGAAGCCGCCGCTACGGACGGGACGGCGAAGTGAAATTGAAAGCTTTTTAAAGCGGGTGAATTAAAAATCGGTTCGGCGATATGCCGAACCGATTTCGTGTTGTTAAGGTGTTGAATTTTGCCGTTAAAGCTTAAGAATTTACGTCGGTTATATCGCCGTCCGTGCAGTGGATTGTGAAGTTTTTCTGACCGATGAACCAGTGTAAGTTTTTGTTGATAGCGTTCCACTGTTGTATCGTGCCGTTGTAGTTTATATCCGTAAGTGCAAGACAATAAGCGAAAGCTGCATCTTCGATGTTATTTATACCGGTCGGCAGTGTCACCGTTGTGAGATTTCTGCAACCAAAAAATATTTCCGTGCTGATATTTCGAACGCCTTGGGGAATGGTTAAGTTTGTAAAACCATGGCAACCGTGGAAGGCGTTTCTGCCTATGCTCCTTACTTTGTCGGGTATGGTTATATCCTTAAGATTTTTGCAACAATAGAAAGCGTATTCGCCTATGCTCGTTATATTGTCGGGTAGGTTTATGCTTGTAAGACTGTTGCAGTTGTAGAAAGTATATCCGCCGATGCTCGTTATATTGCCGGGTAGGTTTATGCTTGTAAGGCTGATGCAATTATTGAACGCTTCGTTGCCGATATCAGTTACGCTGTCGGGCAGGTTTATGCTTGCAAGGCTCGTGCAATTTTTGAATGCGTTGGTGCCTATACTCGTTAGATTATCGGGCAGGTTTATGCTTGTAAGGCTCGTGCAATTATAGAATGCGAAATTATCAATGCCCGTTATGCTATCGGGCAGAGTTATGCTTGCAAGATTCGTGCAATTATGGAACGTATCCGGATTAATCTTCTTAACGCCTTGCGGAACGGTTACGGTTTTAAGACTGCTGCAATTGTAGAACGCTTCAAAGCCTATACTCGTTACGCTATCGGGAATTATTATATCGGTAAGGTTGGTGCAATTATAGAAGGTCTTATACTTGATATCCGTTAAGTTAGCGGGAAGAGTCACGGTTGTAAGACTGCTACAGTCGTTGAATACGGCGTAATCTATACTCGTTACGCTATCCGGAATGGTCACGCTCGTAAGACTGCTACAATTGAAGAAAGCGAGTGCGTCTATACTCGTTACGCTGTCAGGAATAGTTATGCTTGTAAGACTGCTGCAATTATAAAATGCTCCATAATCTATACTCGTTACACCATCGGGAACGTTTAAGTTTGTGAGACTGACGCAATTTTTGAAAGCACATGAAGGAATGTAGGGTATTCCGTCCCAAAGGGTTACGCTTGTAAGCTGTGTACAATCGCTGAACGCATATTCAAAGATGCTGTAGCCGCTTGTAATTACAACGTTTTTCAAGTTACCTTTGGGCATACGCTGTACTGCATGAGCGGGAATAGTAGCGTTTTCGATAGGGCAACCTTTGAATGCGTCTTCGCTTATTTCTACTAAGTTATCCGGAATAGTAATGTTTATAAGGTTTTTGCAACCGCTGAAATCTGAGCTGCGGATAGAATCGTTATTTGTAATTACGACGGTTTTAAGATTGGTTTTGGGGATATAACGAACTGACGCTGCCGGAACGGCGGCATATTCGATAGGGCAACCGGCAAATGCGTCGTTGCTGATACTATTTGAGCCGTTTGGTATATTTAATTTCTTAAGGTTGTTACAATTACTGAAAGCATAGGATTCGACGTTTAACATGGTGTCGTTTATCGTTAGGCTTGTAAGACTGCCGCAATTACGGAAAGCGTAGGCGGGGATAATGGTAATGCCGTCGGGAATAGTCAGTTCGTTAATTTCCGTTCCGTTTATAAAAAGCGTTACGTCTGAAACTAATCCCATTAAGTTGTTAAGCTCGTAAATTCTACACCAACTCTTTAGGTCGCCGTTATAGGAAACTGTTTTAAGATTGTTGCAACCTTTGAAAGCATCTTGTCGGAATTGTTCTATGGTGTTTGGTAAGTTTAAGCTTGTAAGACTGCCGCAATTACGGAAAGCGTAGGCGGGAATAATGGTAATGCCGTCGGGAATAGTCAGTTCGTTAACTTCGGTTCCGTTTATAAAAAGCGTTACGTCTGAAAAAGATTCCGTCAAGTACTGAAGTCCGTTCATTGCAAACCAACCCGTTAAATCTCCGCTATATGAAAAGGTTTTAAGATTAATACAACCGTCAAATGAATTATATATGCTTGTTACGCTTTCCGGAATGGTTATGCTTGTAAGGCTTATGCAGTTTCGGAACGTTTCATCGTATAGTGTTGTTACGCTGTCGGGGACGTTCACGCTTGTAAGATTGCGGCATCCGTCGAACGCGCCGATACCGATTCTTGTTACGCCGTCGGGTAGGATTATGCTTGTAAGGCTTACGCAGTTTCGGAACGTGTAATTGTTAATGATTGTTACGCTGTCGGGGACGTTCACGCTTGTAAGATTGCGGCATTTGTTGAACGCGCCGGTACCGATGCTTGTTACGCTGTCTGGTATTGTTACGTCAGTGAGATTTACGCAATTGCTGAAAGCATAGTTGGGAATAGCGGTTACGCTGTCGGGAATAGTCAGCCGTGTAAGTTCGCGTCCGTTTATATAAAGTGATACTCCTGAAATTGCTGTCATTAAGTTATTGAGACCGTTAATTTCAAGCCAGCCCTTTATATCGCCGCAATATGAGACGGTTTTAAGATTTTCACAGTAATAGAACGCGCTTTCGGCAATATTCGTTACGCTGTACGGTAGAGTAATTCCCGTAAGACTTGTGCAACCGTTGAAAGCTTTTTTGCCTATATTCGTTACGCTTTCAGGAATAGTTATGCCTGAAAGTAATAGTCATAATTTTATGTATAATTTTACTAAAAAGAAATAACAATAAATAATATTAGTATTGCTATTTGATTTTTAGTATGCTATAATAAAACATATTTGTTATAATGCTGAATAGACTATACAGAGAAAAATTATTTGGAGATAAAATATGAGTGCAAGTTTTATACCAGAAAGAAAGCAATACTCTATAGTATTAATTGGTCAGTTTAGTCCTGCGATGTTCCAACCTGAATGGTTTTATAGAAATAACATAATTTCTTTAGAAGAAATGGATTTTGCTAGAAATCAGTCTTCAACTTGTCCAATTATCGTAACACCGCAGTTAACATTATTTAAAACATCTCAATTTAGCGTTAAAATTGAGCAAAGACGTTTTCAAATTGTTGCAGAGAAAGAACCAGCAATTATTTTAAAAGATTTCATTGTGAAGACATTTGAAAACCTTGGCGGCTTGTCCATAAACGCATTTGGTTTCAACTTCAGTGCTCATTATCAAATAAATTCAATATCTGATTACCATAAAATTGGTGATAGACTAAATCCTAAAAAATATTGGGAGTCACTTCTTGGTGATGAAGTATCGGGCGATGACAGAAAAAGTGGGTTAACTTCTTTGCAAGTTCAAAAGACTAAAAAAGACGTAAATGGGCAAATTTCAGTAACCTTTCAACCTTCTGCTTACATTAAACCTGGCGTGTATATTGCTTGTAATGATCATACAAATATATTTGATGAGGATTCAAGCGCGGAACGTGTAACAGAGACTATTGAAAAGGAATTTGAAAAATCTATTGCCAATCTGCAAAATATTCAATTAAATATATTAACAGAGGTAATTAAAGCCGATGAGTAATATTATATCTTCTGACGTTTTATTTAGTAATTTTGAAGAAGAAACAATTAGTGATTTGATTCATGATGATGCAATAGATATTGATTCTAAAATTATAATGGATAATATTGGGCTAGATAAAAACGAAAACGGCTTGTCTCATAGCTACCCTACTTTAATTTTAGATCCCGATGTTAATGATAAAATTTCATCACTAAATAATCAAGAAAGACTAAAGCATAAACACACAGATGAAGCTATCAAATATGTAACAAAAAAATATAAGATTAGTGCAGTAGATACTTATTATAAATTTATTAATGTGTTTCATGGCATTGTTCAAACTGTCGATGTTTACAACAATACATTTTCAGCAACTTTAATCAATGCAGATAATGATGATGATATTTTATCGGCAGAATTTAATATTGATGATGTTCAGAATCTGTCAGAAAAAGAGCTTGTTAAAGTTGGTGCAAAATTTGTATGGTTACTAGGACAAGAAGTAAAAATACTTAAGGTCGGTAATTATCTAAAAGATGGTCCCCAAACAAATGTATCTAAAATTATTTTTAGGAGAACGAAAGTTTTAACCCCTCGAAAGGTTCAAACAGCAAAAGAAAATGCCATTAAATGGACAGAATTTTTTAAAAAACTCAGCACTTCAAATCCCACCAAAGACTAGTGAAATAGAAATTTCTGTTTTTGGACGTGGCTATGGAGAGTGTATAGTTTTACATTGCGGTAACAATGAATTTATTGTAGTTGATTCTTTTATAAATGCATATACTAAGAATCCAATATGTTTAGACTATTTGTCTTCAATGGGAATTCCTTCTACTTCTATTAAACGAGTGGTTGTTACTCATTGGCATAAGGATCATATAGAAGGTATTGATAAAGTACTGGAACAATCTTCTCCTGATGCAAAAATTGTATTAAGTCCAATAATTCGTGAAGAAAAATTTCATGAATATTTACAATTAGGTATAAGCGAAGGTAATGAGAGCACATCAGTTTTTGCTAAAGTATATGATTATATAGAAAAAACTGGCGGACAAAATGTGGTTCTCGCAACTCAACATGCGAGAATCTATTGTAATGAAAAAATGAATAATGCAGAAATACATACTTTATCTCCACAAGATTCTGATTTATTCAAATTCCTAAAAAACATTATTCTTCCTGCTCCTAATCAACCCACTTCTTATTCCTTACCAGATGACAATTTGCTAAGTTTGGTTTTGTTATTAAAAAAAGATTCAGAGGGTATATTAATGGGTGGCGATTTGGAGAGTACTGGCACTAAAAACATGGATTGGGATGCAGTTGTTGAAAATTATGAACATACAAATACTTATCCATCAATCTTTAAATTGCCTCATCACGGGAGCTGGACCGGACACAATGATCGGGTGTGGAAAGAAATATTATCTGAATTCCCTATCTCAATTGCGACTGCTTTTAACAAAGGTAAAAAATTACCTATGCCTAATGATATTGAGCGCATAAAAAAATTTTCTAAAAGCCTATATGTTGTTGGAAATAAAGGTATCCCAAACAAAGAATTACAAAACAAAGCAAAAAAAGTGTTAGGTCATAATGCAAATATTTCTGCTATCAATACTAATATTGGATTATTTAGATATAGGAAAGATTTAGTTACTGGGAAATATAACATAGAAACATTCGGAGCCGTAAATAAATATGAAACTAAACCCGGACTGTAACAAAATGCAGCCCGGGTTTATAAATTTTTATTTCAAAAAGCCTGATTTAAGACAGCTTGATATAACAAGAATTTTTGAGTCCATTGTTGATATTCTTTATTATACCTTTATCTAAATTAATGTGAGCTATAATAATCACATTAATAGCATAGATCTATTTTTTAGTTTTAATTACTCACTCTTACTACTATTATCTCTCTCAATGCGGCACGAGTTGTGAAACAAAATATAATCAAAATACTTGATTTCGTTTCCTAATTATGCTATAGTATTTTCATGGATAACAATATTTTGGAAACAATCGAATTAATAAATTCACGAAAGGCTTATGACTCGCAGTTGGATTCGCTACTGTGGGGAACGGTGGAAGTGCGCGAAGTAAAAGGTTGCAAATACATCTATTTGCATAAGCGTGTCAGTGGTTTTACACGTACCATCTATGCAGGAGAATATAGTGACGAACTGTATTCTATAATTCAGAGAAACAATATAAGCGCAAAAGAAATCAAGCGAAAATTGCGGATAATTGTAAAGCAATTAAAGGAGCGCAACTATGTCGTAGGCGAACTGACGGATGTTATTCGGCTGAACATTGATTTTGCAAAGCGTAATCTCGTTGATACTATTTATAAACAAGCGGTGTTGGAGGGCGTAGCAGTTACTTTTCTCGATACGGAAACGATTATCGAGGGTGGCAAGATTAACGGTGTTTCCGCCGACGATATTCAGAAAATCAATAATCTGAAACACGCTTGGCAGTTTGTTTTGGATGACGGTGTTGTTACGTCGAAATCTGATTATTCGATATTGTGTTTGATTAATAGACTCGTTGAGGAAGGTTTTTACTATAACGCGGGGAAACTCCGTAGCGTTCCCGTTTCTATCGGTGGTACGAAATGGAAACCCGAATTGCCAATAGAAAGTGTAGTGTTGGAAGAGCTGAATAGTATTATAGCCGAGCAAGATGTTTATGAAAGAGCAATCAACGCTTTACTGTTCGTTACAAAGAAACAGCTTTTCATTGACGGAAATAAGAGAACTTCGGTAATTTTCGCAAATCATATTCTTATTTCCAACGGTGCCGGCTTGATTGTAATTCCTGAAGATAAAGTTCCAGAGTATAAGAAATTATTAATAGCTTATTACGAATCGGATCAGACAACTGAAATTTTTAAATTTCTATTTACCGAATGTTTAACAAAACTATAGAAAAAAATTTTAATTTGACTATAATTGTCAAAATACTGCTTTATAATAAATAGACAATATTTGGAGATAAAAATGGCTTCTATTATTGATAATAAAAAGAAGAAATTGAATGAAGCATTAAAGAATGCATTAAAACAAGCTGAACGGGTAGATATTTTAACTGCATTTTTCTATTTTTCAGGCTACGATTTGCTTGCTGAAGAACTGAGAGATAAAAAAATTAGGATTTTAGTAGGAAACACAATAGATCCGCAATATATTGGAGAACTCTGTACGGCAATTAATGAAGGGTTAGACGAGGATTTGGCATCTTACTCCGTTAAGCGATTTGAAAAGTTGAGTAATTTGCAAAAAAAGAAAACGTATATTGACAGTTTTGTTGGATTATTTAATAAATCGTCGCTTTCTTCTGAATTTGACGAAACTGAACAACAAAAAGTTTTTAAAATGTTTTTAGATAAACTTGCTGACGGTACTTTGGAAATAAGACTCACAAGTTCACTTAATCACGCGAAAGCGTTTATATTGACCAACAAATATGAGTACTCTTGCTTTGGCGACCAAAAGGGAATTGTGTTTACCGGTTCGTCTAATTTTACATATAACGGTTTGTTGGGACAAGGCGAGATGAATGAGAGGTTCAGCGATAATGACAAATATGATGAATACTCGTCAGAATTCGAATCACTATGGATGGATAGTAAAACAATAGATATTGCCGTTAGTGGGGGTAATGATGACTTTATAAAAGAAGCTAAAGATAGGCTTTGGATATTTTCCAAACCGTCGCCTTATCACATCTTTATTCGAATTTTGTTTGAATTGTATGCTGCATGTGATAATACACAAGTGATAGCGCCAAACGAAATTACAAACGGTAAATTCTCCAATTTAAAATATCAGCTCGATGCCATTCAGTACGGTATTGACTGTATCAATAAAAACAATGGTGCAATTATTGCCGATGTCGTAGGTTTAGGCAAGTCTATAATTGCTTCGGCCATTGCCTATAATCTTGATTTAAAACGAACTATAATAATTTCCCCTCCACATTTGGTTGATCAATGGGAAGAATATCAGCAGGATTTTGGGCTACGCGGTGTAAAAGTATGCAGCAGCGGTAAGATAGAAGAATTATATAAAACTTATTATAATGACCCGAACCCGATTCTATTCATAATTGATGAGGCACATAGATATAGAAACGAGTTCAGTGAAAGTTACCAGTGGCTTCACCAACTAACGCGTTCTAATGTGGGGAATAAAGTTATCTTGCTTACTGCTACCCCTTACAATAATCGCCCTCAAGATCTATTTGCGCTTATAAAGTTATTTCAAACGCCTAGCCGTTCCACTATTAATTCAGTGGATAATTTAAGCGTACGTTTTCACGAATTAATTGCTAGATATAATCAACTTGAAAAAGAGGGAAAGAAAAATCTTTCTGCTGAAATACGTACAGAATTGGAAACTTTAAGCAAGCAACTGCGTATTCTTATTGACCCAGTTATAGTGCGTCGTAGCCGTATAGACTTGAAAGAGATTAAAGAATATGCAGACGACTTAAAGATGCAAGGGATACAATTCCCCGAAGTAGTTGGTCCTAATTTGGTTGAATATGATCTTGCTGATATCAGAAGCCTATATTTAAGAACCTTAGAACAATTAAGCAATGATTTCATATGTGCAAGATATAATCCGGCTGCATATCTAATAGATCCGCAGGAATTTATGGAGAAATACGGCAAGCTCTTTGACGAGTCAGATATTTTGTTGTTCCAAAGGAACTTGGCTCAATTCATAAAGAGATTGCTTGTTATGCGTTTTGAAAGTTCAAAATCTGCATTTAAGCAAACATTAGAAAGTATTCTTAAATCTTATAGGAATATTAAAAAGTGGTGGGACAAGGGTTATGTCCCTATTAAGAAGAGAGGATATTTGCCCGACCCTGACGATGAAGAGCTGGAAGAGACATTAAAAGAAATTAATGATTTAGCCAATGAAGAAGTTGATATTGTAAAAATTAAGAAGAAAGCGATTCCTTTCGAAAAAGGACTATTTAAACCAGAATATCTTGATGCTATAGAAAGCGACATTAAGCTTTTAACTAGTATTAAAGATGCTTGGTTTGCCGCAGATGATATCGGATTTGATCCTAAATATAATGAAGTTAAAAGAACTATTGTTAAATTACAATACGAAAATGTTGATAGAAAAATAGTTATTTTTTCTACGTATGCAGATACAGCGAACTATGTTCATGAGAAACTAGTAGCTGATGGCTTCAGAGCATTGAAATATACGGGGGTTGCTACTAAAACCGACCGCATTGTAGTTAAACAAAATTTCGACGCATCATATAAAAACGAAGATCAAAAAAATGATTATGATATTATTGTTGCAACCGATGCTCTAAGTGAGGGATTTAATTTAAATAGGGCGGGGGCAATTATTAATTACGATATTCCGTATAATCCAACAAGAGTAGTACAGAGAATCGGGCGTATTAATCGTATCAATAAGAAGATGTTTGAAGAGATTTCAATTTTTAATTTCTTCCCTACAGACATTGGCGAACAGAATACGCTTATCAAGGGAATATCCACACTTAAAATGTTACTTATTAATAATATCGTCGGTAGTGATACAAAAACGTTGACACCAAACGAAACACTGCAAAGTTATTTTAAGAAGCAATTTGACGATGCGGATTCTAGTGCGGCTGAAAAAAGTTGGGATAATGAATATCGAAATATCTATAATTCTGTAAAGCACAATTCAGCACTATATAAAGCTGTAATGCATATTCCCGAAAGAGCAAGAATTGTACGCAGAGATAGAAATAAGGCTTGCGCTATATCTTTTGCCAAGCGTGGGAATAATGCGCTGTTTGCATTGGCTGAACCGCATTTGCCTATTGCAAAAATAGTTTCTTCCGAAGAAGTTTTAGGCTTGTTTAAAGCGGATGCAGAAGAGCATGGTTTTGAATTTGACGCAGATCTCGATAAAAAGTTTGCGATACTACGCGACGAAATTCAAAAACCTTATTCCAAAATTAAGCTTGATAAGAGGCGCGCAAACGCAATAGAAAATTTACAGCAACTGTTGGCTGTTTATCCTATTGAAAAAGATTATATAGCTGACTTGTTGGATGTTATAAGGACTTATGACGATTTAAGCGATGGTGAATTAAGGTATCTTTCCAAGATAAATATTCGCTTAAGTAATATAAGTGAAATAATTTCTGAATTGAAACAGCGAATACCGGCGCATTATATCATTCAGATAAAAGAAAAGGCAGAAAGTATAGATGCCCAAGCAGAAGTTATTATGTTTACGGAGGATTTGAGAAATGATATCGAGAACTGAGGCGGAGGAATTACTTCAAAAAGATTACTATTCAGATAATTTTGTTTACCTTGTATCTGAGGTATTGTTTTGTGATTTCAAAGCAGATAAACACGAAGTAATATTTAGCAACTCTCTTTTTACAGAAATCATTCAATTGGGTATATCTAAAGATTGTGATGTGACTATTTATGAGGTTGGATTAGTTAAAGGCACAGAGAAACGTCGTGTAGCCATAACACAGGAAATGTTTCGTGTTTTGCGTGGGCAAGGTATTAACAATGCGGTAGTTGCCTTTTATAATGCGGATAAACGCAATTATCGCATTTCGCTTTTAACGAGTAAGTATGAGTTTGATGGCGATAAAATTATTAAAATTTTATCAAATCCTCGTCGTTTTTCTTATACGTTGGGCTATAACACAAAAACGCATACAGCATATAAGTATTTAATTGCCGGAGGGCATGTAAAAAGTCTTGAAGATTTAATTTCACGTTTCTCTGTTGAAGTTGTAAATAAACAATTCTATAGCGAGATAGCAAATTGCTTTTCCGAACTTGTTGGTGGAGAACGTGAAGGAAAGACATTTCATAGACAATTATATTTATATGGGGTAACTGATCAAAACAAATACTCTGAATTTGCCGTCCGACTTATAGGGCGTATCGTTTTTTGTTGGTTTCTAAAGGAAAAAAAGAGTGATAATGGACTTCCATTAATTTCGTCCAAATTTGTTGCGTTATCAGAGATTGTTCCAAACTATTATCATTTGGTTTTAGAACCTCTCTTTTTTGAGCTTCTTAACACAAAACAATCACGTCGTAAAGGGAAATATGCTGAAGATGATATCTATAAACAGATTCCATATCTTAATGGCGGCTTATTCAGTCCACATACAGACGACCATTATAAATATGACAGAGTAAATCAATGTGGAACTTTTGGGCTTGTAACAATACCTGATGATTGGTTCATAAGACTTTATACTGTTTTGGATCAATATAACTTTACCGTTGATGAGAACACGTCTTACGATATAGAACTCTCTATTGACCCCGAAATGCTTGGTCGAATATTTGAAAATCTGCTTGCAGAAATTAATCCCGAAACAGGAGAGAACGCCAAAAAGAGCACGGGTAGCTTTTATACCCCTCGTGATATCGTCGACTATATGGTTGACAGTAGTTTACTTGAATATCTTAAAGACAAAACTGGTATTGAAGAGATTAAGCTACGCGCATTAATCAGTTATTCAAAAGAAGATGACCACTTAGCAGTTTTCGATAATCAAGAAAAGAAAAAGATTATAAACGCTTTATACACTGTTACCATTCTTGACCCTGCTTGCGGTTCGGGCGCTTTCCCCATTGGCATGTTACAGAAGATAGTTTACATATTGCAAGAAATCGACCCTGACGCTAATTTGTGGTTTGACAAAGCTACGGAAAACGTAAGCATTTTGATTAAAAAAGAATTCGAAAAGAAATTTAACGCAGGTTCATTGGATTATATACGAAAATTGAGCGTTATTCAAAATTCAATTTTTGGTGTAGATATTCAGCCTATTGCGGTTGAAATTGCACGACTTCGTTGCTTCCTTTCACTAATTATTGAAGAGACCGTAAACGACAATGAGCCCAATCGTGGTGTTAATCCTTTACCTAACTTAGATTTCAAATTTGTAATAGCTAATAGCCTTATTAAACTTGAAGGCAGTGCTGGCTCATACCAAATGTCTTTATTTGAAGATCAAGAGCACATTAAAATGCTTCAGGAAGTGCGAGAATTATATTTCCGCGTTGAAGACGCCGACGAGAAAAAAGACTTAAAGGATGAGTTTAAAGACATCCAACAATCAATGCTTTTAACAACAATATCGAATTACGATAAACAAGCATCTAAATTGTATCAAAGTTTGTCGGAGTGGAAACCGTTTAGCAACGAACCGACTGCTTGGTTTGACCCCGAATGGATGTTTGGTATTAAAAATGGCTTTGACGTAGTTATTGGAAATCCACCTTACATACAATTACAAAAAAGTATAGATGCGACACATAAAACTAAAGTCGGCGATATGTATGAAAAGTGCGGATATGATACATTTACAAAAACCGGCGACATATATTGCTTGTTCTACGAAAAAGGACTTAATCTTTTAAAGGATAACGGCATTTTAACTTATATTACAAGCAATAAATGGATGAGAGCAGGTTATGGTAAAAATCTACGTAGATTTCTTTCAAAACATAATCCTGTAAATTTAATTGATTTTGCAGGGCAAAAAGTTTTCGAAAGTGCAACAGTTGATGTTAATATCTTGATATGCCAAAAATCAAAGAATCAGGGAAAAACACTGGCTTGCACGGCAAATAATTTATGCAAAAATAATTTGAGCGTTTTTGTTCAGCAGTATAGC
>CAJTLF010000007.1 GCA_910577555.1 uncultured Christensenella sp. | reverse complement strand
TATTGCGCCCCCGCCTTTTCTCTTACGAAAAATACGGTTCGGGCAAAACCCGAACCGTATCTGTTACGATATTAAATTAATCTTCCTTTTTAACAAGGTATTTGTCGTACAGCTTCCAACCTGTCATACCTGCCGCAAACGCACAGCTCAAGCCGAACAAAACGTAAACGGTTATAGAAATTCCTGGAAGGAGAGCGTCGCGCGTCGCCCACCACAGCGGGTCGAAAGTGTAAATGTTAACGTCGTCACCGACGAAGTTCATCGCATTACTGTTAGCTACCGTATAGAGAATTCTCGTAGCCGCTTCAACGAGTCTGTTGTCGTATCTTGCGTCAACGCCTGCGGAATAGCCGCTACTCGTGTTTCCGTCAAGCAGGCACGCACCCGCAAGCATACCGTAACCGATGTTTTCACCGTCTGCGGGAGCGTAATCGGAAAGAGCAAATCCCGTCATACCCGCTTCGCCGCGAAGCCATCTGGTCATAAGGTTGTAGTTACTGCCCGTCCAAGCGTCGCCAAGCTCGTTAAACGCAATCATAACGTTCATAGCGTCGCCGATTTCAATCGCCATTTCGAAAGGACGGAGATAAATCTGACGGAAAGTCTGCTCGTCGAGCCAAGACCTGTACTTATTTCTGTCGGTATCCTGGTCGTTCAAAACGAAGTGCTTGTTATAAACGTAGCAGCCCTTTTCCTGCGCACCCTTGGTGGAATAAGCACCCATCATACCGGTAAGGAAAGAATCGTCCGAATAGAACTCGCCCGCTCTGCCGTGATAAGGGTTACGCTGTAAACCGAGACCGAAACCGTAAAGACCGGACGCGCCGCCCCAGAGAGCGTCTTCACCTATTGCCTGACCTACGAGATAAGCAATTTCGTTATTGAAAGACGCCGCTATAATACCTTCGCAAGGATAACCTGTAGGATAAGCTACGGGAGCTTTGGGGTCGAATTTGAGCATAAATCCGTAATTAGCATTCTTGCTTTCAAAATCGCCGTTTAAGTCGCCGTTACCCTTGCCAAAAGCCCACTCGAAACCGTTGGAAGCATTCTGGTCGTTAGTGCCGGGTTTGCCTATGCTGGCAACGCTCATAGTCTTTCTTAAGCCTGCAGAGAAAAGCGTTCTCATATCGGCGGAACTCATCTGACCTACCAGCTGAGCCCACTTAAGCACGTCTTCGTCCGTTGCGCCCTTGGCATGGTCGTACTCAATGCCGATTAATTCCGAAAGCTGCAACCCGTCACCGCTCCAACCGAAAGTGTAATTCGTATTATCGAATTCAATTCCATAGTATTGCTCGTAAGCATCAATCATATCAGTGGTTAAGCTTGCAGTACTGTCAAAACCGTCGGTAACACCCAACGCACTGCCCGTCTTATCTCTTGCGTCCTGACCTATTCTACCGTTCTGAATATACGCGGTAGCAGCCCAGTCGTAACGGGAGAAATAAGCAACGTCGTTATCATTATTGTCGTCCATATTGGGGTCGATATCTTCGAAAAGGTTGTGAACTTCGTCCGTAGTACCCTGCGTCCAATACTTATAGTTGGCAGAACGCGTTGCGCTTACGGTAACCGTTTTAACCAAAGCGGCGTCGCCCGCGCCGTATTCAGCCACAAATTTTTCGGCGTTTGGTATACTACCGTTATTTGCCGCTTTGTAAATGCTGTTTACTGCTTCGTGGCTGTTTCTTGCCGCAACGAGCTTATAGTCGCCCGCGCTCAATACGTAACCGCCGCGATTGCCTGCATCGTCAACGATGCGGCTGTCGTAAGCGGCAAACCACTTGTTAGCGTCTATTTTAACTTCAACTACTTCGGACTCGTTGGGTGCAAGTTCTTTCGTCTTGCCGTAACCTACGAGCTGAACGGAAGGTTTCTGCACGCCGTGCGCCTTATCCTGCTCGGTTATGGGTTGCTGAAGATAAATCTGAACGATTTCCTTACCCTTTACGTTGCCCGTATTGGTAACGGTGACTTTCATTATAATGTCGTCACAGTCGCCGGGGTCGGTACCGGTTGCGCGTTTATCTTCTTCGCTTACGGGTTTACCGTAGTTACCGTGATAATCCTGCGCGTTGGATGCCATAAGTCCGCCGGAATAGTAATTTTTAGCGGGGTCTGCATCGGGAGCGATTTCTATATTACTATAGCTGAACGTGGAATAAGAAAGTCCGTAACCGAAAGGATAGGAAATACTTGCGCCGTAATTATAGTCGCCCGCATTGGGTTTATTCAAGAGAGTATCTTCGTAACGGGTTTCCGCATAGCGATATCCAACGTACATACCTTCTACGTTTACTACATTAGCAACGCCGCTTATGGCAAAGTTCTGCGTGGAAGGGTTTTCGTTACGGGAAGTATACCAAGCCGCCGAAAGTCCGCCGGAGGGGTTCGTCTTGCCCATAAGTATATCAGCAACAGCTTTAATACCGTCAGAACCGGGGAAACCAATCCAAAGAGCCGCGTCAACGCCGTATTCGTCCAAGAGCGCGGGAACGTCTTCCTGCGGGGCGTTTGCCTGGTTGAATATTACGATAACTTTTTCGTAATTTTCTTTAAGCCCTGCAAGTACGCTTTTTTCTTCCTTAGTTAATGCAAGATAATCAACATTTTCTTTAAGTCCGTCGTTGTTGCCATTGGGAGCCGCCGCACTCGAACCGGCACCCTCGGAAGTAAGGTCGAGAATCTCGTTAGTCATTCTGCCGGTAATATAAATAGCCGTAGTGCCTTTACCGTAAGCTCCGCTATCTTTTGCGGTTGCATCGATTTCGTCCCATGCGGCTTCGGTAAGTGCAGGAATTTTTCCGTTGTCGTTTTTGGCATAACCAAGTCCGCTGTTAAGCCCCCAGAAACCTACGTAATCCCTTCTCCAATAATGTTTACCGGCATCGGAATTATACCATTCTTTAAGCTTCTCGTTCATATCGAGACCGGCTTTTTTAAACTCGTCGTAGAAGAACTGTCTGCGGTAAACTTCCGACAAGCCGTTATAAGCTTTGGGGTCGTTAATTTTATTGTTACCAGCGCCGTCAAGGCAGTACATGGGGTCGTAAGCAGTTACGCCGTACAGGCTGACCTTAGTTCCCGCGGCAAGCGGCAAAGCGTTTTCTTCGTTTTTAAGAAGAACGGTGCCTTCCGCCTGAGCGATACGGGCAATCTGTCCGTTGCCGTTGAGCGTATCTTCTACCGAAGAATACCAGGTTTTGTAACGAACGGGTTCTTTACCCGTGCTTACGACTACGTCCGCAGGCTTATCTTTAAATACGAACGAAGTAAGCAAATTAGATACGTCATCGTTAGTAAGTAATGAACCTGCTATCAAAGTTAATCCGAAGATTAACGCCATCACGTTAAATAAAATTTTGGAAACTAAATTAAGAATTTTTTTAATTTTCATTTTTCACTTCCCCTTCCGCCGCTTTATCTGCTGGAGCGTTCTCTTTTTTCAGCTTTAACCAAGCAAGAACGTTTGCAACCACGGCACAAATTACGAGTAAAATTACGCAAGCAAGCAACGCCGACACGCCTTCGATAGCGAATACGTTGAAACCGCCCATAGCCTGATTTGTAATAGCGTCAAGAAAGTATTCGTATACTTCGCAAACGGTAGCTACAAGCGCACCGAAGCTTGCAAAAGAAACGAGTCCCGCGCCGATTTTTTCCAAACCTATTACGGACAAGCCCGCAAAAGCAAGAAGTCCGATTAAGGTAAATACCAAAGGCAGGGCGGTTGCGCCCGCGTCCGCAAGGGACGCGGTGGCTACTATACCCATAATGAAGGCTATAAACGCAACGCCGAGCGCGATATAATAAGTTATTTTTCTGGTTTTAATAAAATCAGTAAAGAATTGTTTTACCTTATCCATTTGCATTCTCCTTTAAAACCGCTTTAAGAGTCGATACGGAAGGAACCATTAAATTCTTCCAGTCCGTAACCGTTGCGGGAATATCGTAAGCTACTCCGTCGACAATAAGCTGCCACTTTTCAACCGTTATTCCTGCGGGTACTTCAATATCATTTTCAGTGGGTACGGTAATAAAGTGTCCTGCTCTCTGTTTGAGATAACTGTCTTTTACGACGATTCCGCCGTTTTCTTCGGCGTTATACTGAATATTTGCCGGATTATTGAGTGCTGCCTGATTTTGGTATGCGGCATCGATATTCGTAATGGATTTGTAACCGATTGCAACACCAAACTCAAAAGATTCTACGTCCTGCTCGATTACGATAATAGTCAACCAGTTACCGTTCGAAGAAAGGTCGTATTGTCCGAGTTTTGTTATGCTTTCGCCCGGTTTAAGGTTTATTTCTACGCGATAACGACTATTTTCATATGCAAATTTTAAGCCACGGTATTCACCGCTTGCATTAATCTGATAAACGCTGAGTTTAAGGTCTGAATTACCCCTGTTTTCAAAAGCGTAACTAAACTCATATTTTCCCGCTCCCGCTGTGCGCTTAGAATCGAATCTTATTATCGAGCCTGCTTTTACGGGTAAGCTGTCGCTAAGAGTAACGCCCTGAGCCGCCTGACCGCTTTCACCGCCGGAAACTATATGACCCGTAGAGTATTTCACACTGCCCGTTGCGGTGTTGTCATGCGCACCGAGATGATAACCGACAGAACCGTACGTTTCGTCACTATTGTAACCCGAATTTGCACCGCTACCTATTGCAACATACTCGTAGCCGTTCGCCTGTTGCCAGTAAGGCGCTATAGTCAACTCAGTATCAAGGATAATCGTATTTGCGTCTATCTTCTGATTGCCGTTACCTACGATATACCAGCCCTTTATTGCGTCGAGAATGGCTTTTTCGCCTTCGAGTTCGGGAATTAAAAGCTTGTCACCGGTCTGCACGTCGGTTTCGTATTCGCCTTTAACGGTAAGACCTTCGGGAAGGCGAACGGTTATTTTAGCCGCTTGAGTAAGCTCCGGCTTAATAGTCAGATTTCCCGTTAACTGAACGGTATTTGCTAAAGGTTTGCCGTTCTCGTCCACCCAACGGATAAATCTGTTGCCCGTAGTATTGTTAATCTGTTCGGCAGTAGGCAGAGTGAGCCTGTCGCCCGTCTGCAAGTGCAACTCGTTATCGCCGTTCAAGCCGTCGTAATCTTTAAGGCTGAAGTTTTCTGGCAATATGAATCTTACCAGCGCGTCTGCGGTAAGCTCGGGTTTAATAGTTATATCGCCCGTCAACAAAGTGTTGTTGGTTACGGGTTTGCCGTTACCGTCTACCCAACGGATGATATTGTGTCCCGTATTGTTTTGGATTTGCGAAGCCGTAGGCAATACGAGTTTGTCGCCCGTCTGCGCGGTAATTTTATAATCGGAAGTTACGGTGAAACCTTCGGGAAGTTCCAAAGTAATTCTTATATCTTCCGTCAATACGGGAGTAAGCTTAATGTCTTCGCTCAATACCGTACCCGCGTTTATCTGACGGCCGTTATCGTCAAGCCAGTAAGCAACTTTATGACCCGTAGTGTTATCGAGCTGGGCATCGGTGGGAAGAATAAGCAAGTCGCCTTCCTGGAATACAGACTTATACTTGGAATTAACCGCAAAACCGTTGGGAAGATTGAAGAACTCTACCCTTACGTCCTGCGTGAGCAAAGGCTCGATAGTTATATCGCCCTTTATGCGAACGCCTTCGGTAACGGGGGTGTTGTTGGAGTTTGCATAAACCCAACCAAGCAATCTGTGTTCGGTTTTGTTGATAATCTGGTTTGCAGTGGGCAGAACGAGTTTGTCGTTAGTGCGAACTTCACGCTTATAACTATCCGCAACGGTGAAACCTTCGGGAAGATTCAGATGAATGGTTGCAGGCTTGGTGGGCGTGCTGTTTTCAATGGACATTGCTACGCCGAGCGATATCGTTTCAACGGGTTCTTCGAATCTGAAAAGCGTAAGCGCGTTCGAATTATTGCTCGTCGCCTTTAATTTTAACGAAACGGACTTACCTTCACCGGGGGCAAGAGTTATGGGGTCGGCAGGCACGCGGTTGGCAAGATTGTCCCAAGCGTGACCGGTAAGCATCTGATAAGCGTGGAGAGTAATCGTTTTATCACTGAAGTTTTTAATATAATAGTGATAAGTGTAAGTTTGACCTGCTTCCACTTTGGTTGTACTTACTGACCTGAAATAGCTGATTTTAGAGTTATCATGCGTAACGTCACCCGTGATTTTCTTACCGTAGAATCCATCAAGATAAGCATTTTCGGATTTAAGAGCGTAACCGATTGTTTTTATAGTCAGGTCAACGCCGTTTTCATTAACTACGTAATCGCCGATTTTATTCGTACCAAAGCCAATATAATCGCTGTTCTTGTGCGAGAAACAAGGCACTATTACAGTTTCCGCAGCAGGCTCGAACTCGCTTAACTGTTTGAACGAATCGGTAACGACTTCGTTATTTTCGTCAAGCGTGAATATACCGCATACGTCGTTGCCGCCCGTCGTAGACTCGTCGAAATCCGTGGGTTTAAGATAGCTTCCTACGGGGAGTTTAAACGTACTCTCACCGCCCTTGAATCTTACGGACGAACCTTCGGCAATAGTCAGCAGTACGTCTTTTACGGGAACTACCGCTTCGTAATCGTCGCCGAGATTGGGACGGGTAGAACCGTCTTCAGCTTCGTTCCAGTCGTACGCGTCGTTGATGGTAACTTTACCACCGCTCGACTCGGGCGGAACGAAAGGCTCGGGTGGTTGCACGCATCCTGCGGCGGGGAATATAAACCCGCTCAGCAGCAAACCTGTAACCAAAAGTTTGTGAATTTTCTTCATCATTCTGCTCCTTTAAATGATATTATTTTTTCTCCTACGGCTTTTGCCGTTTTTAACGATTAAAGCTTTTATTGCCGTCTTAAGACGGCAATAAGGGGTATACCCCTTATTTGCGAACTCGTTTACTTAGTATTTCGCTTGCGGTAAAAACTTATTTATATAATTGTAAAACGCGCACGCGCGCCTGAAATTTATACTTAATTTGTGGTTTAGAGTTTTTTTGTCATTAATTGATAAATTTTTGCAATCCTATACTATAATACACCGAGAATTACTCTTTTTCAATTGCAGTTATTACTTTAAATTATTGCAATTCGTCCACTATTTGGAAAATAAAGTTAATTATATAAAAAAACGGGCGGAGTTATAACTCTCACCCGTAATACCGTGAAATTATTTTTTACGCCTTGGAAAAAGCGTATTTTATATAGTGTCTTACCCGTTCGCCCGCATTTATTACGGGCTTTGCAAAATCCCGTAAATTTATCGCGTTCGGACAGAATTGCGGTTCGAGGCAAAAGCTCGTATGCTGTTCTGCCTGCGAATAGAATTGCAGACAAGGCAAGTCTGTAAACAGCTCCATTGAAGAACCCGTTCGCACGCTTTGCACGCGGGCGGCAAGCTCTCCGTTAAGAACGAAATTGTGGTCGTATCCGCGCGTTTGCGATAACAGCGGGCTGTCGTAATCCGCCGTAATTTCCTTTGGAATAGTAAAATCAAACGCCGTACCTTTGACGGAACGAATTTCGCCCGTTGGGATAAGTTCGCCGTCAACGGGAGTATATCCGTCGGCGTTAACGCTTAAAAGATTGTGAGAGCAGTCGCCCGTTTCGATGCCGTCTAAATTAAAATAAGTATGGTTGGTCGGATTGAACAGCGTTTTCTTGTTTGCCTTAGCGGTATACTCAATTATCAAAGCGTCGTTTTCGATTTTATAAATTACCGTCAATTCGAGTTCGCCGGGGTAACCCTGCTCCCCTTCATGAGAAACGCAGTGCATTTTAACGCAATCGGAGCAAACTTCCACGGCAAAAGGTTTTTTATCGAAACCTTCAAGCCCGCCGTGCAGAGAGTTGTTTCCTTCGTTGCATACGACGGAATAATCCCGTCCGTCCAAAACGAACTTTCCGCCTTTTATGCGGTTTGCAACTCTGCCGACGGTTGCGCCCGCATAAGAATTACTGTTAAGATATTCTTCGACGCTTTTAAATCCGCGGGCTACGTTTACGCCGCAATAGCGCAAAGCGTTAATACGGCTGCCAAGGTCAACGATATCAACGGACAGGTCGCCTTGTTGCAGAGTGTAAACTTTTACGGTACTGCCTTTATATTCATCGTAAATTCTTTCGGTTACTTTCATATTTGTCCTGTCGCATTTTATAATTTGGTAACGGTAACGCCGTCGGCAATTTCCGCGTCGTAGATTTTACAGTCGTAGCCCGTCTTATCACGGTACTCTCTTGCAACGGCTGTTTTGAACCTTTCAAGCCCGCTTCTCTTTACGAGAGAAATCGTACACCCGCCGAACCCCGCGCCCGTCATTCTCGACCCGATGCAATCGGGGTGGCTTTGCGCCGCCGCGGCAAGCGCGTCAAGCTCTTTACCCGTAACTTCGTATTTGTCGCGCAACGACGCGTGCGATTCGTTAAGCAGTTTTCCGAGCAAAACCAAATCGCCGCGTTTCATTGCATCGGCGGCAAGCTTCACACGGTTGCATTCGTATACGACGTGTTCCGCTCTTTCCCTTACTTTTCCGCCCAATAAATTTTTATGCTTTTCAAATTGAGCGGGAGTAAGGTCTGCAAGGCAGGAAATATCGCACACCTTTTTTAAAATTTCCAACGCCGTTTCCGTTTCCGCTCTTCTCTCGTTATACTTACTTTCAACCAGATTATGCGGCTTGTTGCAGTTAATTATTACGAGCGCGTAATCGCCCAAATTCAACGGCACGTATTCGTGGGTTACCGCTTTACAGTCGAGAATTAACGCGTGATTTTTTTTACCGTTTGCCGACGCATACTGGTCCATTATGCCGCAGTTTACGCCCGCAAACTCACGCTCCGCCTGCTGAGCCAACAGAGCGATTTCCTTTAAATCAAGCCGTTCGCACGCTATGGTCGCAAGCGCGACGATAGTTGAAACTTCTATTGCCGCAGAGCTTGACAAGCCGCTGCCGAACGGAACGGTGCAGTCGTACAGCATATCGCAGCCCAAAACCTTATGCCCCGCCCGTTTCCACGCCAAGGCCGCGCCCGCCTGATAATTGCCGTATTTGAGATTTTTGTAACTTTCTAATTTGTCAATTTCCAAAGTTACTTCGTCGGGTAGCGTAGTCCACTTCAAATTAATCTTATCGGTACCGTTGGGGCGGATATATATTGCGTTATTCAGAGATAACGCCGCGGGAAAAACTTTGCCGCCGCAGTAATCTATATGCTCGCCTATGATATTTATTCTGCCCGCGGCAGTTACCTTATAATCGTATTTTTTATCCAATTTCAAACCCCGCTTTAGTTAAAAATGCGTATAAATCCTTTTCATGTTTAAATACCGCCGTATTTTCGAGTATGCGGTAACATATACTGCCGAGCTCTTCGCGCATTGCCGCGCTGATATCTTTGAATTTACCGCTCTTATACAGTATAAAAGTTTCGTCGTAAACGAGCTTAAACGCGGCATATTCGGGGGGCAACGGTTTTTTATCAACTATTAATCGTTCTATTTCGGCAAGCTCTTCTTCCAACCTGCCGGGGAGAATAAACAAGCCTTGTGCTTCTATTAAACCTATGCTTTCCTTTTTGATTACGTGAAATTCGGGATGAGCGTGGAATATGCCGTCGGGATACTCGTCGCTCGTCGCGTTACTGCGTAAAATTACGTTCATTTCGTAACCGTGCGGGCTTTTAATTACGGTGGGACTTATGGCGTTATGTAAACCGCTTTCGTCCTTTGAAATTATCCCGAGTTCGGGCGCGTCGTAAACTTCCCACGCGGCGCGGATTCGTTCCGACACTTCCACTACTTCGTTGCGCTTATCGCTGATTACGCGTATTACCGTTCCGGGCCAATCGAGAACGCCTACGCGCAGATATGGATATTTACTATCCTTGATATATTTTTTTATTTTTGCTTTATGTAAGGGTAAAACCTCGCCGCCGCCCTGATAGTGGTCGTGTGCCAGAACGCTACCGCCTATGCGAGGCAAAGGGGCGTTGCAACCGATGAAATAGTGCGGAAATTTATCGGCAAAATCGATTAGGTTTTCCAATGCCGTTTTATCGATACGCATGGGAGTATGTTCGCAGTTTACGGCTATTCCGTGCTGGTAAAAATACCCGTAAGGCGAAAATTGCCAGAACCAGTTTTTACCGTTCAGCTTTATGCTTACCGTACGCAACGTACGCTTATTCCTGCCGCAATATCCTTCGTTTTCGCGGCATATCGCGCATTTGGGATATCCGCCCGCAACCGAGTTTCCCGCCGCCGCTTTTTTGGGGTCGCGAAATTCAGGCTTTGCCTTGTTTATCGTTATGGTAAGACCGTTGGAAGTATCGAAACGGGGATTTTTATCAAGCTGCGATTTCTTTACGTAGTCGTTTTTCACGCAGTAATCGTAAAGCCATTCCGTTGCAGTCGCGGTACTCTTTTTAGCCATATCATTGAACACTACGTCCACTTCCGCAGGCGAATATGACAGCGCGCCCATAACCGCGTCCAAACGGGCTGCGGCGTCGCTCTCTTCAAAAATTTTATGCGAAACGCACTCGTTTTTCAGCCTTAAAAGTATATCTTCGGGAGTTAACGCGGAAGAAACCGCGTCTGACTTTTCCCCGTAAGAGCTTATACCGAGCGCGTTCAGAACCGCGTTGCGGGCATACACTTCGTTTCGTGCGTCAAGCCCGAGATTCTTTTGTGCGTAATCGATGAGTTCGTCCACTATACGATAAATTGTTTGCATATCTCTCCGTCCGAAATTAGTTTTACTGCACGACGATTTCGGCTTTTCCGCAAAGCCCGTTGCCTTCCGCCACGACGGTTACTTTTTCACCCGTAGCTTTAACGACAGCCAACGCCCTTCCGTAATAGGTGTCGGTTTGGGTTTGAAGATATCCGTCACTGTTAAACGGACATGCGTTGCCCAAAGCCAACAACTCGCCGCCGTTTATTTTAACCGAAATTTTACCGCGTTCAAGGGGCTTTACTTCTCCTTTTGCGTCGGCAAAGCTAAGATTTATAAAGCAGATTTCGCCTGATTTTACGGCAGTTTTTTCAGGCGCAACGCAAATAACCGTTTCGTTATCCGCCGTATACAGCGTATTGCGCGAAAGCTCTTTACCTTGCTTATCTAAATTTACCGCCGTAATTTCGCCGTCGTAATATCTTACGCTGAAATCGAACTTACAATTCTTTTTAAATCTTTTTCTTCCGACTTTTTTGCCGTTTATATACAGCTCGACTACAGGCGCGCGGGAATACACTTCCACCTTTGCCTTTTTGCCGTTCAACCCGTTCCACGACCAGCTGGGTATTGCGTTTGAGAACTTCCACGCCGAAGGCGAATGTTTCGACTTCGTATTACTTACGGGAACGACGGCAATCTGCGGTTTATCTTCCAGCTCGAATGCAACTTTGGTATAAAGAGCTTCGCCGAGCGGCGTACCAATTAAATCCACTCTGCCGCTGCCTGCGGTTACCCAACCCACGCCGTGCAGAAAGTCGGGTGCGTAATCACGGTATTCCCACGAGCCAACGCCGACTTCGCCGAGATAATCCATTCCCGCCCATACGAAATCGCCTATAAGAGCTTCGTTATTTTTTGCAAATTCCCAGAATTCGTACGCGTCCGAACAGAAAGTTTCACTGCCCAAAATAATTCGTTCGGGATACTTTTTTACGTCGTGTTTATAGCGTTTGATTCCGTAATTGTATCCCGCAACGTCCATTACGGCAAAACAGTCACGCGTCTTTCTGTCGCAACCGGGGAGCTTTGCCATAGTTTTCATAAACGAGTCGCCGAGCATACCCGCAAGGTTGTTGAAAAATTCGCTGCCAACCTTTTTGTTGGGATTCTTTTCCGCCTTTTTATCTGAATACTGACCGAAACCGAGCGCATAAAGATAGTTGAAAAAGATATTTACGCCCACGGTTACGGGGCGGTCGGAGTCGTTTTCCTTGCAGATTGCCTTCATATTCTTGAAAAGCTCTATACCGCGCTTTTCGCCCGTTTCCGCGACTTCGTTGCCCAGCGAATACATTATGACGGACGGATGGTTATAATCCTTTTCCACCATATCCTTTATATCACGGGCATACCAATCTTCAATATACGACGCGTAGTCGTAACGGTTTTTATGGATATACCACATATCGACGTATTCGTCCATAACGAGCACGCCCAGCTTGTCGCACGCGTCTAAAAGAGATTTTGCGCAAGGATTGTGCGCTGAACGGATTGCGTTATATCCGTTTTCCTTTAAAATCCTTATCTTCCGTTCTTCCGCTTCGGGATAGCTTCTCGCACCTAAAATTCCGTTATCCGAATGAATACACGCACCGCGTATTATAACTCTTTCACCGTTTATACACAGCCCGTTCGTATGGTCGCAGGTGAGCGTACGGATACCGAAAGAATGAATTTGCTCGTCATTTTCGTATTTAACACGGCAGGTATAAAGTTCGGGCGTGTCCGGCGACCAGAATTTAGCGTGTGGAATTTCAAGCGCGAAAACGGCATCACCGTCATTTTGCTCGTTGGATGTCGAAACTATCTTCTTACCATTCTTCTCTATGGCAACGGTTACTAAGCCGACACCCGTAGTATTGACGCATACTTCGACTATCGCGGGATACAGCGACAGCGTCCTTATTTTTACTCCGTTCAAAGTTATGCGTTTTTTATCGCCGACGAACATATGGACGGGGCGGTAAATTCCCGCGCCCGAATACCAACGGCTGTTGGGTTGGTCGGCGTTACGGGCAATTACGCGCATTTCGTTATCCTGTCCGTATTTTAAAAACTTATCAGCGGTAACGAAAAAATTGGTATAACCGTAAGGACGGTAACCGGCAAGTTTGCCGTTTATAAAAACTTCCGCGTTGTGATAAACGCCTTCGAACTCGAAAATTACGTTTTTATCCTTGTACTCTTCGGGTACGGCAAAAGTTTTTATATACTCGTAATCGTATCCCAAATACCAACCGGTATTAACACCCGCTTCCGCGTCCTTGCTGCGTTCTTCATACATAGCCGCGTCGTGTGGAAGCGTTACGCTTTTAAAACTTTCTTCGCCCAAACGGCGATAGCTCCAATTTTCGTTAAAATTATGCTTTATCATAATGGCTCCCTTATATTTTAATTTTACTCTATTTCTTTACGGTATACAAGAAATATTTTTTCCGAATTTTGGACATTTTTTTACTTTATTTTTGCTCCTGATATTGACAATAAGGTTTTTATGGACTATACTTTATTTTATAATAATACGATTAACGGTAAGAAAAATGCAAGTCAAGCGCGAACAGTGGAATTACGATAAATTTTCGGGAATATGGGTTGGAAAATATAAAAATTCGCACAATATGCCGCACTGGCACTACGATTGCGAACTGCTTTTCGTTAAGCGCGGCAATCTAAAAGTATGGTGTAACCAGACGCAATATCCGCTTTCGGCAGGTCAGGCGTTTTTTATCGACAGCGAGAAGGTGCATTTTATGCACGCGGGAACTGAAGATACCGAAATAATTATGCTTGTATTTAACTACGATAAAATTAAGCCGTTTACAGAAAAATTGACCCTTGCATCGCCAGTTTTAAGCAAGAATTACGGAATAGACAAGGTTTATAAAACTCTGCTTGATGAATTAAGAGAAAAGAAAAAGTTTTATTCGGTAAAAGCAACGGCCACAGTTCAGTCGCTTACGGCAGAAATATTCCGAAACGAGCAAACGCTTTTGAAGAAAAAATCGGACGGGTCGGTTGAGCTTTTCAAAGGACTGCTCACAGACATAAACAAAAATTACGAATTTTACGATTTAAACACAGCTGCGGAATTTATGAATATGAACGCGGCGTATTTTTCGAGAATGTTTCATAAATGCACCGGCACTACTTTTTCGCAATATCTTAACAGGGTAAAGTGCTCCAAAGCGGTAGAAATTTTACAATCGGGACAAAGTATTACAATGACCGAAGTTTCGCTTAAATGCGGATTTGCCACCATACGCAATTTTAACCGTATTTTCAAAGAAATCACGGGATACACGCCTAAAAAATTACCGAGCGACTACGTTATTGCAGCCAACGCAACCGCGGGAAGCGGAGCGAACCAAAACCCTACGCTTGACGAATGCGTGCTTTTGGAATCTTCGGAAGGTTGAATCAAAAAGGCGGCGGATTAAAAATCCGCCGCCTTTTTTAATATTCAATATCAATATGCGCCAAGCTTTACGTGCTTGGTAAGGAACTTGTAAGTGGACAAAGTAAGCCTTCCTTTACTCTTCCAACTCATACCGTTTAAAAGCCGCACTAACGGGAAAGAACGAACCTTTTTATAAAGTTTTATATCCTTTTCCTTAAGCTCCCGCCACATATCGGCAAACCCCTTTCTTCTTTCGGGGTCGTCGCTCTGCGTGGTAAAAAAGTAAGTGGTAACCATTATATTATTCAACTGGTGATATAGCTGCTGTTTTAAACGCTTGGGTTGACTTTCTATCTCGTCATAGCTATGGCAAAGCAACATATGGCGCATAACGCGCAGCTGCTGGGTGTAACGCTTCGTCATATTTGCAACGGTTACGGACTGGTCGCTGCGACCTATATAATAGCGGTAAAAATCAACGTCGAGATAGTAAAGTTTTTTCGTATAGATTATAGGCTGGTAAGCGTAGATATTGTCCACGTAAAAAGTATGTTCGGGCAATATCATTCCCGATTTGCGCAAAAGCTCGGTACTGTACATCAAGGAGTGCATTAAAACGTAATTCCAAAGGCGCATCGGTTTGGTATCCTGCCAGCCGAAAAACTTGTCAGTGGGAAAATATTTAGTATAACGGCTGACGTATTGCGTGTCGTCTTCCACGTGTTCGTAAACGAAATTGGTTATATACAAATCCGCCTGCTCGCCTTTAGCCACGTGTTCTTTCAGAACGCTTATAATCTTTTTAAGGGCGGTTGCGTCTACCCAGTCGTCGCTGTCCACGACTTTATAAAATAAGCCCGTAGCAAGCTCTATACCCTTATTTACGCCCGAGCCGTGTCCGCCGTTGGGCTTATGCACCGCCTTTACTATATTAGGATATTTCGCCGCGTATTCGTCCGCAATAGCCGCCGTATTGTCCTTAGACCCGTCGTTGACGATAATTATTTCAACGTCGTCGCCGCCCACGAGCAGACTGTCTATACATTTATTAAGATAAGCCTGAGAATTGTAACTCGGCACGGCAAACGAAATAAGTTTGCTCATACTTATACTCCCCCCACCAAACAGTATGTACTTTTCCTTTCGTAATTAATACATTTGAATGCAAGCGTCGCGTTCCGCGCCTACGGATACGTATTTGATTTTGCACTCGCAAAGCTTTTCCAAAAGAGCGATGTAATCCAACGCCGCTTTGGGCAAATCTTCCTTTTTTCTGCACCCCGTCAAATCGCAATGCCAACCCTTAACTTTTTCGAATACGGGCTTGCACTCGTCTAAAACGTCGGTAAAAGGGAATTCGTTTATGACCTTGCCGCGCAGAGTATAGTGCGTACAAATTTCAATCTCTTCGTACCCGTCCAAAACGTCGAGTTTTGTAAGCGCGATTTCATCCGCGCCCTGACAGCGTATTCCGTAACGGCTTGCCACAACGTCGAAGGGTCCAACCCTTCTGGGTCTGCCCGTAGCCGCGCCGTACTCGCTGCCGAGTTCGCGCAGTTTATCCGCCTTTTTGCCGAAATATTCACAAGTGAACGGACCCGCGCCGACGCAACTCGAATACGCTTTCATAATCCCGATGGAGTTATCGAGCTTGAGATTGGGAACGCCCGCGCCTATGGGAGCGTAAGCCGCAATAGTAGACGACGACGAAGTATAGGGAACTATGCCGTAATCTATATCTCTGAGTGCGCCGAGCTGAGCTTCGAACATTATATTTTTGCCCGATTTATTTGCTTCGTTGAGATAAAGCCCCGTGTCGGTAACGAACTGTGCGAGCGGTTTGCCGTAAGTTTCGAAATAATCTATCATTTCGTCGACGGTAACGGGCTTGAACCCGTACGCGCGTATGGTCATATTTTTCCACGCTACGATATCGGGTAAACGCTTGTATAAAAGTTCGGTATTGAGAAGCTCTCCCATACGGAAAGCCTTTTTAAGATACTTGTCCGCGTAAACGGGAGCTATGCCGCGGCGGGTAGAGCCGTAAGGCTTGCCCGTGGCTTTGGTAAGACGGTCTTCTTCCATTTCGTCCTGCAAAACGTTGTAGGGCATGGTTATAATCGCTTTATCGCTTATTTTAAGGTTTTCGGGGCTGATTTTAATGCCTCCGTCCTTTAAGCGTTCCATTTCACCGCAAAGATGTTTAAGGTCGATTACCATTCCGCAACCGAGTACGTTTACGACGTCTTCACGCAATATACCAGACGGCAAAAGATTTAATATGAATTTGCCGCGCTCGTTAATTACGGTATGTCCCGCGTTGTTTCCGCCCTGATAGCGGCAAACCACGTCGTACTTTTCGGACAGAAGGTCAACCATTCTTCCCTTGCCTTCGTCGCCCCAGTTGATTCCGCAGATACTTGTTAACATCTTTATCTCCAATTTACTGTATTGTGCAAAGCACACACGATATATTATAGCTTAAACGCCCGCCTAAGACAAGCGTTTTTATTGACTTTTATTTCTAAACGCTATTCCGTTTGCGCCGAAACGGTTTCCTGCTTTCCCACCAGATATTCGAGATATTGCATAAGCTCCTTCTCGTCGTCCGTTTCGCACTCGAAAACTATAATTTCACCGCCGCCGAGTACCGTTTCGCCGTCGGGCACGGTCTGCTCGCCGTTTGCGGTGCGCGATATTACCAACCCGTTAGGCGGCCATACGATTTGGCGCACGGCTTTACCGACCGCCCTTGCCCCGTCCCGTATGGTGAGAACGACGCTGACTTTTTTAAAGTTTTTATAGAGCTTTTCGTCCGCGATAAACCCTTCGAGATTTTTCTCGTAAATGGCGTCCGTTTTAAACAGCATACCCACGAGATAGCCCACGGCAACGCCCAGAATTGCGGGCAAAAAGTTTGTAAAACTGCCCGTAAGCTCGAACACCATTACTATTCCCGTTACTGGAGCTTTTACCACGCAGGTAAAGAACGCCGCCATGCAGATTATTATATAATAGTCGCTTAGCGCCGCCGACATTCCCGCCTTTTGGAACAGCAACGACATAACGCCGCCGCAACCCGCGCCGATTGCGAGCATTGGTATGAATACGCCGCAAGGCACGCCACAGCTCATGGACGCAACCGCCGTTATAAAGCGGATTGCGACTATTATTATCAAGCTCCATATAAGTCCTGCGCCCAAGACGCTTGCCGAAATTTCCTTTTCACCGCCGTTGGTTGCGAATATTTCTATAAACGAATGTCCGCCGCCTATCGAATAGAGCGTTATAAGCCCGAACGCGCCGGCAAGCACGAAAGGAATCATATATTTGCCCGCGCCCTTGAAAAAGGTGATTTTTCTGAATACTTTTTTAAGCGCGAAAACGGAGTAGTAAAAGCCTACTCCGACCAACGCGGTTACTGCGGCGCCCACGGCTATATACAAATAGGACAGCGCGTCGAAATCGTTGAATACGAAACCTGTAAATGCAAAATCCACGGTATAATCCACAGGATAATCAAGTGCGGGACGGATTGCGTTGCGCGTGAAAAGCGCGGTTACTACGCTTATGGTTGCGCATATGAACACCTGCGGCGAAAAAGAACGGAAGGCTTCTTCCATTGCGAATACTACGCCCGTGATGGGCGCGTTGAACGCTACGGCAAGCCCCGCGCTTGCTCCGCTTGCTATTTGCAGGCGTTTAATCATCATATTGCGCTTTAACAGCGTACCCGTGGCAGAGCCGCAACAGCCGCCGAGTTCGAGAGAAGGACCTTCCGCGCCCGCGGGATAGCCCATAAATACGCACGCGAGCGACGCCGCGAACATCGAACACATAGTTACGTACCATTTCATACGCACCACGCCGCGCGCCGCGCCTTCTATCTGCGGTATTCCGCTACCGCGTATTGTAGGAACGAAACGGACGAGAGTGCCTATGACTACCGCCCCCGCCGCAAGCCCCGCGAAAAGCAAGGGTATGAACGCAGGATTTTGCAAAAGCAAACCGTAATACTCTTCGGCGGTGTGTTCGCCTATCGACATAAGGATATTATAGAAAGTAACCAGAACGCCCGCAAAAAGTCCCGTAAGCACGCTCATACAGAACAGGTTCAGCGCGTTATCCCAAAACAGATTTAAATTTTTTTTAAGCAGATTATTTTGCATATTCGTCTTATACCGTATAAAAACGGCGGATTTAACACCGCCGTTTAAAATTATTTAACGCTGTAAAGTATGTCGAAGTAACTCGGGTACGGCCAGTAATCGGAAGATACAAGAGTTTCCATTTCGTCAACCGCTTTTCTCAAAGCGTCCATATCGGGGATAACCGTATGCGCCATAGCTTTCGCCGCAGGCACTATCTGCTCTTTATCTATTGCCTTTAAGTCGCTTTCAAGCTTTTCAACAGCCGCGCTTGCCGCGTCGTTGAGCTTGGAAAGTCTGGCGATAAGATTCTTTTCGGTATTATAAGGGATTTCTTCGCACACGGCGCGTTTTGCCGCTACGTTCTGGCACAAATCCGCAACGAAGTCTGAAACGGAGGGAATTACGTCACGCTTGGCCATTTCAATCATGGTCAACGCTTCGATATTTATTATTTTTGTATAATTTTCGAGCCTTATATCGGCGCGTGCCTTGGCTTCTTCACGGGTGTACACGCCCTGCTTTACGAAAACTTCGATATTCTTATCTTCGTAAAGCACGGGAACCGCGTCCGCCGTGTTTTTATTGTTCAAAAGTCCGCGCTTTGCCGCTTCGGGCTCCCATTCGGGACCGTAACCGTCAAGGTTGTAAATTATGCGATAGTGCGCTTTAAGCTCGCGGGCAATAATTTTATTCGCCGCTTTTTCAACGTCCTTCGCGTTCTCGAGTTCATCCGCAAACTGTGATAGCGCATCGGCAACTATGGTGTTAAGACTGATATTCGCGTCGGCAACGTTTGCCTGAGAACCGAGCATTCGGAACTCGAATTTGTTACCCGTAAACGCAAACGGCGAAGTTCTGTTTCTGTCCGTAGCGTCTTTGGGGAATATAGGACTTTCCGGAACGCCTATCGAGCCCTGCATTTTACCTTCGGAAACGTAGTTCTGACCCTTGACTATACTGTCTACGAGCGCACCGAGCTGGTCGCCGAGATATACCGATATTATTGCGGGCGGAGCTTCGTCCGCGCCGAGCCTGTGGTCGTTACCAGCAGACGCGACAAAAGCGCGAAGTATGCCCTGATAGTCGTCTACCGCCTTTATCACAGCCGTGAGAACGAGCATAAACAGCGTGTTCGTTTCAGGGGTATCGCCCGGTTTTAAAAGATTTAAACCCGTATCCGTCGAAATCGACCAGTTATTGTGCTTGCCGCTGCCGTTAATACCTTTAAAGGGCTTTTCGTGCAGAAGACAAACGAGTCCGTGACGGTGCGCAACCTTTTTCATAAGCTCCATTGTGAGCATATTGGTATCCACCGCAACGTTTGTCGTGCAATACACGGGAGCCATTTCGTGCTGGGCAGGCGCTACTTCGTTATGCTTTGTCTTGGAAAGAACGCCGTAACTCCAGAGTTCTTCGTCCAAATCGCGCATATACTCGCCTATAGCGGGCTTTATTACGCCGAAATAGTGGTCTTCCAGCTCCTGTCCGCGGGTTACGGGCGTGCCGAAAAGCGTTCTTCCCGTAAGCTGTAAATCCTTGCGCTTATAATATTCTTCTTCGGAAATTATAAAGTACTCCTGCTCGGGTCCCGCTTCGCAGTTTACCCTTTTGCAATCTATGCCGAATTTTTTAAGCACGCGCTTAGCTTGCTTATCAAGCGCGGTCATAGAACGGAGCAACGGAGACTTTTTATCGAGAGTTTCGCCCGTATAGGAAACGAACACCGTGGGTATGTATAACGTTCCTTCCTTCACAAACGCGGGCGATGTAGGGTCCCACGCAGTATAACCGCGCGCCATATACGTCGCACGCGACCCGCCCGAAGGAAAACTCGACGCATCGGGCTCGCCTACGATAAGGCTTTTACCCGTAAGTCGCATTATCACCTTGTCGCCGTCCGGTTCGATAAAGCTGTCGTGCTTTTCGGCGGTCAGTCCCGTAAGCGGCTGAAACCAGTGGGTATAATGCGTTGCGCCCTTGGAAACCGCCCAGTCCTTCATGGCGGCGGCGACCGCGCCCGCTATCGATACGTCAAGCTGCTTGCCCGCATCTATAGTGGCGCGCAGAGCTTTGTATACTTCCTTGGGCAGAGTTTCCTTCTGTACCGAATCGTTGAACACGTTTACACCGAAATTTTCGGGTAATTTCATATGCTGTCTCCTTGTAACGATAATATACTAAAATTATATATTTTACCGCCGCGTTTTGTCAAATTAAATGACGGACTTCTGACCTATGCAATACCTTGCCGTACGTATAAGCACAGGTTATATTATAATTACTCACTCTTCGTTTCTGTCTTCGAAGTTAGCGGGTTTTATTAAATGTGAATTTTTTATATCGTCGCGGGCAAGCGCAGGCTCTTCCGTAATAACGCCGCGCTGTAATTTGTCGTAGCCGTGTTTTCTGCGTATTTCATCGACGCACTTTTCAACGGCTTGTAACTTTTCATACCTGCCCGAACTCTCGTCGAAGGTCATCTGCGATTCGCCGTTATCGAACCCCGATACCGTTATCCCCAAAGCGCGGACTGAAAACGGATTTTTTACATTAGCCTTGAAAAGTTCGAAAGCGTGCTCCGCTATTTCACTGCAAAGCGCGGTATGACGCACTTTTTTCTGTACGGCGAAATCGGTCAGGTCGGAGTAGCGCACCCAAAGATGTACCGTAGACGCCAACCCCTGCCCCGTTTCGCGTGTGCGGGCGGCAACGCTTTCCGCCAAAACGAACAACAGCCTTTCAACCCGTTCGAAAGTGGTCACGTCTTCGGCGTAGGTACAGGAATTACCTATCGATTTATATTCCCGCTTTTCGTCCATATGCTTCACGGGTGTTTCGTCCTGACCGCGGGCGTATGACAAGAGCGTTTCGCCCACTTTACCGAAAACCCCGACAACTTTTTTATCGTCAGCCGCGGCAAGTTTACCTATCGTGGTAAGCCCCATTTTATATAGTTTATCGCGGGTGGCTTTGCCGACGAAGAGTAATTCTTCCACCGGCAGACCGTTTATCACTTTTTTATAATTCAGTTTAGAAATTACGGAAGTGCCGTCGGGTTTTTTTAGCTCCGAGCCGAGCTTTGCAAAAACTTTGTTGAAAGAAACCCCGCACGAAACGGTAATTCCCAGTTCCTTTTTTACTTCGTTGCGGATAATATCGCCTAAAAACCGCAGATATTCATCCGTATAATGCTCTTCCCCGTCTACCGTTACGCACTTGTTTTCAAAGGGCGGAAAAATGAGAGTCGAGCGGGTCAAATCCAGCCAGCACTCGTCTATGCCGTAATTTTCAATTAAGTCCGTATACCGCGCGTAAATCGCCTTTACCTTGCGCGAATACTCCATATATAACCAGAAACGGGGCGGAACGACTACTAAATCGGGGCATTTTCTCTGAGCCTGCCAAACGGTGTCGCCCGTTTTTACCCCGAAACGCTTGGCTTCTTCGCTCTTTGCAAGCACTATTCCTCGCCGCTCTTCCTTACTGCCGCAAACTGCAACGGGCTTGCCCGCAAGTTCGGGGTTCAACCGTTTTTCGACGGACGCGTAAAAATTATTCAAATCGGAATGAATTACTATGCGCTCTTTCATCTGATTAGTTTGCCGCAAACTTCGTCCAATAAATCAAAATAATTTTTAAAAGTTTTACAACACACTTCGGCGTTTTCGATAACGATGCCTTGGGCACGAAGTCCCGTAAGCGCAAAGCTCATCGCCACGCGGTGGTCGCCGAAAGTTTTAATTACCGCGGGTTCAGGCTGTGACGGATAAATTTTGACCCCGTCGGAAAACTCTTCGCACCTTACGCCCATTGCGTTAAGATTGTGGGTAATTGCCGTAATTCGGTCGCATTCCTGCCCGCGGATATGACTTACCCCGCGGATTTCGGTCGGATTATTAAAGTACGGCGCGATTGCCGCAAGCGTAAGGGTCTGGTCGGAAAATCCGCCCATATCCACTACGCCGCCGTCGAAGCTTCGTAAAAGTTCCAAAAACTTTCCGTCGCCCTGCAAGCTGTGAGAAGTAACGCCTTTAACGGATATTTCCGTGCCTAAAATTTTATTCATAGCGTAAAAATAGCACGCCGCGGAAACGTCCGGTTCAATACGGTATTCGCGGGCTGAATAAGCACCGTTCACAGTATATTTCCCGCAGTTTTCATCTACCTTTACGCCGAACTCTGCCGCCATTTTCACCGTCATTTTCACGTATTCCAAACCGTGCGCGCCCCGCGGCGTTACAGTAAAAGGACTACCCGCGCACACGGAGGAAATAATCAGTGCGGATAAAAACTGACTGCTCTCGGTAACGTCCACTTCTACGCCCGTTGTCGGGGTAGCCGTGCCGCAGATTATAAACGGATACGAATTTTCTTTTTCAAGAAAAGTAAATTTTGCGCCAACGCTTTCAAGCGCGGAAACGAGCGGAGCAATGGGACGCCTTTTCATTTGCTCGGAACAGTCGAGCGTATATTCCCCGTTCTGGAACGCTAAAAAAGCAGGTAAAAACCGAGCCGCTGTTCCTGCGCTGCCGACGTTTATTTTTGCCGACTTTTTCGTTAGTTTTCCGCCGCAACCCGTTATTTTTACCGTAGTTTTGTCAACGCTTGCACATATGCCCAAATCTTTTAAGCAATTTAAAAAAGTGCGGCAGTCGTCGGAAAACTGTGCTCCGTAAAGAGTGCTTTCACCGTTTGCCAACGCCGCAATCAGAAGCGCGCGCGCCGTGATACTCTTTGACCCCGGGACGCTCACTTCCATTCGTCCGTTTTTAATTTTGCCGTAAACGGGTTTAACCTGATAGTTCATTTTCTTCTTCGCAAAATATCGCCTGCGTTCAGCTCATACGGGCAGTTTACAGTATATTTTTCCTGTACGAGTTTGCAGTCGTCAACCTGCTCACCGTCCGCCTTGAACGCCGTTTTTACGGTGAACGATTTACCGAAATTGCCGTCGGGCGACAAAACTTCCAGCGTATCGCCCGTTTTAAACCTGCCGCGCATTTCAACTACGGCTTTTCCGCCGCCGCTTGAAATTACGTTGCCTATATAATCGCAGTCGCCCTTTGCCTGACTGTCTTTATAGTTTACCGTCTTATCGTTGCCGCCCAAAGTATAGGCAGTGGTATAATCGCGGTGAGCGGCGGTTAAAAGCTCGCGCTCGACTTCCGCGGAATATCCGCCGTCGATACAGCGGCGGTAGGCGTTTATAACGGTTGCGAGATAATATTCGGACTTCATTCTGCCTTCAATCTTGAACGAAGTAACTCCCGCCGCCGCGAGTTTTTCAAGGTGCGCGCTCATATTCAAATCTTTTGAATTTAAAATATAAGTGCCGCGCCCGTCTTCTTCGAAATCGAGCCAGCCGCTGTCCGAAAGCGCGTCCTGTTTGCGGATTTGATAATTCCACCTGCAAGCCTGCACGCATTCCCCGCGGTTGCCGTCGCGCCCCGTAAGATAATTGGACAAAAGGCATCTGCCCGAGTAGGATATGCACATTGCCCCGTGAACGAACGCTTCGAGTTCGATTTCGGGTACGAAGGAATGAATTTCCGCTATTTCTTCCAAAGAAAGCTCGCGGGCAAGCACCGCGCGGGTTGCCCCCTGCTCATGCCAGAACTTTACCGCATATTTATTGGTGAGATTTGCCTGCGTAGAGATATGCAAATCAAGTTTCGGGGCGTATTTTTTAGCGAGATAAACCGCGCCGCTGTCCGAAACGATTGCAGCATCCGCGCCGACGGACTGTAAAAACGCAAAGTAATCGCCGAGCATAGGCGCGTCTGCGTTTTTCATAAATATATTTACCGTAACGAAAACTTTTTTGCCGCGGGCGTGAGCATAATCTATCGCCAGTCGCATCTCTTCGCGCGTAAAATTATCGGCAAAAGAGCGTAAAGAAAAATCCTTTCCGCCTATATATACGGCGTCCGCGCCGAAATACAGCGCGCACTTTAATTTTGAAAAGTTGCCCGACGGGGCTAAAAGTTCAAGATTTGCCATTTTCTTATTTTTTAACGCTGAGCGCAACACCGTTACCTATATCGAGTACGGTCGTCGTCAATTCGGGGTCTGAAGTTACCGCTGAAATATATTCTTTAATATGTTCGACGAGCATTCTGCGTTTGGGCGGTACGGGCTGTTCGCCCGTTACGAAACCGAACAACAACACGTCGTCGGCAAGCAAAACGCCGCCCGAACGCAAAAGCGTTTTCAGGCGCGGCAAATATTTTACGTACTGCACTTTGGCGCAATCGAGAAATATAAAATCGTACTTGCCGTCAAGTTTATTTATAACTTCGCCCGCGTCGCCGCAAATTAGCGTAACTCTATCGCTTACTCCCACTTCCGAAAAAGTAAACCTTGCTCTCGCGCAAAACTTTTCGTCGCGCTCTATAGTGGTAAGGTTGGACTTTTCGCTATTCAACAGCATAGCCGAGCCCGAAACGCCGACAGCCGTACCGAGTTCGAGTATATTTTCGGGTCTTAACGCACACACCAGCGTAATAAGAAAATTCAAAGTTTCGTCGTCGGAAACGGGAATTTCTTCTTTAAACGCGGCGGCGCGTATTTTTGAAAGCTTTTCGCCTGTGTCCGGTTTATTAAACGGCGCGGTGCGGGTTACCCGTTCGCCGCCCGAAGTATTTTTGTGCGCGTAAGAAAAATCGTGCATAGCTTACAGTTCCACTACGACGGGAACGACCATAGGCGACTGTTTGGTCTTTTTCATAAGGTAATTTCTCAAAGCGCGCTTAATGGCTTTTTTAAGCTCGTCCGCTCCGCCGCGGGAAATATTCACTCCGTCTATAGCGCGGGCAATGACTTCGCGCATTTCCTTATTATAATCACGGTGGAAATCGAATACGAAACCGCGCGAATTGATTGCAGGCTCGCCAACCACTTCACCGTTTGAAAGAGCAACCGAAACTATGAACAGCCCCTCTTCCGAAAGCTGGAGTCTGTCTTCGATTACGGTGCTTGCCTTTTCGTCTTCAATGCCTTCACCGTCTATAAGCCGCGAACCCGCAGGCACGCTTGCAAGCCTTCTCATTCCCTTAGAAGTAACTTCCACGCAGTCGCCTATGTCGGGAATAAATATACGGCTTTCAAAAATGCCCAACTCTTCCGCAAGCGCGGCGTGTTTTTTAAGGTGACGGTATTCGCCGTGGACGGGAATAAAATATTTGGGCTTCAACAGCGTGTGCATTATCTTGTGTTCTTCACGGCAGGCGTGTCCCGAAACGTGGATATGCTCCAGACTTTCGTAAACAACGTCCGCGCCTTTGCGGTAAAGATTGTTTATTACTCTGTAAACGAGCTTTTCGTTACCGGGGATTGGCGACGCGGATATGATTACCGTATCGTTACTGCCCACGGTTACGGCGGGATTATCACCGTTCGCCATACGCGTAAGCGCGCTCATAGGCTCGCCCTGACTGCCCGTGGATACGACCAGAATTTCGCTGTCGCGCATATTCTTTATTTTAGAAACGTCCACGAGAACGCTTTCGGGAATTTTTATTTCGCCTATCTTTTCCGCCGCTTCTACCACGTTAAGCATACTTCTGCCAGAGAGCGCGACCTTTCTTCTGTACTTTACGGCAAGGTCTATTATCTGTTGCAGGCGATGTACGTTGGACGCAAAAGTCGCCACTATAATGCGCCTTTTCACGTTTTCGTTAAACAGCCTGTCCAGCGTAGTGCCCACGGTTGCTTCGCTCATGGTATAGCCCGCGCGCTCGATATTGGTGCTTTCACCCATATACAGCAACACGCCGCGCGTGCCTATCTGCGAGATGGTTTCAAGGTCAATAGGTGCGCCCGCAACGGGAGTTAAATCTATTTTAAAGTCGCCGCTGTGGAAAATTACGCCCTGCGGCGTATCTATGGCAAACGCCAGAGAACCCGCTATCGAATGGTTTACGTTTATTGCACGGACTTTGAAACAACCGAGCTGTATGGTCTGTCCGGGAGTTACCGTTATTTCCTTTACGTCGTTAAGGCGGTGTTCGCGCAGTTTGTTATCCACGAGCGCGAGCGTAAGCTTGGTGCCTATAACGGGAACTTTAAGCTCCTTTAAAAGATAGGGTACGCCGCCTATGTGGTCCTCGTGACCGTGGGTTAAAATAAGCCCGCGGATTTTTTTGTGGTTTTCTATAAGGTAAGATACGTCGGGAACGATTAAGTCGAACCCCGGCGTTTCGTCGGTGGGAAATATTGCGCCCGCGTCGATTATAATTATATCGTCGCCGCATTCGACGGCGGTCATATTTTTACCTATTTCGCCTACGCCGCCCAAAAATATGATTTTAACGGCTTTGCCCTTGCCGCCCTTTGATTTTTCGCGCTTGTTTTCGCGGGTGGCGTCGGAATTTTTCACTCCGCTTTTAGGCTGTTTTTTTACGCGTTCGGTTTTTGAATTGATATTGTTTTTTGCCTGTCTTCCCTGCTTTTCGTTCGTACGAGTACGCGTTGCGCGTTTTTCGCCGTCAGGTCTGCGCCTTGCGGGCAGTTTGGCGGCGGGCTTTACTCTGTTTTCCTGCTCCAAATTTACACTCCGATAATTTATTAAACTATATATAATTTTGAAAGGGGGTTGACAAAAAATCAACCCCCGTCAATTAAAATTCGTTAATCCTTGTTTACGTCCTTTACAAGTCCGTCTTCGATAAGTTCTTCGATGGTCTCGTAAGGATACATTGCCGCGTAATCGCGTTCGGGAACGTTTCTCTTAACGCCGTCGCGAGCCGCAAGCATTTCGTCTATAAGCCGCACTGCCTTTTTAACGCCCAAAGGACTCTTTACCTTTATCATCATAGGCGTGCCGTGCAAGGATTTGTTGCTCGATACGTCCTTGTGGTGATAAACCGAAATTTCGTGCGTCGCGGGGTCGAGAGCGAGATATACTACGAGCGTCTTGCCGCGGATTTTAAAGCGGGCAATCGTCTCTCTGCCTTTATGGAAACGCTCGGCACCCCAAGCGATGTTGGAGTTTACCTTGCGGTAACTCAAAAGCGCGTTTCTTACCTGACCGTAATATCTCTTCTGGTCGTCCGTACTCTGGATTATTCTTGCGATGAAGCTGCGGTTGTAGCGCATCATGTTGGCGAAATCTACGCCGCCAGCGCTCTCTTCGCTTTCTTCTTCACCGTCCGCGTCGTTGTCGTCGTCCGTTTCTTCGCCGTCTGAATTAATCTCCACCGCTATAATGACGGGTTCGGATTTTTCTTCCGTAACTTCTTCGGCTGCTTCTTCAACGGGTTCCGCAACGGGTTCTTCAACGACTTCTTCCGTTGCGTCTTCCTGTGGGAGCGCGATTTCTTCTATTATCTCTTCCGCTTCGGGATTTTCTTCCGCGGTTTCTTCAACCGTCTCTTCGGAATAATTTTCGTCTATAAGGTCGGAAACGGTAACGAGCGGCGTTTCTTCAACGGTGTACTGCTCTTCGTAAACCGAAGTAGCCATTTCGTCCGATTGCGGCGCAACCGCAACGACGCCGTTTTTAAGCATTTCTTTAATTTCCGCAAGCTCGTTTTCTATTGCGGTAAAACGCTCGTCTTCGCTGGAATAAACTTTTTCGGAAACACTGTCCGAAACTCTGTCTATACCGTCTTCGTCGAGCACTATTTCGTAATCGTTATCCTGCTGGGATTCGATTAATTTCGCCGAAATATTTTCGGTAAGCACGTCGTGGTCTACGGCGGGCATTGCGCTTATAACCTGCTCGGCAACCTTATCAGCAACTTCGTCCGCGTCAAATTCGGGCAGATAGTTGGAAAGAACTGCGGCAGCCTTATCTGCAATGGCGTCTTCGTTGATTCCAGCAACGGTAATCTTTTCGCTTATGCGGTTAGCCATCTCTTCGTAGTCGGGCTCGTCGCCGCCGTCCACGAGAGTTTCGCGGAGTTTTTCGGCAACGGCGTTTGCGATATACTCGTAATCGAGTTTTTCGGAAATAACCTTAGAAAGAGAATCGCAACCTTCGTCGTCGACGAGAATTTCAAAATCTTCCGCTTTGAGCGAACCAACTTTAAGCGCGATTGCATCTGCAAGCTCGTCTTCGTTTACGTTGTATTCAACCTGAGCGGGAGCCGCCGCAAACATTGCGGTATTGCGCGATTCGGGCAATACGACTTTTTGGGCAACCTTTTCGGCAAGTAAATCGTAGTCAACTGCATCGGGCTGTTCGGGAAGAACGATGCTCTCTGCAACCTTGCTTGCTATATAATCGCTGTCCACGCCGCCGAGATTAACTCTTTCGGCAACCTTTTCGGCAATGTATTCGTTATCAAATCCGGTAGCGTTGATTTTCTCCGCAACCTTTTCCGCGATGCTTTCGCTGTCGATATCGATTTTGGTGTCGTTAAGATTGAGCTTTTCTGCAACCTTTTCGGCAAGCTCGTCTATATCGAAAGTAACTTCGGACGCAACCTGCGGCACGACGAGTTGTTCAGCAACGCGCGATGCGATGTAATCGGGTGAAACGCTCTCCTGTACGGGAATGCGGGAAATAACTTTATCGGCAAGCTCCTGATAATCTATTTCCACGCTCTCGTTGGACGCTACCACGACGGGAGCCGCGCTTGCCGCGGCAATCTCCTGCACGGGAGCGGGAACGCGCTCGGCAACCTTTTCGGCAAGTAAATCGTAGTCGATTTCGGGAGCGGATGCAACGACGGGAGCTTCCGCAGTCTGAGCGGGCAGGCGTTCTGCAAGCTTTTCCGCCAGAATATCGTAGTCGATTTCCTGTGCCACGGCTTCGGTAGCGGTAGGCGCGGGTAAACGCTCGACGAGTTTATCGACCAACAAATCGTAATCTATTTCCTGCGCAACGGTTTCCGTAGCTGTTTCCGCTACGGGAGCGGGAATACGCGCGGCAACCTTTTCGGCAAGTAAATCGTAGTCGATTTCATACGTCACGGGCGCAGTTTCTTCCACTTGCCCGAGTTCGTCCGCCGGTTCTGCTTTTTCGTTTTCCGACGTTTCGCAAACCGTTTCTATTTTCTGGCTGACCGACTCGAAAATGCTGGCGTTCTGCATGGAGAGATAGCGCAGTTCGCGTTTGAGCGAAACGAATTCTTCGCCCAAAGTTCCCTGTAACGCTTCGCTCCGGGAAACCAGCTCTTCAAGACGCTGTTTTTCGGCGGCGAGCTGTTCAAGTAATCCTTCCATGCTCGTCTGCGTAGCTTTAGTGACGTTTAACAACTCGTCGGATTTAGCGGAAAGTTGTCTTCCGTTCTGAATAATTACGTCAGCTTTTTTCAAGGGCTGTCCCTGCTGCGCGGTAGGGCGTCCGTTTTTGTTGTCGGCCATTATCCACCTCATTTGCTTTTTTTCATTAACGCTGTTTTTAGCGAATATATTAATAGTTTACACCATTTTTTACGAAATGTAAATAATTATATGCTACTTTTTGCACAAATTTTTAACTTTTTTTGCGATAAACGGCACATATATGGGGGTCAAACGCTTTTTTGCCCCTTTCCCGCACCTGCGCGGACGACGGAAAGAATTTAGCCGACGGCGGCGTTTTAGTCCGTATAAAAGCCGGAAAGACGGTTCATAATAGTAAAAAAGGAGTCTTGAATTTTTATGGGCAAGAAGAAAAATAAAGTTCCGAGAATATCTGAAGAAGAATATTACGCCTATCTTACGGGTCTTAAAAACGGCGACGCGGCGCGCGTAAACGGGCGGAAAGCTTCCGAACCCGCGCCTTTTTCCGCAGACGGCGGCAAGAGAGAAAAGAATAATTCCTGATAAATCGTTGAGAGCGGGAGAAAAATCTCCCGCTCTCATATTTTTGCAAAATCGTCACCCGCGCCGCTCTATCGGCAATCGTTTACACGCCCAACGCGGATACCGTCCGTTGCAGTATATAGTACGCAATTTTTTTATTTTGCGTTACTCAATCGATTTACAATATTATACATATCACGCCGCCCCGCCCTTCGTTGACGATGCGCGTAATCGCGCGACGCATTTTCGCTTTGGTATCGTCGTGCATACAGCCGACCTTGGTTGCAAGCCCTTCCTTGACCATTCCGCGCAACGACTGACCGAAAAGGTTGGTGTCCCACATCTCTTCGGGATTGTTTTCAAACCCCGTCATCATACCCTGCACTATACCTTCGCCCTGACCCGCAGAGCCTAAAATGGGACTCACTTCACCCGTTACGTCTATCTTGACGATGTGATAGCTCGGCGCGGTCGCGCGGAGCTTTATACCCACGTTGCCGCCGTGTCTTACCACTTTGGGAGCTTCAAGGCTCATATCCTCGTCGTCGGGACGGACGATTCCGTATCCGTTGATTTTGGCGCATTCGAGCGCGTCTTTAACCTTATCGTAACCGCGCTTTGCTTCCGAAGAGCCGCGCACGTAACGCATGAGCGTGTATTCATCCGTTATCTCGTCACCCGCAATTTCCGAAAGCATATCGAAGAAAACGCCGTCGCGCACGTAGGCGGTAATCTTTGCGTTTCCGTCCGAAAGGCTCAAATCTGCGGTTATGCCGTCCTTCCAGAACTTGCAGTCTTTGAGCATACCGTCGAACGCCGCGCAGTCCTTCATCTTGCAAACTGAAGACGAAACTGCCTTTATTCTTTCAAGCAGCTCGCACATTGCCGAGCTGTCCTGCGGCAAAAAGCGCATCCACTGCGGAATGTCCACGTCGAAACGGGTTACGGGGAACTCGAACAGTACAGCCTTTAAAATTTTCAGAAGTCCGTCCGCGTCTATCTTTTCGCAGTTAGCCGCTATTACCGCAACGCCGTATTTGTTTTCAAGCTCGTCGCGCAGCTTCTTCGCGGCGGTCTTTTCGGGCTCGGCGCAGTTGAGAACTATTACGAACGGCTTGCCTAAATTTTTAAGGCGTGCGACCGTCTTTTCTTCGGCTTCGATATAGCCGTCGCGCTTTATATCCGAAATACTTCCGTCGGTGGTAACGCATACGCCTATCGTGGAATGTTCGCTTATCACCCTGTCGGTGCCGAGTTCAGCCGCTTCCGCAAAAGGCAACGGCGCATTGCTCCACGGCGTATTTACGAGCCGCGGCTTGCCTTCTTCTTCAAAGCCGTTCGCGCCCTGAGTTATGAAACCCACGCAATCGGCAAAACGCACCCTTGCGGTCGCGCTCTCAATCTTAACTTCCGCGGCTTGCGCGGGAACGAACTTCGGTTCGGTAGTCATTACCGTTTTACCCGACGCCGACTGCGGCAGTTCGTCTGTCATTAAATTTTTAGCGTTTCCGTCTTCCACGTTGGGAATGACGAGTTCGGTCATAAATTTTTTTATCAAGGTGGATTTGCCCGTACGAACGGGACCCACCACCCCCACGTAAATGTCTCCGTTGCTCCGCTGAGCTATGTCGTCGTAAACGTTGTAATCAAGCATTAATCCGCCTCCGCAAAATCTATGTGTATAATAACTTATTGCATAGAAATTTTTTTTAGAACGGTTTGCCCGCAAATTGTTTACGCGTTTATATTACGACGATATTTTGTAATTTATAATATGGGAAGATGAAAACGCGCTGAAAACCGCATAAAAATACCCCGCCGACAACAGTCGGCGGGGTGTAAAATCAAAGCGTTACTCCTTTATTGCAAAGTCGAAAAACTCAAACATTTCTTCTTTAGTGTCGAAATTAGCTAAAAAACACAGGTCTGCCATAGCCCCCGAAAGAGCTTTCGGAATACGCTCCACCAATAACATATTTTTACCGAATCTGTCTATTACCGACTGTTCGGAATAGGCGAACGACTTACCGTCCCGTCTGCCCGCGTACGCGCAATAGTACTTTTTGCCTACGGGAACGAGCGTGGAATCAAACGCAATCATATCCGCCCAGATTTTATAAACGTCCGTACTGTTGGCGTAATTCATCATATCGGGAGAAATTCCGCCCGCGGGACGCATATTTACTTCCAACGCCACCACTTCGCCCTTCCTGCCCACGAACTGGTCGCACGAAAGCCTGAAAAATTCGAAATGGATAAACCTGCTCTTTACCCCGAACGCCTTCAACGCCTTTCTTCCCGCTGCGCGGATATCTTCGGCGAGTTGCCCGTCGTAATAATAAAGGCTGTTGCCGTTTTCGTTCACCGTGTCCATAAGCGAACCCATTTCCACGAGCCCCGTTTCAAACACGGGGTTGCCGTTCCCGTCCACGATAGCGTCGTAAGAGTTTACCAAGCCGTCGATATACTCTTCCATTATGTACCCCTGCGGTTTTGATTTGATAAATTCCGCAAGCTCGCCGTCGTTTTTAAGTTTATAAGTGGCGTTCGCACCCACGCCGTTATCGGGCTTGACTATGACGGGGTAGCCGACTTTTGCTATAAAGTTTTTGCAGCCTTTAAGCGACTTTACAAGGCAGTGACGCGCAACGGTAAGCCCGGCTTTTTTATAGTACTTTTTCATTTCCGATTTATATTTTATGGCTTTCATCTGCCGTAAAAGATAACCGGAAGTTATATTGAAATCGGTACGCAACCGCGCGTCACGCTCGAGCCAATACTCGTTATTGCTCTCGAGAAAATCTATTCTGCCGTACTTGAAAGCAAAAAACGCAACGGCACGGTAAACTTCGTCGTAATTTTCAAGGCTTGAAACCTTGTAATACTCGTCGAGCGAAGCCTTGAGCCTGTGCGAAAGCATATCGTAAGGGCAGTCGCCTATTCCGAGAACTCTCAACCCGTTGTTTTTAAGCTCGCGACAGAATTTCCAGTAATTTTCGGGGAAATTCGGGGAAATAAAAATAAAGTTTTTCATATTGACTCCTTAATAAAAGCGTCAGCCGCGCGGAAACAAAGCGGCGAAAAGATAGGGTAACGCCTTTTGCCAGCACTCTTCGCAATGAGTGCCGCCGCGAACGACCCTTGCCGTCACCGCCGCGCCACGTTCAATGAGAGCGGATACCGTAGCCGCGAATATGGCGCGCATATTTTTATGGTTTGAAAATTCTTTACTGCCGTAATCCGTATAGAGCGTAACACCCTTGAACGAACTTTTCTTAACGAAATCGGGTACTCCGCCGCACACCCAAAGGCTTGGCGAGAGCGCACCGCCCTTTGAAAAGTATTCCCCGTAACGGGCAAGTGCGTAAAGCGACATCAATCCGCCCATCGAGCTTCCGCAAACCGCGGTATGCCCGCGGTCTGATAAAGTTCTGTAATTTTCGTCTATCATCGGCTTGAACGAGTTGACGAGCCACTGCATATAGGCGTCGCCCCTGCCCTTGATTTTTTCGCCGTCATACCTGAAATTTACGGGCGAATATTCTTCAAGACGACCGTTACCCGAATGATTGCACTCTACCGCAGCGATAATCACTTTTATATTCTGCCCGTCGAGAAAGTCCGCAAGCCCCCAGCTCTTACCGAAAGCGGCCCGCCCGTCGTCGAAAAGATTATGCCCGTCGAACATATAAATTACGGGATAACGCGCAGACTTGTTCTTCCCGTATCCGCGCGGAAGATATACGAAAGCCGAACGCGGCTCGTCGCCCGTTGAAAACGGAAGGGTAACCTGAAATTCCTTTACCATTTAATCCACGCTTAAACAGCCGTTAAAAAATTCAAGCACGTCGTTTTGTACGCGCCCCTTACAGTCGTCGTTCAAAATTTCGTGACGGCAATCGTCGTAAAGAGTTACCGAGACGTCCTTTATTCCCGCTCCGTGGAACTTGTTTACCGCCTTTATAACGCCATTACCGTAATCGCCCACGGGGTCTTTTTCACCCGCTACGAAGTAAACGGGCAGATTTTTGGGAACTGCCGAAATAGTATTTTTGGAGCAAGCCTTTTTAATTACCGAAAACAAAACGAAGTAACCGTTATTCGTGAAAGAAAATCCGCAAAGTCCGTCATTTTCGTAGGCGTCCACGTTGTCGGGGTTTTTGGAAAGCCAGTCGTTTTCAGTACGGTTGGGCTTGAATTTTTTGTTGTATGAACCGAAGGCAAGATTTTTTATGAGTTTACTTCTGTTGCGCCAGCCGCAAAAGAGCGCGTTCGCTTTGACGGCAAACAGAGCCGTGTTTATAGTGAGCTTATCTTTAAAGCCGCTACCCATTATCACCGCTCCACCGAACTCTTCGCCGTAAAGTGAAATATACACGCGGCAGAAAAACGAGCCCATAGAATGACCGAGAACGAACCAGGGCAAGTCGCCCGTTCTTTCGCTTACCGTCCGTTTTAACTTATGGATATCTTCGACCACGATTTTATAATCTGCCGCCGCGTTAAAATAGCCCAAATCTTCTTCAGATTTTACCGACCTGCCGTGTCCGAGATGGTCTTCCGCGCAGACGATATACCCGTTCGCCGCCAAAAATTCCGCAAAAGGCGAATACCTTTGCGCGTACTCGCACATTCCGTGAATTATCTGCACCACGCCCTTTGCCTTGCCGACAGGCTCCCAAATGCACGCGTGTATAGTATTTTCGCCGTCCGACGACGGATAAAACAAATCTTCCATAAAATCCCCTTAATTATCAATCTTTTTAAAAGCGACTTCCGCCATTTTTTCATATCCCTTTTCGCTCGGGTGCAAATGGTCGCCGCTGTCGTATTCTTCGGCAAAAGCGGCAATATTGCGGTTATCGCGCAAAGCCTTATCGAAATCTATAACTTCGTACCTGCCGTTATTGCGGATAAGCTCGTTAAACGCGTTGCGCATTTCTTCGCGGAAGGGCGCGTAAGTGCGCCAGCCGTAAACTGGCAACAGCGTGCCGAGCATAACTTTAAGATTTAGCTTTTGCGCAGTTTCCGCGTAAAATTCAAGCCCCGCGTAAAGCTCTTCGACCGTGGGCAAATCGGACATAGGTCTGAAAGGATTAATATCCGTGCCGACGGGGTGGATAATATCGTTTATGCCCTGCTGTATAACGACGGTGTCCGCGCCGCTCACGGTGGATATTTCACGCAGAAAACGGTTCTTGCCGCACAAGCCGTAGCTTTCGTAAGTAAGGCAGGTATACTCCCTTAAAATGCGCGTGCCGCTTGCCGCACGCCTTATAACAGCCGTTCTGTTATAGGGGTCGTCCATACTCTTCAGCGAGAGATAGTCCGCCCAGCTTTGGGCGGTTATGGAATCCCCGTACAATATAACGGTACGCGCGTCGTCGTTATCGCAAAGCACGTCCAAGCCCGTTAAAAAATAAAAAGTATCCGTAGTGCGCGTCCGTTCAAGCGGCAAAACGGAAGCGAGCGACTGGTTTCCCACGGAGAAAAAGCCCTTTGAAAGCGGACCTTTTACAACTACCGCGGAGCGCATCAAAGTAAAGCCGCCCAGATAAATGCTTACCGAAACCTTGCCGCGCGGTTTAACGCGGAAATTTATCTCGTCCGAAAAAATTTCTTCGCCCGCGCCTATCGTTACGCTCTCCGCGCCGTTAAAGGTTACGAGCGCCGCATCCTTTAAATTAATTTCCCTGTCGGATAAAGCGGGAGCTATAGTAACCTGCGTGAGCGTGACGGGCTCGGTACCGCAGAAGTTGGAGAAGTGCAGGCGGACTTTGTCGCCGCCAAGCGCACAGGTTAAAGGATAGCGCAAGGTTATATCTTTCGCGTAGTTTTCGGGTTTACGGTCGGCAACCGAAGTCGCGTTGCCCCATACCGTGAGCCACTTGCTCATAATAAAACTCCTTTCGGATAATAAAAGCCTTTTAAATATCGTTAATTATAACATATATCGCGTGCAATTGCAATACCGTGCACGCAAAAAAACGCGGATATACTTCCGCGCTTTTCGTAATTGAGTATTAGTTGCCCTGTTCCGCGCTCTCGCGTTTAACGGATACGTCGGACCCGAGCTTTAAAACGCCGTAAGAAATTATGGGCGAAATGATAAGCCATATAGCCGCGAGCGCAACGAGTACGTAAACTATTATCGCGCCTACCGAGCGGTCGCCCTGAAAAATCCAACCTACGAGATTAAAATTGAAAATCCCGTAAAGTCCCCAGTTGAGCGCGCCGACGAGCGCAAGTACGTAAGATATGATATTTGCAATAACCATTTTTATCTCCTTAAAAACAGTATTTGCAATAGTGAAAGGTTTATGCGGAAAAGTTTTCCGCTTATCTTTCGAAATCTTCCTTTATCGTTCTGCGTTCGGCTTCCTTTAAAATTAAATCGTTTGCCGCCTTAAGCGCGGCGTCCGCCTGCTCCTGCGTGATTACTCCGCGTTCTGTAAGCACCTGAGCGTAAGACTTGTCTTTGGCTTCGCCGAGATACTCACGGTTTTCGCCGCGCACGCCTAATACCGCGCATTTCAAAACTATGACGATATCGGTAAAAAGCTCCCTTCTTCGCGCGTAACGCGCGTCCAAAGAAAATATCTGTTCGTAAGCCAGACCTTCGTAAGAGTTGAGCGCAAGATGACAGCAAATTCCCGGTTTGGCGTTAAAACGGGACATTGCATCGTCGTCAATCAGAGCCCCGTCGCCTATGCCCAAAGGAATTACGCCCACGAAGCTCATTTTTCCCGTGAGCACGTCGAAAAGCCGCGGCAGATTTTTTAATGCGCCGCACACTCCCGCAAGCGAAGTGAGATAAATTATCCTGCCGCCCTTACCGAGATAGGGAATTTTTTCAAGCACGCTCCCCGCGCGACACTTTGAAACAACCGCGCAGACCGCAATTACGGGCGAGCAAATAAGTATAGCTATAAACGCGAATATCGCGTCGAAAACGGTTTTGAAAAACCAGCGGTAATTCAATTCTATTATAAGTATCGCAAGCACGGCTACGGCAACGCATATAACCGCCCTGCCTGCGGGCGATTGTAAAAATTCAGGCATCCTGCTCACCGTCGACTTTCGTATTTTCTATTATTGCTGCAATTCTTTCGAGCGTTTTATCAAGCCCCTGCCGCGTCTGTGCGGAAGTAGCTATCACGTTTCCCGCGCCGCACTTGTAAGCCGCGGCAACCGCGTTTACGCCCTTATTTTGTTGGGCGCGCGAAAGTTTGTCGGCTTTGGTGGCGATAACCGTAAACGGGATTAAATGGTAATATAAATATTCAATCATCTGCTTATCGTCCGCGGTGGGTTCGTGGCGGATATCGGCAAGCGCGAATACGTGCACGCAATTGTTTTTATCCGAGAAAAAGTCGTCCAAAAGCCGCGCCCACTTCAATTTTTCGCCGTGCGAAACCCGCGCAAAGCCGTACCCCGGCAAATCCGCCAGAATAAACCTGCCGCAGTCGAAATAGTTCACAAGCCGCGTCCGACCGGGGTCTTTGGATACTTTGGCAAGCTTTTTGCGGTTGGTAACCATATTTATAAAGCTTGACTTGCCCACGTTGGACTTGCCGCAGATTGCGATTATGGGTTTATCCGATTTTATAAACTGTTCCTTAGCCGCCGCACTCGTTATAAACTCGGCTTCGGGTACGCTTAAAAGCAACTTTTCCATTTTTCTTTCCTTGTAATCCAACCGCAACGGTGTTTAAAGATTTATAATAGCCGTTCTGAACACCGCGTCCACGTCGGTTACGGGAATAAAGTTTAATTGCGAACGGATATTCTGCGGAATCTCTTCCAAGTCCTTGCTGTTGTCCGCAGGGATAATCACGTCCTTTACCCCCACTCTGTAAGCGGCGAGAGCCTTTTCCTTTAACCCGCCTATGGGAAGAACCTTGCCGCGCAAAGTTATTTCGCCCGTCATTGCAACCGTCTTTTTTACGGGTTTTTTGGTAAACGCGGAAAGTATGGCGGTAGCCATAGTTATGCCCGCGCTCGGTCCGTCCTTGGGCGTCGCGCCTTCGGGTACGTGAACGTGGATATCTGTGTTTTCGAAAACCTTTCCGTCGAGTCCGTAGCTTTGGCTGTTGGAGCGGATATAGCTTATAGCGGCACGCGCGCTCTCCTTCATAACGTCGCCAAGCTTGCCCGTAAGGGTAATTTCGCCCTTGCCCTGCATTGCGGAAACTTCTATCGTCAGAGTAGTTCCGCCCACGGCAGTCCAGGCAAGCCCCGTAGCCGCACCCACCTCGTCCGCGCCGACGCTCTTATCGCGGTCGTAACGGCGCGCACCGAGATAGCTTTCCACGCTCTGCGCGGTTATCTTCGTCTTGGTCTTTTTGCCGTCTGCTATTTTAACGGCGACCTTGCGGCAGATTGCGTCAATCTTTCTTTCGAGATTTCTCACGCCCGCTTCGAGCGTATAGCCCGAAATGACTTCGTCTATCGCGTCGTCGGTAAAAGTTACTTTACTCTCGTCAAGCCCGTTCGCGGCGCGTTTTTTTGGAACGAGATATCTCTTTGCTATTTCACGCTTTTCTTCCTGCGTGTAGCCGTTCAGCTCGATAACTTCCATTCTGTCCAGAAGCGGACGGGGAATGGTATCGAGCGAGTTTGCCGTGGTTATGAACAACACCTTGCTCAAATCGTAAGGCACTTCGATATATCTGTCACGGAAAGCAGAGTTCTGCGCAGGGTCCAGAACTTCCAAAAGCGCACTCGCGGGGTCGCCGCGCATATCCGAAGAGAGCTTGTCTATTTCGTCGAGAATGAACACGGGATTTACCGAGCCCGCCTGCTTCATACCCGTCATGATGCGACCGGGCATAGAGCCGATATACGTTTTTCTGTGTCCGCGGATTTCGCTCTCGTCCTTTACGCCGCCAAGGCTCATTCTCACGAACTTTCTGCCCAAGGCGCGCGCCACCGAGTGCGCGATTGAAGTTTTACCAACCCCCGGCGGACCTACGAGACATAAAATAGGCGCGTTCATACCTTCGGTAAGCTTGAGTACCGCAAGATATTCGGTTATTCTTTCCTTTATCTTTTCAAGCCCGTAATGGTCGTCGTTGAGTATTTTAACCGCGTCCGCAAGCTTTTCCGTGTCTTCCGTCTTTTCCGTCCAAGGCAAATCCAAAAGCCACTCTATATACAGCCGCAACACGTTTGTTTCGGGACTCGAGCTCTGCATTTTGCCCATGCGCGAAAGCTCTTTCAACGCCTTTTCTTCCACTTCCGCGGGCATATGCTTTTCCTTTATCTTTCTTTCAAGCTCTTCCTGCTCGTCCACGTCGTCGCCAAGCTCGGCGTGAATGGCTTTCAGCTGTTCGCGAAGATAATATTCTTTCTGGTTTTTATCTATGCTCTGACGGACGGCGGCGTTTATCTTCTTTTCAAGACGGGTAATTTCAAGCTCGTCGTTTAAAATTCTGTCCATCTTTTCAAGCCGTTCAACCGTACGCGTCAGCTCTAACAGCTCCTGCTTTTTGCCGTACTTCATATTTAAGTTGTGTGCGGCGATATTTACGAACTCGTCGGGGTCGGAGCTGCGTTCCAAAGCCGAAACGGCGTCCTTTGAAAATCTCGATTCGGTAAGGGATATGTCGCGGATAACGGCTTTCGCGGTACGGAAATACGCTTCTTCCAGCTCGCTTTCGCCGCGGACGGGCTTAAGCTCGTCCACCTTCGCGGTATAGCACTGACCGTCGTAATCGTAAACGCGGGCGCGGGCGCGATAAAGCCCCTGCACGGTAATTCTTATACTGCTGCCGGGAAGACGGGTGACCTGTTTAAGGCGTACTACCGTACCCGTAAGGTAAAGCCCTTCGGGCGTAATATCCGCAGTTTCCGCGTCCTTTTGCGCTACGGCAAAAAGCGTAGAATCGCGGTCTGCGGCGTTTTTTATGGAAGTGAGCGACTGTATTCTGCCCACGTCAAGACTAACCGTAGTATCGGGAAAAATAACTCTGCCGCGCAAAGCCAATACGAAAAAGTCTTCAGGCACGTTCCTTGCCATAGTTATACTCCTTTAAAAATAAGCGCAATTCCAATTTACTCTTGAAATTGCGCGGCGGTTTTTTATTTAAGCTGATTCCGAATAAATAATTTTCGGCTCGGCTCTGTCGGTTACGCATTCCTTCGTCACCACAACTTCCTTTACGTTCTTTTCGGAAGGAAGCTTAAACATTACCGAAGTCATAAAGCTTTCGATTATAGTTCTCAGTCCCCTTGCTCCCGTCTTTAACCGTATCGCGGTATTCGCTATTTCGCGCACTGCGGCGTCTTCTACGGTAAGGGTAACCCCGTCCATAGCAACGAGTTTCTGGTACTGTTTGATTATGGCGTTCTTAGGTTCTGTCAAAATGCTTACCAGCGCGTCTTCGCTGAGCGGGTGCAGACTTACCACTATGGGTATTCTTCCCACGAATTCGGGAATAAGACCGAACTGCGTCAAATCCTGCGGCTTTACGTCCGCGAGCATTTCGTATACGTTTTCTTCGGTGTCTTTAACCGTGCCGCCGAACCCGAGCGAAGTATTGTCGCGCCTTTTTTGCACTATCTTGTCCAACCCGACGAACGCACCGCCGCAAATAAACAGCACGTTCGTAGTGTCAAGCTTTATAAATTCCTGCTGGGGGTGCTTTCTTCCGCCCTGCGGGGGAACGCTTGCAACCGTGCTTTCGATAATCTTTAACAGTGCCTGCTGTACGCCTTCGCCCGACACGTCGCGGGTAATGGATACGTTTTCGCTCTTTCTCGCGATTTTATCTATCTCGTCGATATAGATTATTCCGCGCTGGGCTTTCTGCACGTCGTAATCTGCGTTCTGTATAAGCTTTAACAGAATGTTTTCAACGTCTTCGCCAACGTAGCCCGCTTCCGTTAAAGTGGTTGCGTCCGCCGACGCGAAAGGTACGTTCAATATTCTGGCAAGGGTGCGCGCAAGCAACGTCTTTCCGCTCCCCGTAGGGCCGAGCAAAAGCACGTTGCTCTTTTCTATCTCCACGTCGTCTTCCTTGCCCGCAAGGTTGTTTATTCTCTTGTAATGATTGTATACGGCTACCGAAAGTACTTTCTTCGCTTCGTGCTGTCCTACGATGTATCTGTCGAGTTCTTCCTTTATCTCCGCGGGCGTTTTGAGCGGCACGGTGTCGTTAGCCGCCGTCTCTATTTCCTTTATCATATCCCCGCAAATAACCACGCACTCGTCACATATGCACGAACCGTCTTTGCCCGTTATAAGTCTGCTTACCAAATCTTCGGTTTTTCCGCAAAATGAACAGCGTCTTTGCTCTTTCAAAATTACTCCTTAATAATCGCTACGATTTAATTTTTTATGTACGGGCAACGGGCGAAGTAATCCCGTTAAACCCCGCGCGCAACCGCGCAAAAATTACCTTTTGGTAAAGACTTTATCTATTAAACCGTATTCCAACGCTTCCTGAGCAGACAGGTAATTGTCGCGGTCGGTGTCGCGTTCGAGTTCCTGAACCGTTCTGCCCGAATTTTTGGCGAGAATTTCGTTCAGCTTTCTCTTCGTCTTTAAAATATGCTCTGCGGCAATCTGTATTTCGGTTGCCTGACCCTGCACTCCGCCGAGCGGCTGATGAATCATAATTTCGCTGTTGGGCAGGGCAAACCTTTTACCCTTCTGACCGCTGGACAAAAGGAACGCGCCCATAGACGCCGCCATACCTATACAGATTGTGGAAACGTCGCACTTTACGTAATTCATGGTGTCGTAAATGGCAAGACCCGCGGAAACCGAACCGCCGGGACTGTTTATATACAGAGAAATATCCTTCGAAGGGTCTTTGGCTTCGAGATATATAAGCTGCGCGACTACGGTGTTTGCGACCGCGTCGTCTATCTCGCCGCTCAAAAAGATAATTCTGTCCTCCAAAAGTCTGCTGTAAAGGTCGTACGACCTTTCGCCGCGCGAAGTCTGTTCGATGATGTAAGGCACGAGCGCGCCCTTTTCGTTGACCATAATTTACTCCTTAAAATTGCCAGTTATAACCGTCTGAAATTAATCTTCTTTTTTAGCAGTCTTTTTAGCCGCGGGTTTCTTTGCGGGCTTTTCCCCGTCGCTATCCTTAGCGGTAGTTTTCTTTGCCGCAGTTTTTTTAGCGGGCTTAGCTTCGCCGTTTTCCGCGGTCAATTCGTTGTTGGCTTTAAGATAATCGAAAAGCTTGGTTATGATAATATCGTTTTTGATATAGTCGAGCTGTCTGGGGTCCATAGATTTTTTGTAATCTTCCGCAGACTTTTCAACCGACGCCGCCTGTTCGGCGATTTTGGCTTCCACTTCCGCGTCGCCTGCTTCGAGCTTGAGTTCTTTAACGAGCTTGCTTATTACGAGCTGGGACATAACTCTCGGCTGAGCCTGCGGAGCGAACTGCGAGCGGAACTGCTCCATCGTCTGCCCCGTATATTTAAGATATTCTTCGAGCTTGATTCCCTGATACATAAGACGGTAGGAAAAATCCTGAACCATTTTATCGATTTCGCTCTCTATCATAGCGTCGGGAATTTCAGCCGTCGCGTGCTTGCAGATTTCTTCTATAATGCTGTTTTCGGTCTCGTCGCGCGAGCGGTTTTCAGCTTGCTTCAAAAGGCGGTCGTAAGTCTTTTTTCTGTACTCTTCAACAGTTTCGCTTCCGGCGTTCTTCTTCACGTATTCGTCGGTAAGCTCGGGGAGCTGTTTCGCCGTGATTTTATTGAGCTTTATTGCGAAAACCGCGTCCTTGCCGCGAAGATTGTCCGCCTGATAATCTTCGGGGAACTTAACGGTAATATCTCTGCTTTCGCCAAGCTTCATACCTTCGACCTGAGCTTCGAATCCGGGAATAAAGCTTCCGCTGCCCAAAACAAGGTCGTAGCCTTCCGCAGTGCCGCCGGCGAATTTTTCGCCGTCTACCGAGCCCGAGAAATCGATGTTTACGGTATCGCCGTTTGCGCAGGGTCTGTCCGAAACTTCGACGTCGGTTGCGTTTTTGCCAAGAAGCTTTTTAATCTCCCCGTCAACGTCCGCTTCCGTAACATTATACTCATACTTTTTGATTTTTAAACCCGTGTAAGCGTCTAATTTTACGTCAGGCTTAACGGGAACGGTCGCCGAGAGCGTAACTCCCTTGCCTTCTTCCATACTTTCAACAGAAAGCTCGGGTTCGCCGACCGCAACGAAGTTATCCTTTTCCTTCTCTAAAATGGAAAAATAATGAGCCGAATAAAGGTGGTTGAAAGCGTCTTCGTAGAACACCGCCTTGCCGTAGTAATTTTCAAGCACGGGCTTGGGTACCTTGCCCTTTCTGAAACCGGGCACGGCGTATTTGCCGCGCGTCTTTAAATACGCTTTGGAAATTGCGTCCTGCCATTCTTCTTCGGAAAAGTTTATGGTGAGTTTAACCGTGCTTTTTTCTCCGACTGACTGTGTGTACTTCATTTTTTACTCCTATAATTTGGTAATGATTTTTTTCGTAAAATACATTTTAGCACAATTCGCCCGCTTTGAAAAGCAATTTAATTTACTTTTTCAAAATTTTGGGTTATAATATTTTAAAATTTCAAGGACCGGACGATTATGCCGCAGGACGCTTTTACTCTGAATTTAATAATAAAAGAATTGCGGCGGAAATTGAGCGGCGGCAAAATTTCAAAAATAACCCAGCCGCAGAAAGAATTGCTCTCCTTTATCGTATACACCGAAAACGGCTCGGTTAAACTCGAAATTTGCGTTTCCGCAAAAAGTTGCAGAATTAATCTTGCCGAAACGGAGTATCCCGCGCCCAAAACCGCACCGGGGTTCTGTATGCTACTGCGCAAGCACCTGCAAAATGCGAAAATAACGGATATCGGCGTTATCGGCGGGGAGCGCATAGCATACTTCGATTTTGACTGCACTTCCGAATTCGAACTGCTTAAAATGCGGCTTTACGCAGAAATAATGGGCAAATACTCCAACTGCGTTTTGGTTAAGGACGGAATTATCTTAGGGGCTTTAAAAACTTCCGCAATAGGCGAAAGCACGGGGCGTGTGCTGTTCGCGGGCGCAAAATACGCCCTGCCCGAAGCGCAGGACAAGCTTTCGCAAAACGACAGGGCGGGCATAGCCGCGGCACTGTCGGACTGCGACGGGGATATAGCCAAATTTATAAGCGAACGGGTGCGCGGAGTGTCGTACTCCACCGCGCTTGAAATAGCCGAAACCTACGGCGAAGGGATAACCGCGGACGATATAGTAAACTATCTCGGCGGCGAAGCTTACAGCCCATGCGTAACCTTTCTTAACGGCAAGGAAAAAGACTTTAAAGTGCGCTCGTGCGAGCGTGAAAAAAAGCCCTACCCCACGCTTTTACAGGCGCAGACCGCATACTATGCCGCAATTAACGCAAGACAGGCGTTTGAAGAAAAGAAGAAAAAATTGCTTTCCGCCACCAATTCCGCGGTAAAAAAACTCGAAAAGCGGCTTGCCGTAATAGAGCAGAAGCTATTCGAATGTAAGGATATGGAAAGCGTAAAATTAAAGGGCGAGCTTATTACGGCAAACCTGTACGCAATAAAGCGCGGACAATCGGGCTTCGAAGCCGTAAACTATTACGATGAAAAGGGCGGCACCGTTAAAATAGACCTTGACAAAACGCTTTCACCCGCGGACAACGCGCAGAGATATTACAAAAAATACGCAAAACTGAAACGGACGGCTTTAAGCGTTTCGGCGCAGAAAGCCGAAGCCAAAGAAAAGCTTGACTATTTAAACTCGGTTATTTCGCATATATATGCGGGGGAATGCCTTTCGGACTTTGAAGAAACAGAAGAAGAACTGGGCGCAATCGGGCTAATAAAAGAGCAGAACGCAAAAAAGAAAACGGAAAGTAAGACGCCTTTCCGCACGTTTGAAAAGGACGGGTTTACGATATTTGCGGGACGCAACAATCTTCAGAACGACAGGCTTTTAAAAAGGCTTTCGCCGCAGGATATATGGCTGCATACGCAAAAATACCACTCTTCCCACGTTGGTATATTAACCGACGGCAAAGCCGTCCCCGACGAAGTACTGCTTGCCGCCGCCGAGATATGCGCCTACTATTCAGACGGGCGTGACGGTACTAAGATACCCGTTGATTTCGTTATAAGAAAGCAGGTTAAAAAACCGCCCAAATCCAACGCGGGATTCGTCATTTACGATGGTTATAACACTATGCTCGTAAATCCCGACGCGCACGCCGAGCTCAGAAAGGACTGAAATTATGGATAAAATTTATTTTTATATTTCGATAGCGTGTTGCGTTCTCGCCGCCGTAGCGTTCGGTCTGGCGTTCACCGTTGTGGGCGTTTACGCGCTTATTTCAAGCATATTGCTGGGGATAGCCGCGCTTTCCTTTTCCGCGGCGCAGAAAAAAAAGAACAAATTACCCGCTCTTCTGTTCGTAAATATCGCCGCATACGCAGTGCTTGCGCTCGCCGCCGCGCTGTTTATCGGCGGTCTTATTTATTCGGCGGTATAAAATCTGCCTTTTTCGTCCATTATTAATATTGATATGGACGGATTATTGAGCGCGATACTCGATAAAATTTATTCGCTTGCGGCTACGGGGCGTTACGTTATTTTTTCGCGGGAAGAGCTTTTCGACGCCTTCCCCGACGGAACCGAACGCAGTGAAGGCGAGCTTAACAAGGCGTTGAAAAACCTGTTGAACGCGGGATATATCGACGTTAAATATTCGAGCGGCAATATGTATTGCATTGCGCCGCTTAAAAAATACGTTGAGCCGACGGTTATAATTGACGACGGAAAACAGTGCGCGACCAAAGAATTTACCGACCGTAAAAACGATAAAAAAAATCTTGCTTTCCTTGCGGCTTTTGCGGGCGGCGCACTCGGAAGCATGATTGTCTGCCTTATTTTCTCGCTTATAAATTATGCTTAGCAAGAACGAAAATCTCGTAATGGCGGCGGTTTACAGCCTTTGCGACGGCACGGATGGCTGTCTCGTTTCCCCGCTCGATATAATGTCGGTACTGCCCGCAAAGCATAAAATAACGCTGCAGTCGCTTGACGACATTCTCTCCGCGCTCAGATGCGACGGCTATTTCGACCTTATCCAATCCGAACGGAAGGGAGAAAAAATGTACGTTATTAACCTTAAAGAGAGCGGTTTTGCGTACAAACGAACGGCGAAACAGCGTCAGCGCGATATAACTTTTAAAATTTTTCTCGCGTTTATAGGCGCGTTCGCAACGTTTATTTTCGGTTTGATTTTAAAAAACATTTTTTAACCCCTTTAAATTATTAAAAAAGACCCGTTTCAAACGGGTCTTTTTATTACAGTTTATCGGGGTCGTAGTCGTCAACCTTAAGCCCCCAGCAACGGCGGCGTTTGACAAGCTCGGGATTGTAATTTTTCCACAGGTTCTGTATGTGGGTATTATGCTCGAGCATGGGTCCCGTTTCAAGATACTTAACTCCAAGCTTGGTAAGTCCCTGCAAGCTTGAGTTGAGTATGAGCGCAACCGCGCCCTTGTTATTATGCTCTTTGGTTATGCCGATACTCATCATATCCGCCACTTCCACGTGCGTCATCGCCTTTATATATGGGATAATTCCGCGCGGAAACACGCTTCCGCGGCCTTTTCGCAACACTTCGTTGATGGAAGGCATCATAAAGCCGTAAGCAATAACCTTGTCGTCCTTTAAAATAACGGCGGCAAGCTCGGGCAGAAGAATCTGGTAAATGGTTCTCATCTCCCGCTCTTTCTGTTTTTTGTTTATGGGACTCGTACCGTAAAGCGGCGCGTACGCTTCGTCAAGAACGTCAAGGCACTGCATAATATATTCGCTGAGTTTCTTTTTGTTATGGCGAAGATACCACTTTACGTCGAGAACGGTATAACCATTCCGCTTTGCAATGGCATTTGCAAGCCGCTCTAACCTTTCGTCCTTTTCGGGTACGGCAATGCGCAGACAGTGCCAATCCACCACCTTATACGCCCCGAGCCGTTCCATATGCTCTACGTAGTAAGGGTGATTGTATATCTCTATATAGGTGCTGTCCTTATCGAATCCGTCGATAAGCATACCTTCTTCGTTAAGGTCGGAGAAGCTTATCGGTCCGATAATTTCTTCCATTCCCAGCTCTTTAGCCCACTTGAAAAGTTCGGCAAACAGAGCTTTGGTAACCTCGAAATCGTCTATTACGTCAAAACGGGTAAACCGCAATTGCTTTAAGCCGAATTTCTCGTTGGCACCGCGGTGCCAGATGCCGGCAATCCTGCCGGCGATTTTCCCGTCTTTATACGCGAGAAACATTTTGCACTCGGCAAAACGGAACGCGTCGTTCTTTTCCGGGTCGAATTCCGCAAACTCGTCCGTATACAGATTGGGAACGGCGTACGGATTATCTTTGTACATATCGATAAGAAATTTAAAAAATTTCTTCTTGTCTTTTTTAGACCGGATTTGTTTAACTTCTATCATAAATTAGTTCACTCTCAATCCCCAGCAACGGCGGCGTTTAACCAGCTCGGGATTATAATTTTTCCATAAATTCTGAACGTTGTGGTTGCTTTCCAGCTCGGGACCCGTTTCCATAAACTTTACGCCGTTTTTAATAAGTCCTTTAAGGCAGGCGTTCATTATAATTGCAGGCACGCCCTGATTTGCGTGTTCCTTCGCAACGCCGATACTCATCATATCCGCCACTTCCACGTGCGTCATTGCGTTTATATAAGCAAACAGCGCGCGGGGTATAATGCTACCCCTGGCTTTTTGCAGAACCTTGGTCATTGAAGGCATCATAAAGCCGTACGCAACCACTTTGCCGTCCTTTAAAACTACTCCGGCAAGGTCGGGTACGAGAACCTGATAAATGGTGTCCATCATGCGCTTTTTCTGCTTTTCGCTTAAAGGGCTTACGCCGTACAAGTCTTCGAACGCTTCGTCTAAAACGTCCATACACTGCATTATATATTTGCTGAGCTTGGGCTTATCGTGCTTGAGAAGATAGGCTACGTCCAGAAGTTCGTAACCGTTTCTCTGCATTATTTTATCGCTCAACCGCTGCAATCTTTCGTCGTGCTTTTCGGGAACGGGTATGCGGTAGCAGTTCCAGTCCACTACCTTATACGCCCCAAGCTTTTCCATATGCTCTACGTAGTAAGGGTGGTTGTATATTTCGATATACATCGCGTCCTTATCGAACCCGTCTATAAGCATACCTTCTTCGTTAAGGTCGGAAAAGCTCATCGGTCCGATAATTTCTTCCATACCCAACTCTTTAGCCCACTTGTAAAGCTCGTCAAAGAGAGCTTTCGTAACTTCGAAGTCGTCTATAACGTCGAAACGGGTAAACCGCAACTGCTTATAGCCGAACTTTTCGTTCACTCCCCTGTGCCATATTCCCGCTACCCTGCCCGCAAGCTTACCGTCTTTATAGGCGAGAAACATCTTGCAGTCGGCAAAGCGGAACGCGTCGTTCTTCTCGGGGTCGAATTCCGCAAATTCGTCCATATATAAGTTGGGCGCGGCGTGAGCGTTTCCCTTATAAAGGTCTATAACGAACTTGAAAAACTTCTTTTTGTCCCGTTTGGAAGAGATTTGTTTTACTTCTATCATAATTATTTTTCCAAAGCGACGGGACGCTTATCCGCAATAAAAATTACGCCGATAGTTCCCGGACCGCAGTGCGAACCTATTACGGGACCTACCGTCTGCCTTACGATTTTAGCGTCTGCACGGCGCGCGGATATCATTTCGGCAAGCGCGTCGCCGTCATCCTTGCAATCCGCGTCGATTACGTAAACGCTGTATTCAACGCCCGTAAGCTCTTCGCAGACCTTGTCCGCAAGCTTGCGAACTGCCTTTTTTCTGCCCATAATTTTATCGTAAACGGTAAGTCCGCCGTTGGAATCTATCGTGAGCATGGGTTTTAAACTTAAAATAGTGCCTGCAACCGCCGCGCCCGCGGAAAGTCTGCCGCCGCGCTTTAAGTGCATAAGGTCGTCGACAACGAAATATACGGCAACCCTGTCCGTAAAAGTCTTTAAAAATTCAAGAATTTCTTCGTCTGACGCGCCGTTTTTCTTCATTTCGGCAGCCGCTTCCACCTGTATTCCCGCGCCGAGCGAAATGGAATTGGTATTGAAAACGGTGCATTTTCTTTCGGGAAATTCCCGTTTAAGCTCTTCGAGAGCTTTATCGAGCTGTGCGAAGGTTCCGCTCATTGCGTGCGAAAAGCTTACGTACAGCACGTCCTCGCCCGCCTGAAAATAGGGGGTTAAAATGTCCTTATAGTTTTCGGGATTCAACGCCATAGTCTTAGGAATAGTTCCGCCGCGGACGGCAGAATAAAACTTATTAAAGTCCGTATGCTTGCCCAAATCATAATAATATTCTTCGTTGCCGTAACAGTAAGGCATGGATATATAATCAACGTTGAGTTCCTCAAGCCTGGTATGCCAAAGCTCGCAGTTTGAATCACATAAAAATACGCTCAATTTCTTACTTCTCCGTTGTTTTTAAAGAACCTTGAAAAAAGTTCCGTTTATCATTTTATCATATTACAAATTTTTTGTCAATAATAGCGGGTTTATAAATTTACAGCCCCGATTTACTATCAGTATATATAAAATGCCTGCTCTTATTATTTGCTTTTTCAATATTTTTTTGATAAACTATAATAAAATCGTCGGGCGGTATATTTTTCCGCAAAGGCGTCTACTTTTAAATAAGGTATCTTATGAAACACAAAAAATTATTTATAACCGCAACAGTAATATTTACAGTTATAGTGTTTCTCAGCATATTCATAACGATATGGTTCTGGGGCGACAAATACAAGAATTTCAACGATTTCAGAATGGAATTCGAAATACCGGGGCTTGACGAAGGCGCCTGCCCGCAGGGTATGGGCAACTTCAAGGGCGAGTACGACGTTAAAGACGAAAACGGCAACCCCGTACTCGACGAAAACGGCAAGCAGAAAACAGCCTATCAGGAATACTTTTTTATAAGCGCGTATATGAAAGAAGGCGCGTCGCGCATTTACGTAATGGGCGACGACACCGGTTACGTAGGCTTCGTTTCGCTTAAAAATACAGACGGAAGCGACTATACGGGACACGCGGGCGGCGTGGCAACGAACGGCTACACCCTTTGGGTAGTTTCAGACGACACCGTTTTCGTGGCTAAAACGGGCAGCTCCGCCAAAGACAATATCGCTTACGATTTGATTAAAGCGGCTGAAAACAACGGCGAGATTAAATTCACCGCGTCCTTTGCCGCCAACTGCAACGCGTCTTTCTGCTATTTTTACAACGACGACGGAGACGCAAGCAACTCCAGCTATTATAACGACAGGCTGTACGTTGGCGAGTTCTACCGCGACGGCAACTACCCCACCGCGCAAAAACACCACGTCACGACCAACAACGGCGACAAAAACACCGCTTTCGTATACGAATACAGAATTTCCACTTTAAGCACCAACAAATACGGGCTTGAAACGCTGTCGTCAACCGATAGCGTACTCGAAAAATCGCGCGTGCCCAAGATACAGAAGATTTTTTCGATAACCGACGAAATTCAGGGCTTTGCACGCACCAAGACGGGACTGACGCTCTCGCAGAGCTACGGACTTAAAAACTCCAATATTCTCTACTACGATTGGAGCGAAATTTCAAAAGAAGCTAACAGCAAGCTTTACAAAGATTTTAAATATACCGACGCGGACGGAAACGAAAAGGGCTACGGCGGATTCGAATATGCCGACGCCCACTTTGCCAGCAGCGGAGCGAATTACCGCGATACCAACCTGCGCGTATACTTCGTGGATAACGCCGTAAAGCGCAACTCTTATTCCATTCCGTCTATGTCCGAAGGGCTTTGCGTAAAGGGCGACAGAGTTTACGTGCTTTTCGAGTCAGCGGCTTACAAATACAGACCTTTCGTAAGACAGGTTCTTAAAAACGTATACAGCATAGTACCCAAAGCAAAAGCTTGACGATTTATAAAACGCCCCCGAGCGGCAACCGCTCGGGGGCGTTATTTTTGATTAAATATTATTTACAGAATGCAAGGCAAGCCTTGTACAGCGAATATACGTCCGCTTTGGAAATGAGTTCGTAAGGCGCGTGCATCGAAAGCACGGGAACGCCCACGTCTACGGTATCGATTCCGAGATTTGCAATAAACTTCGCAACAGTGCCGCCGCCGCCCGCGTCTACCGCGCCAAGCTCGCCCGTCTGCCAGTATACGCCGTCCGCGTCGAATTTGTCGCGTATCCAGCCCATATACTCCGCGTCCGCGTCGTTCGTCGAACTCTTGCCGCGTGCGCCCGTATATTTGGAAACAGCCGCGCCACAGCTTATGAAAGTGGTGTTTCTCTTTTCGAATACCGAAGAATACGCGGGGTCGTAAGCCGCGGTTACGTCCGCGGATATACACTTGGAATTATATCTCACTTCGATGGGGTTCGCGCCCAGAGACGCCGCTATCGTTTCGATTACGTCGGATATTACCTTAGACTGCATACCCGTAGTTCCGTCGCTGCCCACTTCTTCCTTGTCCGCGAACACGGCTACCAGCGTATGCGCGGACTCGCAGTCGAATATAGCGCGCATTTCGGGGTAAGCACATACCTTGTCGTCGTGTCCGTAAGCCGAGATTAAAGCCCCGTCAAAGCCCACGTCGCGAGCCTTGCCTGCGGGAACGAAGCAGAGTTCCGAACACTGCAAATCCACTTCCGTAAGCCCGTACTTCTTGTTTAAAAGCTTCAATACGGCGGTCTTTACCGCTTCCTTGTCTTCTTCGTCTTCCACTGCGGGAAGTCCGCCGATAACCGCGTTCAGACTCTCGCCGTCGATAGCCTTACCCAAAGTTTTCGCGCCCTGCTCCGCGCCGAGATGGGGCAGAATGTCTGTGATATAGAAAATAGGGTCGTTCTCGTCTTCGCCGACGCAAATTTCCTTCTTTTCGCCGCCGGGGAGCATTACCACGCCGTGCAACGTAAGGGGTATTGCCGTCCACTGATACTTCTTTATCCCGCCGTAATAGTGCGTTTTAAGGTAGCACAGCCCGGACTCTTCGTACATGGGGTTGGGCTTCAAATCCAGACGGGGCGAATCCACGTGCGCGACCATTATTCTCACGCCGTCTTTAGCCACGTCTTCCGTGCCCACGCTGATAAGGAACACGTTTTTATGGCGGTTGATAAAGTAACGCTTGTCGCCCGCCTTTAATTTTTCGGAGAAAGAGAAGGGCTTGAACCCCTTTTCTTCCGCAAGCTTTTTCGCCGTTACCGCGGCGTCGCGCTCCGTTTTGGAGCTGTCGAGAAATTTTTTGTAACCTTCGGCAAAGTCGTAAATCTTTTCAAGCTCTTTGCCGTCCGCGTCTTTATAAACGTTTTTACGGGTATATTTCAAATCCATAAAATTTTACTCCTTTAAAGTGTTATACGGTAAATATTATAACTTTCCCCGCGTCCGTTGTCAAGCGTTGCGCGGGGTCGCGCGGCAAGGTTACCTCCTTTAAAACCCGCGCCGTTTTCCCGACGACGGGACGAACGGAGAATTAAGTAAAAAATTATTTATTTTTTTCAAAAACACCCCCTTATTACTATTTACTTATTATATAATTTAGTGTATAATTTTACCGTTATGAGAGCGGCAAAAAAAATAGCTGTGCTTGCCATGTTGACGGGGTTGAGCCTTATCGCGTTTATAATAGAAAGCCTGTTTCCGCCGCTTGTTATTCCGGGGGCTAAAATGGGAATTGCAAACGTGTTTTCGTTTGCGGCTCTCGTTATGTATTCGCCCGTGGAAGCGTTTATAATCGTTGCCGTGCGTACGGTGCTCGGCGCGATATACGCGGGCAACTTTTCCGCGGTGCTGTACTCGTTTACGGGCGGTATGGTTTCAATGGCGGTTTCTTCGCTGTTACTGTATCTTGTCTATCCCGGAATTTCCATAACGGCGGTTTCCATCGTTGCCGCAGTGGCGCACAACATAACGCAGAACGTGGTATTCGTGTTCCTTTCCGGCTCCGTTCTGATGTTCGGATATATGCCCTATCTCATACTTCTGGGCATACTTTCGGGCGGAATAGTGGGCGGCGTGATACTTCTCATTTTCAGGGGAGTGCCGCAAAACGCGTTCCTGAAAATAATAACCGAAAAAAAGAAAAAAACGGGTAACTCGTCGCTCGGGTAAAAGAGCGGCTTTACACATAATTATCGATATTACGAAAATATGGAGGTCAAATTTGAAAGCAGTTAGTGGAAAATACTACTTCGGCGGCATTCACCCCAAGGGACAGAAAAGCCTTGCAAGCTCTTCCCCCCTTGAAGTTATGCCCGCCGTGGAAAAAGTAGCCGTTTCCGTTTTACAGTCGCTCGGCAAGCCCGCAATTCCCTGCGTGGAAGTCGGACAAGCCGTAAAAGAAGGCGAAATAATCGCCAAAGCCGACGGGGCAATCTCTTCCAACGTGTTCGCGAGCGTCGCGGGCGTGGTTGAAAGCATTGCCGAAGATATAGGTGCAAGCGGCGCGGCGGAAACTTTTATAACCATAAAATCCAACGGCAGCGGAGAAAAATTCACTTTCCCCGCGCTCGGCGACCCCACTCCCGAAGAAATCAAACAGCGCGTTTGCGACTGCGGCATAGTAGGTTTAGGCGGAGCGGGCTTCCCCACGGCGGTTAAAGTTTCGCCCAAAACCCCCGTTTCGGCTCTTATCGTAAACGGCGCGGAGTGCGAGCCTTACCTTACCTGCGACCACCGTCTTATGGTTGAAAAGACGGACGAAATAGCGCGCGGCGCAAGACTTCTCGCCAAAGCGTTGGGCGTTGAGCAGATTATTATCGGCATAGAAACCAACAAGCCCGACGCGATAGCCGCTTTCGAACCTTACGAAGATATAAAGGTCGTAAAACTGCGCAAGCAATACCCTATGGGCGGCGAAAAGCAGCTTATCTACGTAACTACGGGACGCAAGGTAGGTCTCGGCAAGCTCCCTGCGGACGTTGGCGTCGTAGTACAGAACGTTGCAACCTGCTACGCGGTATGCGAAGCCGTAGAGCTTGGCAAGCCCCTTTACGAGCGGGTTTTGACCGTTTCGGGTAAAGCCGTGGCTCAGCCCAAAAACCTTTGGGTTAAAGTCGGCACTCCCGTTTCCGCTATAATCGATTACTGCGGCGGCGAAAGTTCCGCACCGAAAAAAGCTGTTCTCGGCGGACCTATGACGGGCGTTGCAATTGCAAACTACGACCAGTATACCCACAAGACCACTTCGGCGGTACTTTTACTCGATGAAAAGGAAGCGGCGGCAAAAGAGCCTACCCCCTGCCTTAACTGCGGCATGTGCGCGGACGTTTGCCCCATGCACCTTATGCCTATGAACACGGCGTTCTATTCCGCGGCGGGCGATTACGAAACCGCGGCGAAGATGGGCAACGTGGCTTACTGCATAGAGTGCGGCGCGTGCGAATATATCTGCCCCGCTAAGCGTCCTTTAATTCAGGCAATACGCAAGACGAAGGCTGAACTTCGCAAAAAAGGAGATAAATAATGGATAATTCAATCGTTATTTCCACTCCGCCCCACGTAAAATCCAAAAGAACGACCCGCGGCATAATGCTCGACGTGCTTATCGCGCTTTTTCCCGCGGCGGTTGCGGGCATAGTTTTCTTCGGCGTTCCCGCGCTGATTATAGAGCTTACCGCAATACTTGCGTGCGTGGCGACCGAATTCGTTTACTATTTCATAGCAAACAAGGGATTTTCCAACAAATGCAAGGACGCGGGTAACGTTTGCCTGCGCTGGTGGAAACAGTTCGACTTAACTTCCGTAGTGACCGGTCTCATACTCGCACTCATACTTCCCGCCACCGCAAAGTGGTACGAAGTGTTAATCGGCAGTATCTTCGGCATAGCAATCGTAAAAATGCTGTTCGGCGGCACTGGCAAAAACCTTGTAAACCCCGCGGCAACCGCGCGCGTGTTTATGTTTCTGAGCTTTGCGCTTACCACCTACACCGCGGCTAATATCCCCGCACTCGACTTCACCAGCGGAATATTCACCGATGCAACCAACCTGCACTGGCTGTTGGGCGCAGACGGAAATCCTTACTCCAAGATAACCGTTCTCGATTTATTTCTCGGCACGGGCGTTGCGGGCTGTATAGGCGAAACGTGCAAGGTTACGATACTTTTCGGATATATATATCTTTCCGTAAGAAAAGTTATCAAATGGTGGCAACCGTTACTCTTCATCGGCGTATTCGGTTTCGTCGCAGTATTCATGAGCGGCTTCACCTACATCGCAACGGGCGGTTACATATTTAATATGGAACTTTTCCTGCCCCATATCTTCTCGGGCGGCGTACTGTTCGGAGCGGTATTTATGTTCACCGACTACGTTACTTCGCCCAAAGGCGTTTGGGGTCAGGTAGTTTATTACGTGGTTGCGGCTGTGCTTATAGCAGTACTCAGATACTTCACCAAACTCGAAGTAACTTCGTTCGTAATAATGCTTCTTAACCTTTTCGTACCTTTAATCGACAGATATATAATAAGCAGACCCTTCGGCTACAAAAAAGAAAAAACGCAAAAGGAGGGCAAGTAAATGAAAAACAACAGGCTTGGAAACGAAGCGCACGACTCTACCGAAGAATTAGTTAAAGCAGCTGAAACCGCAACGAAACAACCCTTTATCAAAAGCGCAGCGTTTAAATGCGTCACCGCACTTTTAACGGTATTGCTCATATGCGGCGTATTCCTTACCATTATGAACGGATTGCTTGCGGTAAGCCCTGAAGAGAGATTCGAACGCGCGATAATGAAAATTTACGGCAAATCCGTACCTGCAACCGCAGTTGCAGTTGAAGATTATAACAGTAACGCAACCATAAACGAAGCCTATAAAATGGGCGACGGCAACTACCTTGTAAAATCGACGGGTAAAGGCGGATTCAGCGGCGGCACTGTTACTTGCTGGGTGGTAATCGAAGTTAAAGGCGGCGCGATAAGCGGCGTCGGCAAAGTAATAATAGATTCCAACGTAGGTCAGAGTTATATAAACTACATCAACGATAAATTCCTTACGGCTTTCACCACCAACTATGAAGACGGTGCATACTTCACCCCCGCCGAAGGCTTTATAAAAACGGGTGCGACTATGTCGGCAACGGCGATATGCAACGCGGTAAACGGCGCGCTCGACTTTGTAAACGCAAAATTCGGCAATATTAAGACCGAAGGCGAAAAACTGCTTGAAAGCATTCAGAAGGTTTACGGCGAAACGCAGATTTCCGTTTACGGTACAGACGCCGACGGCAACGAAAAACTTATCACTGCCGAAGACGAAACGGTAACGAGTTTCATTTCAACGCCTATCATCAATAGTACGGTTACCGTAAGCACTATGTATAAAGTAAGGTATACGGACGGCGACAAGCAAATCGAACACCTTCTCGTAACTTCCACGGGTAAAGGCGGATATGAAAAAGGAACTGTAACCTGTCTTACGATAGCCACCGTAGAAAACGGCGCGGTTGCAAAGATTTATAAAGTAACCATAACGGAAAACGAAAAGCAATCTTTCATAGGCAAAATCGACTGGCTTGATAAATTCTCCGGATTAGATATTAGCGAAGGACTTGTATTCACCCCTACCGGCGATTTCTTAACTACCGGTGCAACCATGTCGTCAACCGCTATATGCAACGCGGTAAACGGCGCGGTAGATTATCTCAAAGCTTTAACTTTAGAAGGAGGTAACGAAAATGAATAAGTATAAAAGAATAACTTTAGACGGACTTATTTTCCAGAACCCTACTTTTATGCTCGTACTCGGTACCTGCCCCACTCTCGGACTTATCTCATCGGCGTTCTCGTCGATGGGTATGGGTCTTACCGTTCTCGTAATTCTCACTCTCAGCAATATAATTATTTCGGCTTTAAGAAAGGTAATTCCAAACGCGGTGCGCATACCCTGCTATATAGTAGTTATAGCCACCTTGGTTACGTTTGCGAGAATGTTCCTTGATAAGTTCGTACCCGAGCTGTACGAAAGTCTGGGTGGTTTCCTTGCTCTTATCGTTGTAAACTGCATAATACTCGGCAGAGCGGAAGCGTTTGCAAACAAACACACCGTAGCCGAATCCGCGGTAGACGGCATTGCGAACGGTTTAGGCTTCACTCTCGCGCTCACGCTTATGGGCGTTATCTGCGAATTCTTCGGCAAAGGTTCGGTATTCGGCTTACAGATTATGGAATTTAAAATCGGTATGCTTGCAACTCCCGCGGGCGCATTCCTTATCTACGGACTTTGCATTGCGGTGTTCGTATACGTAATCGATGCGGTAGAACGCGCAAGACGGGTAAAAGCAAACAAGCTCGCCCGTGAAAATCTTTTAAAGGAAGGTGCGTAAAGTATGGCTACTTTTATTGCAATAGTGCTTTCTGCGGTTCTGACGAACAACTTCATCACCGCCAAAACGTACGGTATCTGCCCTTTCTTAGGCGTATCCAAAAAGACTTCAAGCGCGGCGGGTATGGGCGTTGCGGTTACCGTGGTTATGGTGCTTGCAACTCTCGTGACTTATCCCATTTACACCTACGTAATGGTTCCGCTGAACTTCGAGTTCCTTGAAATTATCTTCTTCATCTTCATTATAGCTTCGCTCGTGCAGATGCTCGAAGTTATTATCCGTAAAATCTCCCCCACTCTTTACAACGCAATGGGCGTTTATCTGCCCCTTATCACCACCAACTGCGCGGTACTCGGCGTGACCGAACTGGTTATCGGCGATATGTCCGCAATTCTCGGCGAAGGCGTTGCAATGAATATGGGCTGGGCGGTGTTATACGCACTGTTCGCGGGATTAGGCTTTACGCTCGTTATGATTATTATGAGCGGTATGCGCGAAAAACTGAACTGCTATAAAATGCCCAAAGCGTTGTCGGGATTCCCCATTTCTATGGTAACCGCTTGCTTTATCTGTATGGCGTTCGCCGTATTCGGTTATATCGTATAAGGAGATTTGAACTATGAATTTACTTGAAATAACCAATCAAACGTGGATAACCGTGGGCATCGTCGCGGGAATATTCTCCGGCACCGCGCTTTTAATAGGCGCACTGATACTCATCGTAGGCAAAGTATTCAAAGTAAACGTAGACGAAAAGATTACTAAAATTTTAGATAATCTTGCAGGCGCGAACTGCGGCGGTTGCGGCTGTTCGGGTTGTAGCGGATTTGCGTCCAAGCTTGCCGACGGCAGCGGTAAGCTCGCCGACTGTCACGTAACTTCACCCGAAAAGAAAGCGGAAATAGCGAAGCTTTTAGGCATAGAGCTTACCGAAGAAGAGCCCACCGTTGCGGTGGTTAAATGCCACGGCGGCGTTGAAAACTGCGCCGACAAGTTCGAATATAAGGGCAACCCCACCTGCGCGTCGTGCGCGTCGCTTTTAGGCGGCAACAAGGCTTGCTCTTACGCCTGCTTGGGTTGCGGCGACTGTAAAGCGGTATGTCCCGAAAACGCAATTGAAGTTACGGGCAGACTTGCTCAGATAGACCCCGACAGATGTATTTCCTGCGGAGCGTGCATAACCGCTTGCCCTAAGGGAATTATAGAGCGTATACCTTCTTCCGCTCCCGTATTCGTTGCCTGCTCTTCCAAGTGCAAGGGCAAAGAAGTTACGAGCGTGTGCAAGGTCGGCTGTATCGCCTGCGGCATCTGCGCAAAACAATGTCCGCACGGAGCTATCACTATGCATGACAACTTGCCCGTCATCGACTACTCAAAATGTACCGGCTGCTTGACATGCGTGGCAAAATGCCCCAGACATATCATTATCAGCCGTAAGGTTACCGCGGAAGAAACTCCCGCAACCGAAAAAACGGCGTAAATATCCGTAATATAAAAGTAAACAGCCCCGACCAAACGGTCGGGGCTGTTTTTATTCTTATTAAATAATAATGTTGGGACTGTCCAAATCTCTGAACAAAGGCTCAACGCGCAATCCATGCGGCGAACAGTAAATTATTTTGTTGTTGTCGTCTATCGGCGCAAAATAAGCGCAATCTTTACCTTTACAGTTTGCATCGACAATCTTTGCCGTGCGGGCTGTTTTATCTATATAAATTACGTTAAACCCGCCGTCGCCGTCGTTTACTTTTACTGTTATCCCCGCATCGTTTTCTTCTACGGTAACGCTATCCGAATGCGTAGGCTTTTCACCGAAAGCATATTCGAATACCACCTGCGCTCCCGAATAAACTCTTATACCCGTCAAAGGGTCACTGTTTTTGGTAGTAAAAATTACGACAAACGACACGATAACCGCGACTATCACCGCACCGTAAACTATTAAATCAAAGATTTTAAAACCTCTGTCTTTTTTGACTTGCTCTATCTTTTTAAGCGACATATTTATTCACAGGTAAAAACTACTTTTCTGTCTGTCAGTTTTTCTTTGATAAAATTACTTGCGCGTTCCTTACCCATAGCCATTATCGCTGTGGTAAGCGCGTCGTCTTCCGCCGCGCTGCCGCCTATAACTGTTGCCGACATAATGCCCGTGCGTATTGGTTTGCCCGTAGTGGGGTCAATTATATGGCAATAACGCACCCCGTCTATAAAGTAACGCTGTTCGTTATCGCCGCTGGTGGAAAGTTTTTCATTGCGGATTTTCGTCATAAAGTAAGGGTCGCGTTGCGGTGAACGGGGGTCTACAAACCCCATATTGTACGCACCCTGTTCAAAGTGACTTTTAACTGCCATACTGCTCGCACCGAAATTGAAATAACCGTATTCATACCCGTATTCGTCAAACATAGCGTCTATTACGTCAACGGCATACCCCTTGCCTATTCCGCCCAAATCGAGTTTCATTGCAAGCGTTTTTCCGTCCACTTCAACCGTAAAATCGGGTTTGGTTACGAAATAATTCACCCCGTTTTCGTCGGCAGTTTCACTCAACGCAACTTCGCCGAAGTGCGACGCAAGCAAGGTATACTTTTGAATAATTTCGTCCTTGGGCAACTCTGCGGCAGTATGCGGATAAGTTTCCGCTCCGCCGAAACCATACGCCTGTACGTTGTAATAGAGAGCAGGATTGTAATAACCGTCTGTGAGTTCGTAAACGGACTTTGCAACGGATAAAACGTCGTAAGTGATTTTACTTATTTTCAATTCGGCTCCCGCCGCCGCGGCGTTAAATTTACTCACGTCCGAGCTTGCCACGGTTGACGAAAGAGCTTTATCTATTTCATTAAGCTTGGCGTACACCGCCTTAGAAAATTGAGTAAACTTTTCCTTAGCGGTGTCTTCTTTAAAATTATCCGAAACACACAGTTGAGCTTCAACCGACATAGAGTAAAAAATTCTGCCTTCGGTAGAATAACCGGCGTTATCCAAAAGCTCGGTTTCGCACTTTTCCGCCGTGCAGCCTTCTATGGTACTACCTATGATATAGCTATCGTCTATTATTTCATAATAGTCCTGCGGCATATTCGTATGCACGCCGTACGTAGGATTATTACAACCCGTTACACCCGTCGCAATTACGCATAACGCTATAGAGACCGCAACTAATTTAACTTTCGTTTTCATACGAATATTATAGCTTAACCAAAGATAAATAGCAACAAAAAAACCCCGCCTGAAAAGCGGGGTTTAATTGAATTAATCAAACATTATTCAGCTTTTTCAATTCTGCTGGGCTCAATAGTTTTACCAAGAGCATTCTGCACTGCGAGCAAAAGTCTAGCACTACCCTGCGTTGCATCGGTAATCAAAAGCTCGCTCATAGCAGTATTGTCGTCCCTGCTATAAGGCTGACCCTTTTCATCTACATATACTTTTATAGCAAGTATATCCGCAACGGAATAGCCTTCATATTTCATAAGAAGTAAATTTTCGTTCTTTGTCCAAGTTTCTTTATCTGCCCAACTTTCACTTACCGAAACATACTTACCTTTCGTTGTATCTACAACTCTTGTAATAATATTATTTTCAACGGTTACTCTTACGCACATTCCGTAATGAGTTGCGCTCGGATTCCATGCATTGGGATAGTGGTATTCGCCTTCATAAACGCCGTTATAACCGCCCGAGCATGCCGTAGCCGTAGCAATACCCGCAACCATAGCGAGAGATGCAACCGAAATAGCAAGTGCTTTAAATATCTTTTTCATAATTTACCTCTGAAGATTTATTACCTAATTATTTTATCATAAGCGGTAAATACTGTCAATATTTTATCGCTACAATTTTACTTAAAAATCAAATTTTTTAAAATAAATTTAATCAGGCAACCGTTATAAAACAACCAAACTGAACTATTCGGCGGATAAAACTATTTACTCCGTTCTCAGCGCAACAACGGGGTCTTTCTTGGCTGCCGCGGCGGCGGGAATCAAGCCCGAAATAAGCGTGAGAATAACGCTTATGCCAACCATCACCAACGCCTGCCACCAGGGCAACGACGCTATGGTGTATATTCCGAACAGCATCCCCAAAACAAGGTTGAGTATTAAAGATATAAGGTAAGTGACTACTATGCCTACTATGCCCGCGGCAAGCCCTATAAGGAACGTTTCGGCGTTGAACAACCGCTTTATGTCCTTTTTCCTTGCGCCGACCGCACGCAGAATACCTATTTCCTTTACCCTTTCCACTACGGAAACGTAAGTTATAATTCCCACCATTACGGTTGAAACCACCAGTGAGAGCGCGGTGAACGCAATCAGCGCGATAGTTATCATTTCAATCATGGTGTTTACCATAGTAATGATAAGCCCCACCGTATCCGTATACTTCACTTTATCCGATTCCGTAAGTGTAAAAGTATACTCCTTTCCGTCCGCGCCCGTAAAGGTCAAAGCGCCTTTTTCGCAACCGTCGTTCCATTTATCGAGATAATCGGTAACAAGGTCCTTATGCTCGAAGTCTATGGGATAAATCTTGAATGCGGAAGGCAAATCCACGCCCGCAACGAGCTTATCGTCAACTTTAAGTATATCAGCCTGACTGCCGGACGAGCCGCCGCCAATCATGGAAAAAGTGAACGAGCTTCTGTTAATCTTATATATCGTACCCGTAGTGTCCGTAACGGTCGTATACTCGCCGTCTTTTATATAAGAATAATCGTATTTGTAAGGCAACCAGTTAAGAGCTTTATCTTCGCCGTCAATCTCATTAATAAATTTAGCGATATTACTCTTTACGCCCGTTTCAATAGTATGCCGCGTAAGATTAGCAGTGTAGTACAGCCCCGAAGTAAGACAGCCGTACAGCACATTTTTCTTCTTTTGCAGAATTACTTTGACCTTCATATCCACGTCGTTTTCGGTAACCCTGTCGGTTGCAAACTTTGCGGAATTGGGTTCGTATTTATAATCTGCCCCGCGCGTAATGGGGTAACCGTTATAATCGACAGTAAACTCCTCGTCGCCAGCGGGTACGAAAATACTGTCGTTGGGATACCACTTGAACGAGTGCGCGCCGTCGCCCACGAATTTATCGAACGAAACGCCCTGCTCGTACTTATCTATTACCGACTGGTCGTAATCCTGACTGCCCTCCGCCTTGTAAGCGAAATTAAGGAACTCGTCTTCGGTCATATATCCGTACTGCCCGAAGTTAAGGTCTGAAAAGCCGTTGTCCGAAACGACCATTATAAGGCTGTCTTTATTTTCGAAAATATCCTTTAATTCTTCCGCGGTAAAATTTTCCGTCTTACCCGTACTGCTTGCAAGCACGTCGTACTGCGAAAGCACGTAATTGTAGTTATCGGGAATTTCCTTGAACGAGCTTATCGTGGAAATCATCTGCGCGTACTGCTTATAGCTCGGCTGTTGCTCGAGTACGGAAGTATACTTTGCGCGTATCGCGGTAACCGAAACGTTCTGCGTGGTTTCCGCCGTTCCCGTAACCGAAAAATCAGTGTAAATATAGTTGGACATATCGAAGTCGTAACCGTACTGCAACGCATTGTAATATTCCTTCGGCATCGCGTCCACGAACGTTTTATATTCGGCGGTGATATTGTTGGTGGTCTGCGCGCCCGAAAAGCTCATTAAAGTTTCCAGAAGGCTGTCCACGTACACCTTATCCTTAAGCCGCGCAATATCAACCTTCGTTCCGGAAGACTCGGCAAACTCCATAAGCGCGTTAAAGTCGATAGCCGTTTCGCTCACCGTCAAGGGATAGCCCGAAAGCATATCGTCCTGCATACTGCCTATATAAGACTGTACTCCCGCGGAAATAGCAAGAACCATCGAAACGCCGATAATGCCTATACTTCCCGCCACGGAAACCATTGCCGTGCGCTTACCCTTTGAAAGCAGGTTTTTAAGGGAAAGCGAAGTCGCCATTCCCATCGACATAGACGCCTTTTTCTTCTTGCCCTTGCCGGCTTTCTTCCCGCTCTTTTTGGACTCGTCGTTTTCGGACAATCCGTCCATCTCAGTCTTGACATCCGTTTCCGCCGCAAGCTTTGAAGTCTGACCTTCGTCGCCGTCGTAAGGCATGGTATCGTCGATAACTTCACCGTCTAAAAGTCTTATGATACGGGTGGAATACTGCTCGGCAAGCTCGGGATTGTGCGTAACCATAATGACCAGCCTGTCGCGGGAAATTTCCTTTAACAGCTCCATTATCTGCACGCTCGTCTTGCTGTCCAGCGCGCCCGTGGGTTCGTCCGCAAGCACTATTTCGGGGTCGTTTATCAACGCCCTTGCAATTGCAACCCTTTGCGCCTGTCCGCCGGAAAGCTGGTTGGGTCTGGCGTTTATCTTGTCGCCGAGCCCCACTTTTTCCAACGCGTCGATAGCGCGGCGTCTGCGCTCTTCCCTGTCCACGCCCGAAATGAGCAGTGCAAGCTCCACGTTCTGCAATATGGTCTGGTGGGGAATCAGGTGATAGCTCTGGAATATGAAGCCTATCGAATGGTTACGGTAAGTATCCCAGTCGCCGTCTTTAAATTCTTTCGTGGAAGTGCCTTCTATTATCAGGTCGCCCGAAGTGTACTTATCCAGCCCGCCTATTATGTTCAATAGAGTCGTCTTGCCGCAACCCGACGCGCCGAGAATGGATACGAATTCGTTTCTGCGGAACTTTATGCTCACGCCCTTCAACGCGTGAACGACCCCGCCCGCAACGGGATATTCTTTTTTAATTTCCTTTAATTCCAACATATACATCCGTTAAATTAACCTTTACGATTTTATTTACTTTATTTTTGCCTTTAACAGTCTTGCCGTCGACCTGTCCTTTCCAAGTATTTTCATTATAGTGCAAAGGTCGGGCGAGTTGGGCGAACCCGTTATCGCCACGCGCAGAATTTCCGCCGCATCCGAAACGCTGCCCTTAAAATTTAGCGGGTTTGCCTTATATTCCTGCATCTCCGCGGCAAAGCCCGCGTTTGCGGCAACGCGCTTTAATTTATCGAACCAGACGGGGTTTTCGTCGTTTGCGTCGTATACCGCGGCAAACCCGTCAAGAACGGCGTTCACGGTATCCTTATCGAAACGGTAAGCGTATTCGGGCGAGAAAGTATCGTCAAAGAAATAGCTTATAAGCCGCACGCCCTGCTCGGCGCGCTCTATATCCTTTCTGCGCTTTTTGCCGCCCGTACCCATTATAAGGTTTAAAATATCTTCGATATATTTGCCGTTTTCAAAATGAGCCTTATCCGCGTCCGTGCCGAACTCCTGCACCCAGCCGTTAAGAAATTCGTAACACTCTTTTGCGGAAAGCTTTGAAATTTCCGTTTTGGATACGTCGTTCAGCTTATCAAGGTCGAACAGCGCGCCGCTCTTGCCCATTTTTTCTATCTTGAATTTAAAGTCGCGCCAGTCCGCGTCGGGATTTTTAAGCGTCCACTCTTCGAAGCCGGAGTTAAGCACCGTCATAAGATATTTTACTACGGCAAGCGGATAATATCCCGCTTTTCTGTAATAGTCCAGCGAAAGCTCGGGGTCTTTTCTCTTTGAAAGCTTGCGCTTGGTATCCCCGTCCATTTTCATAAGCGACGAAGTGTGCGCGTAGCGCGGGCGTCTGAACCCCAAAACCTTGAAAAGCTCGATATGTATGGGCAGGCTCGCAAGCCATTCTTCACCGCGGATAACCAGAGTAGTGCGCATAAAGTGGTCGTCTATCGCGTGGGCGAAGTGATAAGTGGGTATGCCGTCCGACTTGATGATAACTATATCCTGGTCGTTCTCGGTTACGGTAATATCCCCCTTTATCGCGTCGCGGAAAGTGGATTTATTCTCTATATTTCCCTGCGATTTAAGTCTTATTACGAAGGGCGTTCCCGCCTTTAATTTATCGTAAATCTCTTTCTCTGAAAGGTTGCGGCATTTGGCGTACGCCCCGTAATATCCCGTAGTTTGCTTGCTTTCCGTCTGCACGCGGCGCGTTTCGTCAAGCTCTTCCGCGGTACAGAAGCAGGGATACGCCAGCCCCTGCTCTATCAGCCGTTTTGCAAAAGCGCGGTATATATCGGCGCGCTTACGCTGGTAATACGGCGCGTATACGTTCAACGGGCTGTCTATTTCCGCGCCTTCGTCGAACTTAATTCCGAAGTATTTTAACGAGCGTATAACGCTTTCAACCGCCCCTTCCACCTTGCGCTTTTCGTCGGTATCTTCAATTCTCAGATAGAATACGCCGCCCGTGGTATGAGCCGTTCTCTCGTCCGCAAGCGCGGAATAAAGGTTGCCCAAATGAATAAATCCCGTGGGCGACGGCGCAAGGCGGGTAACTTCCGCGCCTTCGGGCAGATTGCGCGGGGGATAAATTTCTTCATACTCTTCACAGCTTTTCAGATTTTTATCGGGTATAAGCGTAGCGGCAAGTTTTTTCAAATCCATTTTCAAATCTCTCCTTCTTCTTCGGTTGCATCAACAGCCTTTTCTTCTTTCTTTTTATCGCGTTTTTTGACCTTGGTCGCGGCGTACCATCTGTAAGTGAACCACATTATAACGAGCAGCTCGAACACCGCGCCGACGAGATATAAAAAGTATATCTGTTTAAAATCACTGAATGTCAGAGTGAATATATGGAATATCAGCACGCAGGACCACACTATCAACGAAGTGGCTACGGCGTTGGTGATTCTGTTGCCCCACTTGGCGGAGAACACTATAAGCACGACAGCCGTCGGCAACGGTGCAACCACGAATACGAGATAGGCGTACGGAGCGGTTACCGGTATGAAATAGAACAGCGTGAACAGCCCCGTTGCCACGAACCATACTAAAACGGCGGAAAGCGCAGTGATAAAAACACGCTTGCCGTTAATCTTTTTTACGGGCTGAACCTGCGGGGATATGTTGCTTTCGCGCACTATCTCGTCCAAAGTTACGCCGAATATTTCCGCAATGCGCACCAGTACCCGCACGTCGGGAATAGCCTCGCCCCGCTCCCATTTTGAAACGGCTTTATCCGAGTAATTAAGCATCTCGGCAAGCTGCAGCTGGGTAAGGCGCGCCTTCGTCCTGAGCTCCACGATATTTTTGGAAATTACATCCTTCAATTCACTCATATTAAAATTTTACCATATTCTTCAAAAAAACGCAACTCTACTGTGAGTAGAGTGTGAAATTTTAGCGGTAGAATTGTAAATTTTAATAGTATACTTTGTCGAATAAACAGTGGAGCGTTTTACCGCGTTTCGGGGTTGTAATTTTTATTTTCCGTGTAATAATATATTCGTAGATAAAATTCCGAAAAGCGGCGCAGTTTTTTTACGCGTCGGAAAAGGAGCATATTATGAACAAATTCGAAATTTTCGTGGATTCGGGTACGAATATACCCGACGCACTTTTAAAAAAACACGCGATAACCGTCGTTCCCTATACCTGCATAGTAAACGGCGAAGAACGCTGGTGCTATGAAAAAGACCGTCCCTTCGAGCAGACGGCAAAACGGTATTACGAAGATTTGAGAAACGGAGCGGATATTAAAACCTCGCTCATTCCCAAAGAGCGTTTCGTCGAATACCTTACCCCCGCGCTCGAACAGGGTAAAGACGCGGTTATTTTCACCATTTCTTCGGGCGTGAGCGGCACTTACGCTCAGGCGACCTACGCCAAGGAAGAGCTTGAAACGAAGTTCCCCGACTGCAAGATTTTCGTATGCGATTCGGCAAACGCATCCATGGGCGCGGGCTTGCAGGCGTTGAAGGTGGCAGATTTGAGAGATATGGGAGAAAGCGCGGAAAGCAGCTTTAAATGGTTTGAGCAGAACTGCTATAAATTCAACAGCTACTTCACCGTAGCCGACTTGAAATATCTCAGAAAGGGCGGAAGAATTTCCGCTACCCTTGCAATCGCAGGCACGCTTTTGAATATTAAGCCCATTTTAAGGGCGGACAGCGGTTCTCCCGCAAAAATTTCGTTCGTTTCCAAGGAACGCGGAAGAAAGAAAGCCCTTGCCGCCCTTGCGGAAATGTTTAAAAACAACGTTGAAAATCCGGAAAACCAGACCGTAGCCATAACGCACGCGGACTGCGAAGAAGACGCCAACGAGCTTGCGGATATGTTAAGAAATCTCGGCGCAAAGGAAATAATAATCGAGTATTACGACCTTTGTACTGGTTCACACGTAGGTCCGGGAACGATTGCGCTCTTCTTCTACGGCAAGGACAGAAAAAATCCCGCCGCGTCGGCTGAAAAAAAAACCTTTTCAAGCCCCGCCGCACAGAAGATTTGAATGATTGACAAATAATATAACCCGCCCCGCAACTTTACCGTTGCGGGGCGGGTCAATTTATACGCATTTTATCTCAATGACGCAAATCGTAATCGATAGCGTCCTTTTTTTCCTTTAAAATATATTCTAAAAAGCACCTGCACCCTTCGTAAATATCTTCGTACGCCCTGTCGAAGTTTCCGCTGTACCACGGGTCGGCGACGTCGCGCTCTTCACCCGTAAACGAAAGCAGTTTAAAAATCCTTTCCCCGAACGCGCCGCCCGTCAGTCGCAAAACGTCTAAAAGGTTAGAGCTGTCCATAACCACTACGTAGTCACTGTTAATCACGTCACGCTTGGTAATCTGCCGCGCGCGGTGAAATCCGCTTATCCCGTGCTTTTCCAGAACGGCTTTCGCGGGCGGATAGACGGGATTGCCCACTTCATAGCAGGAAGTAGCCGCGGAATCTATATCGAACGAGAGCTTAAGCCCCCTTTCTTCCACCATTTTTTTGAATATGAACTCAGCCATAGGCGAACGGCATATGTTGCCAAGGCATACGAAAATAACTTTAATCATCAGTCGCCCGTCTTTAACTTTTGCCACGGCGTTGCGGCGGGAACGTAATTTTCAAGGTATTCCGCAATATCCTTAGCGGAGTTTACGTACTCGTACATCTCGTAACAGCTGAAATTGAAAAATTTACGCTCGTATGCCACCTTCATAAACTTTTCCAATTCTTCGTAATAATCTTCGATATCGTAAATGACTATGACTTTTTGGTGTCTGCCAAGCTGTTTTAAAGTGAGAACTTCGAAAAATTCTTCAAACGTTCCAATCCCGCCGGGGGTCACTATAAACGCGTCGCACTCGTCCTCCATAGTCTTTTTGCGTTCGGACATGGTTTCGGTATAAGTAATCTTGTCGCAGTCTTCGTAAATAAGCTCTACGCTCTCTTCACGGAAGAACTTCGGAATTACGCCGTGAATAAACCCGCCGCCGCGCTTGAATCCGCGAGCCGCCGCACCCATAAGCCCCGTAGCTCCAGCGCCGAACACCAGCGAATGCCCGCGCTTTGCCAAAAGCTCGCCCAGCTCTTCCACCTTTTTTATATAAATATCGTCTATGTGCGCGCTCGCCGCGCCGAAAATACAAATCTTCATAATAATCTCCTGATTAAACGGCGTCCGCAAAAATACGCCGCTCCTATTAGTATACTCCGTTTTCCGAAAAATGTCAATAAATGCGAAAACTGCGTACTATGTCGTATGGATATTTTAAATTACGACAGGGCGGCGGCGGTAGCCTACGCCAGAAAATGGGCTTTCGGAAGAAACCCAAAGTTTTACGATTTTTCGAAAATAGGCGGCGACTGTACCAATTTCGCGTCGCAGTGCATTTTCGCGGGCGCGGGAGTAATGAACTTTACGCCCACCTTCGGCTGGTATTATAAGAGCGTAAACGACCGCACGCCGAGCTGGACGGGCGTGGAATACCTTTATAACTTTTTAACCGCCAACGACGGCGCGGGACCGTTTGCCGAAGAAGTATCTCTCGACAAACTCGAAATAGGCGACGTGGTGCAATTGGGCAAAGCCACGGGCGACTTTTATCACTCCCCCGTGGTGGTAGGCTTCAGGCGCGGGCAAATACTAATCGCCGCGCACTCCTACGACGCGTACAACCGCCCGCTTTCAAGCTATTCCTACGAAAAAGTACGCGGGATACATATTCTCGGAGTAAGAAAATAACCGTTTATCGTATTATTTCAAGTATATCACTGGGGCAATCGACTATAAAGTCGGCTTTTGCGTCTTCAAGCTCCTGCCTTGAACCGAAACCGTAAGTTACGCCGATGCACTTCAGACCGTTCTCTCTCGCCCCCAAAGCGTCGTACTTTCTGTCGCCCACCATAATCGCGCCGTCAAGGTCGGTTATGCGGGCGATTTTTATTGCGTGAGCTATAACGTCGCCCTTCTCTCCGCGCGTCCCGTCCAGAGTTGCCCCCGCAATATGGCTTAAATAACGGTCTAAACCGAAATGCGCGACAATTCTCACGGCGAACACGTCGGGCTTGGAAGTTGCAAGCACTATTTTCTTGCCGCGCTCTTTAAGCTCTTTCAAAAGCCCGTGAACGCCGTCATAAACTTCGTTCTGAAAAATTCCCTTTTCGGCGAAAAATTCACGGTAAAAGGCAACCGCCCTGTCCGCGTCCGCCTGCGAAAAGCCGTACACGCTCTTAAAAGAATTTACGAGCGGCGGGCCTATAAACGGCGCAAGCAAGTTCCTGTCCGCCACTTCCACGCCGAACTTATCCAAAGCGTAAATTATCGAATTTGTAATGCCTTCGAACGGGTTGGTTAAAGTTCCGTCCAAATCGAATAATACCGTATCGAACATATTTTACAAAACCACGGTTAGAATGGTAACGGCAACCGCGGATATAACCGCCGATATAGCCGCAGGCAGGAAAGCAACTATAAGTCCATACTTACTTATTGAAACCTTTTTTTCGCTTTCCATCGAGTTAGAGTATTTACTCCCGTCTCCGTCCACGTATATGCGCGAACTGCGCGTATCGAACTCTTCTTTGGTAATCAACCCGTCGGCAAGCAATTTTTCAAGAAAAGCTATCTTGTCAAGAGCCGCGTTCATTCTCACGTCGGCTTTTTCGGCGCGACGCGCGCCGCCCCTGTCTACGGCAACTATCCATAACGAATTATATAACGCCGTATTCAAGCCGTAAAGCAGGTTTGCAATAAACGCAAGCGACGCAACGAATATGAACGGCACGGGAGAAATTTCCCCGCTCGTAGCCGAACATGCGGCAAAAAACACGACTAAGGCGGTAAATACCGACGCCGCTCTTAAAGCCCACGCGCTCTTTCTGCCGTATAAAAAGCACAAAACGCACGCCACGGCAGACGCAACGGAAAATACCGTGCAACAAGAGCCGAATATAATATTCAACGTCGTGTAATAGTGGAAAGAGTCGCTTTCTGAAAAGTAATGAATTTTAAGCGACAGGTCTACCCCGAAAACGATACCCAAAACCGAACAAACGACAGTAATAACAGCCGCTGTCAGGAGCAATAGAAAATATTTCTCCGAAAATCTCTCTTTAATCATATTTTACCCAAAGTTTTATTTTTTAATTTGGCGTATTCCTGTTCGGTAATCTCCCCGCTTTCATACAGGGCTTTCAACTTCGACAGGGTTTCATACGCCTGTTCGGCAGTTTTGGCAGTCTTTATTTTTATCCGCGACAAACCGCAATTGTACTTTTTATCGAATTTTTCGTCAGTTAAAAATAACAAAACCAACGCGTCAATATACGCCAACACCGCGGGAATAAGCGTAAAGAAAAACACTGCGCGAAGTATCCCCGCAACCCTTTCGCCCAGATAAAATTTATGCAACCCGAAAAACCCGCCAAGCACGGCGCACAGCACCGCGTCGTATCTCTTTTTCATACTCTCTCTCCCTATCCTTAGTTTAAAATTCTTCGGCTACCACAGCCGTATTTTTAATGTATTTCACTTTAAAGCTTTTCATATTTTTAAGTTGAAGTATTTCGTCGTCGCTGAAAACGCGTTTACTCTCACCGACCATTTTGCGTCCGTTTACGAAGTATTCGAATTTAACGCTGCTATAAGTGTAAAAATGCCGCCCGTGCCTGTTAGGGTTTCCCAACCCGAAAGTAATATCGCCCTTCATTTCAACGAACTTACCTTCCGCCCGTTCCCCGAACGCAAGACAGCACTTAATTTTAAGATAAGCAATAAAATGAATTGTCAACCACACGAACGAACCGAGCAATATCACTCCGCATACGCAAGAAAAAACCAAAAGAACTACCGCGCCGCTCTTTACGTACGAGTCGGTCAGCATTCCGAAACCGAAAACACCCGCATATGCTACGGCAAGCAACCATAACGAGAGTTGCTTCGAAACCGTTTTGGGTCTTTTACGGCGCGGCTTTTTTAAAAATATCGCGGGTATAAGCACATAAAGCGAAACGCCGTCAAAAATCAAAACCAAAGACAACGCCGCGTAGGAAGAAAATTCCGTCGGCGACGGTATTACCACAAGGCAAATTATAATTACCGTAGCCGCTATCGAAACGGCGGCGAACAACAGCGTTTCTAAAATCCATCTCATAAGCCGAAAGCAAATTACTTTGCCGCAGAAAGCTTTTCCACAGCCTGAGCCTGAGTTTCGGTAAAAAACACGGCGTTACCGTTATTGCTCTCGTAAATAAAATCCTTGAGCGGCTTGCTCGTATACTTCGAAAAATCGCCGTATATTGCGACCTTAAATTGATAGTTGACGAACTTTTGCAAAATTTCGCCGGCAAGCCCGCTGCTTAAAACGAAGAATTTTTCTGCAAAAGCGTCCTTGGGAATTGCAATTAATTTTACACCCGCCTGATATTTCACGGTCATCATCAAATCCAACGCAGTCTGAACGTCGTCAATAATAATTCCGTTACAATCCACGGTTGCAATATCCACCCCGTTCAGGGAAATTTTTCGTACGCTATAAGTATTCATTTCAATTTTAAACTCTTTCAATTTGTTTATATACTTTATTATACCAAACCGCACGGCATATTTCAAGCGCGATTAAAAATATTTCCAAATAAAAAAACAATTTAAACTTAAAGGAACAAACCCGTCCGTTTAAATTGTTTTTATTACACTTATATTAAAGTAAAACGAATATCATAACTTGTATTTAGCAAGCAATTTACATACTAATTTTTCAGTTCTATCTTTTATATCTTGCATTGTCCATTTATCTTTAGCAGCGATTTCAGCATTTATTTCAAGCCCGTTTTTATAACCTACATACCGTTTATTTTCATTTAAACGGTCTCTTTTTCGCTCAAAAGACATATTGCTTAATTTACTATTAAAGCCCGTAATAGTCAAGTTTCCAAGTTTATGGACATATTTATCACGATAATCCTGCGCGAGTTCCCGGTCACCGTCAGCAATCATATTTACCCAATCACTCGGCACTTTTTCTCCCTCGGGAAAAATATGCTCTATTGTCCACACATAAACTTTTTTACCATTACTGCCTTGTTCTTCCTGCGCCCAAAGGTCTTTGAACGTTTCTTTTGTCATATAGTTTTCAGCTAATTCACACAGTAAAAATCTTGTAATTCCAACGTTATCTTCGTAAATATCGCCGCTTAATTTTTCTTTAAACAGCTCATCTGAAGCCGATTTTGATTGTAACACAGCGTATATTTGATTATAAATATCACTTCCTTTTAATGAATTATCTTCTATATCACTAATAATATTCATAAAAATTCGCGTAACGTCTTGCGTGTTTGGAATATCTGTCAAATTTCTTCTAACAAAAAACGTAGTCATCAACTTGATGATATTAGCAATTGTATCGTCTTCTAATTGTAAAGCGGCTTGTTCACGCACTAAATAGAGCAACAAAAGATATGACGGTGTACCCTGCACCCGATAAAGGCTTGTCAATTCTTTGCGAAATCTACCGTCATCTTCATTTAAGAGCAAAAACATTGAATATACTTTTCCGCATTGAGTGATTTCATCAAGAAAACCTGATAAATTACGTTTAATCAAGGCTTCATAAATATTCAATAAATTAGATTTTGTTGCGACGTTACCTAAAACATCCTTTTTCTTCTCATTTTCTTTACGGAATAGAGCGTTAATTTTATTTTTATATGCGTTATAATAGTGCCGAAAAAATCTTTCTTGCGTTGTATAGTCATCGGAAATATTTTCCAACAACTCTTGCCATTTCTCGTAACAATCATCAGTTGACAATCCGTTTTGTTCAGCTCGTGCCAAAATAGTATTTTTCATCAATTCTATCGGCGTAAGACTTGCACCGCGGTTATTTAATGACTCAAATAACATATACGCTTCCGAACTATTTGAAACTTCTATTTTAACAAGTAAAGCATTTTTAATTATATTATAAATTTCCAAAATTTTTTGAATTGCCGCTGCTTCATTTAGCCCGCAAATGTCATTGTCAATTCTATCGGAAAAATATTTATAACATTTTGCTATCTTACGATTGCCATAATTCTTTTCCTTTTTACCTTTTGCCAAGCCAAGTAAAGACATGGCATAGGAATAATCTGCACTGTTATGCCCTTCAAATTGCGGAACTAAAATCAGCCCATTTTCTTTTGACCCTTTACAAATAAGAGAATTTTTCAATGCACGATAATCGTCATAAATATCATCATCTTCTTTTACGATTTCTTCCCACTTATGAAATTTGCTGTAAAGTGCGGCTAAAAATAAAGTAATTGTCGTTAAACGTTGTTGTCCGTCAACCACTTCCAAACATTGATAGCCTATTGAATCATTAGACGTATTTATGCAAATAATCGAGCCGATAAAATACTCGCTACCGTTTTCCATCAAATCATCATAAAGCGCTTTCCAATGATATTGACTCCACGTATAAGCCCTTTGATATTTTGGAATTTTATAATAGAAATTCGCGTCTTTTTTAAGCAAATCATAGATATGGTAATCGTGAACTGATTTAATCATTACCTTTCCCCATTTTATAGTTTTAAATATTATAACATAATTTTACAAGCAATAGCAAGAATAGTAATAACAAAAAATAAACTCAAATAGGCGTGTGTTTTATTAGTCGAAATACGCTTGAAAATCTTCGGAATAAGATACCCTTTTTAATTTGACGTCTTCTCCGTAAGTAACAACTTTTATTTTTATTATATTATTGCCCGACTTATAATCGGACGCTTTTACTTTGTAATCTTCGCCGTAATCTACGAATTTCACTTTCAAATCTTCACCGTAAGAAACTGTTTTAAATATTACCCGCTGCCCCTTGAATGTCGCTAAATAGCCTTTACCTAAGCCCATGAATTATATCTCCTTTAATGTATTTTATTTAACACGCCTATTGAGTCCATAAAAAAAGTGCGCCAGCCAAAGCTAACGCACGAAAAACGCAAACTCCGACTGTCGCCAAACAAGTTTATATGCAGTACGGGTAAATCGTCCACATAAATAGAATTTGCATTTTTACCAAATTCAAAATATGGACGAAACGAAAAAATTATATACTTATTTTATTGAAATAAAAAAGCCCGTACTCCTGATTAGGGCATATAACTTGTTTGGCATAGTCAGTATAGCATATTCGAACTTTAAAATCAATAGTTTAAATTGACAAATTTTTAAATTTCATTTTGATGACACAAAGTCAAATACAGATATATCGAATATAAAAAGGTACGAACCGAAATTCAGTTCGTACCTTTAATATCTTGGTGGAGCTAACGAGATTCGAACTCGTGACCTTTTGACTGCCAGTCAAACGCGCTACCAACTGCGCCATAACCCCGCATATATGCCGCAACTAAGCGGCTTTAAGTAAAAAATTAATCTTTCTTTTCGTCGTCCTTTTTCTTGCCTTTTTTCTTTTCGGCATCGTTCGTCAACGGCGTTTTTATATCGTAAAGCTGTGAATCGGTCAGGCTCCCGTTCTTTCTCTCAATCTTAATTTCCCACTGAATAAGGAATGTCAACGCCGCGCGCAGAAGAATAATCGCACCCAAAATCAAAAGCTCGTTCCATTCCCGCACGATAACGGTACGCAGCAGCTCCCCGCCCATCTTGAATTCAAGCGCAAGCGCAATGCCTTCGGCAAGCTTCAAACGGGTGTGCGGCTGACGCCTTATAAGCCCAATCACAGCCGAAACGACGGCGTAAATCAAAATAACTATACCTATAAACTCGACTATAAGTATAAGGTAATTTACAACCAAGTCGAATATTCCGGAAATTTGTTCGAATATTTCCATAACCGCGCCGCCGTCTTTTTCCGACATTATAACACGAATTTAGCCGTTTTGCAAGTACTAAATTTAAATTATTTCCCCGTCATTGGTTTTTTTAACTACGATTTCGTGCATAACGACCATCAACGCGAAAAACACGGATATATATGCGGGTAAAAGCTCGGCGGAAACGTGGTTCGCAATCAGCCCGTACAAGGGCGGCGCAAGGCACGAACCGATATACGCACTTGCCATCTGCACGCCAATCATCGCCTGCGACTTATCTTTACCGAACAATAACGGCGTCATATGTATAATGCACGGATATACGGGTGCGCAACCAAGACCTATAACGATAAATCCAGCTATAGTAAGCGCGTCCACAGCAGGTATAACTATAAAAATTATACCGACTAAAATCAACGTCTGCCCCGAGCGGATAAGCGTTCGGTCGTTAAATTTAAGGGTTAAAAATCCGTTAATTGCACGCCCCGCCGTTATCCCTATAAAAAACAGACTTGCGAATTTAGCCGCATCTTCCGCCGTAACGCCGTTGTGGCTCATCATATATCCGTTCGCCCATAGCATAGTCGTCTGTTCAAGCGCACAGTAACAGAAGAAACATATAAAACAAGCCGCCGCGCCCTTTATCTTAAAAATATCCTTCAGCTTTAAAGGTTGCGCCACTTCGGACTGCAACGGTTCGGCAACGGTATTATCAGGCTTCGCGCACTTTTTCCAGAGCGGCAAACTTAAAAACAACGTGGCGGAAAGACAAATCTGTATTATCGCAACTATCAGATACCCATGCTGCCAGCCGCTTCCGCCCGTTATTGCATAGCTCATTATGTAAGGACTTACCGCCGCGCCTACACCCCACATACAGTGCAACCAGCTCATATGCCGCGCCTTCAAATGCAACGCAACGTAGTTATTGAGCGACGCGTCCACCCCGCCCGCACCAAGCCCGTAAGGAATGGCGAAAATTACGAGCATCCAGAACTGCGTGCTTATCGAAAATAAAAACAACGCCGCCGCGGTAGTAGTGACGCTTACCGCAGTAACCAGACCCGTTCCGAATTTCTTCGTCAACCTGTCGCTTAAAAGGCTTGAAACGACCGTTCCGAGACATATTATCGTCGATATTATTCCCGCATATGATAGCGGCGCATCGAAATCTATACGCATTACGGGCCACGCCGAACCGAGCAACGAATCGGGCAAGCCTAAGCTTATAAAGCTCAGATAAATTATAGCAATCAAAAAAGCAAACATAACGCTTTATCCTTTATCGATTATCCGTCTTTTCGGCGAATACGCGAGACTTTATTATAATCTGTATGCATGTAATTGACCGACCAAAAGTCTCAAAACGACCCTTTTTTAGGGATTGTAACAACAAAAGGTCTTAATTTAATAAGTTCAAAATGCTGAATTAAAATAACGGACAATACTATGCATATACTAAATACTTTTTAACGTCAAAATCTTTTGATTTTATGTGTTTAACTGTTTTTACCTATTCTCCGTAAAAAAATTTATCATCGTTCTCATATACTACGAACATATCCGAGTGAGTCAACGCCTTTAATCTTTTAATTGACGTTCGAAATGAAGTTTTATTATCAAGTATTATTTTCTTGAACAACTTATCCGGACCGCAAAATTTAAAAATTGACTTAACTCTATTTTTACTTGCTTTTGTCCATAGATAGCAATTCTTTTTGCCATACCCATTCAAAGCATCAAAAAATTCAACATTAAGCGTAATTCTATAAGGTAACCACGCCCTTGTAAAATATTTTTGTTTTTCAGTAACAATCCTTTTCAAAAGCACAGAAGGAATCAATCCGAGATTATTTCTTGTTAATCTCTCGCTTGTTATTATGCTTTTGAATCCGAATTTCTCTAAAGCATAATTATATGCGTCGTTGTTTAACGTCGTAGATTGAATCAAAGTTTCATCTAAATCGAATATATATTTCATCAATACTCTTCAAGTTCTTTTGGGGTTATAATCTTTACTCCGTCTGTAATAAGACTTCTGTTTAACGCAAATATCGGGTTGTCAAAGTCGGCTTGTTCGTTATACATAACAAAACGCTCTTTTAAATATTCTTTTGCTTTTGCCATTGCGTGACGGGAACCGCTATCACCCTGTCCTTGCATATAGCTGGCAATTAAAATTATTTTGCTCGCAAACATAGCTTGCAATCTATCCCGTTCAATAAAACGTTTTATTCTCTCGTATCTGTTATTCGGCTCGGTAATATATTCGGTAATTACAAGTCCGCCGCTTTGTACGATTTTCTCGGCAAGAACGGCGTTTTTCTTGGGATAAATACTATCAAGCGTCGTAGGTAAAATTGCAATCGTTTTTCCTTTTTGAAACAAACATTGCTCGTGAGCGACGGTATCACAGCCGTTTGCAAGTCCGCTTATTATGCAAAAATTCTTTTGAACTAAGCATTCTACTATCTTGCGTTCCCGCTCAACTATTTCGGCTGACGGGGTTAAAACGCCCACAACAGCAACATTATTATCTGTATTTGCAAGCAAAGAACTATCGCCTTTTCACATACCAAACTAACGCCGTTATTGGTCAATTCTTTATTGAATTTATGAACGTCTATTTCAATAGCATCGATTTTATCGATATCATTAAACTCACGCCAAAAATGAGCGTTAGATTTCACTATACGCTCTTTCTTTAACGCATATATTTTTAATGCCGTTTGAGAAAACATTTCAATCTCTCGTTTTTGCTATCACGTACAGTATAACACTTTTTGCACCCAAATCCAACAATGTTTGAATACAATCTTCCGCAACGAAAACACCTTCCGTGTAAATATCGTCAACAGGTATTATGTCTTTACCGACAATTTTAGTTTCATCAATTTGACAAGTATCTTTCGTGATGCCGACATACTGCATATCTATAAAATCTTTAACAAGATCTAATTCGCTTGACTTCATAGGCATGTTTTTTAAGTGATTGATAAAATCCGGATTACCGCTCTTTTGATACCCAACATAGTCGCAATTGTAGTACCCACTTATATCCGCACTCAAGTAACTGTTTACTTTTATTGTAAACTCTTTCATTTTGACATCCCTAAAATTTTACAACAAAAAAGCAATCCGTAAGGTTTTCTTACAAATTGCTTTTAACTTTTTGGAAAGTACGATTTTTTTGGTAAAAAAACCGTTCTCACCATATCTTGGTGGACCGGTCGGGACTTGCACCCGAGTCTTACGAATTTCGTTTGAGCTTTCTACATACTTATTCCGCCTTTAACTTAAACTTTAAACCCCGACGGACGGGGATTTGAAGCCGCATACCGCAAATTAAACTTTACGCGCGCGGTAAAACGCGCAAAGGTTTACCGTCTTAATAACGCCGCAATCTTTCCGACGGTGAAAAAGAAGCGACGGACTGCCGTTTAAGTTAAGCAGCGCAAGCCAAGCCAACCATTCTGTTGGAAGGGAAAGCTACGACTTTAGAATCTTTGGATTCTGCATTTAAATTTAAGTTTCCGTTTTTACAAAGCCGAGCCTTTGGTATGCTTTTCTCATTCTCCACCCGCAATCGAATCTGAAACCGGCCCGTACGCGCGTAAAGAGTGCGTTCACAATTATATTATGCCAAACCCCCGCCAAAAAATCAAGCGTTTAAATTGTTTTCTATTGACAAATTTATCAAAATGAATTAAAGTTAATCTATGATTTACACGGTTACCTTCAACCCGTCGTTGGATTACTACGTACAGGTGAATAACATAAAGAGCGGAGTCGTAAACCGCACCGTTTCCGAACGGTTCGCCGTAGGCGGCAAGGGCATAAACGTTTCTCTTGCTTTAAAAGAGCTGGGTGACGACACCTTCGCGCTCGGCTTCGTTGCGGGATTCACGGGCAAATATATACGAGAGAAAGTGCAAGAGCTGGGGCTTGACCACGACTTTACGGAAGTGGAAGGTCAAAGCCGCATCAACGTAAAAGTAAAATCCAACACCGAAACTGATATAAACGGCACGGGCGCGACGGTAACGCAAAACGACGTAAACAAGCTCGTCCGCAAGCTGAAAAAACTTTTAAAGGAAGGCGACTGGCTTGTAATCTGCGGCAGCGTTCCCGCGGGTCTGGGCGACGGAGTATACGCCGAAGTTTTAAAAAAATTAAAATCGGTATGCGGCGTAAACGTGGTCGTGGACGCGTGCGGCAAGCTGCTGACCGAAACGCTTAAATTCCGCCCCTTCCTAATCAAGCCCAACGTATACGAAATGTGCGAAATTTTCGGGCTTTCCGCCGTTCCCGACGTGGAAGGCATATTCGCCTGTGCGCGTAAACTGCAGGATATGGGCGCACGAAACGTAATAGTATCCATGGGTTCTGCGGGCGCGGCTATGGTAACCGAGAACAAAAAATCGATGTACGTGCGTGCGGCACGCGGTCAGCTCGTAAACTCCGTGGGCGCGGGCGACAGTATGGTCGCGGGATTTATTCACGAATATCTTCAATCGGGCAACGCGTTCACTGCCTTGAACTTCGCAACTGCGGCGGGCAGTGCGTGCGCGTTCACCAAAAACCTTGCCACCAAAGAACAGATAGAATACGTCGAATCGCTCATGCTATGATTGAACTCACCTATTTAAACGGCGTTCCCGACGAAAACGAGTTAAAAAGCGTAATTGCCCCCCATATATGCGGCAATTTCAAAATATTGCGCACCCCGAACGGCAAGCCGTATATAGACGGCGACCCCGTATACTTCTCCCTTTCACACAGCAAAAACGTTACGGTTATAGCCATTTCGGACCAACACGTGGGCGTGGATTTGGAGTTTACAGGTCGCAAAAAATACTCCGCCATTCTCTCGCGGTTTACGGCAAGAGAACGGGCTGAAATAACTAACGAAACAGACTTTTTGCACGCATGGGTTGCAAAAGAATCCTTTATTAAAACGGTGGGCGGCACGCTCGCGCACGACCTTAAACGGCTGGAATACTACGGCGGCAAAATATATTGCGACGGCAAGCTCCAACCGTGTAAAATTCGTTTCGAATATCCCGAAAACGGCGGTATCTGCGCCATATGTACGGGTCAAAGGAAAATATTATGATAGTTTTCGTAATAGCAATGCAAAAGGAAATAGCCCCCATACTCGATAAGGCGGAAATTTCGTACGATGAAATAATCTTCGATAAGCGGGTAATAAAGGGCAAACTTTTCAATAAAGACTTCGGCGCGGTAATTTGCGGCGTGGGCAAGGTAAACGCGGCTTGCGGCGCGCAGTACGCAATAGATATAATGGGCGCGGATTGCATAGTAAATTTAGGCGTCGCCGGCGGGCTTAATAACGGGCTTGAAATAGCGGGCGTTTACGCCGTTTCCCACGCCGTGCAGTACGACTTCGACCTCACCCAACTCAACGGCACGAAGATAGGCACGCTGGACGAGTTTAAGGAAAACTATCTTCCCCTTACCGTCAACTCCCGCTATCCCGCCAAACGGGTAGCCACGGGCGACAGGTTTAACGACAGCCCCGCCGACTACGAACTGCTCACGAAAACGCTGAACGCCGACGTACGCGATATGGAGTGCGCGGCAATAGCGCAGACCTGCGCCCACGCAGGAGTGAAATTCCGCGCTTACAAAATAATTTCAGACCTTGCTGGTAGCGGCAGTACTACCGAACAATACCTTAAAAACCTTGAAAAGTGCGCGCACACGCTTGAAAACGAACTCGAAAATTTAGTAAAAGAGATTTACTTATGAAAAAGATACCTTCATTTTCCAAAAACCACGACGAGCTTAAAACGGGTCTGCACGAATGCGGAACGTCTCACGGCGTAACCACGTGGGACCTGCGCTTCAAAACTCCTAACGGCGGCGACTATCTGCCCGTTGCGGCAATGCACACCGTTGAACACCTTATGGCAACCGTTCTGCGCAACTCGGGAAACGGCGACAAAGTGATTTATTTCGGACCTATGGGTTGCAGAACGGGCTTTTACTTTCTCACCGTGGATATGGACTACGAACGGGTAAAAACGCTCTTGATTGACAGCCTTGAAGCCGTTCCCGCGTTTACCAAAATCCCCGGCAACAAGCGCGAAGAGTGCGGAAACTATCTCGAACACGATTTGGAAGGCGCAAAGCGCGAGTGTAAAAACTATCTGGAGATTTTAAAAAGCTTATGATAAAACTCGGCGGCGGTTGGGACGAGTTGCTCGCCCCCCTATTCAACGATGAAAGATACTTAAAAATACGCGAATTTTTAAAGCGCGAGTACTCCGAGTTCGTAATATATCCCGATATGTACGACCTTTTCAATTGCTTCCGCTACACCCCGCTCGACGATATAAAGGCGGTAATTTTGGGTCAGGACCCCTATCACGAACCCAATCAGGCGCACGGACTGTGCTTTTCTGTTAAAAAGGGAGTTAAACTTCCGCCGTCGCTCGTGAATATATATAAAGAGATTGAAACGGATTTGGGAATAAAAGAACCGGACTGCGGCGATTTAAGCAAGTGGGCTAAGGACGGCGTTCTGCTTTTAAACACCACTTTAACGGTAAGGGAGCACCGCGCCAACTCGCATTCGTCGTGCGGCTGGGCGTGGTTTACGGACAGCGTAATAAAGCTTATTTCGGACAACACGCAAAACGCCGTATTCATTCTCTGGGGCGGCAACGCGCGCAGTAAAGCTCCGCTAATAGACGGAAGAAAACATCTCATATTGCAGTCCGCGCACCCCTCCCCACTTTCCGCATACAACGGCTTCTTCGGCTCGAAGCCATTCTCAAAAACCAACGAATATCTTCTCGCTCACGGCAAAAGGCCTATCGACTGGGACTTGAACGGTTAATATCAAATATAGCAAAACTATCTCAACGGAATTTTTATGAAATATCTTATAATACTCGGCGACGGTATGTCAGACGAACCGCTCGCCGCGCTCGGCGGTAAAACCTGCCTTGAATACGCACGCACCCCCAATCTCGACGCACTCGCACCGCTTTCGCAGGTGGGGCTGTGCAAAACCGTGCCGCAAGGGCTTAAACCGGGGTCGGACGTGGCTAATATGTCGGTAATGGGTTTCGACCCCGAAAAATACTATACGGGCCGTTCCCCGCTCGAAGCCGTGGCAATGCGCGTTCCGCTCGCCGACGACGCCGTGACCTTGCGCTGTAATCTCGTCACCCTTTCAAACGACGAGCCGTACGAAAACAAGATTATGCTCGACTATTCCGCGGGCGATATTTCCACCGAAGAAGCGGGCGAGCTTATCGCATACTTAAAAGAGCATTTTGACGACGACGCATTCACCCTTTACGCGGGTACGCAGTACAGACACTGTTTAGTGGTAAAACGGGGCAAGACGGGCGCAATACTCACTCCTCCGCACGATATTTCGGATAAGAGCGTAAACGGTCACCTTCCGCAGGGCGTAAATTCGGACGCGTATTGCGAAATAATGAAAAAAAGTTATGCCCTTTTAAAGGACCACCCCGTAAATATAAGGCGCGTAGCACAGGGCAAAAACCCCGCTAACAGCGTATGGCTTTGGGGCGAAGGCACCAAGCCCGCGCTCGGAAATTTCGAAAATCTGAGAAAAAAGAAGGGCGGCGTAATTTCCGCCGTAGACCTTATCCGCGGCATAGGTATGCTTGCGGGGCTTAAAATTATAGAAGTCGACGGAATTACGGGCAACTACAACACCAACTTCAAGGGCAAGGCGAACGCCGCGTGCGACGAGCTGTTAAGCGGGCTGGACTTCGTCTATATTCATATGGAAGCCCCCGACGAATGCGGACACCACGGCGACTACGAAAACAAGGTAAAATCAATTGAAAAAATCGACGGCGCGGTTATTCCCACCGTAATCGAAAGGTTAAAAGCGGCGGGCGAAGATTTTGCAATTCTCGTCTGCCCCGACCACCCCACCCCCTGCGCAACCAAAACTCACACGTCAAACCCCGTGCCTTATATGCTGTATTCAAGCAAGTACGTGCTTTCCAACGGCGCGACGCGCTACACCGAAGCACAGGCGCAAGCCACGGGCGAGTTCGTGGAACAAGGCTATAAACTCATCGAAAAGCTTTTCGCCTTAAAATAATGAATTAAATACAAACGCCCCCTGCGCTTATAAAGCGCAGGGGGCGTTTTTTATACTCCCTTAACAAACCGATTTAAATTTCAAACAACTTCCAGGGCGTTTCGTCTTTGGGCGGCTCTATAATAAATTTCAGACTCTCGCCCGTGGTCGGGTGCGTAAATCTCAACGAATACGCCCACAGCGCAAGCTTACCCTTAACCGCCTTTTCCCCGCCGTAACGCATATCGCCGTAAACGGGGCAGTTTATCGCCGCAGTCTGCACGCGTATCTGGTGCGTCCTGCCGGTGTGCAGCTTAATATCCGCAAGCGCAAGCCCGTTCTTCTCTTCCTTAATCTCGTAGTCCAACGCCGCGAACTTCGCGCCTTCTTCGGTCTGCGTACACACGTAAACGGTATTGTTCACGCTGTTCTTTCTCAGATAGTTTTCAAGGGTGGCTTTCTTCTTGTTTGGCGAACCCACAAGAACCGCGTAATACTTCTTCTCGAACCCGCCGTTTTTCATCTGCTCGGAAAGCCTTGCCGCCGCCTTCGAAGTTTTGGCAAATACCATAACCCCGCCCGTCGGTCTGTCCAGCCTGTGAACAAGCCCCAAAAAGACGTTGCCCTGCTTGTTGTAAGTAACGCGGATATACTCCTTTACGGTATCGAAAAGGTTGCTGTCGCCGCTCTCGTCGGGACAGCACGCCGTCATCTGCGGCTTTAAAACGACTATCAAATGATTGTCTTCGTACAAAATGACCAAATCTTCTTTCGTCATAAATTCTCTCCGTAAAACAGTCCGCTCGCCCCGCACGGCAAGGGTATTCCTTCTTCCGTGGCAATTCCCACTTCGTAAGCGTCCGTCCTGCCCGCAAAAGCGGCAAGCGCAAGCGTCAGAATATTTTTCAGAACGGCGGGCTGTAACCCCGTCGTATAGCTGTTAATCAAAAAGAACAGCGGCTTTTCGGTAAGCAGTTGCGCGCAGCTTTTCACAAACCCGAACAAATCCCGCTCAATCTTCCAGGTTTCGCCGGCGGGACCCCTGCCGTAGCTCGGCGGGTCCATAATAACCGCGTCGTATTTATTTCCGCGCCGTATCTCTCTTGCGACGAACTTCATACAGTCGTCCACTATGTACCGTATGCCGCTCTCCACGCCCGAAAGTCTTGCGTTCTCTCCGGCCCGCTCGACCATTCCCTTCGCCGCGTCCACGTGCGTAACCTTCGCACCCGCCTTCGCGCAGGCAACCGATGCCGCGCCCGTGTAAGCAAACAGGTTTAAAATCTTGATTTCCCGTTCGGGTTCGCGCTCCGCCGCACTCTTTATAAGCGAACGCATCTCGTCCCAGTTCACCGCCTGTTCGGGGAACAGTCCCGTATGCTTAAAGCCCATAGGCTTTACTTTAAAAGTCAAATCCCTGTATGAAACGGTCCACTCCGCGGGGAAGGGCTTTTTGGTTTCCCAGCCCCCGCCGCCCTTCTCACTGCGGTGATACACGGCGTTAATTCCTTCGGCGGCGTAAAGGTCTTTGCCCGACCATATAACCTGCGGGTCCGGGCGCAAAAGAGTAACGCCCTTCCAGTTCTCAAGCTTCATTCCGTCGGAAGTCGCCAAAATTCTATAATCTTTCCAGTCAGCGGCAATTTTCATACGCGTAAATTATACCAAACGCGCGCGTATTTGTAAAGTAAATTTACTTACTGTAAGAATACAGCACGTTGTAAAGGGACGCGTAATAACTGCCAAGATATTTTCTTGCCGTATCGTCCGCGCTGTATAACGCCATTCTCTCGGCGGGGTCGGTTATGGAAAGGTAATAGTCGCGCACTATGCGGTATCTCTCGTTGTAAGACAGCGTATAGTCCACTATATATCCCGCTTCGTCGTCGTTGTCGTCGGGGTCGTAAGGCTCGCTTAAAGAGAGATTATACCTAAGCTGCTCAGCAATGCTCTCCGTCTTAAAATCGAACTCTCTCTCAAGCTCCGCCCGCTTTTGCGCGTAAAGCGAAGAGTTAAATACGTCGTCTGTAAGAAGCAGGCTTTTGAAAAGCCGCAAATCTCTGTCCATATTCTCACGCAGGGTATTTTTATTTTTCTGCGCGGAGCGTAAAAGCTGCATCTGCACCGAAGTAAAATTTGAAAGCTCTTCGGGCGTAAGTTCTATTATATCAAACTCCATCGGCAAACTCCCCCACCGCTTTAAGTCCGCATATCTTCCCGCTCGCCCGCACGGTTATTTTAAACGAGTTTCCGCACGCTTTGGGTCTGCAATACCCCGTTACACCCCGCAATATGCGCGAATTACCGTCAGAAATCACTTCTATATCCACGGGCGCGTCGTTCCCGAGATGTATCGATTTAAGCGTCTTTCTCCCGCGCGTGCCGAAGTTTATTACGCCGCTTGTAAACGCGTATCCCCCGCCGTAACCAAGCGCGACGCACCGTTTGCCCGCAAAGCAGTAAATTTTGTCCCCCACGCACAGCACGGTTGCGGGAAAGTCTATTATATATGCCGTCGAATAGGTGGGATTTACCGCAAAAACGACTTGTCTTTTCAGCCGTCTGCTCTCCGCCGCCACGAAGTAAAGCCCTTCCGCACCCGCCGCGCATACGGGATTTACCATATCCGAAAGAAGCTCGGCGTACAGCCTTTCAACCTTTATCCCGTCGAAAAGCATAACCTTCCCGTCACAGCAAAACGCAAGCTTATTGCCCGCAACCGCCGCGGTATCGGGTGCGATTTTCCCGATTACCCCGTCAATATATTGCAGTTTAAAGTTTTCGGGCGCGCCGAACGCGCTCATAACCGCAAGCCCGTACTCGCATACTACGACTATATTCCGCTTGTAAACGACTAAGTTCTGCACCCTGCCGTAAGCGGGGTTTATATCCACCCAGCCCGCTCCGTCAATTCCGTCCGCGCCGTCCTTCGGGTCGCCCGCTCCCGACCACCTGATACGGTACGCGTCCGATAAATCCTGCGCGAAAAGCCTGCCGTTTTTGATAACCCCGCCGAACACCCCGCCGAAAAAGTTATCCGTTTCCGCAACCCCGTTTCTTATTTTCACGCACCCGTTCAACCCCGCAACGCACGGATACCCGTCCGCATCGTCGAAATAAAGCGGCAGTCTGCCGTCGGGCGCGTAGACGGTTTCGGAACAAAGCGTGAACTCCGCCCCGTCCGAAGAAGTAAAAATTCCGTTCGCCGTCCAGGCGATAATCAGCTTTTCCTTATGCGAATACCACGCCTTTTTTACGGTAACGGGCGAATCTCCTTTAGCCGTAGCCGACATCGCGGGATAAATTATACCGTCCCGCACGAAGCACCCTTCCGCAATCCAACCGCGCACGGAAAGCGCGTCGGCTATAACTTCCTTCGATTTGGGAAAAATTCTCGCGTAATTCATACCCATCTCCTTGGCGGGAATTTCAACTCCGCAACCGCCCTGCGCCGAATACCGTCTATCTCCTGCCTGTATACGCACTCGTAACACTCCGCAAGCCGCACTTCGCCGTTGATAAGGCAATACTCCGCCGCCGTCCCCGCGGCAAGCATTCTCAAAGTGACCTGCTCGGGCAAAAATGCGCAATCCCCGTCCAAATCTTTTTTAGACGGCGAGTACTCGTATTCGACGAAAACTTCTCTCTCGTCGCATTTAATATAAGACGAACCAATCTCGTACTTTACTTTGCGCCCGCTCAAATCGGTTACGGAAAGTATTTTCACGGGCGTATACCCAAACTCCGAAAAATCGTAAACGCCGACGATTGAATTAAGTCTTTGCTTCGTCTTCAACGGCGCGTAACTTCTTGCAATCTCGTCCTCCACAGCGTTATAGCAGTATAAAAGCGTTTCCACCGCTTCCGCGCTCTCGTTATCGAGCGCGTCGCCGCTTTCGAGAGCGTTGGCAATATCCCTGCGCCCCGTATAAGTTGCGGCACGCACCAAAATTTCTTTAATTTTCACCTGACTCTCCTTTCGGGCGTCGGCGGACTATAACGCCCGCCGTCCCGCACTCCCTTTTATTTCCGCGCTCAGCTCTCCGTAACGGCTTTGGGCTTTATATTGTAAAGCATCGCCTGCCCGCACGGCTTTTTGCAAATCAGCTCGGCGTACTTGACCAAAGTCGCCGTATACGCCGCCTTGCCGGGAATCTGCTTTAAAATTTTTCCGTCCTCGTCTTCCAGCCACTCCCAGTCGCAAAGCTGGCAAAGTCTGAAATCGTCGGTGTTAAGGAACATAATCTCGTCGTCCGAACAGAATTTATCCGCATAAACGGGTACGTCGTTAACGGTGACAACGCCCACGCCCGTGCGCGCGTCCACCGAGTTCACTACCCGCCTGTTGTTGGCAATCAGCGCGGCAATTCTTCTTCTCGTGGAATAGGAGCATAAAATCATATTTATTCTGCCGTTCACGCTCTCTTCCACGCGGTCGATAATTTCCGCCAGCTTGTCTTCGGTAAGGTCGTTCATACAATCCACTTTAAGGGGCGCAACGAAAGGCTCTTCGCTCTTTTTGTATCCGTAAAGGGTGTCGGCGTCGAACAGAGCTTTAAGCCCCGTAAGCTCGTTGCCAATCGACCCGCTCGGACAAACGTACCCGTTAAGAATATTGTCCACGATACTGCTCTTATCGAAAGTAATCTGGTTTTTCGCCTTGTCCACGGCGATAATCGTCAACCCCTTCGAGTCGTTAAGCGTAGACGTAGACGCAAGCTCCACGTCAACCTTCATTCCCACGAAATAATCCTTCACGCAGTCAACGGTATAGTTGCCGCCCGTGCCGTGCGACTTAATCTTGCACATTCTGCCCGAGCCGTCGCCGAAAAGCATACGCTGGAAATTGTGCTTTGCGCTCGAAATCAGCCCTTCCATTTCCGCGTTTACGAGATTTACGAACGCGCCGGAGCCGTCGCGCGACGCCCTTAACGCCTTGTCGCTTATCTCGATAGTTCCGTAAAGGTTTTTAAGCGGCACGGTCACGTCTATGTAACGGTTGGAATAGGGAGCGGGCAACGCCCCGTCCTCCACGCCCGCCATAACGTTCCCCGCGTTCCCGCGTACGACGGCAATCTTCGCGTCCTTGCCGTAAACGTCGTCCGAGTTCTTCTCTATCGCCGAAAAGAAGGGCGAAACGCCTTCGTTCAACTGCGCCGAAACGGCGTCTAAATAGTAATCCTTTAAAGCCTTGTCTGCATTCTGAATAGTTATCAACTTCAATTCTCCTTTAATCTTTATTCAAAAATCTCTGTGCGAGCGCGCCTGCGTCCTTAACCGTTTTAGGCGTCACCCGCGGACTTGCGGCAGTTACTCCGCTCTTTAAAAGCGGCACCGCCCTTTCGGTAACCGATTTGAGATAATCTTCTATTATCTCGCGGCGCACGCTCTCGTATTCGGGCGCGGTCTTAATCTCTTCCGCGCCGGCACTCCCGCGAGAGAGCGGGGACTGCATGCTTTCCCCCGCCTTGTTCCCTTGCTCAAGCTCTTTAAGCCGTTGATTGCGTCGGGTGAACTCCGACTCCAAAGCCTGATAGGCCTTCAAAAGGGCGTCCACGCTCTTGAATTTTCCGAGCTCCGCCGCGGCACCATTCTCCTTCTCCGCCTCTGCGGCATTCTCCGCCGTAACCCGTTCCTTTTCTGCGTTTTCGTTATCCATTTTCCACCTCCGGAAGTTTTTTATCCTTTAAATATTTTTCGTGACTTCTTATATGGGCGCATATGCGCAACCGTACGCTCTCGTCGTGCCGCGCCGCAAGTAAATACGCCTTGTGCGTATCCGTATGCACGGCGTGGTCGTCGAATTCGTTTACCGCCACTTCGCCCCCGAGCATCTGCCCGTTCTCTTCTTCTGCTCTCGCGCGGTTGAGCGCGGTCAAATCCCGCTCGTCCGCAAACGAAGAATAGCCTATAAATTCGAGTATCTTATTTTTCACGACGGGCGGTATAGCTCCCTTTTCGTCGTTAAAAAGTCCCTTGTCCAAAATTTCGTAAACGACCGTTCTCTTCTGCGCCGCAGTCATATTCATATCGCTGTCCGCTTCCAGCATAACGTCGTCGGAAGAAATGTCGCTCCCCTTGAACGCTATCACCGAATAGGCGTCACCCTTGCCCGCGTATTTCAACAGCCGCGTGTGAGTTGCAAACTGTCGGTAAAGCCGCAATATATGCCGTCCAATCTCTTTCAAAGCCCTTTTCATTGACGAGTAAGTAAGGCTCAGTCTCTGGTCGTCCTGGTCGATTATCAGCTGTAACCCCGTAGCCGAAGTAATGCCCGCAAAGCTGTCGGCATTCTCGGAAAGGTTACCCGAGCCGGAAACCTTCGCAAACTCGTTCAAAAGGTTTTCTTCTTCCTTTTCGAACCCGCTCGGCAAAGTTCCCAAAGTCAGCATCTCGGGCGGCTTGCCGCCCTGACGGTAAACGATAACCTTCCCGGGCATAAGTCCGTCCTCGGCAATTTCGTCTGCGTCCACCGAACCGTCCTCCACGGCGACAGTTCCCATAGATATGCGGTTTAAAAACTCGTGTTTGCGGTTTTTAACGGCGTTATACGCCCTTTGCAGCGGTATAAGTCTGTTCACCACGCTCGCGCCGAAAAAGCTTCCCGCAACGGGCATCGCGGTCTGCCTTATAAAGGGATAACCTCTCTTCCCGTCCGCGCCGTTTTTATACGGCAGCTCCCCATCGAATAACAGCACGCCGCCCGCAACTACGGTAAGCCTGCCTTCGGGCCGCCCGCCCGTAGGTCTTTCGTATCGCTCTATAACCAACTCGTATCCCGTCTCCAACTCGCTTACTTCGCGCATATCCCCGCCCGAATTGCTCTTTTTAACGGTATCGGAGTTTGAAAATTCCTTCAAATTCCTGCCTGCGAGCTTCACCCCGTAAAGCGTATAAATCTCGTCCACGGGCAACGCCTTCGCCTGAATTATACTCGGCTGGTCGTCAATATTTTCCACGTTAAGCGAGTAAGGATAAATCTCGAAGGGGGAAACGGCAACCAAATCGGCTTGCCCTTCGTAAACCTTCTTTCCGTCCTGTAAAGCGCCCACTGCGTTGCCCTTGTTTCCGTTCCACATAACCTTGTAAAAGGCAGTGCCGCACACCTCCGACCATATCGCGGCGGCGGTCATCACACCGTCGGCGTCGCAGTCCTCCTGTACCGCGGCAAGTATAGCCGACGCAAGCCGCGCCGCCCGCCTGTCGTTCTCGTCCTCCGACGCCGCTCTCACGGTCAGCGCGGGGCGTATGCGCGAAAGCTTTGAAAGTCTGGAATCTATCACGGGCGCTATATGGTTGAAAACCCTGCGCTCCTGCCAGTAAAACTCCTTCTTCTCTTCGGCAAGCTCGCCGCGCGCGTCAAGGTCGCAGTATTGACTGCCGTTCACGAAATTCATATTCAGCAACCATCCGCGCTCGATAAATCTTCTCTCTTCCCGTCTTTTAAGAAAATCCTTTTCCACTTCTTCGGCAAGCTTACCCGCCGCATCCAATTTTTCGTCTGTCAAACCAATTAATCTCCTTTTTCGTTTATTCCGCTCCCGTCAAGCAGCTTCAAAAGCCCCTTGCGCTCTTCTTCGAGTTCTTCGTCCGTAGGCTCGCCCCGCTCGTCCAGAAGCATCTTAACCGCCTTTATATCGGGCGGCACGTCCCTTTTAGTTACCTTGCGCTTGACGAGCTTCAACTGCCCGTCGCCGTCGAGCGCAAATTCTTCCACCGTCTCGCTTGCGGAAAGTCCCGTCGCGCACTTTAAAAGCGCGTTCCTTATATCCCCGTCCGCCGCCGCGGCATTAAATTCTCTTTCTTCTTGCACTGTTCAATCTCCTTATGCGCCGTTGCTTGTCGTCGTAAACGGGCGAATGCACCGGTTGCGCCGCCGTTGCGGGACGGGGTCTCGACATTACGAAATATCTCAATTCGTCCATGCAGTGGTCGTCCCGCTTGACGGGCGAATCCCCGTTTCCCCAGTAATACCGCTTAAACTCGTCAATCATATTCACGCAGTTTGAAAAAATATATAAATTGCCTTCGCCGTTATCCCTTTTCAGGTAGGACTTAACTCTCGAAATCCCCGCGAACACGTCCTTGTCCACGCGCGTATCCACAAGTACCCCGCGTTCGCAGAAAAGCTCCGCCACGGACTTGGACGCGGCAAGCGTTCTCTGGTTCGCCGCGCTGTCGATAAGGGCTTCCACCCTGCCCTTCCCGTCCGTTTTCCACCCGAGAGTTCGGCTTATTTCCAGAATTTTTTCCGCGTGCCAGTCCACATTCCTGCCCGCCGCAAAATGCTCGGCAACCACGTAAATATTCCCGTCCCAGTCCACGCAGTACCAGTGCGCGGAAAGCGGGTTGTTAAGCCCGGGGTCTATAGAAATTCGCTCCTGCCACCCGCACGGCACCGTAAACGGTTCAATCACGTGTACGCTCTCGTCGAATTCGGGATAAACGAGTCCCGCCCCGTCCGAAAATTTGCCGTACTTTCTCGCGTCCAGCGCACTCGGCTCGAGCGCGCTCTCCAGAAGAGCGCACTCCTTTTTGGAAAGGTAAGGGTTGTCCGCCCAGGTCATAAATTCGTGCCATATCTCGGGGTTTTTCCGCGAGTTTAAAAATATTTCGTTATACACGAAGGTTTTGCCCTTTAAGGGCGTCATCGTCCCGAATATATCCCCGCACCTGTCTAAAACGCGCATCATGCACTCGTCGTAAATATCCTTTGGCGGCTCTTCGTCGAACCACACGAAATCGAGCGAACTGCCCTGAAACTTCTCTCTCCCTTGGTCACAGCTTTTAAATCCCAGAACGGAAACTCCGCCGTAAACGTTTTTAATCTTTATCTGGTCGATAACGCCGCTTTCAGGGCTGTCCTTGCGCCCCGCAAGCATAGTAACGTCGGCAATCCAGCTCTTTGGCAGATAGCTCAGAATTTTCGCCTGCGCCACGTCGCGCTGAACCTGCTGGGAGAGCGAAACGACCCAACCGAATACGTTTTTCCTGTTATTACGGTACGGGTGGATACCCCTTAAAATCCAAAGGCTCTCCACGGCTCCGCATTCGGTTTTCCCCGAACGGTTGCCGCCGAACACCCAGCGGTTGCGCTTACGGCACTTATGGAACGCCATCTGCTTTTTGTGCTTTGTTCTGCCGGAATTGTAAAGCTCGATTTTGCTTTTTTGCCGCCTTCTCTTAAGTTCTGCGTCTATCTCGGCTATGCGCCGCAATATATCTTCCCTTTGCATAAGACTTTTTTCGACGAATATTTCCCTTTTTTTCGTAATAAATTATTATATTATAATGACGGTATGAAGGTTTTAAAATCGGCGCTTATCGCCCTTCTTACGACAATCATATTATTTTGCAGCCGCGTTCCCGTCCCCGCGAACGCGGCTACGCAACGCTACGCCTACGCCGGACTTGACGACGCAGTCTATTTCTGTACGGAAAAAACGGACGAGAGCGCGCTTTTCATAATCCCCCGCACCTATTGCGTGGAAATATTGCGCGACGACGGCGACTGGTATTACGCCCGCTACGCCGCAGACGACGGAATATACCGCGCGGTGTACGGCTATTGCCGCAAAACGGGGCTTACGCCCATAAACGAACCGCTCGAAAACGAATACCTGAATTACCCTATTAAAATTACCTTGACCGCGTCGGGAGTAAACTCGCTGTTGCCGCCGCTCCAAGTCGAACTCACGGCGGCATTCTACGGCAAATGCAACATAGCCAACACCGCCCCGTCCTACGTATACTGCGGCGAAAAATTCGGCTACATATCCCAAACCGTTGAAGATTATCCCTTAAACGAACTGCCCAAGCCCGTTATCGGCGACGATATAAAGCCCGCCGACAGCGGCGTGAACGCCACCTTGATAACGGTGATAGTGCTAACGGTAATTGCCGCCGCGGCAATAATCGCGCTCTACTTCTCGTCCAATAAAAAACGCCCACCCACCCCTTAACCCCAACTAAACACCGCACTATCACAACAAACAGTAATACATTCCCAAAAGCCGCAGCCCGTCGCAAAACTTATTAATTCTCGTCGCACGCCGCGTAAACTTAATCGCAACCCTTTTAATCTCGCGCATACGCTCCGCGCCAAGTCTTTTAATTCCCGTGCGCATATTGCCGTAAAACTTGAGAACGAGCCGCTCGCGTTCGGTCAGCCCGCACATTATCCCGTCAAGGTAATCCCACAACCCGCCAAGACAAATCTTCACCTGTATAATTTCACCGATTCTCTGCGCCGCGCTCTCCGCAGTCGTCTCACCGCAATGCAAAGCCGCGGCGGCAATAATTCTGTCCAACGCCCCGTTCAACTTGTCGGCGGCAAAATAAAACTTAAATAACGCCTTCCTTTTCATCTATTGCTCAATCCTTAACAAAACATTTGTTTGTTTACGTTTGGTATTATAACCGCCAAACTTGACAATAAACGCACGATTAAAAAATAAATTTTACTTTTTTAAATATTTTCGCGTAACTTTTTCATAGTTCACTTAAAAAAATGCACAAACGAACAGTTTACAATCAAAACAAGGTATGGTATAATTTTTTTGTGAAAAAATTTGCGTTATTGACAACTTCATTGTGCGCTTTGCTCGGCGCATCGCTGTGTTTAAGCGGCGTCGCGTATGCGGAAAGCGACGGGTTAGACTATTATCCCGAAACGTTTTTAAAGGAAGTTTCGCTGGAAAATGCAAAAGATTACGCGGTAAGCGGAGAAAAACTCGCAATCTTGCGGGACACCGATATCTGCGAATATTCAAACGGCGCACTCACGGCTTACGAATGTGAAAACAAAACGGTAAAAAGCGTGTATTACGCACCCGACGGCGCACTCTGCTACGGCAACGACAACGGCGTATATTATTATGAAACGGACGAAAAGGCGGATATAACCGTCGAAACGGACTTTTTCATAGACGGCTACGGCTACCGCGTCAACGACGAAACGGGCTTCGTAACCGTTTTCGACAACCAGCCCCCCTACGACCCCACCCCGCTCGAAGGTTATACAAACCTTAAAAAATGCGAAAACAAAGCTTACGCAGTAAACGGCGGCTCTCTCTACGAACTCGTCGGTAAAGAACCGAGAAAAGTCACGTTTAACTATCTCGACTACACCGTCGTGCAAAAAATTCTCACCGGCGGCGTCAAAGACGCGCTTGCAAACACTGTGGAAAACCCGTCGTTCGTCTCCTTGAAACAGGACGCTTTCGCAACCGAAGTGGACTTGGACGGCGATAACGGCGAATATTTCAAAACGGGCAATACGCTCGTCATCGGCAAGGACGAAAAAGCGGCTACCGCTCTGTTGCTCGCAAAGACGGGCGCGGACGACGGTATCTCGCTCGTAATGGTAAGCGACGGAACGAAATGCGTATGCTATATAATGCGTACGGCGGACGCGTCCCCCGTCAACCGCACGGGCGCGATTAAGGAAATGAACAAAAACGCCACCGTGACCGTTGCCGACGGCTTCGTGTACACTCTCCCCTTCGTCAGCGCAAGCACGCACCTTAAAACGGAAGGCAGGGAATATAAAATCAAATCGGGCGACGCGTTAAAGGTCGTCGGCGAAGTAACCAAAGCGGACAACCCCGAGCTTCTGCGCGACTTCTATAAAGTGGAGCTTTCAAAGAAAGGCGAAACGCCGCTCTACGGCTACGTGCCTATCGGCTACGTCTCGCTATTCTCCTACGTGGAACCGCCCCAAACCGAAACTCCCGACCCCGACTATACCGAAGAAAATATCGTCCGCCCCGCAGTGCTTATCCTGTTAGTGGTAATACTCGCGCTCTCGGCAGGCGGATACGTAATTTTCGTATTCTCTTCGGGCAAGACCAAAAAAGATAAAAGAAAGTAATTTTTAAGACTGAAATTCAAAGAGCGCGCCGCTTGATAGCGGCGCGCTCTCCCCGTATTAACGAACAAAATTTAATTTTTAACAAAACCCTTTTAAAATGAGTTGACAGTGCAAAAGCGTTTTGTTATAATTTTTAAGCATTGAGTTGTAGCGGACTGCAAATCGCTCAAATGCGGGTGTAGTTCAATGGTAGAACACTAGCCTTCCAAGCTGGTTGCGTGGGTCCGATTCCCATCACCCGCTCCAATAGCTTTTAAAGCGCGCAATGGAAATGCTTACGCGCCCGTAGCTCAGCAGGATAGAGCAACGGCCTTCTAAGCCGTGTGTCGGGGGTTCGAGTCTCTCCGGGCGCACCAGAATATGGCGGGCGTAGCTCAATCGGTAGAGCGCCAGATTGTGGCTCTGGAGGTAGCAAGTTCGAAACTTGTCGCCCGCCCCATATTTTTTTGCGCAATGGGGTGTCGCCAAGCGGTAAGGCACGGGATTTTGATTCCCGCATTCGTAGGTTCAAATCCTGCCACCCCAGCCAAATTTTAAGCTGGAAACCGACGATACCGCTGTTTATTAATTCGTAGGTTCGTCTGCCACTCCCGGCCAAATTTAAACCGCTGGAAACCGACGATACCGCTGTTTATTAATTCGTAGGTTCGTCTGCCACTCCCGGCCAAATTTTACGCTGGAAACCGACGATACCGCCGCATCCCCAGCTATCGGCCCATTAGCTCAGATGGTAGAGCACTTGACTTTTAATCAAGGTGTCCCGGGTTCGAATCCCGGATGGACCACCACCGCTAAAATCAACCGCAAGGTTGTAAAAATAAGCCCTATCGGGCACAATATGCAGCTTTAGCTCAGTTGGTAGAGCAACTGACTCTTAATCAGTGGGCCCAGGGTTCGAGTCCCTGAAGCTGCACCAAAAAAACGGGCATTTTTGCCCGTTTTTTGCTTATTTTAGCCGTTTTTCGACCGTTTTTTAAAAATTGCCCCCAATTTGCCCCCAATCTTATTTTAATCAAAAAACCGCGCTGAAGTTATCTTTTCAAAGAAAAAACATAATAAAGTCTTACCCCTGTCGAGTTCGTCAGGGGTTTTAAGTTGCAACTAACTTTTCAACGAACCACCTTT
>CAJTLF010000006.1 GCA_910577555.1 uncultured Christensenella sp. | reverse complement strand
TTAGATGGCATAACCGCAGATATGATAGGCTTAAAAGGCATAGTAAAAACTTTCTACTATTGGACGACTACAAGAGAAAACGCAAAAGGCGATAAATTCGCGCAACAAGGAATTGACACTGCAAAAAAGCAACTGAATAATTGCGGCGCGTTCGCCGTTATTACGGGCGGTAATACCTTTGAAGAATTGATTAACACGGGTAGAAAAACGCAAGCGTTTTGGTTTGACTGTACCAAAAACAATATAGCCGTTCAACCCTTTTCCGCCGCATTGGAAACTGAGCCGTTTTGTTCGTCTATACAAACCGATTTAGGCGTTGCCGCGCCCGTGCAAATGATTTTACGGCTGGGTTATGTGGATGAATACGGCGTGAATTGCGGGTTGCGGCGCAATCTTTCCGACTATATCGAGGTAGTAAACTAAAATGGAAGAAACGAAAATCAAAAGTCCTATCTCGTATTTTGTGAGTTGTCCGCGTTGCGGTCATAAACTATGCAAGGGCGAAGAAGGTTCGCATGTTATTATCAAATGTCCGAATTGTAGCGTTCACGTAAGAATTAAAATTAACGAAAACACTTACGCGCACATTATGACGTTAGACGAAATTGAAGCCGAACGCAACAAACCGCGCATTTGCTATATCAATCCGGACTTTCAAAATAAATAGATAATCCTATACCACAAAGTTCGTTTTGTACCCTTTCAAGGGTAGAAGTTCTGCGGTGGATGAAGTTCTTCCACAGAAGGCAGAAGTTTTAGGGTGATATAGTCGCCCGTACCTTAGCTTGCGAATAGAGCGTAAGATATTTAGTTACACGCAAAATTCGTGAGCCGTGATGGGTTTTTATTGTCATACAGTTATGCGGCAATAAAATGTGCAGCCGGAGTTATTCGAGATTCCTATGAGGATGCGAAAGTCGGATAGCGTTGATGGTCTATTTTGTGTTACAAATTTTTCTAAAACGAGGTATCTTTTGAGCTAACAATAATCTAACAATTCAATAGAATGGCTAACCACCATAGAGCAATTAAATGTTGCTAAATACGGTTAGAAGTCGGTGATTACGTTGAAAGTATCAGCGGCTTTTTTGTGCCCTTTTTTCGGTATCTATTCCACTCTTTCTTGCGTGGACGAAGATATAAATTAACAATTCGGAGGTAAAGCAAAATGACAATACGACCGCCTTAATCGGTAAATAAACGAAACGCAACGACGGAGCAAAGCACTTATCGCCGAGCATAAGTGTAGCTCACTACACTTAGCAAGCTAAGTTGCGTTCGCCCTGCGGGTCATTTGACCACAGAACGAAACATTATTTACAGGAGGAAATCATTATAAGTTATTTAGTATGCCATATGGAAAAGTATAAGCGACAAGACGTTTCGCCTGTTGAAAAAGAGAACGAAAGAGATGAAAACTATCAAGGCTCTAACCCGCAAATAGACTGCGAGAGAACAAGCGACAACTATCATCTTATTTACCCACAGGGCAAGTACATAGATATGATAAACAAGCGGCTTTCCATACTCACACTCAAACGAAAAATCCGCTCGGACGCAATCTTGATGAACTCGTTTGTAATCGGCTCTGACGGAGAGTTTTTCAAGGGTATGCGAGCTTGGGAACAATACGCTTTCTTTGAAGATTGTGCTCGCTTCTTTATGGACAAGTACGGCTATGAAAATATGTTGTCTGCGGTAGTCCACGTGGACGAAACTACACCGCATTTACACTTGAACTTCGTGCCTATAAATAACGGACGGTTGAGCAGTAAAAGTCTTTTCGACAGACAAAAACTTGCGGAACTGCAAACCGAACTTTGGGAACAAGTCGGCAAAAAATACGGTTTACAACGTGGCAAAGAAAACAGTCAGGCAAAGCATATTACAGCCGCCGAGCATAAGGCGAAAGTCATCGTACAATCTGCGGAACAAAAGCGTGATGAGATTGACAGACAGACCGAGCAAAAGCAAGCCGAGCTTGACGGACTAACCCAAACGGTTGAAGCGGTAACGCAAGCGACGGGTAAGCCGATACCTAAAAAGAAGAAACAAGCTGCGGACGAAATCACAGCTTTAAGAGCAAGGAACGCCGTACTCGAAGAAGAAGTTAAAAGAGCAAACAAAGACCGTACAGACCTATTCAGAGAGTACACAAAAGAGAAACGCCGTGCGGACGAATATGAAAAGACCGTCCGAGAAGTTGCGGAAATCAAGGCGATACTGCCCGAAGGCTACGACCAACTGTTACAGGATGTGCAGTATGAAAAAGCAGACAGATACGAAAGAGAACGGCAACGCAATCTTGCCCGTATTCACGGACGATACAGCGACCACCAAATGTAAACTTAATAACCGCTTATAAGGAGGAAAACGCCAACAGTTAATGTCAAGACGGAAAAAGAACACTACGGGGATACCCGTCTTTGAAATCGATTCCCTTGCAAAAGCATTATTGCCCTCTATTCAAGCCTACTTTGCAACCGAAGAAGGACAAAGAGAGTTTACGGTGTGGCAAGCCGAAAGGCAACAAAAACAACTGAATAAAAAATTAAATAAAGAAAAAGAATCCCGTTAAATCGTATAGGGATAGCCGTTGAAAAAGACGGATAAGGAAACCGCCATAGAGTGCGGTATATAAATTTTAGTTAATCGAAGAAAGATTTAGAAAGGTTGCGCCGAACATCATAAACCTTAACAACGGTACAAAAGGCTTGCGTAAATTCCGCAAGCCTTTTTTCCTTTAACGGAAAAGTTCGTACTGTTACTCTATCTGTAGATTGACAAATAATCCTAAAATTAGTAAAATTATAGTACCTATGAATTATTTCTAGATAAAAACTTAGTGAGGAAATACTTATTGTGGATATTACGAAGCATAATACTTTAACTGAGAATCTGAACTACATTTCTCAAATGCAAAAATCTATTAAAAAAGCTGGGGGACTATTTTATCAGTATCGTCCTTGCCGATTGGACGACTATACTATTTATGATATTGATAATATAAAACATGGTGTGGTTTATGCTCAAACTCCGCTAAACATGAATGATCCATTCGATTCGCAAATAGGATTTTCTGCGGATAAATTATTTGATGAATTGATAGATATTGTTTTCAATGCGCTTGATTTGGAAGATAACTTGAAAGTTGTTTTGCGTACATTAATTAAGTATGACTTATTGGGCGAAATTGCAGAACTTGTTTCGGCGCTAAATGAATTGAAAAAGCAGATTGCTTTGCTACGCAAGACGATGCATAAGGAGCATCAAACTTATATTGAGTTTTTATCTTTGTTTAAAAAGCAAATATACCAACGCTTACCGAAAACTATTAAAAAATATTTTACAGACCAGTCGTTCTTGCTTTTCGGATTTTTAGTGGAAAAAATTAGCGAAGTGGAAATCTCTGAAGATGATATAAAAAATCTTGTAATGCCTAAGGAAAAGCTTGAGACAATAAAGAAACAAATTATAGCATTGAGAGATGAAATATATATTCCCAAATTTGAAGAATTTTTATCAGGAATTAATGTAACTTGTTTTAGTGTCAGCGGTTGGAAAAATGCCCTTATGTGGTCGCACTATGCTAACTATTATCGAGGGATTTGTGTAGAATATGACTTTACTCAAATAGATGATTTTCCTGGAATAATTAAATGTGTAGAGTATTCAGATAAAAGACCCACAATTTCTTTAAGAGATATGGGGGTTGCTGGGTTTAGCTTTGACGAAAAGAAAAATGTAATAATTGAAAAAAGCGATTCAGATATTAATAAAATAATTGATTACTTATGTGTAAAGTCTCCAGTTTGGAGTTATGAAGAAGAATGGCGTATTATTGATCCATTGAATGGTGTCAATGAACCGTCTTTTATTAAGGTTCCAAGAATCAAGTCTATCACATTAGGATTAAAAATGGATCCATTATGCAGAAAATTACTTTTGAATGTTTGTGCGGAAAGAAACATTGATTGCTACGAATTAATTGTTGGATTTGATGACTTTAAGATAGATAGGCGAAAGGTTGATAATTCTGAAAGCGATTTTGATATTGATTTGGAAACAGATTATATGGAATTGCTTGGAAAAAATTTAAATAAAAGCACTGAAAGCATCAATGGATTAGCTGAAAAAATAAATGCGGGTGGAACTATAAATTACCGTGATTTGTTGACATCTAATCAAGTTGTTATTGATATTTTAACAAATATATATTTTATGAAGCTTTGTATAAACATTGTGATTAAAAAGGTTAGTGATCTTGAACAAGATGTTGACATAGGACAGACAAAAGAAACAGTTGCAAGTATAAATAAAATGGTGAATGAAGCTGATAATTATTATAAAGAACAGCGAAAAATTATAGATGCGATTCCACTTGTAGTGAGATTACATAATGTGACAATAAGAGATATCGAAAAGCATCTGTTCAGAATAGAGTCTCTTTTGAAAAAGTTTAAAGATGTACCTTGGATAGATTGCTTGATTTAGTACTAAAAAACAGCCAAGAGATATAGTATCTCGGCTGTTTGCTTGCGCTAAAAATGATAATTTGTTTTCTACCACAGATAAAGTTTACTACATTTATAAAAACTCTTTCAAATCTTCTTCTGCTAAAGCGTAGACTTGTTTGGTTGCTGCCTGCGCGATTTTAAGATTATAGGCTTCAACTTGCTGAATGTCTGTAATTTCACTAGTAATATTCTTATTTATACTATTTTTACAGATAATTGCAATCTTGGGTGTAATGGGATAATACCATTCATCTTTCTTTGGACTTCCAGTATTTGCTTTTGTGTAGTCCGCACATAAATTTATAATGGGGTTATCTCCCGTAATAAAATCTTTTGATGTGTTGTTTTTGAGGAGTTCAATAAAAAAGCTATTTTTTGTAAAATAAGAAGCAAATATAAAGGTGTTGATTGCTAACATTAATGGAAATAATGCTTCGCTTGTGCCGCAAAATGAAGAATCTGGGAATTTTTCATTTGCTTCTTTTGCGGCATTAAGAACGGAGTCCTGACCGCGCCATGTTCTTAAAAATTGTGATGAAAAGAATTCAAAAAATTCAAATCGTTCATCTTTATCATTAATATGTTCGAGAGCGTATAAAGCAAGAGCTAAACACTCTTTTTCGGAAAGTAAGGGATTGCCCATCAATGCAAAATTTAAGTTTAAACGCATTATTTCCAATATGCGATCCTTAATTGCAACTTTGTCAAAAGGGAAGCTCTCATTATATAATTCATTTAAAATGCGATTACCGTGTCCTTCAATAATACTTATATAATTTTTTTCAATAAAATCTTTTTCAAATGTTTCTTCTGAATCATTTATTTTAAGGGGAATGTCCAATGTGGTTTGACTTGCAAGCCATTTTTTGAAATATGTAATAGCGACCTGTTTATCTTGTTCTGTAATCATACTAATGTCGTAAGTATAATTATCTACGCCTACCCCCATAAGGTGTGAAGGGCAGATCTTTTTTTCACTCTTTAGTAACATGAAAATTCTTCCCTTTGTAGTGGTTGGGTCATCAGTCCAAGGGGCTAAATATTTTCTCCAAACTAAATGCTGTTTTTTTGTTGTCGGCATTTTTAATCTCTCCTAAAATATACGATAAAGGCGAATCCGTCTCCTAAAGGAAACGGGTTCGCCTTTAACTTGTTTGGTGACCCTGCCGGGAATCGAACCCGGGATTGAGCCTTGAGAGGGCTCCGTCTTAACCGCTTGACCACAGGGCCTTTATTTAATTGCTTAGTGATTATATCATATTACTCTCTGTTTTGCAAGCGAAAACGACTTTCAATTCACAAAAATACGGGTAAAAATGCGTATTTCGAAACCGTGAAATTACGAATAAAAAAATCCGCCTGTGCCGTGATATGAAAAAGTATTAACCCGCTTCTCGCAGGTGGGTGCGTCGAGAACGGACTTCAGACTTTCCGTAAAAACAGACCTTGCCTATTCCGCTGAACGAGCCGCTCCCTTAGTTACTTTGTGGATTACGAATTTTCCATACCACGAACACCGCAGACTACTATATATTATAATCAAAACAGATAAAAAATGCAAGTGGTAAATTTTTACGGTAAAAAATTTTTAAGGTTTAATCAAGCATAATTTTACTTGCTTTTTGGCAGTAAAAGCCTTAAAATTATTAAGTAAAATCAATTAAGGTGTTTTTTATGGAAGAAATTAACGGCGCAATTGCCAAAAGTTGCACTCCCTACTGCGAATTTAAGCAAAATCTCGATAAGGTTGTTACGATTAAAGGCGTAATTCACAATATAAGAGATATGTCCGACTTTGCGTTCATTCTCGTAAGAACGGCGCGCGAGCTTATCCAGTGCGTTTATTCGCCCGAATTTTCGGCTTTCCGCCTGAACGAAAGCATAGTCGAGCAGGCGTGCGCTAAAATTACCGGCAAAGTAGTCAGAAGCGAAACGCGCGACGGCAGTGAAAGATTCGAGTTACAAATCCATAATATAGAAATATTATCGTCGCCCGCGGCAATTCCGCCCGTAGTAATATCAAAAAAGCAGATTAACTGCGAGCTTTCGGTAAATCTGGACAACCGCCCCGTTACCTTGCGCAACCCCAAGGAACGCGCTATTTTCAAAATTCAGGAAGGTATACAGCGCGGGTTCAGGGAGTATTTACAGAGCCAGAACTTTACCGAAATACATTCCCCCAAAATAAATTTTGCGGGTGCTGAAGGCGGCACTAACGTATTTAAGCTGGACTATTTCGGCAAGACCGTTTACCTTGCGCAAAGCCCCCAGCTTTATAAGCAGGCTCTCGTGCCCGTATACGAAAGAGTATTCGAGATTGCGCCCGTATTCCGCGCAGAGCATCACGACACTTCCCGCCATCTCAACGAATATATCTCTATGGACTTTGAGATGGGCTTTATTGAAAGCTTTACCGATATAATGAATATGGAAACGGGTGCGCTGAAATATATTTTCAACCTTTTAAAGACCGAATACGCGCCCGAAGTTGAGCTTTTGAAAGTTGATATTCCCGAAATAACTTCCATTCCCTGCGTGCGCTTTAAAGACGCGAAAGAGCTTTGCGTTAAAAAGCTGAAAAATATTACGGATATGAAGGACTTCGAACCCGAAGAAGAAGCGTTTTTGGGCAAGTGGGCGAAACAGCAGTTCAATTCCGATTTCCTTTTCGTGACGCACTACCTTTCCAAAAAACGCCCGTTCTACACTATGGACGACCCCGAAGACCCCGAAGTTACTTTGTCTTTCGACCTTTTGTTCCGCGGACTCGAAATAACGAGCGGCGGACAACGAATTCACGACTATAACGAACAAGTCACAAAAATGAAAAAAATGGGTATGAACCCCGACGAGTTTGAAACGTATTTAATGTTGCACAAATACGGCGCGCCCCCCCACGGCGGTTTGGGCTTGGGACTTGAAAGACTTACGATGCACCTTTTAGGCTTTAAGAACGTGCGCAACGCTACAATGTTCCCCAGAGATATAAACAGAGTTTCACCGTAATTAACACAACTTATATTAGACGAAACACCTGCGGAAAATTATTTTCCGCAGGTGTTCTTTATACTAATATTACGTTTTAAAAAATTACCTGCTCCACTAAATACGCGCCGTTTGCAGGAATTGCTATAATTGCCGTTTTACCGTTGTTGAATTTAACTTCATACTTGGGTCCGCATTTCTGCTGATTACTGCCCATTTTAAAATAAGCTTCCTGTTGTAAAATCTTTGCGCTAGCGACGTCCGATTTATCAAAAATAAAATCTTCTATTTTTTCACCGTAAATCATTAGTTTGCCTTTTTCACCGTTGTCCGCTTTACCCAAATACGCATAGGGCAACGACCCGTTTCTAAAATCCGACCCCGTTACTATGCCGTATTGATTAAAATTTAACCTTTTAAGCATTTTGAAAAAACTTGCCATATATACTACTCCTTTAATCTTTTGACATAATTATATAAGAAGATTTCTTCTTTGTCAACTTTTTTGAGAAGATTTCTTCTATAATTTTTCTCATGACTTTAGGACAAAGAATAAAGGAATTAAGAACGGACGCTCGTCTTACGCAAGCACAGCTTGCAAAATTGATAGAAGTCAGTCAAAAAGCCGTAGATTATTGGGAACGTTCCGTGAATGAACCAAAGGCAAGCTACGTTATAAAGCTGGTAAGGGTTTTTAATATTTCTTTTGACGAATTTTTTGAAGACGTAGATTAATTGTTTCCATTTCAATTATAAAGCATAAAAGAAACAAACGGAGCGTTAATTGACGCTCCGTTTTACTTATCTTATAAAGTTGGTTTTAACCTTGGGAATTATTACGGGCTTTTCCAAATCCGTTCCCTTCGCGCTATTCAAAAGCTTTAAAAGCCACGCCATATTACTGCCTATTGCACGCATTACGGCAACCCCTTCTTCGTCCTTATAAACTTCTTCGGGCGAATTGCCGTGAACCATATTCCAATAAGTGGACGGCACTGCCAGCATATTGTTTATACCTGCATACTTGTTCAATACGTCGTATGACGCGGTAGTTCCCGCACGCCTTGCCGAAACCACGCTTGCCGCGGGTTTAAACTGCATATATTTTCCGTACGCGCAAAACAGTCTGTCCAGTATGGCAACGGTAACCCCGTTAGGCGATGCGTAATGCACGGGCGCGCCGAAGATATACCCGTCTGCAAGCTTCACCTTTTCACCGACGGAGTTTAAAATATCGTCGTCAAAGACGCATTTGCCAGCCGCTTTGCACCCGCCGCAACCTATACAGCCGCGCACAGGCGAATTTCCCAACCAGATAATTTCGCTCTCTATCCCCTGCTTTTCAAGTTCCGCCGCCACTATCGAGAGAGCGGTATGCGTACAACCCTGCTTATGCGGGCTACCGTTAAGCATTAAAACCTTCATTGGATACTCCTTTGCAAAAAGTAAAGCCCATCGGACAAAACCCAACGGACTTAACTCTTCCCCTATTTTTTACAGCTTTACCGCCGTTTATTATAGCCCTTCTTAAGAAGGAACTTAACTCTATCACGAAATTTATCGTTTGTCAACGATTTTTGCCGAAATTTGTGCAAACTGCACTAAAATTTACTCTTTAAAGAGTATTCTGTGACAGTTTTCGCACTCCGTAACCTTGCCGTTTTCAATTCTTTCTTTTCCCGCAAGCGAAAGCTCGTTACCGCACTTTGAGCATCTCCCGCCCTTTACTGCGCATAAAATGGGAAAAATCCGCTCGCTTCTCTTCTCGTTGTATTTATTCAATACTTCCGCTTCTATGCCCTTTGCAAGCGCGTCGAGTTCTTCCTTAACGGCATTGACTTCGGCAGTCTTGCTCTCTTTATAAGCCTTGTAAACTTCCGAATATTCCTTAAACTGCTTTTGCACGGCAATGGTCTTTTTCTTCATTGCCTGATATTCTTCTTCGGAATCCTTAACCGCTTTATTCAGCGCGGCAACGTCGTTTTTCAACTTTTTAATAGTTTCGGTAAGCTGCAAAACGCTCTTTTTATAGAAAGAAATGTCTGCACCGCCGTCCACGAGTTCGTCGAGATTTTCATAATCCGAAAGCTCTTCGGCGATTTTTTCATATTTCGAAACCAACTGTTCCGCAAGCGTTTTAAGTTCGAGAGCCTTTGCTTCCAGAGAATCAAGTTTTTCCGGTGCTTTGGTGAGAAAGTTTTTCGCCTGTGCAAAGTTTTTTCTCTCTTCCGAGCCTGAAGTTTCGCGCTCGATTTTCAACAGCTTTTCGTCCGCTTCCTGATACTTTAAAAGTTTTTCAATCTGTCCCATAAATATCTCCTTTAGGCTTAAAGCAATTCCTTGTCCGTAAAATAAGTTGAAGGAGTTTTAAGCCCGTCTTTGATTTTCAAATAAATTTGGTGCATACCGTAATTTTCGGACGCGTAATGCGTAAGCACGATAACCGCAATTCCCATTCCCGTAAGGGCGAGAATTTCGTGGTGCTTCATATCCGAAGAAACGAATGCGTCAACGCCGTTTTTCGCGGCGAAGCTTATATTATATTCGTCACAGCCCGCGCCGCAAAAGGACGCAATCTTGCTGATTTTTTTATTTTCGTCGCCGTATACCAACGCTCTTTGCGTTCCGAACCTTTCCGCAACCTTATTTGCCAATTCGGATAACGCTAATGGTTCGGTCTCGTATACTCTGCCGTACCCGCCGCCCTGCGGATTTGCCGCGCATTTTCCGTTTTTACCGCCGAGACCGCACATTAAGTAGTAATCTATGCCGTTTGGCGCGGCGTCGAAATTTAGGTGCATACTTATAACCGAAATCCCCTTTTTAAGACATTCCGCAATAGCACGCGCCTGCGGATTTGCCGTTAAATCAAATTTCGATATACCGCCGTAAATAGCGGGGTGATGAGTGACGATTAAATTATAGCCAAGCTCAGCCGCCTTTGAAACGGCTTTTTCCGTAAGGTCGAGAGTAAACAGCGCACCCGAAACTTCGTTACCGCAGTTTATTATTATGCCGCTGTTATCGTACATTTTAAACTGAGCGCAGAAATCGTCCGACAATTTCACGGGCGCAACTTCACGCTCCAAATAATCAAAAACTTCTTTAACCGTCATTTGAGTACTCCGCGGATAAGACGGGCTTGTCCTTCTATTTCCGCTCTTGCCGCGTCGCCGAGCGGACGGGCAAGATATTCGTATTTTTTGTTCAGTTCCTGCTTTAAAAATTTTTGTGCCGCAACGCTTTTAGTATCGTGACAGTATTCGAGCTGCGCTTCGGAGTAAGTCAAACCCTTCCCCACGCGGCAACCCTTTATTACGAAATAAAACTTACCGCCGCTTTCGAAAATTTCATCGCGCTCTATCGCCGCGCCGTTTTTAAGCAGATACTCGCGCACAGCCCGCGGATTTTTCATTGGCTGTAAAACGAATTTATGCGGGATAAACGAATTTTTTAAAATATCCGTTATCTCGTCGCCGCCCATACCGGCTATTAAAACCTGTTCGGTATCGGGTTCTATTTCTTCCATTCCGAAACAGCATTTCGCCGTTACCGCGCCCGCCCTTACGAATTTATCCAAAAGCACGCGGGCTTTATCCAGACATTTTTCGCTTATATCCGAAACGACCGCGCTTTCGCACAGACCGTTTTTTAAGGCGTAAAGAGTGCAATAACCGTGGTCGCAACCGACGTCGGCAAAAGTTTTACAGGGCGAAAGATAAGAGCAGAGCTTTTCTATCCTGTCCATCAGGTATCCAAAAAGTCTTTAAGGTGTTTGGAGCGGGACGGGTGGCGCAATTTTCTCAACGCCTTAGCTTCAATCTGCCTTATTCTCTCTCTGGTAACGTTGAACTCTCTGCCCACTTCTTCCAGAGTGCGCGGTCTGCCGTCGTCCACACCGTACCTTAAACGCAAAACCTTTTCTTCGCGGGGGGTAAGGCTGTTAAGCACTGACAATAAAGTTTCCTTCAGCATGGTAGTAGAAACGCTGTCCGAAGGGGTTGTCGTAGTTACGTCTTCTATAAAGTCGCCCAAATGGCTGTCTTCTTCTTCGCCGATAGGCGTTTCAAGCGAAACGGGGTCCTGAGCTATTTTCTGAATTTCGCATACGCGCTCTTCGCTTATCCCCATTTCTTTCGCTATTTCCGCGGGAGTCGGTTCACGTCCGAGCTTTTGCAATAGTATGCGGGATACGCGCGTGAGTTTGTTTATGGTTTCCACCATATGCACGGGTATACGGATTGTGCGCGCCTGGTCTGCAATGGCGCGGGTTATCGCCTGCCTTATCCACCAGGTAGCGTAAGTTGAAAATTTGAAGCCTTTCTGATAGTCGAACTTTTCAACCGCTTTCATAAGTCCGAGATTGCCTTCCTGAATTAAATCGAGAAAGAGCATACCGCGTCCGACGTACCTTTTCGCAATGGAAACCACAAGCCTTAAATTGGCTTCCGAAAGCTGCTTTTTCGCGTCTTCGTCGCCGTCTTCCTGCATTCTGCGGGCAAGCTCTATCTCGTCGTCGCCGGTAAGCAACGGTACGCGGCCTATATCTTTAAGGTACATTTTAACGGGGTCGTCAAGACCTATATCGGAGAGAGCCTGTTCGTAAAGCTCCCTGTCCCTTTCGGCTTCGTCGATAATCTGTATTCCCGCGTCGGCAATGGATTTATATACGAAATCCATCTGCGTAGGAGTTGTTTCGTATTTTTCCATTATGTCGCAAAGGGTGTTCGTGGTTATGGAACCCTTTGAGCCGTAAGTTTCGATAATATGTTTTAAAATTTCACCAAGTTTTTGTTCGGATAAATTCATATATTGTCCCCGTGTTTTATTCTCGTCTTTTGTAAAGTCAGCCGAGTTATGGTTTCCGCAAGCGTCTTGCGTTTCTGAAGGTCTGTTTCGGCGGCAACTTCCAACTGTAAACGGTTAATTTTCTCGTCCAAATCGTGCAGTCGCAACTTCCTGATACTGTCGTTGAAATATCTTTCGGCAACTTCGCCTTTAAGTCTGTCGCCGTCCGAATAGTCGAATATTTTGGTCACTTCGGCGTACTCTTCGGTGCCTTCGTCGAACAGCTCCAGAAGTTCGGCGGGACGCACCCGTTCTTCCAATTCCAACTGCGTTTTAATATACTTCGCTATCAATTCGTGTACGTCGTTTGCAAACTTTACCCCCGATATATCCTGCGTTTTCGATATCTTAGAGTTAAAAAGATAGGCGGCAAGAACGAACCGCGACGCCCTTTCCCAAACGGTGGAAACGTCCTTTCTCTCGGCAATTTTCAAAGCGGGGGTATTATCCTTAGGCACTGAATCCAAATCGCGCCGCAAAGATTCGTAAGTAAGCCCCGTAGCGTCGCGGAGCTGTTTTAAAAGGTCTTCCTGCTCCGCCGCGCTATCCGCGGTTTTTATTATTTTTATCGCTTCCGAAACGTATTTGCGTCTGTCGTCGGGGCGTTCCAAATCGAACGCGCGGGCGGCAGATTTAAGCTTGTAATCGATAAGCGGCATGGCGTTGTCAAGCCGCTTTTGATATTCTTCCGCGCCTAGCTTTTTTATTACGTCGTCGGGGTCAAGCCCGTCGCCGAGCGGCACGACTTTTACGTTAAGCCCGTTGTTCTTGAATATATCCATACCGCGGTCGTTGGCTTTTTGTCCCGCCGCGTCGCCGTCGTAGCTTATAAGTACGTTATCAGAATACCTTTTTAAAAGCCTTGCCTGGTCTTGCGTGAGCGAAGTACCCATACTCGCAACCACGTTTTTAAAACCCGCAGAATACAGCGAAATGGTATCCATATACCCTTCCACCATAATAACGCTACTTATAGTTTGCGTCTTTTTCAGCTTTTTTAAAAGGTTTACGTTATAAAGCGACTTGCTTTTATTAAAAACGATGGTGTCGCGCGTGTTTTTATATTTTCCGAAAGAGGTTTTTTCAAGCATTCTTCCGCCGAACGCGATAACTTCGTTCATTGCGTTTATTATTGGAAATATCAGCCTGCCGCCCTGCGAATCTATAAGTCTGCCGTTGACTTCGCCTACGACGCCGCTATCAAGCATATCCTGCGTGGAAAAGCCTTTGGAAAGCAGAAACTTAGGCAAATCGTTGAAGTTAAGGCTTGCGCCCAAACCGAAAGTGCGCACCATAGACGCGGGAATTTTCCGTTTCAAAATGTATTCCACGTGCTTATCGGCGTTGCCAGAGTTTAAATTATCGAGATAAAAATGCGCCGTTGCCGATAAAATTTCAAGCACGGCGTCCTTTTTGCGTTTTAATTCTACGGTCTGGCGGTTGTCGAAGCCTGTCTGCGGCATTGGCAGATTGGCGCGTTCGGAAAGCATTTTCACCGCGTCGATAAACTCGATATTTTCCATGCTCTGAACGAACTTTATAACGTCGCCGGATTCGCCGCAACCGAAGCAGTGATAATACTGGTCGCTTTCGTTAATGGAAAAGGACGGGGTTTTTTCGTGGTGAAAGGGACAGCAAGCCCACCAGCTGCCGCCGCGCCGTTCAAGCGAAATATAACCGCTTGCAACTTCTATTATATTAAGTTTTTGCTTGAGAGTTGACAAAAACTCTTTTAAATCCCCTGTCATATCACCCGTTTTCGTCCAAAAGCGTCCAGCCCTTGGGTACGAATATGCGGTTGAAAGTGTAAACTGCGTATCTGTCCGTCATCGACGAGAGATAATCGCACACTACCCGCTCTTTCCCGTATTCGTCTATCAGATTTATAAAGCTTTGCGGAAGTGCGTGGCAATTATTAATAAAATATTCGTACGTTGCCGTCAACATTCTTTCCGCTTTTTCTTCTTCGCCGCGGGCGTTATCCGAAAAATACACTTTTTCGAACATAAATACCCGCAACGCTTCGCTTGCCTTTAATACAGGCTCGTCCATTTTTACGTAATTTTTACCGTATGAAGTGCGGTAAACCGCCGATATGGCGGTGTTTATCCTTTCGCGCGAAGTGTTGCCCAAAACGGCGGTTATTTCTTTGGGAACGCCGTCGGCAGTTAAAATACCCGCGCGAATCGCGTCGTCCAAATCGTGATTTATGTAAGCTATCCTGTCCGCAATAGAAACGCATCTGCCTTCGAGCGTTGCGGGCGTACGGCTCTGCGGGTGGTTTAAAATCCCGTCGCGCACTTCACGCGTGAGATTTAACCCCGCGCCGTCCTTTTCAAGAACTTCCACGACGCGCACGGACTGCTCGTTATGTTTAAAGCCCGTAGGCGAGAGCTTGTCCAATATCCTTTCGCCGCTGTGTCCGAACGGCGTATGCCCCAAATCGTGACCCAACGCTATCGCTTCCGCCAAATCTTCGTTCAGAGAAAGTGCGCGTGCAAGACTTCTCGCTATCTGCGACACGTCAAGCGTATGCGTAAGTCGGGTTATATAGTGGTCGCCTTCGGGGGAGAAAAAAACCTGCGTCTTGTTTTTAAGCCGTCTGAAAGCCTTGCAGTAAATAATCCTGTCCCTGTCGCGCTGAAATTCCGTGCGCATACCGCAAGGCGTCTCTTCCCGCTCCCTGCCAGAAGTATCCTTCGACTTGCACGCGTACGGCGAAAAGAAAGCGTCTTCTATTTCATAAGTTCTTTCTTTTAACGACTTCATTTCTTCTCCGTTAAATTAATACGAAAAAAATTTATAAATTACTTTTTTTTATTAAATTTTTGTCAAAAAAATATTTTTATTTTCCGAAACCGCCGCCTACCGACAAAATTTCACCCGTAATATACGAGTTTTCGGCAATAAACGCTACCGCTTCGCCCACGTCGGAAGGCAAACCTATCCTGCCCGCGGGAATTTCTTCCACAAGCTCGCGCATTTCGTCGTCCGTAAGGTGTGAATTCATAGCGGTGTCGATAACCCCCGGCGAAACGCAGTTTACTCGCACGTTGGACGGCGCAAGCTCCTTTGCAAGGGCTTTGGTAAACGCGATAACCGCGCCCTTGGACGCCGAATACGCAACTTCACAGCTCGCCCCCACTTCACCCCAGACCGACGCTACGTTCACGATAGAGCCGCCGCCTGCGAAAATCATTTTATTAGCCACTTCCCTGCTGCACAAAAACGCGGATTTTGCATTCACGGCGAATACTTTATCCCAATCCCCGACCGTCGTATCCTGAATTACCTTAACTTTGGAAATGCCCGCGTTGTTTACGAGTACGTCAAGCTTACCGTAAATGGAAAAAAATTCCTTGAACATATTTTTAACCTGCAACTCGTCGGAAACGTCGGCGCGCAGAAGTATGGGGCAGTAGCCCTGAATATTGAATTCTTCCTGCGCGGCGATTGCGGCTTGCTGGTCGCTGTGGTAATTGAGAACCACTTCGTAACCGCGCTGTAAAAAAGCGAGCGCGATTGCCTTTCCTATTCCCTTAGTTCCGCCCGTGATAAGCGCAGTTTTCATTTTAAAAGCTCCGTAATTTTACTTGCGATTTCTTTGGGTGAAAGCCCGTCCGTATCCACCGCAATATCCGCGCAACCAGAATAAATTTCTTCCCGCGCACTTAAAAGCCGCTCGATATTCTTTCTCTTTTCTCCCGCGAGCAACGGGCGAGAATTATCGGTTGCAGTTCTTTTCAAAATAGTTTCCACACTCGCGCGCAGATATACGATTTTTCCGCAGTTTTTCATAAGGCGGGCGTTTTCTTCACGCAGAACGCTGCCGCCGCCCGTCGAAATAATTGCACCGCTCGACTTGCAAACTTCCGCTATTATTTCGCTTTCGTAATCGCGGAAAGTTTTTTCGCCGAGTTTACGGAAAATTTCGTTTATTTCGCCGTGCCTTTCGACTATCAGCGCGTCGGTATCCACTACCCGAAAACCCGTAACTTTTTTCAGCTCGCGGGCAACGGTGGTTTTACCGCTCCCCGGCATACCCACGAGAATTATATTCATAACTTAAAGCTCTCGCCCGCGAGAATATAGCTGTTTTTTCCGAAACCGAGTATGACGCCCTTACACACCGCGGATAAAACCGAAGTATGCCTGAACTCTTCGCGAGCGTGCACGTTAGACATATGCACTTCCACCACGGGCGTTTTAACGGAAGAAATGGCGTCGCGGATAGCAATGCTGTAATGCGTGTACGCGCCCGCGTTGAGAATAATTCCGTCGCACTTCGCACTCTGGATTTTGCCGCATATTTCCCCTTCGATATTGCTCTGGAAAAACTCGCACTCGTCGTCCGAAAAATGTTTTTTGATTTCTTCGTTTATTTCGGCAAGAGTCTGTCCGCCGTAAACGCTCTTCTCTCTCTCGCCCGTCATATTGAGATTTACACCGTTAATAAACAGTAATTTCATCGGTTACCCCCTATATATTCTTCAAATAACGCCTTTGCGACTTCCGCGTTCGGCTGTAAATCAAGGTAAATACATTCCGCGTAATACGCCTGATAAAACAACATGGCTCGACCGTTTACCGTCTTTTTACCAAGCCCTTTTGCAATCTTCAGAAATTCACTCGTCTCAGGCTCGTAAATAAGGTCTACGGCGACTTCGCAAAACGAGAGAATCTCCGCGCCGACGGGAGATATGCCCACCGTATCGTGCATACCCACGCCGCTTGCGTTAATTACGGCATAGTACGGGGTCAAATCTATTTTACTTACTGCATTAACCCCCATAAATTCCGCCGCAACGCTCTCCGCGCGCGATAAAGTTCTGTCGTAAATATAAACTTCCGCGCCGCCGTCGAGCAGCTTTTTCGCAACGCTTCTTCCCGCGCCGCCCGCGCCGATTATCAAAACTTTTTTACCGCACGCATCGACGCCGTTGTTTTTTAGCATCAGCTCGAACCCAAGCCCGTCCGTGTTATAACCGATAAGCGAATCAGTTATCACGGTGTTCACCGCGCCGAACGCCTTCGCGTCGCCCGCTATCTCTTTAAGATAGGGTATTACGGTAAGTTTAAACGGAATGGTAAAGTTAAGCCCGTCGTACTCTTTAAATAACCCGTTCACGCGGTTACAAAACTCGTTTTCAGGCACTGAAATTTTATCGTAAATAATTTCCGCACCCAGCCGTCCGGCAATAAACGAGTGCATTTCGGGGCTTGAAGATTTGGATACGTCCTTACCTATAACCGCAAATTTCATAAAAGCCCCCTGAACTCGCTTGCGCATTCTTTAAGATAGCGCGTATATTCCTTTAACCCGAGTTTTAGTTCCGTCCACTCGCCTTCGGATACGGGAAGTATTAACGCAATATCAGCGTCATCGTTCTTCTTATCGTGAACGGCGGCTTTCGCCGCGTCCGAAATATTCGGGTAGCAAGGCATTGCGCCCAAAACTTCATAAATAAGATTTTTCAACGCTTCGGCGTATTGCCCCCCGCATATGCCGCGTTTAACGGCGATATACAGCTCGTAATACATACCTATAAGCACGAACTCGCCGTGCGACCTGCCGCCGTAATTCAGTTCGAACGCGTGTCCCGTAGTGTGTCCTAAATTCAACGCCTTTCTCAAGCCCTTGTCGTCACGCTCGTCCCGCTTCACTATATCCGCCTTGTATAAAATACAATCGTAAGTTATTTCTTCCAAAAAGCCGTAATCGCGCAGGTTATTTATATTTTCGTTAAGTTTTTTATAAATCGCACCGTCCAACGCCCCGTACTTTACTATTTCGCCCAAGCCGCAATTAATCTCGCGCGGGGGCAGGGTCTTTAAAAACAAGGGGTCGACTATTACTTCCTTCGGCTGATAAAACGTTCCGATTACGTTTTTTACTCCGTTCAAATCCACGGCAGTTTTGCCGCCGACAGAGCTGTCCACCTGCGACAAAAGCGTAGTCGGTATCTGTACCAAGCTCACGCCGCGCATATACAGCGACGCGGCAAGCCCCGCAATATCGCCCACGACGCCGCCGCCGAAAGCAATAACGGTACAGTTACGGTGCATACCGCGTTTAAGCATATCGTTTAAAATTTTCAACAGCGTTTTGGGATTTTTACTCTCTTCCCCCGCAGGAATTACGGTTAAAAAACATTCGGGAAAAGTCTTATTGATAAGTTCGCCGTACAGTGCGTTCACGTTGGTATCTGTTATAACGCAAACCTGACCGCAGGCGTACCCCTTTGCGCGGGCTTCGAAAGCCCCCGTGCCGCAAAATATCTCGCTGTTAGAAAATCCCGTTTCAAGCAAAATTTTACGCATATTTTACCTTAACAGAGCGTAACGCTCTTTAACTTCGCGCATATCGTCTCCGCCCAGCCGTTCCGCTACCGTTTGGGCAAGAGCGAACGCCACCGCGCTTTCGAGTATGACTTCCGCGGCGCAAACTGCGCATACGTCACTGCGCTCGCTTGCCGCTTTTACGCTTTCGTGCGTTATAATATCCACGGTATTCAGCCCGCACATCAGCGTGGGAATAGGCTTCATTGCGGCGCGTAATACAATTTCTTCGCCGTTAGACATACCGCCTTCGATACCGCCCGCGTTGTTTGTTTTACGGTAATACCCGCCGTCGTAATAAATTTCGTCGTGTACTTTACTGCCGCGCATTTCCGTCGCCTTAAAGCCGAGACCTATTTCCACTCCCTTTACCGCCTGCACGCTCATAGCCGCAAACGCAAGCCTTGCGTCGAGCTTTTGGTCGTAAGTCATACAACTGCCGAACCCGCTCTTCAAGCCTTTCACGCGTATTTCCAGAACGCCGCCCGCAGTGTCGCCGTTTTCCTTAAGCTCGTCCAAAAGCGCGACTGCCTTTTCTTCCTTTTCTTTATTAAGCATAAAAAGACGGCTTTTTTTCGCGTTATCCAAAGCTTCGAATGGATAATCTTTTTCGTCGGTAACGCCGCAAACAGCTTTTACGAACCCGCTTATTTCCACGCCGATTTCTTTTAAATATTGTTTAGCCACCGTACCCGCCGCAACGCGCGCCGCCGTTTCCCGCGCGCTCGCCCTTTCAAGCACGTTGCGCGCGTCGTCGTGTCCGTATTTCAATACGCCCGCAAGGTCGGCGTGTCCCGGTCTTACTTTGGTAAGTCTGCGCAGTGACGTATCCGCTTTTTCCGCGGACATCACTTCGCTCCAATTCGCGTAATCGTTATTTTTGATAAGGAGTGTTACCGGACTGCCCAAAGTAAGCGAATTTCTCACGCCGCTGAGTATTTCAACGGTGTCCCGCTCTATCTTCTGCCGCGCACCCCTGCCGTAACCGCCCTGCCGCAACGAAAGATAATAATTAATCTCTTCGATATCTAATTTAAGGTTGGCGGGCAGACCTTCTATTACGGCTATTAAACCTTTTCCGTGCGATTCTCCCGCGGTAGTTAATTTCATACTTTCTCCTTTTTAACCGTAATTCCGCCGTCGGTAACTGTAAAAACCACCGTTCCGTCGGTATCGGTACGGTAAATATTTTCGCCCACGCACCCCTGCGCGAGAGATAACGCCTGCGCCGTGGGATTTCCGAAACCGTTGTCGCCGACGGACAACACAGCGTATTCGGGTTTAGCCGCATCGTAAAGCTCTGCGTTCGCCGCAAAGTAAGAGCCGTGGTTCGGCACTTTAATTACCGTGCAACGGGACAAATCCAAAGTTCTTCCGTCAATCTCAAGCCCTTTTTGAAATTTTTCAATCAGCTTGTCCTGTATTTCGGAAGACACGTTGCCGCAAAGCAAAAACGCCTTTCCGCAGTATTCAATCCAGATTACGGCAGATGCGTCGTTGATGTTTTTCGTGGACGGGTCTTGCGCGAGTATATCGTATTCCCCGCCCGACAAATCGTGTGCGGACGGCGACAGTACGCAAAAATTATAGCCGTATTCGTCGTTAAATACGCCCGCGCCGTACTCGATAATTTCAAATTCTTTCACGGCTTCGCGGAAAGAGCGGAATCCCTCGTTCAAATAAGTTACGGGATAATATGGCGCGTAAACTTTTTCGGCTGTTTTATATTTTAAAATTTCGGCAAGCCCGCCGCAACGCTCTTCGCTTACCGAAGTACATAAAAGATAGTCTATCTTTTCTATGCCGCGGGCGTTGAGTTCGGTAAATATTTTCAGTTGGTTATAATAACTTCCGTCGCCGCCGTCAACAAGCATAACCTTGCCGTCCGGAAACTCCACCGCGGTGCAGTCACCGTAACCCACGTTCACGAAAGTTACGCGCATTGCGTAAGGCGTATTTTTATCGGCGGTTACGAAATAAGCAAAGAGATATTTTACGGGAATAAAAATATTCGTTATTAAAAGGGCGATTGCGATAACCGCCGCCAAGCTAAGCGAAACAACCGTTGCCACGGTTTTACTTAAACCCTTTTTTCTCTTTTGCGTCATATTATTTTAATTTTCCCGATTGAAAAATTCGGCGTAAATAGCCCGTATACATTTTTCGTAATCTTCGTTTTTAACGCCGGTGATTACGTTCATTTCGCTCGACCCTTGGTCAATCATCTTCACGTTGATATCCGCGTCCGCAATAGCCTTGAATATCCTTGCGCTCGTACCGACCGACGACGACATACCGTGACCCACGGTAGCAATAAGCGCGATATTGTCTATTATGCGGATAAGGTCGGGAGCGACCGTTTCCTTTATGCCTTCAACAATTTTATTCAGTTTTGCGTCCGTAAGGCTGTGACTGTCTATTACGAGCGACATCGTGTCTATGCCCGAAGGTATATGCTCCACGGAAACACCTTCGGCGGCAAGCACGCTCAAAACGTCGCGTATAAAACCCACTTCCGAGTTCATATGCGATTTTTCAATGAAGATAACGGTAAAATTCTTTTTACCCGCAATACCCGTAACAAGATTTCCGCTCGGCACATAGCGCGAGCTGGGCAAAATAGCCGTACCTTCGTCCTGCGGGCGGAAAGTGTTTTTTATCTGAATGGGAATATTAGCCCTGCGCACGGGAAAAATACTGTCGCTGTGCAGTACGTTTGCGCCCATATAGCTAAGTTCGCGAAGCTCCTTATACGAAAGGCGTTTAATGCGTTTGGGGCTTTGTACTATTCTGGGGTCGCAGGCAAGAAAGCCCGATACGTCCGTCCAGTTTTCGTACACCGACGCGTTTACCGCACGCGCCACCACCGCGCCCGAAATATCCGACCCGCCGCGTGAAAAAGTCTTGACCCTGCCGTCAACGCCCTTGCCGTAAAAGCCGGGCAAAACGGCGCGCTCAACGCCGGACAATTCGGCGGCTATCGCCCTGTACGACCTTTCGCCGTCCAAAGAGCCGTTTTCCTTGAAAAAAACCACCGTTTCCGCGTCCACGAACTTTGCGCCGAGAACTTCAGCCACTATCCGCGCGCTGAGATATTCCCCGCGCGACGCGGTAAAGTCTTCGTTCTGCTCGCACTCTATGCGCGCCTGCGTCTCGTCCAGAACTGCGGAAATATCAAAATTCAAGCCAAGTTCCTTTACTATGGAAGAAAAACGCGCGCGGACGGCGGCAAAGCTTTCCGCACACGAACCGCAGGAAAGCAGCTCGGCGTGGCATTTATAGAGTAAATCGGTTACTTTAATATCGTCCGAGTATCTCTTGCCGGGAGCGGATACGACTACGAATTTGCGCTCGGCGTCCCCGTCGATTATACTTTTTACGTTGCGGATAACGTTGCCGTCCGCCATGGACGTACCGCCGAATTTACAAACCTTTACTGACATTATTAATCCTTTTAAATTTTACTTTATAGCTTTACACTCGATATAATAGCGTTTTTCGTAACCTTCGCCGATAGAAAACGTCTTACGCGGAAGGTTGCCGCCCCTTATTATCAGACCGAAAAAGTCGTCTTTTTTTATGGACGGAAGAAGTAACCCCACGCCGCCTTTTTTGGTAAGCTCCGTCAAATCGTTTTCGCCGTGGATATAATCTATTTCACCGCCGTATTGCTCAATGAAACCGTAAGCGTACTTGTCCGCAAGTTTAATACCCTGCGGCACTTCGTCGTCAAACGCGATTGGTTTTTTACAGCCGTCTACTACAATATACGCCGTTCGCCCGCCGTTCGTCATAAACCCGTCGGCAAATTCCTTTACGCGTTCGGTTTTTATATAGCGGTGAATAGGCTCGAAGTTGAGAGCGGGGTCGAAAATATTTATTACTTCAACCAACGCGTAACGTGCGGGGTGATTTACTCTTTCGCTCTCGCTCAGTTTCTCTTTCAGAATATTCCAACAGGTCTTAGCCGCGGCAAGCGAGTGATTGCCGTCGCCGACCGCAAACAGCAGCTCTTCCCCGCCGTACTTACTGCGGCAGTCGTCCGCCAGCGAATAGAGCGCGCGAATAACGGCTTTTGCATTTTTAATATAAGTGCCTTTGACACGTCCGCCGCCCTGCATAAGCTCGAAATCGTACAGAACTTCGCCCCGTTCAACGGCGTTCAGCACTCTGTTTTCACCGTCGTCGTAAAGCAGAGTTGCGTGCGGCAATTCCAGAACGGCGTTTTCGCGGATTTTAACGCGCGGCGGTATCCTTTCGGGAATAGTCCCTTCGGTGGAGCGGATTAAAGTTTTCGCGCCCTTTTCGAAAGAATAGTCTTCCAAGTCGACCGAAAGCACTATGCCCGTGCGTGTTCCGGACTGAGTGGTGCGCTCAACGAGTATAAACCCGTCCGTTATCTTTTTAAAAATTCCGCCCGAAAGGTAGTCGCGCATATTTTCGTTGATACGCGCAATCCGTTCTTCGGGCTTGTCGTTTAAATATATTTCGGGAAAAATCAGATTGTAAGCAGACGGAACGCCTTCCGTCAGCCTTTCCACTTCACGCCAATAATTGTAATCGGAAGTATACTGGTCGCAGGCGTTCACCGCCCATTTATGCAAATCCGCGTCCTTAGGTAAAAGAATTTCGGGAATTTTAATCGTATTCATCGGTTAAATATTTAAAAGAATAACGGTAACCGCCGCCAATACGACGGCAAGAATTTTTATGACTATATTTTTAGTAAAAATTTCGATTAACGCTTTTTTGAACTTTTTCATTAAAATTTACCCTCCGCCGTCAAATCCGTCCAATAATATTCGGTGAGCGCGGCTTTTATATCCGCCGCATCTGCGTATTTCTTTTTAACGACGCCGTTCTTACATATGGAAATTATTCCCGTTTCTTCGGATACGACTATCGCCGTTACGCTCGCAACCGAAGTAACGCCCAGTGCGGCGCGGTGACGGCTGCCCATCTCTTTGGGAAGGTTCTCGCTCTGCGCTAAGGGTAAGAAGCAACCCGCGGCGTAAATTTTGTTGCCTTCGATTATCATCGCGCCGTCGTGCAACGGAGCTTTGGGGTAGAACACCGCTTCTATCATCTGCGAAGTGATTGCGGCGTTTACCACCGTGCCGCTCTCTATAATGCCTTCGGGTAAATTCTCGTTAGATAAAACTATCAGCGCGCCGATATCCTTTTTAGACATATTCTGCACAGCGCGTACTGTTTCTTCGATAATCAAATCCACGCCCGAAACTGTAAGGCTGTCCATTTTGGTCTTGTTCTTCTTCATTTGCGAATCGAGCAGACTGCGCTTTATTTCGGTATTGAACATCGTAAATACCATAAGCGCAATCATACAGATTATCACGAACAGCATATCGGACGTAAATTTGGACGACAGCGAGAAAATAACGCCGCTGAGCAATACGAAAAATATCACCAGCGCGATAAATTTGCCGCCCTTATTCGTCTTTAATATTTTGAAGACGCTATAAAACAACAGCGAAAGCAGAATAAACTGCAAGATATATTCAACGAAATTGTCGGCAAATTGAAGGAAAAAGTTTTTTAAACCTTCCCATACGTCATCCCACGTGCGCATACCGTCTCCGTAAAAAATAGTTTATTATCTATTATATAATTAATTGCAAAAAAAATAAAGCGTTTGCGGGTGGTTAATTTTACCCTTGCCCGAAAAATATACAGTTTTCGGCAACTGCCAGCGAATTTTGCGGAGTAATCTTTCCGCACTTTATATCCGAAATACAGTTATACAGCCGCTCGGTTAAATATCTTAATTTTCTCTCGCCTATTCCGCGCGCCGCTTCCGCGTTCTTCTTCGCCGCAAACTCCTTGACCTTCAAAAGAGCCGCAAGCTCGGCAACGCTTCCATTGAAGGTAAGCGAAGTCAATAAATTTTTAAAGTAGTTAAAAAGCCCGTTAAGGATATAAGCTTCGTCGCCCGCCTTTGTTTTAAGCTCGTCGGCAATTACGCAGTATCTCGTAAAATCTCTGCGCCCCGCCGCGTGCGTAAGCTCGTACAGCTTGTAGTCCGCGTCCTTATACACAAGCTCTTCCACTTCTTCCAAAGTGATTTCGCCCGTGGTTTTATAGTCGAGCAGTTTTTTGACTTCTACCGAAACGCGCGCCATATCCGAAACGCAGTATTCGGCTATTTTTTCGCAAGCCGCGGCGGAAATATTCACGCCCGCGCGGCGCACCGTGATATAAACCCACTTAGCAACCGTTTCCGCGTCTGACTTACTGCAATCTACGAAAGTCACCGCGCGTTTGCGCTTTAAATCAACTCCCTTTTTGCCACCCGAATTGACTATAATCAAAATCGCGGAAGGGGGAAAATCTTCGAAAACGGACTTTAATTTATTTTCGTAATCGCTTTCGGACGGGTAAAATTCAGTAACCTTGACGATGCGCTTTTCCGCCATAAACGGGTAATTTTTAAGCGCGGCAACGAGTTCGGAAAGCGCGTTACCTTTAAGGCTCTCGCCGTCGAACGCGGTAAAATTAAGCTCGGGCATCTGCAAGAACGCGTCTTTAATCTGCTCTTCGCCCTTCATTCTGAAATACGCGTCGTCACCTTCGAGCAAATAAATGGATTGCGCGCCTTCGGATATCGATTTTTTAAGTTCAGTATATTTCATAGCCCAACCTTTACTCGCAATCGAACGCGGCAAGAAATTCTTTCATCGCGTAGGAAAGCTTTACGTGCTTTGCAATTGCAATACCTACGCCGCGCACGGGCAGGCGGGGCGTCACCTTTATCTCAATAAGTTCGCCACTTGCAAGCTCTTCCCTGCAATACTCGCGCGGAATAAACCCTACGCCCATACCCTTCGCGGCGAGCTTCTTCATCAAATCCCAACTCGCAACTTCGGTATCGGGAGTAAGCTTTACGCCCAGCGTATCGCAGTACGCAGAAAACGCCCGACGGGCAACCGTATTTTCTTCAATCATCAACAGCGGATATTGCGATAAATCCTTTAAAGATATTTCTTCCCGCGCAAGATTTTCGTATTTTTTACCCGCGACAAAAGCGTCCGAAAGGTGCGCCACCGTACCGTAAAACCGCACTTCGTCGTCCGAAAGCGGCAGATTTATAAAGGCTATATCGCACTTGCCTTCTTTAAGCCTTTCCACCGTATCGGGCGAAGTGGACGAAATGAGCTCGAGCTTCACCGCGGGATATTTTTCGGAGTACGCCGCCAGCTTGTCGGGCAGGATATGCAGAAAAATGGAATCGGTCGCACCTATCCTTATTCTGCCCGTTGCGGTGGAAGTTAATTCGGTAAGCTTGCTTTCCGCGTCGTCCAAAAGAGACAGAGCCTGCTCCACCTGACTGTAAATAAGTTTGCCGCCCGCAGAAAGCTCCATACCCCTGTGCGTGCGGTTGAAGACGCTCACGCCCAACTGGTTTTCAAACAGCTTTACAGACTGCGAAACGGCGGGTTGTGAAATAAAGAGCTCCTGCGCCGCCTTAGTTAAACTGCCGCACTTAGCAACTGTATAAAAAACCTTGTAAAGTTCGAGATTGACCATAATTACCCCCTGAATATGCTCAAGTTAAAGGCTATGCCGCCGTTATTTTCCAACGCAGAATTTTGCGAAAACGGTTGAAATAATTTCTTCAGACGCAGTCTCGCCCGTTATTTCGCCCAGTGCATCCCACGCGTCCTTTAAATCGACTGCAATCAAATCGAGCGTGACCCCGAACAGCCCTTCCTTAGCCGAACGCAACGAATGCAGGGCGCGTTTCAGCGCGTCGAAATGCCGTTCTTCCACTATATAAGCCTTGTCCGAAGTTATTTCGCCGCCGCAGGTTTCGAGCAGTAAATTTTTAAGCTTGTCAACGCCCTCCCCCGTCTTTGCGGAAAGGGCTATATCGTATTCACCGAAAGGTTTTAAGCAGTCGCACTTGTTGAAAACCTTGATTATTTTACCCGTCGCCCCGCTCACGATTTCACAATCGGTTTTCCCGTCGGTAACGAGCAATACCGCGTCCGCCGAACGGATAACGGCTTTTGCCCGCTCTATGCCTATACTCTCCACCGTACCCGCGCGTTCGCGTATGCCCGCGGTGTCCACCAAATCGAACTTGACGCCGTCTATTTCCACACTGCCTTCCACCGCGTCGCGGGTAGTACCTTCTTCAGCGGAAACTATTGCCCGCTCGTACCCCAAAAGCGCGTTTAAAAGCGAGCTTTTTCCTACGTTGGGCACGCCGCACAGCGCAACGGTAACGCCGTCCTTTATCTTTTTCCCGCTCTTATAGCTTTCGGCGAGTTTTTCCGTATCGCCGTAAATCTTACTCAATTTCAAGCCGATATTTTTCAGGTCCGCGCCGTCGGCGTCTTCTTCGGGATAATCGATTTCAACGGCAATCGCCGCAAGCACGTCTTTCAATTCGTTCTGAATTTCTTTAACTTCCCGCGTCAGCTTTTCGGTATACATCATACTGCCCGCGCGGATAAGTGCAAGACTTTCGGCGTTAATCATATCAATCATACCTTCCGCGGAAGATAGCGAGAGTTTTCCGTTTAAAAAAGCTCTTTTGGTAAACTCGCCCCGTTCCGCCGCCCTTGCGCCGAGAGAAAGGCATTTTTTAAGTATTCCGCGGGCAATCTGCACGCCGCCGTGGCAATGAAACTCCACCACGTTTTCACCCGTGAACGAGTGCGGAGCCTTGAAATACACCATAAACCCGTAATCGGTAAAGCCGTCGCCCGAGATATTTCCCGCATACATACGGTTGGGCGTGACCTTCTCCCTTACGGGCGAAAACATTTTTTTCGCCAAGCCGAGAGCGTTTTCCCCGCTCAGTCTTATAACGGCTACCCCGCCCGTGCCGTGCGCCGTGGCAATCGCCGCAATGCAATCTGTCATAAACTCTCCAATAGGTATAATCGTTGCTTATATCTTACGGTTAAAGTATAACACCCGCCGCTTAAAAAGTAAAGAAAAAGAGTACTTAAAAAGTACTCTTGAAAATTTAGTTTCAATTATCGAACGGGTCGCCGCCGTTGCCGCCGCCTAAGCCCGAAAAGGGGTCGTCGGGCGGGGTCGCGCCGCCGCTCTTGTTCTCTTCATTTTTGCCGTTGCCGCCGTAGGGGTCGGAGTAAGGATTGCTTTCGGAAGAGCCGCCGTAACCGTCGTGGGAATAGGGGTTCCGGTCGTAGGGATTATCGTAATTCTGCCTTGCGTACTGCTGATAAATTCTGTACTGTCTTTCCTGCTCGCGGCGCATATATTCGCGGTAACTCATACCCTTGTTGTTGCGGAGTATAAAGATGAGTATGCCCTGAATGGGGAAAAGCACGCTGGTAATAGTGAAAATGAAGTAACGTCTTGCCGAAAAAGTCTGGAAAAACGCCGAGAGCACGAACACCTGCAAAGCAAGGAATATAAGGTCTACCCAGGTTAATATATACTTGTTAAGGCACTCGAAGCACCACGCCGCCCAGGCAAGGTTTACAGGCACTTCCTTTAAAACGTAATCTACGACCGCCAGTCCGTAAGCAGTCTCTTCGGTAACGGGTTTGATGCAACCCGCGTCGCCAAGCTCGAAGGTAGCCGCAAACAACACCGCATAACCCACCGCCAGCATAAACTCGAGTATAGCCGCCGCAAGCGCGAGATAGCGCGTATCAACCGCCTTGAACGCGCGGTTCTTCTGTCCGCAAACGCCTATATAGTAGGTATTAAGAAAGGGAACGAACGCCATCCATTTGTTTTTATAGCCTTCGCGCCCCGCTATTACGAAAAGTCCGACCGCCTGAAAGATGAAAACCATCAGAAAACACAGCGTCCCCACTACGAACGGCACGTACCAGGTGTCGGCGTTTACGAATTGAAACGCTATCTGGGCGTATTCAAAAAAATCCATATTCAGTCCTATCCCCCTTAAAGGTTATAACATTATATATGTGCAAGTTGTAAGATTTAAAATCATCGGGTGAAAATTGAGTTAAAATTCAAGAAAATAATTCGTAGCCGTAATCCACGCTTTCGAGAACGAGTCCCTGCGGCGGCATAGTTCTGCCAACGCTCTCCCTGTCGCCCTTTTCAAGCGACCGCCGTATATCTTCAAGACTTAAAGACCCTTCCGCGTAATTTATCATAGTGCCTGCAATGGTGCGCACCATATTGTAGAGAAACCCCGCACCGCAAACGCGGATAGTTATATCCGTTCCGCCGTCGAAAGCCTTGTCGGTAACGGCTACTGAATACAGCTTGCGAACGGTGGTTTTTACCTGCGAACCGCTCTTGCAATAGGCTTTAAAATCATGCTCGCCGACGAATACCCCCGATATATCCTTGAGTTTAGCTATATCCAAAGGATTTTTAATCCACACCGCATACCTGTCCTTCAACGGGTTGCGGCATGGTGAAAGATAAAAATTATATGCGTAAGTCTTTTTTTTCGCACAGCGGTTTGCGTCGAACCCCTCGCGTGCGTAAGCCGATTTTAAAACGGAGATATCTTCCGGCAGTTTAGCATTGAAAACGGCGGCAATCTTGTCTGCGGGTATAGTAGTTTGCGCGTCGAAATGACAAACCTGCCCCGCGGCGTGAACTCCGCTGTCCGTTCTGCCGCTCGCCGTAACCGAAGTTTTTTTACCGAAAATCTCCAGACAAACTTCTTCGAGCCGTTGCTGGACGGTAATTGAATTTTTCTGAATTTGCCAACCGCCGTACGAAGTTCCGTCGTAGCAAACTTTTATAACGTATCTCATCTTATTTTGATATAGTCGGCTATCTGCGGGATAATCTGCAGGCAATAGATATTGAACAGAACAACGCCCGCTATCAGCGCACAGAACAGCAAAAACGCAACCAAATCGCGCCAGCCGAACTTGAGTTTTTTAAACTTCGTCCGCGTTTTAGACCCCGAATAGCACCGCGCGTCCATAGCTTCGCCCAGCTCGTCCGCACGCCTGAACGCACTTATGAGCAACGGGATTAAGATGGGTATTATCGCCTTTATGCGCTTGAAAATATTTCCGCTTTCGAAGTCCGCTCCCCTTGCCTTCTGCGCGGCGATTATGCGGTTGGTTTCGTCGATAAGCGTGGGGATAAACCGCAACGCGATAGACATTATCAGCGCAAGCTCGTGAACGGGGAATTTAATATAAGTCAAGGGCTTCAAAAGGCTCTCTATGCCGTCCGTAAGCGCGACGGGCGTGGTTGTGAGAGTTAAAACGCTTGACGCCATTACGAGAAAAAATAACCTTAAAACGAAGAATACTGTAAATATTATCCCTTCGAGATAAATTTTAATAAACCAGTTCTCGGGAGTTAAAAGGTGTTCGCCGCGGTGAAAGAACAGATTCAGTACGGCGGTAAAAATCAGTATAAATATGATGCCTTTAACCGAACGCAACACGCTTTTAAAGGGTACGCGCGACGCAATTATCGCCGCCACTATCAACAGAGCAACGGCAAACAGCGAATAAAAGTTATCGGCAACGAATAACAGCGTGATAAAGCCTATCAACGCCAGAAGCTTTATTCTGGGGTCGAGCTTATGCACGAACGATTGCGCGGGATAATATTGTCCGAAAGTTACGTCGTTGAGCATTTTTCGCCCCCCTTATAAACTTCGGTCACCTTGCGCACGAAATCTTCCACGGTGCAATCGCTGTCTATTTTTACACCGTAACCGGCAAGCCCGCGTTCGAGTTTTGCGGTAAGCGGAACATCCAGCCCGAGTGCGTAAAGCTCGTCCGCGCGGGAGAAAATACCGTGCGGCGTGTCCACGGCAAAGACCTTTCCTTCCGAAATAACGCACGCGCGCGTACAGTTATCCGCCACTTCGTCCATATCGTGGGAAACTATAATAACCGTCTTGCACCACTCGCGGTGGAGTTTGTGCAGAAGCTCCATAATTTCGTTTTTGCCCTTGGGGTCAAGCCCCGCGGCGGGCTCGTCGAGTATCAATATCTGCGGACGGGTAACTATTACCCCCGCAATCGCAACCCTGCGCTTTTGTCCGCCCGACAAATCGAAAGGCGATTTATCCTTAATTTCTTCGTAATCCAGCCCGACTATTTCGATACTGCTCTTTACCGCAAGCTCTATCTCTTCGGGTGCGAGCTTTTTATTGAAATTTTTAAGTCCGAACGCCACGTCCGCAAATACGCTCTCTGCAAAAAGCTGATATTCGGGGTATTGAAACACCATTCCCACGCTTGCCCGCAGGGACTTGAAATCGCATTTTTTATCGCTTAAATCGAATTGCCCTATGGATATGCGCGAAATAACGGGCGCGGGGCAACCCTTTTTTACTCTCTTTTTACGGTATTTCTTTTCGGCGGTCGGCAACTTTATAAGGGCGTTAAAGTGCTGTATCAGCGTGGATTTGCCACTTCCCGTATGCCCTATTATACCGAAAAACTCGCCTTCTTCTATTTTAAGGTTTACGCCGTTCAACGCCTTTTTCGCAAACGGGGATTTTTTGGAATAAGTGTAATTAAGGTCGCTTACCGCAATATCCCACCCGTGCGCGGAATTAAGCGTTTTTGGCGCAAATTCCGAAGATTGCCCCGCATATATGCCGCGGTTTTTAAAGTTTTTTATTATCTCGGCAGATAAATCTTCGTGGCGCAATACGTTGGGTATATTCATACCCGCCGCGTTCAGTTCGCGGGCAATGACGCTTATTCTCGGCAACGACAGGTTAAAAGTTTCAAGCGCGTCGCCGCTTTTGAAAATTTCTTCGGGCGTACCCGTCAAGGCAATTTCGCCCCTGTTCATAACAATCGTTCTGTCCGCCAAAAGAGCTTCTTCCATAAAATGGGTTATGAGTATAATGGTCATACCCTGCTCTTCGTTCAGCTTTTTAACTACTTCTATAACTTCGCGTCTGCCCTTGGGGTCGAGCATTGCCGTGGACTCGTCCAGAATTAACACTTCGGGCTTTATTGCAAGCACGCCCGCAACCGCTATTCTCTGCTTCTGCCCGCCCGAAAGTCTCGTCGGCGTGGAATGGCGGTAATCCTGCATACCTACCGCGTTTAAAGCCCAGTCTATGCGCCTGCCTATCTCTTCCCTTTCAACGCCTATATTTTCGGGGCCGAAAGCGATATCGTCTTCCACGATTGACGCGACCATCTGGTTGTCGGGGTTCTGAAAAACCACGCCGACGCGTTTTCTGATTTCAACGGCGTTGCCTTCCTGCGATACGTCCATTCCGAGTACGGTAATCTTGCCTTCGTCAGCTTCCAGAAGTCCGTTCAAAAGCCGCGCCAAAGTAGATTTGCCGCTGCCGTTGTGACCGATAACGGACAAAAACTCCCCTTTTTTAACGCTGAAACTAACTCCGTTGACGGCGTTTACGGTACTTCCGGGATATAAAAATTTTACGTTTTGACATTCGATAACGTATTCTTCGGACATATTTACCCGCATTTTAAATAAATTCAATTTAAATTATAGCAGACTTATGCGCCCTTTACAACAAAATACGGGGTTATTCGTATGAATTTTTTGTGATAAAGTCGGGCGCGGATATTGACATTCGGGACAAGTTATATTATAATATTGTAAGCGTGCGTGAGTGCGCGCGCGTATTAACTTAAAAAGTATTATATATTTATCGGAGGTTTCTTGATGAAAAAACTGACAATCGACGGCAACACCGCCGCGAGTCACGTCGCCTACGCCTTTTCGGAAGTAGCGGCGATTTATCCCATCACCCCTTCTTCGCCCATGGCAGAAGTTGCGGACGAATGGTCTACCGCAGGCAGAACCAACATGTGGGGACAGAAAGTAAGGATTGCGGAAATGCAGTCCGAAGGCGGAGCTGCGGGCGCAGTTCACGGCTCTCTTTGCGCGGGCGCGCTTACCAGCACGTACACCGCGTCGCAGGGCTTGCTCTTGATGATTCCCAATATGTACAAAATATCAGGCGAGCTTATGCCCATGGTTATGCACGTTTCGGCGCGCGCTCTGGCTGCTCACTCCCTTAACATTTTCGGCGACCATGCGGACGTTATGGCTTGCCGCCAGACGGGCTTTGCTATGATTTGTGACGGCTCCGTTCAGGAAGTTATGGACCTTGCGCTCGTCGCTCATCTCTCCACGCTCCGTTCGAAGGTTCCCTTTATAAACTTCTTCGACGGCTTCAGAACGAGCCACGAAGTTTCCAAAATAGACGTTTGGGACGAAACCGATAATTACGCCGAAATACGCGCCATCTGCGACGAAGTAGGCATTTCCGCCGACATTGCGGACTTCAAGTCCCGCGCGCTCAACCCCGAGCATCCCATTCAGAAGGGTACTGCGCAGAACGGCGACACCTACTTCCAGAACAGAGAAACCGCCAACGGTTATTACGCAGCTACCCCTGCCATAGTTCAGCAGATGATGGACGTCGTTTCCAAAAAATGCGGCAGAAGCTATCACCTGTTCGACTACGTGGGCGACCCCAAAGCTCAGGAAGTTATCGTATGTATGGGTTCGGGTTGCGAAACCATTGAAGAATCCATCAACAAACTCAACGCACAGGGCAAGAAATACGGTCTTATAAAAGTCCGCCTTTACCGCCCGTTCGTTGCAGACGCGTTCGTTGCGGCTCTTCCCAAAACCGCGAAAAAAATCGCCGTTCTCGACAGAACCAAAGAACCCGGCTCGTTGGGCGAACCCCTTTACCTTGACGTATGCTCTGCGCTTATGGAAAAGGGCGTAACCAACCTTAAAGTAGTAGGCGGAAGATACGGCTTAGGCTCGAAAGAGTTTACCCCGTCAATGGTTAAAGCCGTTTACAAGAACCTTGAAAACAAGGAACCCAAAAACCACTTCACCATCGGTATTTACGAAGACGTAACCAACTCGTCCTTGGACTTCTCCGAAAAATTCGACGCCGCTCCCGAAGGCTCTACCAGCTGTAAGTTCTACGGTCTCGGCTCGGACGGTACTGTAGGCGCGAACAAGAACTCCATAAAGATTATAGGCGACCACACCGAAAAGCACGCTCAGGCGTACTTCTTCTACGACAGTAAGAAGTCGGGCGGCATCACCGTTTCCCACCTTCGTTTCGGCGACAAGCCCATTCAGTCGGAATATTTAATCGACAGCGCGGACTTCGTTCAATGCTCCAACCCCTCGTACGTAACACGTTACGATATGACGGGCGACATCAAGCAGGGCGGCACGTTCCTTATCAATACAAACGCGACCACCGTTGCGGCTTTGGAAGAATTCCTGCCCGCGAAGGTTAAGCAGGACATCGCGAAGAAGAAAATCAACCTTTACGTTATCGACGCAATCAAAATTGCAGGCGAGCTCGGACTTAAAGGCAGAACGAACACCATTTTACAGTCCGCGTTCTTCCGCGTAAATCCCCAGATTATGCCCTACGACAAAGCTATCGAATACATGAAGTATATGGCTAAAAAGTCGTTCGGCAGAAAGGGTGACGCCGTAGTTCAGATGAACTATAACGCAATAGACGCGGCGGCGGGCGACAACCTTATTAAAATAGACGTACCCGCGGCTTGGGCAAACGCAACCACGGGCGCGGAAATGGTAAAGGGTCACGACAACTCCTACTATCAGGAAATTATTAAGCCTATTCTTTACCTTGAAGGCGACAAGCTCAAGTCGTCGCAGTTCAACGCCGACGGTCACGTTCCCACCGGCACCACCAAATACGAAAAGCGCGGCGTTGCCGTTCTCGTACCCGAAATCATCGTGGACAAGTGCATACAGTGCGGCACCTGCTCGTTCGTATGCCCCCACTCCTGCTTGAGACCCGCACTCGTAAAGAGCGGCGAATCCAAACCCGCAACTCTCGAAACCAAAGCGGCTATCGGCTTGCCCGGATACGAGTATAAAATGCAGGTTTCTCCCCTTGACTGTATGGGTTGCGGCGTGTGCGCAACCGTTTGCCCCGTTAAAGACGGCGGAGCAATCAAGATGGTTCCCCTTGCCGAAAGCCTTGAAAAGGGCGAAGCGGAAAACTGGGAATACACCGTCGAGCTTCCCGAAGTCGATACTTCCAAATTCAAAAAGACCACCGTTAAGGGCTGCCAGTTCTGCACCCCGCTGTTCGAGTTCTCGGGCGCGTGCGCAGGTTGCGGCGAAACCCCTTACGTAAAGGTAATAACCCAGCTGTTCGGCGAAGATATGATTATCGCCAACGCAACGGGTTGCTCGTCCATTTACGGCGGCTCTTCACCCACTTGCCCTTACACCACCAACAAGAAGGGTCACGGACCCGCTTGGGCAAACTCGCTGTTCGAAGACAACGCAGAATTCGGCTACGGAATGAACCTTGCATATTCCGCAAGAAGAAACGCGATTAAGGGTAAAGTTGAAAAACTTGCCGAGCTTTGGAACGGAAACAAGGTCGTAACAGACTATCTTGCGGCGTTCGACGACAGAGAAGCTTCCAAGAAAGCGAGCGCGGCTCTTATCGAAGCTCTCGAACAGTGCAACGGTTGCGGTTGCGAAAGCGACGGACTCGTTAAAGAAATTCTTGCCGACAAAGACTGCCTTGCAAAGAAATCAATCTGGATATTCGGCGGCGACGGCTGGGCTTACGATATCGGCTACGGCGGCTTAGACCACGTACTCGCTTGCGGCGAAGACGTAAACGTTTTAGTGCTCGACACCGAAGTTTACTCCAACACGGGCGGTCAGGCAAGTAAGGCGACCAACATCGGCGCGGTTGCAAAATTCGCGTCCGCGGGCAAGAGAATCAAGAAAAAGGATTTGGGTATGATTGCCAAGTCCTACGGATACGTTTACGTTGCGCAGTGCGCAATGGGTTCCGACCCCGCCCAGTTCCTTAAAGCGATTTCCGAAGCCGAAGCATACCACGGCCCTTCGATTATCATCTGCTACGCTCCCTGCATCAACCACGGCATCAATATGACCAAGAGCCAGCTCGAAGAAAAGGCGGCTGTTGACTGCGGATACTGGCAGCTTTACAGATACAACCCCGACGGCGAAGTATTCACGCTCGACAGCAAAGAGCCTAAGGGTGACTATCAGGCGTTCCTTGCGGGCGAAACCAGATATGCGTCGCTCGTTAAAACCCAGGGCGCGGAAGTTGCGGGCGAACTGTTCAGACAGACCGAAGAATCCGCTAAGGAAAGACTTGCAGGCTACAAAAAACTTGCAGGCAAAGAATAATATCAATTAAACAGTAATTCTAAAAAATCCCCCGCGGCAATAGCCGCGGGGGATATATTTTTTTTATTATATTTACTTTAAAAGCGCGTACATTTTAACGTCTTCCACCACGCCGTTTTTTACGGCGTCGCATTTCAGAACTCCTTCGCAAACGAAACCCGCCTTTTCAAGCACACGGCACGACGGGGCGTTGCGCGCGAACGGTTCCGCAAAAATTCGTATTATATCCGAATTTTCGAAAACCAACTTACAAATAGCTTTCACCGCTTCGGTAGTAACGCCCTTATTCCAGTAATTTTCGCCCAGATAATAACCGAGTTCACCCGTTTTACGATGTATATTGTCCCTGCGAAAAACGCCTACGCTACCCGCAACGTTACCGTCGCAAATTATTGCAAACGCAAACGACTTGTTTTTATCTGCCGAAAGCATAGCCGAAATATATTCTTCCGCGTCCTTTTCAGTATACGGATATGGCAAGCCGTCACGCAGATTATCGTGTATTTTCTTATTGTTCAAAATTTCCGCAAGCGCGGGAGCGTCGTCTATACGCCACGCTCTTATTTCAGTAGTCATTTATTTATTATCTCCTTATACGTTTCGGGGCGGCGGTCGCGGAAAAGCCCCCATTCCAACCGCGCGTTGGCATACTCGTCAAGGTTGTATTCGCCGTAAATAAGCCCCTGCTCCGTTTTACCAAGCTCAGCTATTTTATCGCCCGTATTATCCGTAATAAACGACGAGCCGTAAAAGGTGAGCGAAGAACTCTGCCTGCCGTTCGCCGCCGTAGGCACGACCGTTTCCGTACCTATGCGGTTTGCCGCCGCAACGGGTACGAGATTGGTCGCCGCGTGTCCCTGCATAACTCTCTGCCAATGCCCCGCGCTGTCCGTGCCGAGTATGGGTTCACTGCCGATAGCAGTCGGGTAAAACAGAATTTCCGCGCCGTTTAACGCAAGGCAACGCGCCGTTTCCGCAAACCACTGGTCCCAGCAAATTCCCACGCCAATCGTGCCGAAAGTCGTTTTAAATGTTTTAAAACCCGTATTGCCGGGGGTAAAATAAAACTTTTCCTGATAGTAATGGTCGTCGGGAATATGCGTTTTACGGTAAACCCCGAGCAGCTTCCCACAGTCGAGTACAGCCACGGAATTATATAAAACGTTGCCGTCACGCTCGTAAAAGCTTACAGGTATAACCACGCCCAACTGCTTTGAAATGGGTGTAAAATACTTTACCGCCGCGTTCTCTTCCACGCTTTGGGCAAAGGAATAATAGTCGTAATTGCGTTCCTGACAAAAATAACGCCGCTCGAAAAGCTCGGGCAGAAGAATTATATTCGCGCCGCTTGCCGCGCCTTCCTTAACGAAAGCCGCCGCGCTTTTTATATTTTCGTCGGGATTTTCTCCGCACTGCATCTGTACGCAGGCTATTTTTACTTTTCTCATAACGTTCACCGATAGTAACCGCTTATTTGCGCAAAAGCGGTATCTGTTGCGTAAGGCAATGGAAATTGCCGCCGCCCTTTATTATTTCCGTTGCAAGTATGCCAACCGTCTTTCTGTCTTTAAACGCGCTTTTTATTATTTCAAGCGCGACTTTATCGTTTTTATCGCCGAATTGCGGCACTATAACGGCGGCGTTGCTTATATAAAAATTTACGTATGATGCGGCGAGAACTTCGTCCAAGCTCCGTTCCGCTTCCCCGTCCGCATACTTAAACCCGTCCAAATCGCTCTGTGAAAATTTTACGGGCTTTTCGGGGAAGGGCAGCTTTATAACTTTTATTCCCGCATTTTCCAAAACGAGCAAATTTGCTTTGCACCGCTCTTTCTGCCCGCCGTCAATATCCGTCCAGCCCAAAAGCACGGTATTTTCGTCAGCGAACGCGCAGATATTGTCAACGTGTCCGTCGGTTTCGTCGCCAACCACACCGTAAGGCAGCCATATCACCCGCTTTGCGCCCAGATATTCTTTCAGCTTGCTTTCTATTTCGGCTTTATTAAGCTCCGGATTGCGCCCCTTGGATAAAAGACATTCTTCGGTGGTTATCACCGTTCCCTTTCCGTTGGAATGTATAGACCCGCCTTCGAGAACGAAAGGGCGGGCGGAAAAGCTTTCCACGCCCAACTTTTCGCAAAGCTTTGCCGCAAAGGCGTCGTCGTTCGCGTAATCGTCGTAAAGCCCGTTATATTCTCCGCCCCACGCGTTGAACTTCCAGTCAATGCCGCGCAACCGCTTGCCGTCCGTTACGAAGGTCGGCGCAATATCCCGCGCCCAGCAGTCGTCCGTTTCGATATCCAAAAGCTCAACCGCGCCGCCGGCAATTTCTTTTGAAAGGTATTCTTCCGCACTCTTTCTGCCCGTAGGCGAAACGGCGAGATACACCTTTTCACCCGCGCAAATTTCCTTAATCGCGCTTGCAAAAACGGGGCGGGCAGGCTTCGCGCCGTAGTTCCAGCTACCGCCGCGCTCGCACCAAATCATTACGGTTGCACAGTGCGGCGCATACTCAGCAGGCATATAAAATACGTCTTTTTTCAGTTCGGTCATAATCTGTTTTTAAAATCGGAATATCCGAAAGTTTTCAAAATCTCGTAATTTTCGCCGCGCTTTGCCGCAATTGCGGGCAACGGCATACCGTTAAAGGTGTTGTTTTTAACCATTGAATATATCGCCATATCTTCAAACGACAATATATCCCCTTCGTTCAAGGGCTTATCGAAAGAGTAATCGCCTATGATATCGCCCGCAAGACAGGTGCGCGACGAAAGGCGGTAAATATACTTTTTCTCGTCGGGTTTTCCGCTATCTTTAAGCGGCGGACGGTAGGGCATTTCCAGAACGTCGGGCATATGGCATTCGGCGGACGCGTCCAAAATAGCAATATCCATTCCGTTTTTAACTATTTCAAGCACTTTGGTATGAAGATATCCCGCGTTCAGCGCAACTGCTTCACCCGGTTCAAGATAAATCTGCAATCCGTATTTATCCGAAAGCCGCGTAATCTCGCTCTCCAAAAGCTTGATATCGTACCCGTCGCGGGTTATATGATGCCCGCCGCCGAGATTTAACCACTCCAACTTTTTAAAATACTCGCCGAAGTTCTTCTCAAAAGCCTTTAATGTTTCCGCCAAATCTTCCGCACCCTGCTCGCACAGCGTGTGGATATGAAAGCCCCGCACGCCGTCGGGCAAATATTTAAACTGTGCCTTTGTTATACCCAGCCGCGAAAAGGGCGCGCAGGGGTCGTAAATGCCCCCGCCCTGCGTAGAAAATTCGGGATTAATGCGCAGTCCCAAGCTTGCGCCCTTGGCACGCGGCGCAAATTTTTCGTATTGCCTTAATGAATTGAAAACGATATGGTCGCATATGCGCGCAATCTCGTCAAACTCGCCGTCGAGATACGCGGGGCAAAAAACGTGATTTTCGCCCTTCATCTCTTCGAAAGAAAGCTTTGCTTCGTAAAGCCCGCTTGCCGTACACCCGTCGAGATATTCGGAAATAAGCGGATAAAAAGTATAACACGAAAAAGCCTTTTGCGCGAGCAGAATTTTACAGCCCGTGCGTTCGCGAACGCCGCGCAATATTTCAAGATTTTTTTTGAGCCGCTCTTCGTCCACGACGTAAACGGGCGTAGGCAATTGATTAAAACGCATATAAATTAATTTATTACCCTACCAAATCGGGATTTTCTTCAACTACCCAAGGCAAGCCGTACTTATTCAAAGCGTCCATATAGGGGTCGGGGTCGAATTCTTCGCAGTTGTATACGCCCGCCTTTTTCCAGACGCCCTTGCATACGAGCATCGTGCCAATCATAGCGGGTACGCCGGTGGTATACGATATAGCCTGCGAACCGACTTCCTTAAAGCACTCCTGATGGTCGCAGACGTTGTAAATATAAAGGGTCTTTTTCTTCCCGTCCTTAACGCCCGTAAAAATACAGCCGATGTTGGTCTTGCCCTTGGTTCTCTCGCCCAGAGTAGCGGGGTCGGGCAACAACGCCTTTAAAAATTGAATGGGTACTATATCCTTGCCTTCGAAATTAACGGGTACGGTAGAAAGCATACCTACGTTTTTAAGGCAGTTCATATGCGAGATATAGCTCTGCCCGAAGGTCATGAAAAAGCGTATGCGCTTTACGCCCTTAATATTTTTTGCAAGGCTTTCAATCTCTTCGTGGTGCAGAAGATACATATCCTTTACGCCCACCTGTGCAAAGTCGTATTCGCGCTTAATTTCAAGCGGCTCGGTTTCAATCCACTTTCCGTTTTCCCAGTAAGAGCCGTTCGCCGAAACTTCGCGCAGATTGATTTCGGGATTGAAGTTGGTCGCAAAGGCGTAACCGTGGTCGCCGCCGTTACAGTCGAGAATATCTATCGTTTCAATCGTATCGAAGTAATGCTTTTGCGCGTAAGCACAGAACACCTGCGTAACTCCGGGGTCGAAACCCGTACCCAAAAGAGCGCAAACGCCTGCGTCCTTGAACTTTTTATCGTAAGCCCACTGATATGAATAATCGAAATAGGCGGTAAAGCCCTTTTCCTTTACGCGCTTTTCGTAAGCCGCGCGCCATACGGGGTCGTCGGTGTTTTCGCACTCGTAGTTCGCCGTGTCGATATAGTCTACCTTGCACTTAAGGCAGGCTTCCATTATCGTCAAATCCTGATAGGGCAACGCCACGTTTAATACCGCCGCGGGCTTGAAATTATTAATCAGCGCGACCACTTCGTCCACGCTGTCCGCATCCACTTTCGCAGTTGAAAGCTTTGCTTTGGTCTTATCCTTTATCTTTTCAACCAACGCGTCGCACTTGCTTTTAGTGCGGCTGGCAATGAGTATTTCCGTAAAAACGTCGTCCGCCTGACAGCATTTCTGTATTGCAACCTGCGCGACGCCGCCGCAACCTATAACCAAAAGTTTCATAATTTTCTCCTTAATATTAAAAATTATTCCTTTTCCGCATCGACGAGTATTTCTTCAACGTACTTCGGCAACATAAACGAGCCGAGATGCAAATTAGTAGTATAGTAACTCGTGGGAATTTTTCTCGCGTTCCACTTATCGGGCTTAAAGTCCTTTACGGGGTGGTATTTCTTGCTCGCAAACCCGAACAGCCAATATCCCGAAGAGCAGGTGGGTATGTGCGCCTGATAAACTTTGGAAACGGGGAAACAGCGGAAAACCTTCTGGTGCATCTTCTTGCACTCGGCTTCGTCTTCGTCGTAAAAGGGACTGCCGTGCTGGTATACCATTACACCCGTATCGTTCAACGCCTTGAAACAGCTCCCGTAAAACTCTTTTGTAAACAGCCCTTCGGTAGGTCCGAAAGGGTCGGTACTGTCGTTTATTATAAGGTCGTATTCGTCCTGCTTGCCGCGCAAAAACTTCAGACCGTCCTGCACGTATAAATTGACGCGCGGGTCTTTAAGCCCTTGCGCCGTCTCGGGAAAGAACTCGCGGGAAACGTGAACGAACATTTCATCTTCTTCCACCACGTCTATCCGCTCGATTTCGGGATAGCGGCAAAGCTCCTTGGCAACCCCACCGTCGCCACCGCCTATTACGAGTACCGTCTTAACGTTGGGGTGAACTGCCATAGGCACGTGCGCGACCATCTCGTCGTAAATAAACTCGTCCTTTTCGGAAAAGACTATTTCGCCGTCCAAAGAAATGAATTTGCCCAAATCTTCGCTGTCGAAAACGTCAACCTGCTGAATGTCGCTATGCTCGGAAAAGAGCTGTTTTTTAACCCTGATGTTCAGTTTTACGTTGGGCGTATGCACGTCCGAAAACCACATTTCCATAAGATTGCCTTCTTTTAAATTAAACTCATTTTAAAACGTTTAGCCGCTCAACTTCGAAGTCTTCCGTACCCTGCATCGAACAGCCCTTGGATTTCGCGTAAAGAATATACTCTATAATCTCTTTCGTGATAAGCTCCCCGGGTGCGAGAATGGGAATTCCGGGCGGGTAGCACATTACGAACTCGGTACATATCTTCCCTTCCGCCGCGCGTAACGGCAGAGAGATTTTTTCCGAATAGAACGCCTTTCTCGGCGGAACGGCAACCTTGGGATTGACGTATTCGGCAGAGAGCATCCCCGCCTTATCCCTTTTGAACAGCCGTTTTATGTCGTCAAGCGCGCCCACCAGCCGCTCTATATCCTGCAACCTGTCGCCTATCGAAATATAAGCGAGCATATTCGATATATCCCCGAACTCAATCTGGATATCGTATTCGTCGCGGAGTATGTCGTAAACTTCTATGCCCGCAAGCCCCAAATCGCGGGTATATACGGCAAGCTTGGTCACGTCGAAATCGTACACCGAAGTTCCGTTAATAAGCTCCCTGCCGTACGCGTAATAGTCGCCTATATCGTTTATTTCTTCGCGCGCGTAGCTCGCCATCTGCATAACTTTAGCAAACGAGTTTTTGCCGTTAAGCGCAAGGTTTCTTCGCGAAATGTCAAGGCTCGCCATCAAAAGATATGACGCGCTTGTCGTCTGCGTAAGGTTTATTATCTGCCGCACGTGGTCGGCGTTCATACTCTTATTCAAAAGGAGTATGGAGCTTTGGGTCAAGCTTCCGCCCGACTTGTGCATGGAAACGGCTGACATATCCGCGCCCGCCGCCATACCCGAAACGGGCAAATCGTCGTTAAAAGAAAAGTGCGTGCCGTGCGCTTCGTCCACGAGTACCTTCATTCCATACTCGTGCGCGATTTTCACAATTGATTTAAGGTCGGAACAAATTCCGTAATAAGTGGGGTTGTTTACGAGAACGGCAACCGCGTCGGGATTGTCTTCCACCGCCTGCAAAAGCTTTTTCGGCTCCATTCCAAGCGATATACCCAGCCGCTTGTCAACTTCGGGATTCACGTAAACGGGTATCGCGCCGCACATAACCAACGCGTTAATCGCGCTCTTATGCACGTTGCGCGGCATAATAATCTTATCCCCTTCCTTGCACACCGAAAAAATCATATTCTGCACGGAAGAAGTAGTGCCGCCCACCATAAAGAACGAATGCGCCGCGCCGAACGCCGCCGCCGCCAAATCTTCGGCTTCACGGATAACGGACGAAGGGTGGCACAAATCGTCGAGCGGTTTCATCGAGTTCACGTCCAGCCCCACGCACTTTTCGCCGAGCAGCTGCACGAGTTCGGGATTGCCCCGCCCGCGCTTATGCCCGGGTACGTCAAACGGCACGATGCGTTTTTTTCTGAAATTTTCCAGCGCGGCGTAAAGCGGCGCGTTTCTTTGGTCGTTCATAATAAATTACCCGTGGAAAATAAAAAATGACGGCTTGTCCTTAAAAAGCCGTCAAGGGATAAATTATATATTTCACCCGTATGTCTTGATTAATACTTTCAGAGTCTATATAGCAAATACTTTTACTACTCTTATTGATTTCAAGTGACGCCTTAAAAGGCTTTGATTATAAAGTAATCAACTTAAATAAAGGGATTTGCACCCAATCAATAATGCGGAAAAACCCGCTTAAATATCTGCATGGTCTCTGAAAGTCCATACGATGAATAAAGTATAACTTAAAGCGCGAAAATTGTCAATTATTTTTTATAAAAATAAACTATTATTAGTTTGCCAAAAATTCCGCGATTAAATTCATAACTTCTTCATCTTCCTGCGTTGCGGCCTTAAAGTCGAAACCGCCGAAAAATTTCTCTCTTTCTTCTTTCGTCATTTTGCCCGCCCGCGCAAGCGCGGCGGTAAGCTCGCCAAGTCTCTTTTCCGCGTCGAGAGTATTATACGGGTTGTGCGCCTTTCCGACCGCGGCGTATTTTACTACGCCGTCGCCGTAATCCCCGCCGAACGCCGATTTTACGGGAGTAACTATTCCGTCCGCATCGCCCTGTATAAGCAAAGTCGGCGTTCCGTTTTTTTGCGCGGCTTTAACCGCGCTCATATTGCCCTTACTGCCGAAAACCAAAAAGTTTATTATAAACCAGAGCGGGCTTAAAAGGTACGCGAGCGGTTTTCCGATAAACTTCGCCGCGCCTTCCCTTAAAGTCTTTACCGGAGTTGACGGCGCGCTTATTGCAACCGCTTTATCAACCTTGCGCATAGCGGACGCGCACAGCGCGGAATATCCGCCCCAGCTATGCCCCACGAGATAAATTTCCCCGCCGAGCTCCGCACAGGCGTAGTCTATTGCCGCAACCGCAGTTTTAACACCCTGATACATTCCCCTTATTCTCTTCCCGTCTGAAAGATTGCACCCGAGACTGTCCACCGCAAGCACGGCGTAACCAAGGTTACAAAAATAAGATATTTCGGTAGTGTAAGCGATATGTCCCGCGCCCATACCGTGTACGAAAATTACCGTTTTTCCGTTTGAAAAAACGCGTTCGTTGCGGTATATATAGCCCCGTAATTCATTTTTTTCGCACTTTATCCCGACGCCTGACGCCGATAAACCGAAGTCGTCGGCAGTAAAGTATTTCAACAGCGGATTTTTGTCCGCGCGGCTGCCGAAAGCCACCGCGTAACAGACCGCCGCAAGCGCGAAGGCAAGACATATTACCGCACCAATCACTATTGCTATGATATAATAAAAAGGCATAATAATTTTTAAGGGCGGACTATAAGCCCGCCCGTTTCCTTATAAAAATCAAACTATATACTTGCTCTGAAGCTCGGGCGCGCCGTCCATCTCTTTCTTCTGTGCTTCGTAACCCTTTTTACCGAGTAATGCGAAAGTAGCTTTTTTGCCGTTTTCAACGCCGGGCTGGTTAAAGGTGTTTATGTTGAGCATCGCGCCCGTATACGCCGTCTGCATTTCGAGCAGGAACATAAGCTGACCGAGCGTAAACGCGTTTACTTCGGGCATATTCAGGGTGTAATTCATTCTGCCTGCACGCATGAGAGCGTAAGCCGTAGCCTTGTTTTCCGCCTGAATAAGCTCTTCCATAGTATGCCCGCCAAGGAATCCCACGTCGGGAATATCTTCACAGCCGTGAGCGATAGGCATTTCGCAAGCGTATTTGCCTACCGAAATAAAGGTTATAACCTTGTCGTAAGGACCTTCTATGTAAAGCTGAACCTGCGAGTGCTGGTCGGTTACGCCAAGCGATTTTACGGGCGTTGTACCGGCGTTTACCGTCTTGCCCGTATAGTCTACCGCCTTGCCCAGCGATTCCGCCCAAAGCTGGCAATACCAGTCGGCAATGAGTTTCAAATTATCCGAATAGGGCATAAGCACGTGAATATTTTTGCCCTGCTTCATAGTTATGTACTGTAACGCCGCGCATGCAAGAGCGGGGTTTTTGGTTATGGTAGGCTTAGAGCAGAGCGTATCCATATAAGCCGCGCCCGCAAGCATACCCTTTATATCTATGCCAAGCACTGCCGCAGGAAGCAGTCCCACGGGGCAAAGCTCGGAAAATCTTCCGCCCACTCCGTCGGGAAGAACGTACTTTTTAAACTTGCCGCCGTACTTTTCATCTATCTTTATGAGATTTCCGCGGCTCTCGTCCGTGGTAAAAATTATATGCTCGGGAAGAGAAAGCCCTTTCTTTTCCAGAATATCGGCGATAATGAGAAACTGCGTCATCGTTTCGCTCGTCGCGCCGGACTTGGATATTACGTTAAAGCAGGTTTCTTCGGGAACGATAACGTCGAGCAAAGCCTGCATTCTAACGGGGTCGACGTTGTCTTCCACGTAGAACTTAGGACCGCCGCGCTTTTTGGGCGGAAGCTCGTTATAGTGCAGGTGTTTGAGCGCGTTGAACGCCATAATAGGTCCAAGCGCACTGCCGCCTATGCCGAGAACTACGAAGTATTTAAACTTCTTTCTTACCGCCTTTGCGGTTGCAATAATATCGGCAACAATGGCGTCCTGATTGTAGGGCAACTCCGTCCAGCCCATAAAAAGTTCGTCCTTGCCGCGGTTTTGCGCAACGTAGTCGAACGCTTCTTCCGCCTTGCTCTTAACCGAACGCAGTTCCGCGTCCGTTATACCCTTGTCGCCGAGATACGCGCTTGTCATGTAGTTGTAGTCCACCGAAATGCGCATCGCGTTACGCCATTCTTTAGTTTTGTAAGCCATACTCTACTCTCCGATAAAATTTATTTATTGTTTAACCGCTTAAAATTATAACTCATTTGCAAAAAATAGTCAACGGTAAACAAAAATATTTTATTAAATTACTTTATACTGCTTTACAAAACTTTTGTTTGTTAGTATAATGTACCCGTATGCTTATAAATCTCACCGCCGACCAAATCGCCGCCGACAATTTAATAAAGGACTGGTTTCTGCATTCGGGCAAACAGATTTTCGTACTTGCGGGCTACGCAGGCACGGGTAAAACCACGCTTTTAAAGCATACGGTTACTCAGACCTTAGGGCTTGAACCGGACGAAAGCGCGGCATTCGTAACCCCTACCGGCAAAGCGGCAACCGTGCTTATCCGCTCGGGACTGCGTGCATCCACCCTTCATAAGCTCATTTACCAGTCCATCGCGGAAGAAACGGAAATCGAAGTAAACGGCAAAAAAGTAACCGTTGAAAAGCTGAGCTTCAAACGGCGCGAGAGTATAGACGACAATATTAAATTAATAGTTTTAGACGAAGCGTCAATGGTTTCGGACGAAGTTCTTCTCGATTTGGCGCAGTACGGGGTAAAGATTTTGGCTTGCGGCGACAACGCTCAGTTACCGCCCGTGGAAGGGGGCAACGCCTTTATGCTACAACCCGATTTCACTTTAAAGACGATAGTAAGGCAAAACCGCGACAACCCCATTATAATGCTTTCCGAAAAGGCGCGAAAGGGTGAATATATCCGCTTCGGCAGATACGGCAACAGCGTAGCGGTAATTTCCAAACGCAACTTCATAAGCGAACGCCGCAAAAACGCGCTTTTAAAGGCCGACCAGCTGATATGCGGCACCAACAAGACGCGCGCGTTTATAAATCACGAAGTAAGGCTGTTGCGCGGCTGTCAGGGACTGCCCGCCGACGGCGAAAAGCTCATATGCGTGCAGAACAACTGGGAAACATATATCGACGATAATTTCACCTTCAATCTTGTAAACGGCATAATCGGCACCGTGCGCGGACCTTTTTACGACGTCGACCGCTCTATAGGGTATATTCAGTTCAAGGCCGACTTTCTCGACGAATACTGCCCCGAAGCACTACCGCTCGATTTGGGAATATTTATCGACGGAGAATACCGCTACCGCCGCGACGATTACTTTGAAAAATTCGACGAAAACGGCGAAGTGACGGGCGCTTTCACTTTAAACCGCTTCGAGTACGGCTATTGCATTTCCTGCCACAAATCGCAGGGTAGCGAGTTCAACAACGTGGTCGTTTTCGACGAGAGCTATTGCTTTAAAGAAGACAGAAACCGTTGGCTGTACACCGCTATAACCCGCGCCAGAAGAAACCTGATAATCGTAAGATAGAAATGATTACCTGCTCGGTTTAGAACAATAATTTACTTTAAATCGTCCGCTTCGTCGTTTGCGGCGGCAAGCACCGCGCGCGCAACGTCGGCGGCGTTTTTACTTCCCAGAACGGTAGCCCCGCGGTCTGCGGCGGAGCTCATTTCCAGAACGGTAGCCACACCATCCGTCTTTATCGTGCATTTGTCTTTTACCGCCGACTTCACCGCTTCTATTCTTTCCAACCCGTTCGCGCCCGAAAGCTTAATCGAATTGACCCCGCAATCCGCCGCGATAAGGCAGGTTTTCGCAACTTCTTCCGCCGTTAAAAGCGTGCATTCCAAATCAATCCGTAACGACTTATGCTTAGTAGCCGAGCGCAGTTTTTTGAACTCCCGCTTTACGTAAGAAAAATTGTTTTCCCGCGCGTGAGCGGTAGGCGCGGCGACCTCCACCTCGTCAGCCCCGTCCTTTATCGCCCGCTTTGCCGCCTTAACTTTAATTTCGGTAGTATCGCCGCCGTGCGGTTGCCCGATACACGCTATTAAGCTTGCCTTGCTTTCCGCGCCAAGAAGCTGTGCGCACTGCCTTACGAAACAGGGCAACACGCATACCCCGCCAAGCCCCAAGGAGTTTGCGTCGCCGCAAGCCGTCTTTAAAAAAGCCAGCCCCGCCTTTACGTCGGCAAGGTCGTATTCGAGCTTTGCAATCTGCGCACGCGCCGCTTCGGCGTTTATTTTTTTGCGGAATTGTCTGTACATAACCTTTTCGCTCTGTGAAAAAGTCATTTTCTGGGTGGGAACGTTCGTTAAAGTATCCATAAATTCTACCTTTAAATATAAAAAGTTACAAAATTTTTTCGTTAAAATCCATTAAACTTAAATTATGTTTATAGGGATTTTGTATTTGTTGTTGACTTTTTTATTTTGTTTTATTCTCGTGCATCTGATAAAACTCGCTTATCTCGGAGTATCGTATATAAAAAAGCCGCCAAAAGCAGAAGAAAAACCGACCCCCAAAAAGGAGCCGGTATATTACATAGTCGAAAAAAAGCGGGCGAAAAAGGCAAACTATTCCGACCCGAAAGAGATAGAATTCAAAAAATAAAATTAACCTTCGTAACGTACGAGATTTTCCCCGTCTTCCCAAAGTCTTTCAAGGTTGTAAAAATCCCGTTCTTCGTCGCCGAAAATATGCACTATTACGTCGGCGTAGTCCAGAACCGCCCACCTGCCTTCGCGTATACCTTCGCGGCGGCGGGGAGTAAGTCCGTGCTGTTTGTCAAAAAATTCTTCTAAATTTTCACCCAGCGATTTTACGTGCGTTTTGGAAGTTCCGCCCGCAACCACGAAATAGTCGCAAAGGCTGGTCTTGTGTTCAACGGCAATATAAACGATTCCCTTCGCCTTCTTCGAAGAAAGGTATTCGCAAATTAAAAGTGCCTTTTCTTTACTCGTCATAATTCTCCTTTAAATAACCGAAAGCGCGTTTGGTAAGCGAACAAACCTGCGCGCCCGTTTCGTTCAGATGTTTTAATTGATTTTCCAGCGCGGAGTATAGACAACCGTCTATATCCCGCGCAAATTTTTTTCTTAATTTTTCCACACCGTCGAAATCCCGTCCGTCTTCCAACAAGTCGGAAAGAAATATAAGCTTTTCAAGCCCGCTCATATTCTCCCGCCCCGTGGTATGGTAACGGATTGCGTTAAGCACCGCGCCGTCCTTAATCCCGAAAGTATGCTCCGCAACGAACGCGCCTGCAAACTGGTGAATTACGGGCGCGGGAATATTTTCGGGCGGCACGAACCCCTTCAGCTCTTCCGCCTGCGGCGAAAGGTATTTCGCGCAATCGTGCAGTGCGGCGGCTATCACGGCGTCGTATTCGTAAACGCCCGCAAGCCTTGCGTGTTCGGCGGCAGTCTGCGCTACGCGCACCGTGTGCTGCCAACGCTCTTCGGTAAGATACTTTTTAACACCTTTGACACACGGTATTTCGTAGAGAGCTTTACTCCTGATATAGTTACGGACGCTCTCGGGCACGAACTCCGCCGTATCTTCGCCCAGCGCGGCAAGCGCGCGTATTTTGGTCGAACTGACGCTGCGCCCCACGTATCCGAAAGTCACCAGCTCGGCTTTAAAACGCTTGTGAAATTCCTTTGCGTAAACGCCCAGCTCTTCCGCATTTTCCCTTGCGCAAGCCGCAAGCGTAACGCATTTCAGAATTTCTTCGGGTTCGCGCCACAAATGAAACGAACGGAGCATATCCGCGCCGACTATAAAGTAAAGCTCGTCGTCCTTGTACAGTTTTCTGAAATGTCGGCAGGTTACGTAAGAATAACTCACGCCCCCCCTTTTAAGCTCGCAATCGGAAACTTCCGCGCCGCTAATATTACCGAAAGCAAGTTTGCACGCTTCCAGTCTTTCCCGGCCGCGCGCAGTCATAGTCGTGCGTTTGTGCGGGGATATAGCCGTGGGAATAATGATAATCTTATCGAGACCGAGCTCTTCCTTAGCCGCCTTTACTATATTTACGTGTTCGTTATGAACGGGGTTGAAAGCCCCGCCGTACAGTGCAATTCTCATAATTTATAGTATATATCCCGCCGTTTCCGTCAATAACGGAAGTATGAAAAGATTAAATCTGCCGCTCATACTCGACACTCTCTTTGCAGCAGTATGCGCATTTTTACTGTTTTTTACCGCCCTGCGCTTTTACACCAAAAACGCCCTGATAGGGCTTATCTTCGGCATATGTGCCGCCCTTTTATTCGGCGCGCTCGGCTATTTATACATAAGCAACAAGCAACGCCAGAGCCTTTTATTGAGCCGCGACAGGAAAAGCAAAAAGCTTCTCTCTTTACATCTCTCGCTCTCCCGCGACGATTATATCGCGCGGCTATTGAAGGGCGCGCTCGGCGAAGACGCCAGAATACGCGGTAAACGCGTGATATGCGCGGGGCAATCGAATTTTTACAACTTCAAAATGCAACCGCTCGGCGAAGACGACGTCGCACGGATAATCAAGTTCAGAACGGACGATAAAAAGATGATTTACTGCAACTCCGCGTCCCCCGAAGCCGCCGCGCTCGCCGCGCACTTCGACATAGGAGTTACGGGCATAGACGATTTTTACGACACTTTAAAGCAGAAAAATCTTCTGCCCGAAAAGTACGCTTACGAAGAAGCAAGGCGCGCGGGACTGTTCAAAAAAATAAAATCACGCTTTACCCGCAAGCTTTGCGCCCCGCTCTTCTGGTCGGGTTCGGCTCTGCTTGCGTTAAGCTACTTTACATTCTTCCCAATCTATTATATAGTCAGCGGCAGTATTATGCTGATAATGGCCGCAATAGCTCTGGTGTTCAATTAACTAAACACCCGAAAACCTACAAGCTTATATGCTCAACGTCCTTGCGTTTGGACTTACGGTACAAAACGGCTTTCCTGCCGATAACTATAACGCACTCGGCGTTAAGTCTTTCCGCAAGCTCCCTGCCAAGCTCATGCGGCTCGCCGTCCGCGTTTTCGAGTATATTTATCTTTATCAGTTCGCGCTTTTCAAGGCAGTCGGAAAAACTTGCAAGCATATTTTCGCCTATACCTTCCTTGCCTACCTGTCCGATAGGCGAAAGGTTCGCGGCGATAGATTTCAGTTTACTGCGCTGTTTAGAAGTCAACATATTTTTCCTTTGATTTTCCCCGCCGCAAGCGGGGCTTTTTCTTTTTATTTAATTATTCCCCGTACTGTCCGCGGGAACAAGCTCGTTACCGCAAACGTATTCGGTAACCCCGTCGTCGTTTACCATTATAAGCCTTGCGCCCGTAGCCGAGAGAACGGGAGCGAGAATTTTGATAAAGCGGTAAAATCTCTTTTCGTCCGCGACGAAAAAGTCGAAGGCAAACCCGTCGCCGCAGCTGCAAACGCCTATGGGCATACAGCTCGGAACGAACTCTTCCTTTAAAACTACAGGTTCGGGAACGAGCGTCTCGCCGCCCACGTACCACCCCGCCGCAGAAACCAGTCCTTCGTCGTTTTCGCCTGAATACGGAAAGTAAAGATACGCGTAAGAATAATCTTCTCCGAACGAAATATGCGACGCGTCGCCGTCGTAACAGATATTGATAAACGGACAACAGTTCGTAATTCCGCTTGAATTTCTTCTGTAAGGCAAAGAGTTTTCTGCGTCTTCCCAGCCGTAGGGCAAATCGGGCGGAAACCCGTCGCTCTCCTGCATACCGTCCGCTTCTTCAAGCATCGCGCAAATCTCTTCAACAGTCTTTAAATCGTTTTTATCGCGAGTAACGCCGTAGCTCTCAACCGTTCTGAAAACCAAATCTTCGCCCAGCGCAAAAGCAAGGCGGGCGTGTAAATCGTCGAAAGCGGTCTGCGCCTGTGCGTCGTCGGGGTCGCCGTCGAAATAAACGCTTATATCGTAACGCCAGGGAATTTCAGACTGAACGACTTGCGCAACGGGCTTTTTCGCCCGTATTTTGCCGTCGTACCCCACCGCGTCCTTTGGAATAAACGGTATTATATTCAACCCGAGTTGGTTTACGGGATTATTAACGCTCCGCGCGGCAAACGCCGTGTACGCCAGCAATACGTGACCGAGCTCAGACAGACCGGTCTGCATAAACAGCCAGTATTTCCCGTCCCGCTTAGAGCCGTAAAATCTTTTGGGGCGCAGAATATCGGACGCGCATTCCATACATATCTTATTTAATTTTTTCGCCTTGCCCTTTTCTATGCAGTCGGCAATGTCGTCCGCACGGCTTTCGAGCTTGTCGTAAAAACCGTAAACGCGCGCGCTGTAATCGTAATTATCGTTGCCGTCCGACCGCTCGTAACAAACCCCGCCTAGCGACATTTCGCGGTGATGCCCGTCAAGTCCGTCCTTTCCGTCGTCCGTGTACCGCGTGCAGCCCTTGCAAAGACTCTTTACTCTCGAAAGCAAAATTTCGTCGTATTCTTTTCTTTCGTAAAGATTTACTTCCGCGTCGAAAAGTCTGTTCTTATCCGTAATTTCAACGTTCTCTTCGCACTCGCTCTCAATAACGAAATCGGGAGCAAGACAAAACTCTTCCCTAAGCCTTATAAGCGTATGCTCGCCTTCTTCGAGTTCCTTCGCGGAAGAATACCCGTCGGGCAGAAGGTAATATTTGAATTCGTAAAAAATTGCTTTTATTTTCTTTTGCATGTCTGCCTTTAAGGAATAAATTCGAACTCGACTTCGCCTATGGAAACCACGTCCTTTTCCTTTATCCCCATCTCTTTTAATTTCGATATAACGCCTTTCTCGCGCAATATCTTCTGGAAGTAAGCCATGGAATCGGGGTCGTTCAAAACGACGTTGCGGCAGAGCATATCCACCAAATCGCCGACCACTACGAAAACTTCGCCGTCCATATAAATTTCAAATCCGAGATTTCCGCTCTTGCGGTAAGTGAAGCTCTCGTCACTCTCCACCCTTGAAACGGGCGGCAGAGTTTGCAATATTCCGAAAACGCCGCCTATAAGCTCTTCCGCGCCCCCGCCGTTCACGGCAGTGAGCGTAAATATTTTATACTTTTTCCCGTACTTTTTCTTAAACGCCTTAACGTTCTCGTCCGCGCCGTAAATGTCGCACTTGTTAAGGGCAATAACCTGCGGCAACGCGGCAAGCTTTTTTGAATATCCCTTAAGCTCTTCGTTAATCTTCTTGAAATCTTCCACGGGGTCGCGCCCTTCCGCGCCCGAAATATCCACCACGTGTACGAGCATACGCGTCCTTTCTATATGTTTTAAAAAGTCGTGTCCAAGCCCCGCGCCGTCCGCCGCGCCTTCGATAAGTCCGGGGATATCCGCCGCCACGAAAGACTCGTCGTAATACCTTACTACGCCGAGATTTGGCGAAAGCGTGGTAAAGTGGTAATTCGCAATCTTAGGCTTCGCCGCGGATATTTTAGAAAGCAAAGTGGATTTTCCCACGTTGGGAAAGCCTATAATACCCACGTCGGCAATGACTTTCAGTTCTAACACCAAAACGTGCGGCTGCGTCTTTTCGCCCTTCTGCGCAAAATTAGGCGCGTGCCTGCGCGAAGTGGTAAACCGCACGTTACCCTTTCCGCCCCTGCCGCCTTCGGCAACCAACCGCTTTTCCCCGTCGGCAAACATATCGCATATCACGGTATCCGTCTCGTAGTCCTTAACCACAGTCCCGAGCGGAACTTTTATAACCACGTCGTTGCCGCACTTTCCGAAACACTTATTAGAGCCGCCGCGCTCGCCGTCGCCCGCAAAATATTTGCTTATATAGCGGAATGACAACAGGTCGTTCACGTTCTCGTCCGCAACTATAAACACGTTTCCGCCGTTACCGCCGTCGCCGCCGTCGGGACCGCACGCAGGCTTTCCCTTGAACGACTTGAACGAGTTCATTCCGTCGCCGCCGTCGCCCGATTTTATCGTTATCTTTACCTTGTCGGTAAATAAATTTTTATCTGCCATTTTTATATCTGTCTATTATCTGGTTATTGTCTGCCGTACCGTTTATCAATTCGGCAATTTCTTCCGCGTCCGCGTTTCGTCTTAAATAATTGACGGCGTTAAGCTCGTCCGTGCCGAGTAAAACTTCTTCGCGGTTAGCGTAACACTTTTTCGCGTCGATTGCGGGATAAACTCTCGCTTCTATCAAATCCTGCGAAACGGTTATAAGCGCGTTTGCCGAAGAAACCGCGTCGAAGTATTCGGGATAGCCCTGTGCAATAGTCGTAATAGCCGTCACAGACCCGCCTTCGACCGCACATATAGCCGAACAAAGCAGTTTTTTAGCGTAAGAACGCCCGCACGCAGCGAACAGCCCGTCGCTTAAAACCACCGCGTCTAAACCGCTCTCAGCCTGCCGTTTGGCGTAGTCGAACGCAAGCGTGCATATAGTGCGGTTTTCGTTCTCGTCCGTGCCGAAATCGCTCACGAACGACTCCGCGTTTTTAAATTCACGCCTGAAATCGGAAATGTCTTCGGGCTTGCCCGCAGGCAAAAGAATAATCAGCTTGATTTTGGGGTAATTCGCGCATATACTGCGGGCAATTTTCTTCAACAGGGTAGTTTTACCGCCGTTTGCGGGCGCGCTTATAAACGCTCTCTGCCCGTAGGCAAGCGGCGCGAACAGGTCTATTATCCGGCAAGCCGCGTCGGCGTTCCCGTCGGCTACTTTCAACCGCTTTTCGGGATATGCGCGCGTGAGCGTGGAAAACTCCTTTCTCGCCCTTATCAAGGACGGCTGTCCGCCGTTCACGGTGTCGAGCATGGAAAGGGCGCGCGTGCCGTCGTCGGAAAATAGCTTTACCGTCCCCTTGACTTTATCGCCCGTCTTCAATCCGTAACGGGTTATGAAAGACTGCGAAACGCGCACCGTCTCGTTGTTTGAGTACAGCGAGTAATCCCCGCCGTCACGTTCGAGATACCCGATAAACGGTTTACCGACGGAATTTTTTCCGTCGGATACGGACATTACGTTGTTTCCGCCTTCCTTTTTCTCTACGTATTCCCGCCTTATCTCGCGTATTTCCGCCACCAGTCTCTCGTCGTACTTGTCCGACTTGGGCGGTGCGCCGCGCACGGTTAAAGGTTTTGCGTCAATCTCGGCGCGTGCAAATCTCAATATCGAATCTATAATTTCATTTTTCTTGCCGCTGGCAGTAAAAGCGCGTACTTCGCGAGCAATCTGTCTCACTTCGTAAATTGTAAGCTTTTCAAGCTCAGCCGTCAACTCTCTCAGTCGTAAATCCATCAAGCCTTCCTCAGTACGATTATTTTGGTTTCCCCGCTCAAATCACTGCGGGAAAGTTCTATTTTATTTCCGTCAATCTCTTCCACGCACTCGCTATCGAACCTTTCCAAAAACTCGTCCGCCTTATCCACGTCGAGCTTGCAGTCTTTGGTGCGGTAGTGCATGGGTATAACTATATCGGGCATAATTCTGTCAACGTATTCTTTCGCCATTTCCGCATCTATGGTATAAGTCCCGCCGACGGGAATCAACAGCACGTTTACGGGCAGAATGGTATCGATAAGCTCGGAAGAACACGCTTCGCCCAAATCGCCGAGATGGCAAACGTCTATTCCGTCCATGCGGAATTTGAAAATAATGTTCTCGCCACGCTTTTTTCCGCGGCACTCGTCGTGAAAACTCTTAATAGAAGTAATTTCCACCCCCGGCAGGTCGTAACTGCTCTCCTTTGCAATTACGACGGGGTTGCCTTCAACGTTTGCAACCGCGTCGTGGTCGAAATGCCCGTGCGAAACTGTTACCGCGTCCGCGCGGACTTTGGGCATAGAGTAACCCACTTCTTCCGAATACGGGTCGCACACGATTGAAGTGCCGGTGCTTTCCGTAAGTTTAAAACATGAATGTCCAAGATATTCTATAATCATAATTCAAATATTTCCCCGCCGTATTTTCGGGTTTTCCCCGCGGCGTTAAAATTTATTTTTTATCGGCGGTAATTTCCAGAGAAACAGTCTCCCCCGCGCACTCGTACAAGAGCGAAACGCTCGCCCCGCCGTCGCCGCAAACAGCTTTAAGCCTGCGGGTATAAACGGCAAAGGAACCTATCAGCCCGTCCCCGCCCAAAGTGCATTCGGTAACCGCGTTTTCCTTAAAAACCAAAGTCATGGGAGTTTCGCCCCGCCGCTCCTGTTTAAGCGAGCTTCCGTCGTAAGTAAGAACGCACCCGTCGCCGTCCAGAGTATAGACGAGTACGAACCCGTTTTGGGTAATTTCGCACGTTCCGTCCGAAGTAAATACTCCCGCGTCGCCGTTAGATAAAGTAATTTTACAATCCATCTCTATCATTATAACATATATTTTAAAAAATTACTTCAATTTTTTTACAAAAATACCGCTATCCGACTTAATTTTTTTACTTTCTTCGAACGCGATTCTGCCTTCGCGCAAAACTTCGGCAAGTTTTTTCACGTCGCCGCCGTCTATCGCCGCTTTAATTTCTTCCAACGAAGAGACGAGCGACGAAATTTTTTCGGAAATATTTCCGGCATTTTCAAGATAAAGCTCCGCCCATACGTTCTCGTCCACGCCCGCAATGCGCGTCATATCCTGAAAGCTTCCGCCCGTGAACCCGAGACAGCAGTCTATCTCGCCGTCTTTCACGTAAGCGTTCGAAACTATATGCGCAAGCTGCGAAGTGTATGCAATCTTTCTGTCGTGAACTTCCGCACTGCATTCCACTATGCGTCCGAAACCCATTTCCGCCGTCAGTCTGCGGATAATCTCCAACGCCTTTAAATCGGTATCGGCGTTGGTCGTGATAACCATACTCGCCCCGTCGAAAAGGTCGGCGCACGCCGCTTTAATCCCCGAAATCTCCTTGCCCGCCATAGGGTGCGTCCCAACGTAGCTAAAATTGCGTTTATCGCGGCATATTGCCCGCTCAATCGGTGCTTTCACTCCGCATATATCGTATACGCACGCCCCGTCTTTAAAACGGTTATCAAGTATAAACCCAACGGTCGCCTTGGGCGGCAAAGCGACGAATACGGCGTCGTAACCTTCAAACCCGTCCGCAACCCCGTCTATAATTCCGTTATTCAAGGCATATTCGCGGGGCAACGACGACCTGTTCCACCCGTCCACGGAGTACCCCGCGCGCTTTAACGCAAGACATATCGAGCCGCCTATTATCCCCAGACCGGCAACGCAAATTTTCATAACGCAAACCTTTATAATTATTTTTATACGATTATAACATAGAATAATTTTTATATCAATTTTTTAAGGCATAAAAAAACCCGCTTTCGAAGCGGGCTTGAATTATCGGAAATTTTGTTGCGACAATCCGTAATCTTCTTTTAAAATCTCGAGTTTGATATTTTTGAGTTGAATCCGCGCCGTAACGGCGACGGTTATATACGCCAAAGTGAAAATTATAAAAAATATTATCAACCAGGAAACGGCGTTCACTTGCGAAAAATAACCCGCATCGTAATTTTCCCCGAAAATCCCCGAAAATGCTTTTGAATAAATAATATACAACATCTCCAACATAACCCCCGAAATAAAAAACTGCGTAACGGAAAAGCGGTTCCAATTTTTTCTTGCCCCGTCGCTTTCCCGGGTCTTGATTTTATCGTATTGTTCAAGAGCATAATTTTCGGTATTAGTTATATTTAGAATATTTTTTATAAGCGACACCGCGTATATCACCAATCCGATTGCCATCTGAACAGCGGCAAGTAATTGAAAAATCATTGAAGTTGCGCCCACTCCGTACCCCGACGACACGTTCTTGAACGATAATATAATTTCGTCCAGAACAGAAAATCGTATAAGAGTTAATCCCAAAACATTTATCTCGAAATTAGGTACGAAAATAAGAAACACAATCGCAAAAAAAGCGAGCGCTCCGGATAACGCTTTCAATATGCAATTTAACTTAAATCGGTCTTTATACTTTAAATATTGGATGTTTTCCATTTTTTCTCCTTTGTTCCTTAATTACACATTAATAATATAGGAATAATTCCTATATGTCAAATAAAATATATAAGTTTTTCCTATATTTAATCTATAAAGGATAGAAAATATTATGGACATTGCAAAAAAAGTAGGCGAAAACTTAAAGTTTGCACGTACGGCAAAAGGAATTACGCAAAAGCAAATTGCGGCGGAACTTAAAAAATACCAATCCGATTACAGCGAGTACGAAACGGGACGGATTCAGTTAGACTACGAAAAAATAGTTTACCTTTGCAAAAGATTTGATATTACGCCGAACGATTTATTCGGGTTCGATTAAAGACGGCTTTTTCAACGGCTATTTTCTTGCAATATCGTTGACTTTTACGCGACTTTATTTTATAATATTTAAGTAAAAAAATATTTATTTTTGAAGGAGCCTAAACAATGAACAAAATGTCCGTTAAAGATTTGAAAAATCTTAAAGGCAAAAACGTATTGGTGCGCTGCGATTTCAACGTACCTATGAAAGACGGCGTAATTACCGACGAAAACAGAATTCAGGGCGCACTCCCCACCATAAAATACTTGCTCGAAGCGGGCGCGCGCGTCACTCTTTGCTCGCATATGGGCAAACCCCACTCCATCTTCTCAAGCGAAGTAAAGCTCAATAAAAAGGATAAGAAAAAGGTTGACGCAGGCGAAACCACTGCGGAAGCCATCATAGAAAAGGCTAAAAAAGACGAACCCAAAAAACTCACTCTCGCACCCGTTGCAAAACGCCTTGCGGAACTTCTCAACGGTAAGGTAGTTTTCGCAACCGACGTTATAGGCGCAGACGCAAAGGCAAAGCGCAGCGCGCTTAAAGACGGCGAAGCGGTATTGCTCGAAAACCTGCGTTTCCACTGGGAAGAAGAGAAAAAGGACGAAAACTTCTGCAAAGAACTTGCGTACAATGCAGAAATTTTCGTAAACGACGCATTCGGCACGGCTCACCGCTCCCACGCTTCCACCGCCGCTATCGTCGAATACGGCATCGTTAAAACGGCGGTCTGCGGTTTCCTTATCGAAAAGGAACTCGAAGTAATGGCAGATACTCTCGAAAATCCCAAACGCCCCTTCGTTGCAATTTTAGGCGGCGCAAAGGTTGCGGATAAGCTCAACGTAATTTCCAACCTTCTCGAAAAGTGCGACACGCTCATCATCGGCGGCGGTATGGCTTACACTTTCCTTAAAGCAAAGGGTTACGAAATCGGCACTTCGCTTTTGGACGAAGAAAAAATCGACTACTGCAAGGATATGATTGCAAAGGCTCAGAAAGCGGGCAAGGAGCTTCTGCTCCCCGTAGATACCGTGGTGACCAAAAACTTCCCCGACCCCATTGACGCGGCAATAGAAGTTAAAACCGTACCTTCGGACGCAATCCCCGCAGATATGATGGGTATGGATATAGGCGAAAACACGAGAAAGCTGTACGCTGAAAAAATCGCGTCCGCCAAAGCCGTTATATGGAACGGACCTATGGGCGTATTCGAAAACCCCACCCTTGCAAAGGGTACTATAGCGGTTGCGCAGGCTCTTGCAGACGTTTACGGCAAATGCACCACCATCATCGGCGGCGGCGACAGCGCGGCGGCGGTTCAGCAGCTCGGCTATGCGGATAAGATGACCCACATCTCCACCGGCGGCGGCGCGTCTTTGGAGCTTTTCGAAGGTAAAGTTCTCCCCGGCATCGCCTGTCTCAACGAAAAAAAGTAAGATAAAATAAACGGGGCGGGCAACCGCCCCTTAATAACGACTGAATCCAATCCAAGGAGTTAATAATAATTATGGCAAGAAAACCTTTTATCGCAGGCAACTGGAAAATGAATATGACCGTGGAAAGCGGCAAAAAATTAATCGAAGAACTCAAACCTTTAGTAAAAGACGCAAACTGCACCGTAGCTCTGTGCGTCCCCGCCATTCTCATTCCCGAAATGACCAAAGCGGCGGCAGGCAGTAATATCTCGATAGGCGCGGAAAACGTGCATTTCGCGGCAAGCGGCGCGTACACCGGCGAAATATCCGCGGCAATGCTCAAGGACTACGGCGTTAAGTTCGTAATCATCGGACACAGCGAAAGAAGACAGTACTTCGGTGAAACGGACGAAACGGTCAACAAGCGCACCTTGACCGCGCTTGAAAACGGACTTACCCCCATAGTATGCGTCGGCGAAACCCTTTCCCAGCGCGAAAACGGCGAAACCGAAAAGGTACTCGATACACAGCTCGAAACGGGCTTAAAGGGCGTTGAAGACGCAACCAAGCTCATAATCGCTTACGAACCCGTATGGGCTATAGGCACGGGCAAGACCGCCACCGACGAACAGGCGCAGGAAACCATCGCCTATATCCGCAAAAAGATAGGTCAGCTCTTCTGCCCCAAGTGCGCGGAAAAGGTAATAATTCAGTACGGCGGCAGTATGAACGCGGCAAACTGCAAGGGACTTATGGCTCAGCCCGACATCGACGGCGGACTTATAGGCGGCGCGTCGTTAAAACTTGATTTTGCAACGATAGTCAATTACGACAAATAATAACGGAGCTTTAAATGAAAAAAACACCTTACGCATTGATTATAATGGACGGCTACGGGCTTGCCCCCGCGAGCGAAGGCAACGCAGTATCCATCGACGGCAGTAAAGTAGTAAACGGTCTTATAGCAAACTACCCTTCTTCAACTCTCGGCGCAAGCGGACTCAGCGTCGGACTTCCCGACGGACAAATGGGCAACAGCGAAGTCGGTCATCTTAATATAGGCGCGGGCAGAATAGTCTATCAGGATTTGACGAAAATCACCAAAGCCATTCAGGACGGCGACTTCTTTGAAAATCCCGCACTCGTAAAGGCAATGGACGCCGCTAAAAATAACGGCAAAAAATTGCATATTTACGGACTTTTATCTGACGGCGGCGTACACAGCCACACCGAACACGTCTACGCGCTTTTGAAAATGGCTAAGCTCCGCGGGGTTAAAGATGTATTCGTGCATTGCTTTATGGACGGACGCGACGTATCCCCCACTTCGGGCGCGGGATTTATCCGCGGCTTACAGTCGGAAATAGCCAAAATCGGCGTCGGCAAAATCGCAGACGTATGCGGCAGATACTACGTAATGGACAGAGACAACAACTGGGACAGAGTAGAAAAAGCCTACGATATGCTCACGCTCGGCACGGGCGAGCGTTGCGACGACCCCGCTCATGCCGTTGAAGAGAGCTATAAAAAGGGCGTAACCGACGAATTTTTATTGCCCACCAAGGTTTATGAAAACGGTAAACCCGTAGGCTTGATTGAAAAGGGCGACAGCGTAATCTGTTTCAATTTCCGCCCCGACCGCGCAAGACAGATTACCCGCGCAATTTCCCAAAAAGAATTTATCGTTCCCAAAGGCACCGCGTTTGAAAGAAAAACGGGCTGGTTAAACCCCGTTTACACCTGCTTTACGGTGTACGACGCAGAGTTTAAGGGCGTTGAAATTGCATTCCCCAAAACGCGGCTCGACAATACTTTGGGCGAATACCTTGCAAAACTCGGCAAAAAACAACTGAGAATTGCAGAAACGGAAAAATACGCCCACGTAACGTTCTTCTTCAACGGCGGCGTAGAAAAGCCCAACGACAACGAAGTGCGCGACTTAATTCCGTCGCCCAAGGTGGCAACCTACGACTTACAACCTGAAATGAGCGCGTACGAAGTGACGGACAAAGTTTTGGAAGAGCTTGAAAGCGGCGAATTCGACGTAATCATTCTGAACTACGCAAACTGCGATATGGTAGGGCATACGGGCGTGATTCCCGCCGCCGTAAAAGCCGTGCATACCGTAAACGAGTGTGTCAAAAAGGTCACCGATAAAATTCTGGAAATGGGCGGCGCGGCAATTCTCACCGCCGACCACGGCAACGCGGATAAATTGCTTTCGGAAGACGGCTCTCCCTTCACCGCACACACCACCAACCCCGTACCCGTCGTGCTTATCTCTAACGAGTATAAAAACGCAAAACTGCGCGACGACGGCATTCTCGCCGACCTTGCCCCCACCCTATTAACGGTAATGGGCATACCCGTCCCCCCCGAAATGACGGGCAAAAGTTTAATTAAGTAATTATTTAAAAAATCCCCCCTCCGCCATTGGCGGAGGGGGGATTTTTTATTTATTATAGAAATCTATAAGTTCTGTATTGTAATCAAAATCATTTTCAACATCTAATTTGTAATCATTTTTATCTGATTTTTCTTCATATAATTTATTTCTTATAAGCTTTATATCAATTAAAAAAGATAAAATCAATTTTATTATTAAAATAAATATTATAATTGTTATATTTCCAAAAACTATCAACCCTATTCCCAGCACCACAAAACCACTGATAAAACTAAAAATTGCAGTAATTATAATAAAGGTTACTAGTAGCATTGAAACAACATATAAGCACAAATTTGCATTTTTTAAAAATTTGTCGTTCTTCTTAAAAAATTCTCCCATATTGTTATACTCCTTATTTTCAATTATATTAAGTCTTATAAGACTTGTCAAGTCTTTTTTGACTTGTTTTGCGGTAGAATATATGTATGACTTTCGGCGAACGATTAAAAGAGATTAGGCTACATGCTAACATCAGTCAAATGGAGTTATCAAAAGCTACGGGAATAAGTCAATCGGCAATAGCAAAATGGGAACTAAACAAAACCGAACCCACTGCTTCAGCAATTATTATCATTGCAAACTATTTTGGAGAATCAGCCGATTATCTACTCGGCATAGAATAACGTAAAATCAAAATCAAAAAACCTACTATATATTAAAAGTCCGACGGAATAAATCCGTCGGACTTCGTTTTAAATACCGTAACGCAACAACACGAACAAAACTTGTCAAGTCTTTTTAATATTTCCGACTGCAAATATGAATACTCTGCTCGCCCGTTTTTATTTGCGTAATTTTTTAAATTGCAATATAATAATATTGATGCTTATAAAAGATGCGGAAAAGTTTTTTTCCAAAAATTACATCGTGTGCATATGCGCAATTTTGTGTTGCGTGCTGTGGGGCAGTGCGTTCCCGTGCGTAAAAACGGGCTACTCGCTATTCCATATAGACAGCACGCACGCCCCGTCGCTTATGCTGTTCGCCGGAGTAAGGTTCTCGCTTGCCGGCGTTTTGGTAATACTTTTCGGCTCGATAGCAAAGAAAAAATTTCTCGCTCCCAAACCCAAAAATATCTGGCGAGTATTGCTTTTAAGCCTTTTCCAGACCGCCCTGCAATACACCTTTTTCTATATAGGGCTTGCCAACACGGCGGGCGTTAAGGCTTCCGTACTCAACGGCTTGGGCGTGTTTTTTACGATAATAGCGGCGTGCTTTATTTTCCGCACGGAAAAATTCAACCTTATCAAACTTGCGGGCTGTCTGCTCGGCTTCGGCGGCGTGATACTCATAAACTTAGGCGGCGATTTCTCGTTCGACTTTTCGCTTTTGGGCGAAGGCTTCGTAATATTTTCGGGACTTTCCGCCGCGTTTGCCGCGGGTCTCGTAAAAATATTTTCCCGTCACGAAGACACCGCCGCTCTCTGCGGCTACCAGTTCCTGATAGGCGGCGTCTCACTCGTGATAATAGGTCTCTCGTTCGGCGGAACTATCCCGTATATAGACGCGGGCGCGGCGTTTATGCTATTATACCTTGCCTTTTTATCCGCCTGCGCTTTCACTTTGCAAGGCTTTCTTCTCAAATACAACCCCGTTTCCAAAGTAGCCGTTTTCAAAAGCACGAACCCCCTTTTCGGCGCGGTATTCTCGGCAATCTTTCTCGGCGAAAGCGACCAGCTTTTAAGCTGGTTCACCCTTCTCGCGCTCGTTCTGGTGTGTCTGGGGATATTCATAATAAACAAATTCGGCGAAAGAAAGAAAAAAATACCCCCGCCGCCTGAAAATGACACCCAAAATTTAGAAAACGACCCCAATTTTGATTGAAAATTATTTAAAGCTGTGTTATACTCTTTTAGTAATATTTAATTTTTGGAGCAAACTTATAATGTTATCAAGTTTACTTGTATTAAACGATACTCAATGGGTTATTTACTGGATAGGTATGATTACCTGTCTCGTAGTTATATTTCTCGCCGCGCTTTTGGGCATACTTCTGGTACTTTTCCAGAAAAGCAATTCAGACGGTATTCAGGGCATAACCGCATCAAGCGAAACCTTCTTCGGCAAAAACAGGGGTCGCTCGATAGAGAGCAAACTCAAAAAATGGTCTTGGATTGTCTTGGGCGTTATCGGAGTGCTTTCGATAGTTGCTTACGTAATTCAGGTTGTTACGTTATAAAAACTCACGGGCGGCTTTTAAAAGCCGCTTTTATTTTGGAATTAATTTTATATGTCATACTCAAAAAACAAAAAATTCACGCTAACCAAGGATAAAACTTTTACGGGCAAAGTTCAGGCAACGGACAAGGGCTTTGCCTTTATAATTCCGGACGAAGATTTCGGTCACGACTTTTTCGTACCAAAAAAATCGGTAAACGGCGCGTACCACGGCGACGAAGTTCTCGCCGCCCACGTAAACGGCACGCGCGACGAAGCGTATATAATAAAAATTTTAAAGCGCGCCAACACCGTTATCGTTGGCACTCTGCAAAAGAGCGGACGCGCGGCGTATCTTTTCCCCGACAATCTCAAGCTCCCGCGCGTTTTTATCCCGCTTTCGGAAACTATGGGCGCAAGAACGGGCGAAAAAGTAGTTGCGGAAATCACTTCCTATCCCAAAAACAAAGCCCCCGGCGGCAAAGTAACGGAAGTTTTGGGCGAAGAAGGCGACTTCGAAACGGAAGAGCTTTCAATTATCCGCTCGTACGGTCTTGAAGAAGAATTTCCCGACCGCGTCTTAAAAGAAGCGCAATCCGTATCGGCGGAAAAGGTGGTTTTGGGCAACAGACGCGACTTGCGCAACGAGCTTATCATAACCATAGACGGCGAAGACACGCGCGACATCGACGACGGCGTTTCGCTCACCGTAGAAAACGGGCTTTACCGTTTGGGCGTGCATATAGCGGACGTAAGCCACTACGTGCGCCCCCGCACCGCTCTTGACGATAACGCCTACGAACGCGGCACGAGCGTCTACTTCCCCGACCGTGTTCTTCCCATGTTGCCCAAAGAGCTTTCAAACGGTGCTTGCTCGCTCAACGAAAACAGCGACAGATACGCATTATCGTGCGTAATGACCTTAAAGCCCGACGGCGAACGGGTAAATTACGAAATTTTCGAAAGCGTAATACGCAGCTCGCACCGAACGACTTACGCCGAAATTACCGCGGTATGCAACGGCGAAAAAGCCGCGTGCGACAAATATCCCGACCTGATAGAAACGGTCAAAGATATGAAAAATCTCTGCCTTGCGCTCGAAAAAAGGCGCGAAGCCCGCGGCGCGGTCTCTCTGGACGTAAAGGAAGCGCATATCTTCGTAAACGACCGCGGCGAAATAGTAATACCCAAAGCCGAGCGCACCCTTTCGCAGAGAATAATCGAACAGTTTATGGTATCGGCAAACGAAGCGGTTGCCGAGTTCCTGCAAAAAAAGAACTCCCCCTGCCTTTACAGAATTCACGAAAGCCCTTCCCCCGAAAAGGCGGGCGCGTTTTTCTCGTTTTTAAAGGATTTGGGAATAAAGCCGCACGGCACGGCAAACGACTTGGAGCCGAAGGACTTTCAGTCGGTATTGAACGCCTGCGCCGATAAACCTTTTTATTCCATAGTTAATAAAGTAATGCTCCGCTCCATGCAAAAAGCAAGGTATTGCGAAGAAAATTTAGGACATTTCGGACTTGCGTCCCAATGCTACTGCCACTTCACTTCGCCAATAAGACGGTATCCCGACCTCTTCGTCCACAGAAGTTTAAAGGAAGTATTAAGGGGCGGCAACGCAAACAAGCTCTACGCAAAGCACGCAAAGAGCGCGGGCGCGGACTGTTCCGCACGCGAGAGAATAGCCGACGAGTGCGAGCGCAAGGTGGACGAGCTGTATAAGCTCGCATATATGTCCGAGCGGCTGGGCGAAGACTTCGACGCAACAATTTCGGGCGTAACTTCCTTCGGCGTGTTCTGCGAGCTGGATAACACCGTCGAAGGGATGATTCCCATAGAAGACCTTCCCAAAGACGAATACGTTTTCTACGAAGAGAAATATCTTTTAAAGGGCAACCGCCACTCGTTCAGGCTTGGCGACAAGGTTCGCGTAACCGTTGCCGACTGCGACCTTGGAAGACTGCGCGTAATCTTCGCGCTCGCAAAAAATAAACAACCGTTGACAAAATAAAAATAAAACGATACATTTCAAATAATTTACAATCCAAACGCTTTAAGGTATAATAAAAAAGTGAAACAAATCTCATATAACAAATACGCTTTATACGAGTATTTCGTACTTGAAAAATACGAAGCGGGAATAGTTCTCGAAGGGGCGGAAGTAAAACAGCTCCGCGCGGGCAACTGCAACTTAAAGGACAGCTTCTGCCTTTTAAAAAACGGCGAACTGATTTTAAAAAATCTGCATATCCCCCTTTACGATAAGGCGGGAGCGTTCAGCTCCAAGGACAGTAAACGGGACAGAAAACTGCTCATGCACCGCCGCGAGCTCGATAAGCTCGCTGGCAAAATAAACGAAAAGGGCTTTACGATAGTTCCCCTTTCACTCTATTTTTCGGGCAGTCTTATAAAGGCGGAAATCGCCCTTTGCAAGGGCAAACAGAACTACGATAAAAAACGCACTATCGCAGAACGCGACCAAAAACGCGCTTTGGACAGAGAAATAAAAAACTATAAATAACGCGGAGCAAAACTTATGAAAGATTACAGAATAGACACCCTTTGCGTACAGGCGGGCTACTCGCCCAAATCGGGAGAGAGCAGAATCCCCCCCATCTCGCAGTCAACCACTTACTTTTACCCCAAAACGCAGGAAATGGCAGACCTTTTCGACTTGAAAAGCGAAGGCTACTTCTATTCCCGCCTTGCCAACCCCACGGTTGCGGCTTTCGAAGGTAAGGTCGCCGCGCTCGAAAAGGGCGTATGCGCAATAGGCTGTGCGTCGGGTATGTCCGCAACTTCGCTTGCCGTGTTCACCGTAGCGGGCGCGGGCGACAACATAGTTTCGTCGTCGGCAATCTACGGCGGAACCTACAACCTGTTTTCAACCACTTTACCCAAGCTCGGAATAGAGTGCAGATTTTTCGACCCCGACGCTCCCGCCGAAGAGATAGAAAAGCTCATCGACGGCAAAACCAAAATGATATTCACGGAAACAGTTGCAAACCCCGCGATAGTAGTTCTCGACTTCGATAAAATAGCCAAAATATCCAAAAAACACGGCGTGCTTTTCGCAGTGGACAACACTCTCGCAACCCCCGTTTTATGCCGACCCGTAGAGTGGGGCGCACATCTCGTAATCCACTCGTCGTCCAAATATCTCGACGGACACGCGGCGGCGTTGGGCGGCGTAATAGTCGATTTGGGCAACTTCAACTATAAAAACAACCCCCGCTACCCGTCGTTCAACCAACCCGACGAAAGCTATCACGGCTTGGTTTACGCAGATTTACCCGTAGCTTTCGGCACTAAATGCCGTGCACAGATGATGCGCGACTTCGGCGCGATTATGTCGCCGCAAAACGGCTTTATCTCGTATATCGGCTCGGATACGCTCGCGCTCAGAATGGAACGCCACAGCGAAAACGCGAAAAAGGTCGCCGCATATCTCAAAAAGCACCCCAAAATCGAGTGGATAAACCACCCGTCCCTTCCCGACAACAAATATCACGCGCTTGCAATGAAATATATGCCCGAAGGTCAGGGCGGAATGATGAGCTTCGGCATTAAGGGCGACACCCAAAAGTGCGCCGCGTTCATGGAAGCGTTAAAGCTGATAACTCAGGAAACCCACGTTGCCGACGTAAGAAGCTGCGTCCTGCACCCTGCTTCCACCACCCACCGCCAGCTCTCCGAAGAAGATTTGAAAAAAGCGGGCGTACCGCACAACCTTATCCGCCTTTCGGTCGGCATAGAAAACGCCGAAGATATCATTGCCGATTTGGAACAGGCGTTAAAGCAAGTATAACGTAGCTTATAGGGAACGTATTATGCCCATAGTCATAGATAAAGATATTCCGGCATATAAAATTCTGACCGACGAAAAGATTTTCGTTATGGACAAACAGCGGGCGGTTTCTCAGGAAATCCGTCCTATCGAGATTGCAATTTTAAACCTTATGCCCACCAAGGAGACAACGGAAACGCAGTTTATGCGCCTTTTATCCAACTCTCCCTTGCAGGTAAACGTAACCCTGATAAGAACGGCGAGCTACGTTTCCACCCACGTGGACAAGAGCCATCTCGACCGCTTTTACAAGAGCTTTGACGAAATAAAGCATTCCAAGTTCGACGGTATGATAATCACGGGTGCGCCCGTTGAGAATATGGCGTTCGAGAAAGTGGCGTACTGGAAAGAGCTTGAAGAAATTCTCGACTGGACGGCGACCAACGTGACGAGTACTCTCTTTATATGTTGGGGCGCGCAGGCTGCGTTGCACTACTTTTACGGCATAAAAAAACACCCGTTAAAGGAAAAATGCTTCGGAATATTTGCCCACCAGCGCGTGCGCGACGGGGTTGCCGAGCCGCTTATGCGCGGCATTTCGGACGAATTTCATATGCCGCACTCCCGCCACACAATTATTTACGCCAAGGATATTCTGCACGTAAACGAGCTTAAAATACTCGCCTATTCAAAACGCGCGGGTGCGTCTATAATAAAGAGTACGGACAACAGACGGGTATTCGTAACGGGGCATATGGAATACGACAGGCTCACTCTCAAGCACGAGTACGAAAGGGATTTGGCGGCGGGCAAGAACATAAAACCGCCCGTAAACTACTTTACGGACGGAGCCTGCAACGAAGTAAAGATGAACTGGTCGTCAACTTCAAATCTGTTTTACATAAACTGGCTGAACTATTACGTATATCAGGTAACCCCTTTCGATATAAACGAAGTTTAACGCATTTAACTATTTCACAAAAAATATATAACCCCGCGTCGGAATTTACCGGACGCGGGGTTCTTTTAAATTAAACTACAAAATCCAAATCTCTTTGCGTAACGGCAATAGGCACTTCCACCAAACCGCCCGCACGAGAAACGGTTAATTTTACGGTATACCCTTCGCGCGCGGATAACAGCAAGTCTTCCACGTGATGTAAACGGGTAACTTCCCTGCTCTCCACTACTTCGCCGCTTGCGTTTTCGATAACTATCCTGCGGATAGCGTCGTCCTGCTCAAGCCCCGACACCGCGTTATTTACGCATACGGTTTCCGAAATAACGGCTCTGTCGTTTTCAAGCCTTACCTTTCTGCCCTGCGCGGTCAGTCCCGCGTCCAAATAAAGCTGATAAACTCCCGTGTTGTTTCCGTCGAATTTACTTTGGGTATCTATCATAAGTCTGACGAGCCGCTTAACGTTGCTTGCGGGCAATGCGTAGCCCATATTGTCTATATCGCTCTCGGCGGCTTTTGCGTTTACAATGCCCACCAGTTCGCCTTCGGCGTTAAAAAGTCCGCCGCCCGAGTTGCCGCCGTTAATCGCCGCATCCGTCCTTAAAACTCTGTACTGTTGCACGTCGGTGGAAACGTCCGAAACGTTCACGCTTATAGTTTCGCTTTCCTTGCTTATAATGCCTTGCGTCGCGGAAACGCCCAAAGTTTCGGGATTTCCTATCGCGTAAACGGGTTCACCCGCATACACGTCGTCGCTCTCGTTAAACTTAGCCGCCACGGCGTTGCTTTCCTTAAGCACTTCGCTGCCATGCACCTTTAAAACGGCTATATCGTAGGTGCGCGACGCGCCGATAACGGTTGCGGGTATGCCGTACTGTCTTATATCGTAATCTTCGTCCTGCCCGTAAAGGAACAGATACACGTTTTCGGAAATCCTGCTCCCCGCCGAAGCGTCCGTATAAATAACGTGGCAGTTAGTAACTACGTAGGCGTCGCCCCTTTCCTTATCAAGGTCTATAATAACGCCCGCGCCGAACATCCAGCTCGTCTTTGTTCCTGAAGGTTTACCCCAGATATTGGTATCCGAAACTTCGAACCCCGCCGCAACGGAAACCGCCGAAAAGAGCGAGCGGTTGATAGACGCCTGCATCGAAAAACCGCTCTCCACGGCGTCCCCCGAATACGAAAGATACTTTTTCAGAAATTCTTCGATGGTAAGCTCGGGGTCCTCCTGCTTTGCAAGCTCGTAGCACTCGTAAATGCTCACGTCCTGCCCGTCTTTGCCGTCCCTTCCGTCAACGCCGGAAAAAGAAACGCACCCGCCGACGAAAGCAGTCGCGGCGATAATTGCCGCCGCAATAAACGAAACGATAACCTTTTTCATAAATATACCTTACAATATATATTATATTTACAGCTCTACGCCGTTTTTAACGAGTAATTCCCGCGCAGTCTCCACGCTGTCCGCGCCCGTCGCGTTTTTAACGGGAGCAAACTCTCTCTCCCTGTCGACTTCACAGGCAAGACAGCTGTCCATCATCTTAATCATATCCACGACCAGCGTTTCCGTCTTATATCCGCACGGCTTATCGGGAACGACGCGCACCCCGTTTTCCACGTGCGCAATCGCCTTTTCAGCGTAATGCGGCGGCAGCTTGCCCGAGAGAGTGCCGTTCAAATCTTTTATTTTAAAAAGGTAGTTTAAAGTAACGCCGTAGCGATACTTCAACTCCCCGCCGTCGGTAAGCTCTGCTTTAAGAGCTTGCGGCATCTCGTAATATTCCACTATGGCGGGCTTGCCGTCTTCCTTGCACAATACGCCCACCTTTTCATCGGCGCAAACCTTTTTAACAACTTTCGCGCCGCACGCGCACCCTTTAATGAGCGTCGCGCCTATAAATACGGGGTCGCAAATTCTCTGCAAAACGTTATCCACGGAGTAAACGTTCAGCCACTCGATATTTTCCCTTTCGATAATACCGCCAAGCCCGCTCTTCACAAGCGAAGAATACCACCCGCCGTTGCCGTTGGGCGCAAGCGAAACGCGGTGCTTCTCGTCGAGAAAAATCTTGCCGTCGTAATCGCACGCGGGCGCAACGTCCTGAATATAAAAGTGCACGTACTCCGCGGGATAGCCGAAATAACCGCTCTCCTTGAAAAATTCCACCGTCGCGTCGTTGTTTGAACGGCTGGTCATAACAAAAATATGAAAATGCGTACCCGTCTTTGCAACGACTTCCGCAATATTGTTAAACTGCTGTTCGAATATAGAAAGCTTGCGCGTAACTCCTATATCGAACATTCCTTTCGGTCCCGAAAATCCGAGCCGCGACCCCTGTCCGCCCGCAAGCAGAACGGCGGCGACTTTTCCATTTTTAAGCGCGGCAACGCCCGCTTTTTCAAACTCGCCCCGTCTTTTTTCTATTTCTTCGAGAGTAACCGCATCCGCGGGCGCAAGCTCTCCCGGCTTTTTTTCGCTCTTGCAAACTTTGGCAACCGCAGAAAAATCTATTTTAGAAATATCTTCTAAAAGCTGCTCTCTCTCTCTTTCATTAAGTTCGCCGTAATATTGTAACAGATGCTCCTGCCCCTTTTCTTTAAGGAAAGCAAGCGTTCTTTCGTAATCCATATTAAACCCGTTAAGTGAAATTTGCGTGAATATCAGTTGATTTTTCACGCTTATATTATATAGTATACGGCAAAATAAGTCAATATATTTGCCGAAAATGCGCTCCACCTGTTGAAATTGCAAAAAATATATTGTATAATATAAAGTGAAAACTATATTTTAATAAGGGGGTAAAAATTATGTTCTGTACGGAATGCGGCGAAAAACTCACTCTCATGTTCGCAAACGGCGAAGGGTTGGTACCTTACTGCAAAAAGTGCGAAGAATTCCGCTTCGCGCAATTTTCCACTGCCGTAAGCATGGTTGCGGTAAACCGTGCCAAAGATAAAGTCCTGCTTGCCCGCCATAAGGGTCACGACGATTATATTTTATTCGCAGGATACGTAAAAAAGGGCGAAACCGCCGAAAAGGCAGTCACCCGCGAGTTCAAGGAAGAAACCAAACTCAACGTAGTAAAGTATAAATACCTTTCTTCGCGCTATCACGAACCCAAAAACGTTTTAATGCTCGGCTATCTCGTAATGGCTGAAGACGGCGAACCGGTCGTAGACGAAAAAGAGATTGAAGAAGTAAAATGGTTTCCGCTCGACGAAGCTTTAAACGCAATAGAAGAAAATTACGTAACCGCGGAATCTTTCTTGAAAACCGCGCTTAACGAATTGAAAAATTTCAAATAGGAGAAAAAATATGCACCTTCTCATTCCAATCGGCGGCTGGGTCGGCATCGGCGTCGGCGCGCTCGTAGTTATTATTCTCGTAATTTGGGGAATAGCAACCTACAACAAAATCGTTTCGAGAACTACCGACTGTGACGACGGCTTCGCCACTATCGACGTATACCTTAAAAAGAGATACGACCTTATTCCCAATCTCGTCGAAACGGTTAAAGGCTACGCCAAGCACGAGAGCGAAACCCTGCAAAAGGTAATCGACGCGCGCGCAAAGCTCAAGAGCGCGACTTCGCCTAACGAAGTGGTCAAGGCGGATATGGCAATGTCCCGCGCCATCCGCGGCGTTTCAAGGCTGGTGGAAAGATATCCCGAGCTCAAGGCGAACACCAACTTTATGAACCTTCAGGGTCAGCTCCGCGATATTGAAAACGAGCTTTCGCAGGCAAGAAAATACTACAACGCCACCGTAAGGGAATATAACGTTCTCGTACGCTCCTTTCCTTCGCTCATCATAGCGAAAATGGTAAAGGCAAAGGAAAGAATTATGTTCACTCTCGAAGATAATCCCGAAGAGAGAGAAAACGTAAAAGTTCAATTTTAATTAAAAGGTTTCGCACCTTGATAAAGCGGCGGCGCGACCTTGCGCCGCCCTTATTCTATTATGAATATGAAAAAGTTTAAAAGTTTTAAAAATTTTTATCTCGCGTCCGCCGCCGCAATATGCGCGGTTTTCGCGGCAATAGTTTACTTTGCATTCCCCGCACCATTCGCACAGGCGAAGGACAACTCGGAGTACGGCGCATACGCCTTCTATTACGAAGAGTTCAGCGTTAATATGAACGTAAGTTCAGACCGTAAAATAGAAATCGAAGAGTATCTCACCGTAGTATACAACGGCACTTCCAACACGGGCTTTATGCGCGATATCCCCGTCAACGGCGGCGAACTCGTAAAGCACGTGAGCGTAACCGAAGTTATCAACGGCAAAGAAGTTTCAGTTCCCTATTCCGTAGAGCCGTACGACGACGACACATACACGTATATCACGGCTAACATAGGCAGTTCTTCGCTGAAATCGGGTATGACCTGCTCGTATATTCTCAGATATACCTATTGCCTTACGAAAGCGCAGGAAGGCAACAACGTACTCGCGCTCAACGTAATAGGTCCGCAGGACAGGCGCGTCGAACACTCGGATGTAAAAATACTCCTGCCCGACGGCTATTTGAACGGCACTTATATTCTTGGCGTAACCGGTTCCGAAAACGGCAAACCGCTTACAACCCACTCGGAAAACGGCAGAAGCTTCGTCCGACTCGAAAATTTAGCTATGGACCACGACGAAGGTCTGACGGTAAACCTTAACTTCGAAGACGGCGCGCTCTCCACCTATTTCGACTTTACTCCGTATATATTCGTCATTATCGCAGTTCTATTGATATTAATCATAATTGCGATAAAATTCATTAAATTCAACAGGCACTCGCTTACGCCCGTAGTAAATTTCGAAGCCCCCGATAAAATGGACCCTTTAATGATGGGCAAGCTCATCGACGGCGTAGTCGACCAGGAAGACGTTACCGCAATGATATTCTACTGGGCGCATAATGGTTACCTTAAAATCAACCTTGAAAACGAAAAACGCCCCGTACTTATAAGGATAACCCAAAAACTTCCCGAAGGCACTCCGAGTTACGAGAAATTGCTTTTCGACGACCTTTTCGGCAGAAACGACGCGGTCACGCCCGAAACGGTTTCGAAAAATTATTACAAGAGCGTCAACCGCGCCGCAGACATAATAAATTCGCACACGAAACAAATGTACGATAAAAAGAGTAACGCCGTAGCGATAATACTCGCGGTAATCGCCGCGCTGTTGTTGGGCATTGCTCCCTTAGCCTGCGCGCTCGCAACCATAAGCCTGAAATTTTATATTCCGTCACTGCTTATAGGCTTCTTCTGCTGTATCCCAATGGTATTTATATTCGTAACCTTTTCGGGTACGCTCACTTTGAGATTCAAGAAAAAATGGAGCAATATAGCCGCCGTATGCGCAACGGCGTTGCTCGCACTGGCGTTCGCGACGATTTTCTATCTCATAGCAATCCCCGCGGGCATAATTTCAACCGTTCCGAGAGTTTGCATTCTTATCTCGTGTACCGCGGCAGTTGCCTGCTCGCCGATAATTATTTCGCGCACGAAAGAATACACCGAACAGCTCAACGAAATTCTCGGCTTTAAAAAATTCATTACGCTTGCCGAAAAGGACAGACTTGAAAAAATGCTCGATAGCGACCCGCAGTTGTACTATCACGTACTGCCCTACGCTCAGGTTCTGGGCGTTTCGGATGTATGGGAAAACAAATTCAAGAATATCCCCATCGCTCCGCCCGCGTACGCAACGTACTCGTCAAATTCAATGGCAGGCTCCATTCTCACCTTCCATATAATCAACTCGTCAATGCGCAGTATGTCCCGCAACTTCGTCTCGCATATGTCGCCCCCTTCGTCCGGCGGCGGCAGCGGTCGCGGCGGATTCTCGGGCGGACACGGCGGCGGCGGACACGGCGGCGGCGGTTCCCGCGGAAGATAATATGCAAAAAGTAATCGTAATCACGGGCACGGGCAGCGGTATAGGGCTTGCCACGGCGAACTATCTCATAGAAAAAGGTTATAAGGTTTACGGCATTTCCAGACGCGAGCATAAAGACGCGGCTTTTCCGTCCTACGCCTGCGACGTGCGCGACGGCGGTCGCATAAACGCTATCCTTGCCGAAATCGCGGCTAAGGAAGGCGGCATATACGCCCTTGTAAACAACGCGGGTTACGGAATTTCGGGCGCGGTAGAACGGCATGACGGAGAACGCGTGCGCGAAATGTTCGACGTTGACGTATGCGCAACCGTCAATCTATGCGCGGCGGCAATACCCTACCTTCGCGCAACGGGCGGCAGAATAATCAATATAGGTTCTGTTGCGTCGGTAATACCCATTCCCTTTCAGGCGTGCTATTCCGCGGCGAAAGCCGCCGTCGAGAATTTTTCCCGCGCGCTTGCAAACGAACTCAGACCCTTTAAAATAAAAGTAACCTGCATTCTTCCGGGCGACACGGCTACCGGATTTACCGACTCGCGCATAAAGTTCGACGACGACGGCGCATACTGCGGAAAGGTCGAAAAATCGGTCTCCAAAATGGAGCGCGACGAACGAAACGGAAAAAGCCCTTTAACGGTGGCAAAGGCAGTTTTCAAAGCGATAAACTCAAAACGCCCGCCGCTAAGAATAACGGTAGGCGCGGAATATAAGTTTATAGTTTTCATTGCAAGATTGTTGCCGCTGAAAACGGTAAACTATATCGTATCGAAACTCTACACTTAATCCCCCCCCCCCGCTTTAAAGCGCAATTCCGATAGTAAATCGTAAAATTGTATTTCATTTTTGAAAAAAAGCTCCCGAACGTTTCGTTCGGGAGCTTTTAAAGTCCGACAGCCGCACGTTTCGACAGCCATTATTCGGCTTCCACTACGACTGATATTTTCGTAGTAATTCCTTCCAGCAGTTTTAAATCCACGTCGTAATTGCCCAAAGTCTTTATGGGCGAAGTTAAAACGACTTTCTTCTTATCAATGGAGTAGCCCGCGGCTTGCAACGCGTCGGCAATATTCGCGCCCGTAACCGAGCCGAAAACCTTTCCCGCCTGTCCCGCCTTTATTTTAACGGTAAACGACTTGCCGCGAATTTCCTTCGCAAGCTCCTGCATAGCCTTTATTTCTTCGGCGCGGTGAAAGTCCGCCGCAGATTTTTTCATACTCAAATCGTTCAGCTTAGCCGCGGTAGCAACTTCGGCAAGCCCCTTTTTAATGAGAAAATTGCGGGCGTAGCCTTCGTTCACGTCAACCACTTCACCCTTTTTTCCCTGTCCCTTTACGTCCTGCAATAAAATAACCTTCATAATAAGCTCCTTTTATATTATTTTAACCCCTGCCGCCCATTTTGTCAAGAGCGGCGCATATTTTAATAAATATCGCACAAGATAATTTCGGAGGGTATCAGAATGGAAAAAGTCAACTGCGACGTATCTTGCGACGTAGCATCCTGCAAGTACAATCACGCAGGCTGCAACTGCACGCTCGAACACATTAAAGTGGGTTGCGCATGCGGTAAAACCGATTGCACTTGCTGCGAAAGCTATTCCGAGAAAGTCTAAAAATTCCTGAATATCTTTTAAAACGCCCCGCGCCGTAAGGCGCGGGGCGTTGTCTTTTTCGGTAAATCAACCTATCCAGTCAAGCAACGGCAGCATCGGCGGCACACCGAACTCCGTAAGAATATTTTTATTATAGAAATAGGTCGCAACCGCGCTCTTATCGAAGTAAGAAGTAAATCCTGCGATAAAGGAATATTTTTCAAGGTCGTAACAAAAAGGCTGTAAAATATTTCCCGCAACCAACAGCATACCCGCGACCATCGCAACCGAAATTACGGCTCCGCCCACGCCGTCTATCGCAAAGAACAGCTTACCGTCGCGCGCACGGTCCAAAAGTCTGGGTACGAATATTCCGACGGGTACGATAACGACCAGCGTCAGAAGGAATATGCCCGCCGTAATAACACAGCGCGCTATAAGCGTAACCTGTTCGGTAATCTCGCCTTCGCCCGCTATAACGGCGGCAACGGAATTTGCAAGCGACCCGAAAGACTCAACGTTAAACGCTAAATGGTATGACGCGTAACCCGCGAACCCAACCATTGCGAACATCACGAAAATCCATAAGAGACTCGATATACCGCTGTTGAACCCGTGCTTTACCGCAAGGAATATAAGCCCTAAAATAAGGCAGTCGAATATATACGGCTTGAACGCCGTCCAGCTTTCGCCCGCGTAAATTACGCCGAAATACTCGTCGGTAAATCCGAGCTGAGCCAAATCCACGGCAACAAGAACTGCCGCCGCCGTAACTCCCGCAACAACCACGCCCTTTACCGCAAGCGAAAAACCGCCGAATATGCAGTCCACGAACCCGCTCGGTCCCTTACCCGAATCGCGCTTTTTCCCGCTTGCAATCTTTTTCTTTCTCGAACCGTTGAAAAGCTTGCGGCAGAGCGCGGAAGTACGGTCGAACGCAATAATCAGCGCAATGCCTATACCCAAAGTAATCACGCCCGCAATCCCCGTATCCGCCGAGCTTTTAAACGAGTTTTTCACAAGCCCGCCCAGCAAAATCGTGCCAATGCAGACGAGAGCGTATTCAATCCCGCCCGAAGGGCAGTGCGAAAAACCCTTGCACAAGCCTATAATAAGCCCGATGACGGCGCAGGACGCCAAAGCCGAAATTATTATGATACTTATTAAATCCATATTCTACTCCGCAAAATAAAATTCGGTTACTTGTTAAAGCTGTCTTTTAAAGAAACTATCCCGGAAAGCACAAGTCCGCCTTCCGTGCATTTCTTATAATATCCCGTGCGCAAAATCTGGAACGGCGTTCCGTCGACGCTTTCGGCAAGATAAGGCTCGGCTTTGCCGTAAAATCTCTGCTCGCTGTCCTTATTCAACCGCTCGGCATAATCCTGCTCGGGATATTCTTCGTCCTTTAAAAGCGGTTGATAGTGCCTAAACTCCGCATCCACGCCGTACTTAGCGTCAACCCACTGCACCACTCCCTTCGCCTTAACGGTACACTCCACGCTACTGCCGCTCCTGCTTTCGGGGAAGTAAGTGCATAAAATTTCTTCCGCTTCTCCGTCTGCGTTCAGCTTCACTTCGTCGCAACGCACTATATACGCACCCTTAAGCCTTACCGTTCCGCCCTTCTGCAATCTCTTATACTTGGGCGGGGGATTTAAAGAAAAGTCGTCGCGGTCGATATAGACGTTGCCCGTAAACTTAATCGGTCTGCAACCGAGTTCGGGTTTAAGTGGGTTAATATCGAAATCCAGCTCTTCTTCGCCTTCGTAATTGGTTATCGTCAATTTTACGGGATTTATAACAGCCATCGCGCGCTGTGCGTCGGCGTTCAGCTCGTCGCGTATGCAACTGTCAAGCTGTGCCTGATTAACGACCGAATACGCCTTGGCAACACCCACGTCCGCGCAAAACTTCTTTAACGCCGTGGGCGGCACTCCGCGGTTTTTCAATCCCATAATGGTCGGCATACGGGGGTCGTCCCACCCGCGCACGAACTTCTCGTCCACCAGCTTTTTAAGATATCGCTTGGACATAAGCATGTTCGTAATATTCAGCCGCGCGAACTCTATCTGTCTGGGCAAAGGCAAGGCAAACCCCGCCTTTTCCACGAACCAGTTGTAAATAGGTCTGTGGTTTTCGAATTCAAGCGAACACAGCGAGTGAGTAATACCTTCTATTGCGTCCGAAACGGGGTGCGCAAAGTCGTACATGGGATAAATGCACCACTCGTTGCCCGTCCTGTAATGCGGCACGTGCGCTATGCGGTAAATTATGGGGTCGCGCATATTCAAGTTAGGCGACGCCATATCAATCTTCGCTCTCAGAGTTTTCGCCCCGTCGGGGTAAACTCCCGCTCTCATCTCGCGGAACAGTTTAAGGTTTTCTTCCACGCTCCTGTCGCGGTAGGGGGAAGGCTTGCCCGCTTCGGTAAGCGTTCCGCGGGTGGCGGTAATCTCTTCCGCGCTCAAATCGCACACGTAAGCGTTCCCGTCGAGAATATATTTTTCGGCAATCTCGTAAAGCCTGCCGTAGTAATCGGACGCAAACACGAGTTTATCGTATTCGAACCCCAGCCACTTCACCGCGTCCACTATGGAATTCACGTACTCGTAATCTTCCTTCGCGGGATTGGTGTCGTCCATGCGCAAATTGAGCGTGCCGTTATATTTTTCTTTCACGCCGAAATTAATGCACATAGCCTTTACGTGACCGATATGCAGATATCCGTTCGGCTCGGGCGGAAAACGCACGTGAATTTCGTTACCCACGCTCTCGAACTTGCCCGCCGCAAGTTCTTCGTTAATAATCTGTTCAATAAAATTCGATGCTTCAGGAAGTTTCATACACACACACTTTAATTAAATATTTACGACAGTCCCGTAATATTGCCCTTTTCGTCCACGTCTATACGCTCCGCGCTCGGCGTCTTGGAAAGCCCGGGCATAAGCATTATTTCACCCGCAACGGCAACTATAAATCTTGCGCCGCCCTTATAAATCACGTCGCGCACCTTTATCTTAAATCCCGTCGGGCGGGAAATTTTCTTCGCGTCGTCGGAGAGCGAGTACTGCGTTTTCGCAATGATAACGGGCAAGCCCTTTATACCCTTTCTCTCCATATCTTCTATTTTGCGCATAGCTTGGTCGGAGAACTCCGCCCCGTCGCCGCCGTATACGTTTTTGACTATATCTTCAACCTTTTTCACAACGCCGTCGTTCAAATCGTAAGCGTAGTTAAGCCTGCTCTTCTTCGCGCACTCTTCTATAACCGCCTGCGCAAGCTCCTTGCCGCCTTCGCCGCCCTTTAAGAATACGTCGGTAAACACCGCTCTCGCGCCCGCGTCCGCGCACGCCTGTAACACGGTATCGATTTCCGCCTGCGTGTCGGTGTAAAACCTGTTCATCGCCACCACGACGGGCTTTTTATATACGTTGGAAATATTTTCGATATGCTTTAAAAGATTGGGCAAGCCCGCTTTCAAGGCAGTCAAATCTTCATTCGTGAGCTCAGCTTTATCCGCGCCGCCGTGCAGCTTCAACGCTCGCACGGTAGCAACTATAACCACGCAGTCGGGCTGTATCCCCGCCACGCGGCACTTGGTATCGAGAAACTTTTCAGCCCCCAAATCCGCGCCGAACCCCGCTTCGGTTACGGCGTAGTCGGCAAGCGTCATCGCCGTGTAGGTTGCCCGCACCGAATTACAGCCGTGAGCTATATTCGCAAACGGACCGCCGTGAACTATCGCGGGCGTTCCTTCCAGGGTCTGTACGAGATTTGGCTTTATAGCGTCCTTTAAAAGGGTGGTCATCGCGCCGTCGGCGTTCAGCTCGCGCGCCCGCACGAAATCGCCGTTCTCGTTTACGCCCACTACTATATCGCCGATACGCTTTTTAAGGTCTTTCAAATCTGTCGCAAGGCAGAGTATAGCCATAACTTCGGACGCCGCCGTTATCTCGAACCCTTCCGCCCTGTCGTAGCTTACGCAACCCTTCATATTTCCCGCGGGGTTGTGCAGTGTAATATCGCGCAGCGCCCTGTCGTTCATATCCATACAGCGGCGGAAATAAACTTCCTTTATTTTAAGCGCGTTACCGCGCAAAATATGGTTGTCTATCATTGCGCACAAAAGGTTGTTTGCCGCTGTAACGGCGTGCAAATCACCCGTAAAATGCAGATTGATATCCGCCATAGGCACTACCTGCGCGTACCCGCCGCCCGCCGCGCCGCCCTTAATGCCGAACACGGGTCCGAGCGATGGCTCTCTCAACGCAAGGCAAACCTTTTTCCCCAGCCGCGCCATACCGTCCGCAAGTCCTATCGAAACGGTAGTCTTGCCTTCGCCGCCCGCCGTGGGGTTTATCGCGGTAACGAGTATCAGCTTTGATTTGGGATTGACTTTATCAAGGCTTATCTTCGCCTTGTATTTCCCGTAAAGCTCCAGATTGTTCTCGTCAAGCCCGAGCTTTTCCGCAATTTCGCGGATATCTTTCATTTTACAGCTTTCGGCAATCTCGATATCAGACAGCATATTTTACTTTTTCCTTTAAAAATTTTCTAAATAATATATATAGATATACGACTTTATTATATCATACCAAAGCCGAAAAGCATATCGTTTAAAAAAGAAAATTTTGCTTTTTTCAAATTTTTTTATACTCTTCAACCCGATAACTTGACTTAACACGCGAATTAAACTAAAATTACTTTATAATACGTCAACTCGGAGAAATATTATGGCTGATAAAAAGAGAACGGTAACTCAGGAAAAACTCGTCGCGCTCTGCAAAAACAGGGGCTTTATCTTCCCGGGCAGTGAAATTTACGGCGGACTTGCCAACACCTGGGACTTCGGACCCTTGGGCGTCGAATTTAAAAACAACGTAAAAAAAGCTTGGTGGAAAAAATTCGTTCAGGAAAGCCCTTACAACGTGGGGCTCGACTGCGCTATTTTAATGAACCCCCGCACCTGGAAAGCGTCCGGACATATCGGCGGCTTTTCCGACCCGTTGATGGACTGCAAAAACTGCAAGGCACGCCACCGCGCGGACAATCTCGTGGAAGATTATTGCAAAAAGCACAATCTCGATATCAAAGTCGAGAGTATGGACAACGACGGACTTGAAAAATTCATTTCCGAAAAGAAAATCGTCTGCCCCGTCTGCGGCAAGAGCGACTTCACTTCCATAAGAAAATTCAATCTCATGTTCAAAACCTTTCAGGGCGTCACCGAAGACACGGTAAACACGGTATATCTGCGCCCCGAAACGGCTCAGGGCATATTCGTAAACTTCAAAAACGTGGCGCGTTCTTCCCGTAGCCGCGTTCCCTTCGGAATAGGTCAGATAGGTAAATCGTTCCGCAACGAAATCACCCCCGGAAACTTCATTTTCCGCGTCCGCGAATTCGAGCAGATGGAACTTGAATTTTTCTGCAAACCGGGCACCGATTTGGAATGGTTCGGCTATTGGAAGGAGTATTGCAAAAACTTCCTTTTATCTCTCGGCATGAAGGAAGAAAATCTAAAGCTCCGCGACCACTCGCCCGAAGAGCTGTGCTTTTACTCCAAAGCCACGACCGACTTCGAATACAACTTCGCTTTCGGCTGGGGCGAGCTGTGGGGCATTGCGGACAGAACGGACTACGACCTTAAACAGCACCAGACGGAAAGCGGCGAAAATATGGAATACACCGACCCCGTCACCAACGAAAAGTATATCCCGTACGTAATCGAGCCGTCGCTCGGCGTGGAAAGGTGCGTTCTCGCACTCTTGACCGACGCTTACGACGAGCAGGTTCTGGACGAGAGTAAAAACGATATAAGAACGGTTCTTCGCCTTCACCCCTTCCTTGCCCCCTTCAAGGCGGCTATATTGCCCTTACAGAAAGGACTTTCGGAAAAGGCGGACGAAGTTTATAAAAAGCTCGCCAAAAAATTCTCGGTAACCTACGACGTAACGGGCTCGATAGGCAAGCGTTACCGCCGTCAGGACGAAATAGGCACACCCTTCTGCATAACGGTAGACTTCGACACGCTGAACGACGACACCGTAACCGTGCGCGACCGCGACAGTATGGAGCAAATCCGCCTTAAAATCGACGAACTCGAAAGCTATATCGAAAAAAGTCTGGATTTTTAATCCCCCACCGCCGTCATTGCGAGCCTTTGGCGAAGCAATCCGGAAAACCGCACAAACCCTGAAACAATAAGCCCAAACAAAAAAAAGCAGTAACTCTCGTTACTGCTTTTAATTTTTACATTAAAATTTATTGCGGTTGCATTTGGGAAATAAAGTCCTGAATGGTTTGCCTGATTTCTTCCATCATACCGCTTCCGATTAAAATACCCACGGCAATACCTATCAGAATTAGCACAATCAACAAACCGCAGAAGTAACTTCTCGCATGGCTTCTTCTTGCAATATTGCTGCCGCTGCAAGCGAACACGATAAGCATAATAAAACCGATAAGCGGAATGGCATACAAAATACTGTAACCGAAGTATTCCCACGCACCCATAGGACGGTACTTAGGCGGCAAACTCCTTATCTCGTCTTTTTCATACCTGTTCATAATTCATCTCCTTAAAATTTCTTTTAAATAGCCAAACAATGTGATAACTTTGTGAAATAATTATAACACCCGTTCCGTCACTTGTCAATACTTTTTTTATCACTATCCACCGAACCGGTAATATACTTATCCAGCATAGTTTTGCCTATTTTCTGCCCAACCTTCATAAGTCTGCCCTTAAAGGTCTGTTTTTGCGGCTTTTCTTCCACTTCGATACTGCCGTCGAACGGTAAATCTTTACAGGGATTAAACGAAACGTAGCCGCACTCCGTCGCGTACGCAAATACGTTTTTCAACAGCCCTTCCAAAACGGGCCTGTCGCTTTCGGGCGCGTGCGCCACTAAATTTATAAGCACGGCGGGCTTAATGGTATTGATATATTTTTTGCCTATCTGCGGCACGAGCAGATTGTCGATTAACACGCCTATATCATCGAAATACTTGCTCGAAACCTTCTTCACCGCCCCGTCCTGCGCCGAGCCGGAAACGGCAAGCTCGTACCATTCCAGAACGACGTTCGAAAACCGCGTCTTAATCTTTACGGGCGACAACAGCCACCTTACCAGCCTTGCCGACCCGCCGAACATAAGCGGTATTACCTGAATAATCAAAGTAATTACGGAAAATACGACGATAAGTATATCAACGGCAGCATTCGCCGCGGAAAGCTCCCCGCCCATCACCGTGAAAGTAATTGCGGTAATGGAAACGGCAAGCGACAACAGCCTTACGAGTACTTTGAAAATTTTAAGCGCTCGCTTATATTTTACAAGGTTTTTCGTACTCGACCGCACGCTGCAAGCGTAAACGATTAAAAACGCCGCAAACAGCGCGCCGTACGCGCCGAGCATACAGTAAAGGGTTAATTCCAACCCCAGATTAAGCTTTCCCGCAAGCGAAACGTACAGCACGAACGCCGAATACAGCATCATAAACAGCGTGCTCACCGTAAGCGTAAGAATGTTCAGCCGCCTTGCAATAACCGCGCGGTTAGCGTAAACGTTCTTTATAAAACAACGGATATCGAAAACGTCTTTGGCAAGAGTAAACGTCTCTTCCGCGCTTATCGTATGCCGTATATTCACCCGCTCTTTATTCTCTTCGGCGGGTACTTTTTCTTTCTCGTTCTCCATAATTACCCCTATTATATCATAGTTTCATACTCTTTGTAAAGTGCGTCCAGCTGTAATTTTATGGCGTTCAATTCTTCGAGTATTCCGTTCACGCGCAAGTAGTCGGCGGCAATCTCCCCGTCCGCAAGCATTAAATTAAGCTCGCTTTCCCGCTCTTCCAGCTCGCATATTTTGTTTTCGGTATGCTTTAAAAGCTCCTTTTTTCTCGCGTCCTGCGCCCTTTCCTTTTTCGAACGGTAAGAATTCTCTCTCTCCGCCTGCCGCTTTTCAAACTTCTCTTCTTCTCTTTTTTGCGCAATCTCTTCCCTTTGTTTGCGCTTTGCTTCGCCGTAACTCTCGTAACCGCAGTCGTAGCGGTTGAGCTTGCCGTCCGCAATCTCCACCACCCGCCCCGCAACGGCGTTTAAAAAATATCTGTCGTGGGATACGAAAAGCAAAGTGCCGTCAAACTCCTTCAACGCCCTTTCAAGGCTCTCTCTTGCGGGCAAATCAAGGTGGTTTGTCGGCTCGTCCATTATAAGGAAATTCCCCCGCTCGCACTCTAAAACGCACAGCCCGAGCTTGGCTCTCTCCCCGCCCGAAAGCGCGCAAACGGGCTTTTGCATATCTTCTTCGAACAGCCCGCACCGCGCCAGAGCGGAGCGCACTTCGGTCTGGGTTAATCCCACGTGCCGCTCCCACAGCTCGGCTATTACGGTATTCTTGCCGTCAAGGTTCGCGCCTTCCTGGTCGTAATACGCGGGCTTTACGTGCCTGCCCACCGTTATCTGCGGGTTGCCGCCCTTTACTATCGCCTTTAAAAGAGTGGACTTCCCCGTCCCGTTTTCACCGACGAGCGCAACCTTTTCGCCCCGCCGTATTTTCAATTGCCCCGCGGATATAAGCCGTTTACCGCCTATTCCGAGATTTAACCCGTCGATATCGATTACGGTCTCATAAGGCTGCATATCGTAATCGAAGCGGTATACGGGCGGCTTGGGCGGAATATACGGCTTTTCCAATATCTCCATTTTCTCGAGCTGTTTAACTCTGCTCTGCGCCGACTTCGCCGTCGTAGCCCGCACGATATTACGGTCAACGTAATCCTGAAGCTTTGCCCGCTCTTCCCGTTGCGCTTCATAATCCTTGAGCATTCGCGCGTTGCGCTCGGCTTTTAAAACTTTATATTTGGAGTAGTTTCCCGCAAACGAAACCAGCTTTTTATTCTCTATTTCGAGAACGCGCAAAACCACTCTGTCCAAAAAATATCTGTCGTGAGATACTACGAGTATCGCGCCCTTAAACGACGCAAGATATTCTTCCAGCCAGTAAAGGGTGGCTATATCGAGATGGTTTGTCGGCTCGTCGAGTATGAGCATATCGGGGCTTTCAAGGAGTAGACGGGCAAGCTTCAGTCTCGTCTTTTCCCCGCCCGAAAGGGTGTCTATAATCCTGTCGTAACTGTCCGCAAACCCCACGCCGTTCAAAACGGTTTTAATCTTCACTTCGGCGTTATAGCAATCGCGCGACGCGATATACTTTTCAAGGCTCTCTATACGGGCGGAAACGCGCTTATAATCCGCCGATTCGGGTGAAGTCTCCGCAAGCTTCAGGGCAAGCTCTTCCAGCCTTTCCACCGCCGCGAAATCGTCTTTGAAAACTTCCAGCATCTCCGCGTAAACGGTGTTTCCGCTCGTATATCCGCCGTTCTGCTCGAGATAACCTATCGTTGCGCCGTTCTTTCGGGTAACCGAGCCGCAATCCGCGTCCAGCCCGCCGCAAATAAGCTTAATAAGCGTGGTCTTGCCTTCGCCGTTCGCCCCTATAAGCCCCACGCGCTCCCCTTCGTTCACCGTAAAAGACGCGTTTTCGAATATTAAATTGTCGCCGTAAGAAAACGACGCATTTTCAACGTTAATCAACATATCAGTAATCCCATTCGGGTATATATTTCTCGGTCGCGCTCGAAAAGTCCTGCAAGAAAACTCTTTCAAGCCCCGCGCTTTTCACCGCGCCGACCACTCTCTCGTATTCCCTTTTCGTTATCCCGCGCGTGAGTTCTTTAAACTTTTCCGCGTCGCCGTACGGCACGTATTGGCTCATAAGGCTGAAATACGCCGTTTGGGGCAGCGTACCCATAAACTCAACCACCTTAACGCTGTCGTACGCGGCAAGCGGCAATACGAGATGCCGCACTATGCACCCCGAAAGCATCTTGCCGTCGCCCCGCAGCTTCAACAGCTTTTCCGCCATAAACTTCACTGCCGGCAAAGCGTAGTCGGCGTAATCGGGTCGGGCGGTGTAACGCTTGGCAAGCGCACGGTCGATAAACTTCAAATCTGTAAGATAGATATCCACAAACCCGTCCGCAAAGCGCAGACTTTCAGGCGTCTCGTAGCCGTGAGTGTTGTAAACCACGGGAATTTTGGGCTTGTAAATTTCAATTGCCCCCGCAATATGCCTTAAATAATGGGTAGGATTTACCAAATTGATATTCTCCGCCCCCATATCTTCCAGCTTTTTAAATATATCGGCAAGCTCGCTTACCGTAATTTCTTTTCCGCGGGTATTGCGCGAAAGCTCGTAATTCTGGCAGAACACGCACTTAAGAGTACAGCCGCAAAAGAATATACAGCCGCTGCCCCCCTTAAACGAAATCGGCGGTTCTTCGTAAGCGTGCAAGCCGTACTTCGCTATCTTCAAGCCCTTAACTCCGCACGCGCCCGCCTTTATTTCCCTTTCAACCCCGCACCCTGCGGGACAGATATTGCAATTCACGAAACCATTATAAAATAAAACGCCGCAAAAGGCAAATTTTATTGACAGCATTAAAATCAAATGATATAATACTTTCAAACCTATAAAGAGTGTGCGAGAGAACGGCTCTGCGACCACACAGCAACCTGCAAGGCAAGGTGCTAACGCCGTACCGATGGGACATAGCGAAATTTACTCCTTGTCGGTCGGCAAGGAGTTTTTTATGGATAAAGAATTTTCCGCAAGACTGATGCAAAGCGCGGATAAAGACGAATATTTTAATATGTCACGCGACTTTTATGCGTCGGGCGTGACCAATTCAGTAATAGACGATAACGGTCGCGAAAAATTCTGGAAAGAAATTTTATCCAAAGAGATTGTCCGCGGCTACTTCATACTCTGCGACGGAAAAACGGCAGGCTATGCGGTATGTTGCCTTTCCGCGTCGCAGGAAGCGTGCGGCAGGCTTTTATGGCTGGACGAGCTGTATATAAAGCCCGACTTCCGCGGCAAAGGTCTGGGAAGTCAATTTTTCAAATTTCTTGAAAACACGGACGAATACGGCTATATAAGGCTGGAAGTCGAGCGCGACAACGCGCGGGCGCTAAATCTCTATAAATCGCTCGGCTATGCCGACGCAAATTACTTATCGCTTTACAAAAAGACCGCCAAGGAGAACTGAAGATGAAAAAATATTTTACCAGCGAAAGCGTAACCGAAGGACATCCCGACAAGCTTTGCGACGGAATTTCGGACGCTATAGTAGACGAAATTTTAAAAACCGACCCTGACGCAAGGTGCGCCGTAGAGTGTTGCGCCGCATACGACAGACTTCTGATTATGGGCGAAGTAACAACCTCCGCAAGGGTCGACTACGAACAAATCGCCCGCGAAAAAATACGGCAAACGGGCTATATATGCGGGTCTTTCGCATACGATAAGTGCAATATCGACGTGGCGGTGCATACCCAGAGCGCGGATATAGCAATGGGCGTCGAAAGAACGGACAGCAAGGATATCCGCGACAGCTTCGGCGCGGGCGACCAGGGAATGATGTTCGGCTACGCCTGCCGCGAAACGGAAGAGCTTATGCCCCTGCCCATCTCACTCTCGCACAAGCTCGCCGAAAGGCTCGCGCAAGTCCGCAAGAGCGGCGTATTGCCCTATCTCAGACCGGACGGCAAAACGCAGGTAACGGTTGAATACGACGGCAAAACGCCCGTAAGAATCGAAACGGTGGTAGTTTCCGCCCAGCACGACGCGGAAGTTTCGCAGGAGCAGTTAAAGGCGGATATAATGCGCGAAGTAGTAAGCATTATTCCCGAAAAACTACTCGATAAAAACACCAAATACTTCATAAACCCCACGGGCAGGTTCGAAATAGGCGGACCCGAAGGCGACAGCGGACTTACGGGCAGAAAGATTATCGTCGATACCTACGGCGGCAGATGCGCCCACGGCGGCGGAGCGTTCTCGGGCAAGGACGCAACCAAAGTAGACCGTTCGGCGGCGTATATGGCGCGGTATATCTGTAAAAATCTCGTCGCGGCGGGACTTTGCGATGAAGTGGAATTGCAGGTAGCTTACGCGATAGGCGTCGCGCAACCTGTCTCCGTTTTCGTAAATACTTTCGGCTCGGGCAAGCTTGCGGACGGCGAAATAGCCGATATCGTAGTAAAGGAATTTGATTTGCGCCCCTATTCCGTCATTCAAACTCTCGGTCTGAATAAACCCGTATTTTCCCAAACTTCGGCGTACGGTCATTTCGGCAAGGACGGCTTACCGTGGGAACGGCTTAACAAAGTTTCCGATTTAAAAAAATACTTAAACTGATAACGTAAAGCGGCGGACGGTTAAAACCGTCCGCCGCTTTTTAAATTCTTGATAAAATCAGTTTTCAAGCATAACCGCTTTCAACGGAACTTTACTCAACGCATAACCGAAAGCAAACGTGCACGCTTCGTAAAACACGATAAACGCCGCAAAGGTAATGAGCATAACGGGCGCATTAAAGGAATAATCGGGCATCATAGCCACGTCTTTAAACACGATATTCACCATAAGGGTCATCAGCCCGTACTGATAAGCCGTACCCACGGCAAACCCTATAAGCGCGTAGATATGAAACCCGCCCAGCACTGCAAAGACGCACTCGCGCGTATTATACCCGAAGGTTTTCATCATTGCCACGTTTTTCGCGTTGGAATTGACGAGCGTAGTCGTCGCCATAATAAGAACCGTAACCGCAAGCACCACGCCGATAATAAGCATAATCGCACCCATCATATAGCCCGTGTCCAACTCCAGGGTAGACGCCCCCATCTGCACCATCGCGGAAAAACAGAAACAGGCGAACGCGACGAAAAAAGCTATCCCCTTTCTGCCGAATGTCGTCTTAATAAAAACTTCCGCCAAAAACCCGCGTTCCCTGTCGGCACGCACGCGCTTAACGGCTTTAACCCTTTCGCTCTTCCCGCGTATAAGCTCGAGAGTTGGTCTGCGCAGAGCGAAAAAAGCGCACGCAACGGAAAGCGCGGAAAAGACCGCGGCGGGCAGAATTACGAGCAGAACGAGAAGCTCGGGGTGAAACGAAACTTCTATTCTCGGCAACGCGCCTATCGTCAACGCGTCGTAAACGGCGGGTGCGAAAGCGTAACCGCAGCCAAACCCCAAAGCCGCGCCCAGCAGTACGCTCAACCCGAACACCCAAAATGCGCATGCAATTCTCGCGTTCGGGTATCCCAACGCCTTGAAAAGACCCAATGCGTACGCGTTCCTGCGGATATACAAATTTATATAAAACACAAGCGTAACCACGGCTATCAATCCCAAAAACCCGCCGCAAAGACAGCTTACGAAAGTCGCGGTAGCCATCTGCGCGTCGTATAGAGCCTGCGCCTGCGGGTCGGTAATCTTATCGGCTATTGCGGCGGCGTCCATATAATAACTTATGAAAAAAGTACATACGAACACGGCGCAGAACGATATTATCGTCACCCCCGCAAGTTTAAAAGCGTCCTTCAAGCTTATAACCATATCACCACCCTATCTCGTACGCGCCCTTACGCACGGAGTTTTCGTAAACTTCCGCAATATTGCCGCTGTTCATCTTAATAACTACGTCCGCCATATCCGCGATATTCGCGTTATGCGTAACCATAATCATCGTAAAGGCGCGTTCGCGCTGTAATTGGGCAATATATCCCAGTACGCTACGCCCCGTGGCTTCGTCCAACGCGCCCGTCGGCTCGTCGAGAAATAGCACGCGCGGATTTTTTGCCAGCGCGCGGGCAATACAAACTCTCTGCTGTTCGCCGCCCGAAAGCTCGCAAGGCTTGCGGTTTTGCTTTTCGGCAAGCCCCACCCGCTCTATTATTTCGCGGTAATTTTTATTTCCCGCCAAATCCGCGCCCAGCCGCACGTTTTTATCGACGCTCAGGTGCGGCAACAGATAATACTGCTGAAATATAAAAGCCGTCTCCCTGCGCCTGAATCCGGTAAGCTGCTTTTCTCCGAACGAAGAAATTTCTTCCGCGCCGTAAAATATTTTGCCGCCGTCGGGGCGTTCCAACCCCGATATAACGTTCATAAGCGTAGACTTACCCGACCCCGACGCGCCCGTAATAACCACGAATTGCCCGTCGGATATGCTCAAACTAACGCCCTTTAACACCTGCGTCGCCCCGTATGATTTGGTAACGTTTTCAACTTTAATCATAAACTCCCGCTCTCCTTTATCTTTTTAAGAAAACTTATAAACGACGCGGTAAGCATTTCGGAAATCTGGCTCTCCGAAAACTCACACACGCCCGTCGAAATCAGCGTCGCAACGCCGTGACAGTACACGAACGAATGAAAATAAACTGCCCGCGCCGCGTCGCGTCCGAGCCCGTAACCGTCGGTAATGGAGCTGATAATCTTTTCCGTATTCCCGTCTAAAACGGAAAGCACGGAATCCTTATCGGTCGCCGCGTCCTTCTCCTTCATAAACAGCAAATTAAAAAGCTTCGGCTCTTCGGCGGCAAAGCGGATATAAGCCGTACCCACTCCCTTAAAGGCAAGCTTTTCCTCAAGTCCCTTCGCCACGTACCCGTCGTAAAGCGCGGTGGCGGCGGCAATCACTTCCCGCCTTATCTCTTCCATACCGCCGAACACGGTAAAAATGGGTCTTGCAGAACTTCCCAGCTTTTCCCCCAACGCCCGCGCGGTCAGGCACTCAATCCCGTCCGCTCTCACCATTTCAAACGCCGCGGAAACAATCTCTTCTCTCGTAAATTTAGCCTTAGGCGGCATAACTCTCTCCTTTATTTAAAACGCTTGTTTTAAAACATCAGTTTTAGTATAATGACAATATATAAATTTGTCAAACAAAAAAGACGGCTTGCGCCGTCTTAATTTATAAAAATATCAATAAGCCCTTGCAAAAATAACGGTGTGCGCGGCTTTCTTTCCGCAAACGGCGCACTTCTTGCTCGTTTCGCCTTCCGCAAACACGCGCGCGGTAGCGGCGGTGTGAGCCTTGACCTTGTCTTCGCATTCGCGGCAACCGCACCAGCCCGCTTTAACGAAGTTACCGCCTTCAACGCCCTTTAAAATTCCGTCCAAATCTTCCGCGTAAATAATCTTGCCGTCGCGGCGAACCCTTGCCGCGTCAAGCATATCCTTTTGTACGCAGTCGAGTAAATCCGAAACACTGCTCTCTATGCCGTCCAACGCGTAAGCGTTCTTTTCAAGGGTATCGCGGCGGAATATCATCGCCTTCCCCTCTTCTATGTCGCGCGGACCTATTTCTATTCTCAAAGGCACGCCCTTCATCTCCCACTCGTTGAACTTCCAGCCGGGGCTCTGCTCGCCGTCGTCCAATTTAACGCGCACCCCGCGCCTTTCAAGCCTTTCCTTAATTTCGCCGCAAACCTGCAACACGTTGCCTTTTTTAGCGGCGATAGGCACTATAACCACCTGTACGGGCGCAACCTTAGGCGGAATAACCAGCCCGCGCGCGTCGCCGTGCGCCATAATAAGCGCGCCTATAAGCCGCGTGGAAACGCCGAAACTCATCGTATACGCGTGCTTGTGCGAGCCGTCCTTATCCAGAAATTCAATATCGAACGCCTTAGCGAAATTCTGCCCCAAAAAGTGCGTCGTACCCGATTGCAGGCTCTTTCCGTCCTTCATCATCGCTTCCATTCCGTAAGTGGCAACCGCGCCCGCGAACTTTTCCTTCTCGGTCTTTCTTCCGCAGATAACGGGCAGAGCCAGAACGTTTTCGGCAAACTCTTTATAAACGGACATCATCTTCTGCGTCTCGTTCTCCGCTTCTTCTGCGGTGGCAAACGCCGAGTGACCTTCCTGCCATAAAAATTCGGAAGTACGCAAAAAAGGCCGCGTCGTCTTTTCCCAGCGCATAACGTTCGCCCACTGGTTTATGAGTATGGGCAACTCGCGGTAAGATTGCAACCATTTTGAATACATATTTCCGATAATGGTCTCCGAAGTGGGACGGATAGCCAAAGGCTCGGCAAGCTCTTCGCCGCCCGCGCGGGTAACTACGGCAACTTCGGGCGCGAACCCTTCCACGTGTTCGGCTTCTTTGGTGAAGTAGCTCATGGGAATAAGCAGGGGAAAATACGCGTTTTCATAGCCGTTAGCCTTAAAACGCGCGTTAAGCTCGTTTTGAATATTCTCCCAAATCGCGTAACCGTAAGGGCGGATAACCATCGTTCCCTTCACAGGTCCGTAGTCCACGAGCTTGGTCTTGATAACTATGTCCGTATACCACTGCGGAAAGTCTGTTTCAATGTCCGCAATCTGCTCCACGAAATTTTCCTTAGCCATAAATAAAACTCCGTCAAAATTAAATCCATATCATTATATCACAGCAAACGGCAAATTCAAAGGATTTTTAACGAGTATAATAAAATTTCTCTCCCCCCCCCTTGTCGTCGCACCCACCCCGCCATTGCGGAGCATTCTTCCCCGTCATTGCGAGGAGCGTAGCGACAAAGCAATCCACACTAACAATAAGCCCCCCGTCATTGCGAGGAGCGTAGCGACGAAGCAATCCATAAAACCCGCCCCCTAAATTTCCAATACTTTTTTATCGTTATTCCCGCGCAAACACTTGAATAAATATACCGTATATAGTATAATGAACTCGTATGACGATTGAAACTTTGAAAAAACTTAAAAGCGGCACGGACGTGCGCGGCGTGGCAGTGGGCGAAAATTCGCCCGTAACACTCACAGACGATGCGGTAACGGCGGTCTGCAAAGGCTTCGTACGCTGGCTTGAATTAAAGACGGGCAAGCGCGGTTTGAAAATCGCTATCGGCAACGACAGCCGTATTTCCGCGGAAAGAATAGTAAAGTGCGCGGTAAACGCGTTCAACTCCTGCGGTTGCAGCGTGGTCTATACGGGGCTTTCGTCCACTCCGTCAATGTTCATACTCTTAAAAAAATCGGATTTCGGTTGCGACGCGTCCGTTATGGTAACGGCGTCCCACCTGCCCTTCGACAGAAACGGACTTAAATTCTTCACGAAAGACGGCGGTCTGGATTCAAAGGATATAGATAAAATATTGACTCTTGCCGCGGAAGAAAACTTCCCGCAGGGCAACGGCTCTTACGAAGAAAAATCCTTTATGGACGAATATTCCCGCATCTTAACGGGCATAGTCGAGACGGCTTGCGGCATACTTCCTTTAAAGGGCAAAAAAATAATCGTCGACGCGGGCAACGGCGCGGGCGGGTTTTTCGCGGAAAAGGTATTGAAGCCTTTGGGCGCGGACGTAACCGGCAGTCAGTTTTTAGAGCCGGACGGCAGATTCCCCAACCATATCCCCAACCCCGAAGACAAAAACGCGATAAACAGCCTTTCCCGCGCGGTACTCCGCGAAAAAGCCGACTTGGGCATAATCTTCGATACCGACGTGGACAGAGCGGCATGCGTAGATGCGGACGGCAGCGAAATAAACCGAAACGCGTTAATCGCGCTCCTGTCCGCAATACTCTTCAAGGATAAAACGGGCGTCGTGGTAACCGACAGCGTAACGAGCGACGGACTTACCGAATTTATAAAATCGCTCGGCGGCGGACACCTGCGCTTCAAACGCGGCTACAAAAACGTAATCGACAAGTGCAGGGAACTCAACGCAAACGGAATCTATTCCCCCCTTGCGATAGAAACTTCGGGTCACGCGGCTTTTAAGGACAATTACTATTTAGACGACGGCGCGTACCTGATTACCCGAATTTTAATATGCCTGTCCGAACAAGCCAAGCTCGGCAAATCGCTGACTTCGCTCATTTCAGGCTTAAAACGCCCCGTGGAAGAGAACGAAGTACGCATAGGCTTTTCAAAAGACAGCAAAGACTTCAAAGCCGAAGGCGCGAAAGTAATTTCCGAACTCAAAGAAAAAGTATCAGAAGATAAAACCCTGTCCCTTGCGCCCGACAACTACGAGGGCGTGAGAATAAACACGGGCTACGGCTGGATTCTCGTGAGAATGAGCGTTCACGACCCCGTAATGCCCATCAACTTCGAAAGCGATATCGCGGGCGGCAACGCACGCTCCGCAAAAAAACTTTTGGGTTTATTGAAGGAATATTCCTTCTTAAACCCCGCAAATCTCGAAATTTTCACAAAGTAAAGGAGAAAACAAAATGTCCGTTAAATCCAAGTGCGTAGATACTCTCAGAATCCTTTCCGCCGAAGGCATACAAAAGGCAAAGTCCGGTCACCCCGGCATATGTATGGGCGCGGCGCCGATAGGGTTCGAAGTTTTCGCAGATTTTCTGAACTTCAGCTATAACAACCCCAAGTGGGATAACCGCGACAGATTCGTACTCTCCGCGGGACACGGCTCCATGCTCCTTTACTGCCTGTTGCATCTCTTCGGCTACGACGTAACCAAGGAAGACTTGCAAAATTTCCGCCAGCTCGATTCCCGCACCCCCGGTCACCCCGAATACGGCAGAACGGCGGGCGTGGAAACTTCCACAGGTCCTTTGGGACAGGGCATAGGCAACGCCGTCGGCTTCGCGCTTGCAGAAGCTCATCTTGCGTCAATCTTCAACACCGAAGAATATAATATCGTAGACCACTACACCTACGCGCTTTGCGGCGAAGGCTGTCTTGAAGAAGGTATGGGCTACGAAGCCTGCTCATTCGCGGGCGCGCAGAAGCTGGGCAAACTCATTCTGTTATACGATAAAAACGATATAACAATCGAAGGCAATACGGCGAATACCTTCAACGAAGATATCGTCGCAAGATTCAACGCTCAGGGCTGGCAGGTAATCCGCGTTCCCGACGCAACCGACCTTGTGGTTTTAAAATCGGCAATAGAAAAGGCTAAGGCAGATTTAACCCGCCCGTCGCTCGTAATTTGCACTACGAAGATAGGTTACGGCTCTCCCCTTGAAAACAGCGAAAAATCGCACGGCGCACCCTTAGGCGAAGAAAATCTCGCGGCAACCAAGGCAAAGCTCAACTGGAAGGAAGAGCCTTTCGAAGTTCCCGCAGAAGTAAAAGAGTACTGCCGCAAAATAGCCGAGCAAAAGCTCAACGCCGAAATTTACTGGAACGAAAAATTCTCCAAGTACGAGCAGGAATTCCCCGAACTCGCCGCAAAATACAAGCAGTATATGGCTGGCTACGAAATCGACTATACAGACCTTTTGGCTAAATTCGACTTCTCAACCCCCGAAGCAACCCGCGTCTCGGGCGGCAAAATCTTAAACGAGCTGGCAAAGCTTATGCCCAACCTTCTCTCGGGTTCGGCAGACCTTTCGCCGTCCACTATGACAAATCTCAAATGCTCGACGGCGTTCACCCCCGAAAACAGAGCGGGACGCAATATCCAGTTCGGCATACGCGAACACGCAATGGCGGCAATCTGCAACGGCGTAACGCTCCACGGCGGGCTCAGAATAGTCTGCTCCACCTTCTTCGCTTTCTCCGACTATATGAAAGGCGGAATAAGACTTAGCGCACTGATGGATATTCCCGTCATTTACGTAATGACGCACGACAGCATAGGCGTCGGCGAAGACGGTCCCACCCACCAGCCGGTAGAACAGCTCATCGCCCTGCGCTCGATACCCAATCTCAAAGTATTCCGCCCCTGCGACGGCAAGGAAACGGTCGCGGCGTACATTTCGGCATTCACGCAGAACTCCCCCACCATCTTAGTGCTTTCGAGACAGAACTTAAACCAGAACAAGGAATCGGGAATTAAGGCTCTCGCGGGCGGATATATTCTGGACGACTGTAAGGGAAAGCCTGACGTAATGCTCATATCCAGCGGTTCGGAAGTAGATTTATGCACGGCGGCAAAAGCAGACTTGCAGGCGGAAGGCTACAAGGTACGCGTGGTATCCATGCCCTGCATGGAAGAGTTTGAAAAACAAACCCCCGAATATAAGGAACACGTACTTCCCTGTGCGGTAAAGGCGCGCGTTTGCGTGGAAGCGGCGTCGCACTTCTCCTGGCACCGGTACGCGCGCGACTACGGCGAAGTAATCGCAATGAAAACGTTCGGCACTTCCGCACCCGCAAAAACGGTGTTCGAATATTTCGGTTTCACCAAGGAAAAGGTTACGGAAAAGGCTAAACTTTCAATAAAACGCGCAAAGCAAGGAAAATAAAATATGATTGAAGGGCTGTTTAACGCAAGGCGCAGCACGCGCGACTACTCACAAAAGCAAATCCCCGACGAAGTTTTAACGGAAATTTGCAGGCTCGCAACTCTCGCCCCGTCGGCAATAAACGCCCAACCGTGGAAGCTTTACGCAGTAACCGGCGACAGAGCAAAGGAGTTTATCCCGCTCGTGCAGACGGGCGGCGCGAACGGCTGGGCAAACGGCGCAACCGCTTTCGTGGTAATACAGAGCCTTCCGCCCCACGCCATTATGCGCGGTGAAAGACGGGTCACGAACGAGCCTTTCATTCCCAACGATATAGGAATTTTAACGGCGTATCTCACGCTCGCCGCCGAAAACAAAGGCGTGCAGAGCTGTATTATAGGACTGCGCGACGAAGACGGCATTGCAGATTTTCTCAACCTGCCCAAGGGAACGCCCTTCCCGCTCGTGGTAGCGTTGGGCTACGCAAGCGAAGATTGCCCCGTTCCCCCCAAACGCCGCCGCGACTTCGACAAAGTATTTTCATTAATAAAGTAACAAAAAGCCCCTGCCGTGCAATGCACGGCAGGGGCTTTTCACAACCTAATAATCCTTTCTTCCAACTATATAATCTATTTCCACGTCAAAATAATCGGCAAGCAGCCACAGCGAATTTATGCTCGGCTCTTTCTTGTTCAACAGCCACGCGCTAATCGTGTTCTGCCGCACGCCTATTCTCTCGGCAAGCCTTACTTGATTAAGCCCTTGCTCGCGGACTTCTTTATTACGCAAGTATGCTCGGCATTTTACTTGCCGTAATCGGCTTAGTCTGTCCGTTTTGCAGTTACAACCCGACCATTCTTGAAGAAACCAAACACACTTTGCAAAGCTGGAATTTGTCTTTGCCGATAATTGCAATAGTTATAATAACTCTCGCAAGCTCGTTTATAATCACTACACTCTGTATCCGCGCTACCGATTGGCGCAAACAGATTAAAAGATTTATTTTCTGCCCAATTGCAGTAATCGTTCTGGTAATGATAGCTTACGCGGCGGCAGTCGTCGCGTGCGTATTTTACGAAATACCAGAAGAAAAATTTTATTATCTTGAAACTGAAATGGAAGCAGGATTTTACCTTTACACGATAGGAAGCTTCCTGTACGCTCTCGCATTTTCAGGTTTTTGCTATCTCACGGTAAGGGTTGCCAAAAATAAAACCACTTTCGAAAGTTTATCGTATTTAAAAAATAAAGAAATATAAAACGCGGCGGGCGTTGAATTAAATTCAACGC
>CAJTLF010000005.1 GCA_910577555.1 uncultured Christensenella sp. | reverse complement strand
TGCGTTACTCTTTCAAGCAACCGTCCTTTCAAAACGCAAGCGAATAATATGCTAAAAACAATAATACCTATCAGCGGCGATAAATCTATTATGAGTGATAGGGGCTTGGTTGCTTTTTTTGTTCTTTCTTCATCGGGATATTTTTTTAACATAAAACCGATTATAAAAAAGCCGACAGCCAATAAAGTTATCAAAAGAACATTTAACATTTTTGACTTTCCTTATCAAAATTGAAATTTATCGATTACCGTTTATTTTTAAGATTGTCGAACGCTTCGGCATTATTCGATATTACCATACCGACAGTCTGACAGCCGTTTAATGTCGAACAGTCTCCGCAGGTTTCGCACCCTTTAACAAGCGCACATTGCCTTATAGGGCATAAACTATCACAAAACGGAGTTTTTACTCCGTCCACACGACAGCCTTCACAGTTTATCATTTCGGGTGTGATTTCTACGCCGTTTAATTCCGACCAAAGTTCCGCAACCTTTTCGCGCAAAGCATTATCGTTATTAAGCGTAGCAATTCTTGCATCACATATTTCACAATCAAGCCCGCAATATGCAATAAGTTTTTTCATCGTTTGTATTTCCTTTCTCTCCGCTGAATTACTGTTTATCGTACAATCATAGTAGCATATTTGATGTGGTTGGGGCGGTTTAAATTATTCGTTCGGTTTCTGCTCTTTAGTGTCCGTCGTTACGTGGGTTGCGGGCGTAAGCCCAACAACGTCGTCTACGGGCAGTGAAAACGCTATGCCCTGTCCTTCGGTTTTTAGTCCCGCATAGGAATACAGTGCGTGCAGAACTTTATCTTTTATCTCGGCAGGCACCAAAATCATTACGATTTCCTTGTCGGGCTGAATGGAGATATGGAAGAACTGCTCGGCTTCCTTGTTCGCCGTGCCGCGGGCGTGGATTACCGTGCCGCCGCGCGCACCTACTTCTTTGGCGGCGTCCATAACGGTTTCCGAAAACCCCGTGTTTACAATACATAAAATCATTTCGTATTTGTTTTCGCCCATCGTCATTTCTCCTTGACTACCATTTTATTATTGCTTAAAAACCCGTATATGAGCGTGCCTATCACGCTTGAAAGGGGAACGGTGCAGGCAACGCCTTTGCCGCCCTTTATGGTGTTGAATTTCTCTTCGAGAACGCGCAGTGCGTCGAGTATTTTACTTTCCTGAATTACGCTTATTATAACCACTTTATCGGTATCGGTAAGTCCCAGATAGTTGAGCATTTTTTCGTTTGCCGTGCCGTGGGCGAGCATAACCATCTGCATATTTACTTCGAAAGACTGCAAAAGGTCTGTAAAATATTCAGCCTTGCGCCTGCCGACCACCGTGAAAAGCAGTTTCAGCTTATTGGGCGTAACGGCGTTACCGTTGCCGTGCGTTTTCCGTGCGGCGACTTTTTCTTTAATTTGCTTTTTTGCCACCGCAATCTTTTGTTTGCGTTCGGTCAGTTTATTTTCCGTCATATGCGCCCGCCTATTTGAAATATATTATCTGTTCGTCGTCTGCTTCGAGAATGCGTTTCATTGCAATCTTGTGCTTTACTTTTGCCGCGGTAACGGCTTTGAAGCCCAACGCCTGAATGGTTATAAGGGGAGTCATCGCGACCATTGCCACCACGCCGAAGGCGTCGCTCATTATCTCCGCCGCAGAGCCGCCGTTCAACGCTACGCACGCGCCTACTATCAAGGGGAGTATAAAGCTCGAAGTTAAAGGTCCGCTCGCAACGCCGCCCGAGTCGAACGCAATCGCCGTGTATATTTTAGGCACGAAGAACGCCAAGCCCAAGGATATGAGATAGCCCGGAATAAGGTAATAGAGCAACGAAAATTTGAAAATCATTCTTATTACCGAAAGCGCGATGGATATGCCGACTGCTATCGAAAGTGCGACGAGCATCTCGATTTTTTTAACGCCGCCGCCCGTAATTTCTTCAACCTGTTTGTTTAAAACGTGAACGGCAGGTTCGGCGAGAACGACTACCATACCTATCAACAGCCCGAACGCGGTAAGCGCGGCGGGGTGAAAGTTTGCTATGCTCTGCCCGATTTTAAAGCCTATGGGCATAAATCCTACTTCTACGGCGGTAAGGAAAATTATCAGTCCCAAAAAGGTGTATGCAATTCCTATGCCTATTTGTATGAGTTTTTTCTTGGGCAGTTTTAAAACGGTGAATTGCAGAATGAAGAAAAACACAACTACCAAGCCCAGAGCAATTCCTACGTTTTGCAGGTTTGAAAGCAATATATGCCCCAATTCTTTTAAGCTTCCGTCTACGGTTGCGTATGCGGCAAGATTTTCCAATACTTCAGGCGGCATTTCTCCGTTTGCCGTGAGCGAGAGAGCCATAACCGCGACGATAGGACCAATGGAGCACATTGCTATAAGTCCGAAGCTGTTTTCGTTAGCGTTGCGGCCGCCTATGGTCGTTGCAATACCCACGCCCAGAGCCATTATAAACGGTACGGTAATGGGTCCCGTAGTTACGCCGCCCGAATCGAAGGAAAGGGGTAAGAAGTTGAATTTGCCTTCCTGTATGAGTATTGCGCAAAGCGCGAACAGCAGCATATAGAAAAACATTAAAAGCATTGAAAGGTTCAGGCGGAAAACTATTTTTAAAACCGCAAGCACTAAAAATATTCCTACGCCCACGCCTACCGTTACTATCAGCACGATATCGTTCATTACCGCTTTAACCTGACCCGCGAGTACTGAAAGGTCGGGCTCTGCAACGGTTATCAGAACGCCCATTAAAAAACAAACGGAAATGAGAATTAAAAGTTTTTTCGATTTGGTAAGTCCCGCGCCCACGTGCCCGCCCATGGGGGTCATTGCAAGGTCTGCGCCAAGGTTGAAAAGTCCTATGCCAAGCACGAGCAGAACGGAGCATACGGCAAAAGCACCCGTTTCGGTTGGAGATAAATCAACGAGCGGGGTAAACGATATAATAAGCACTATCGCCGCGACGGGCGCGACCGAAATGAGAGCTTCTTTTAGTTTTAACGATAACGCTTTTATCATACTGTTCCTTGAATTTTTAATGCATATATATTCATTATACCATAATAAATCGTTTTCGGCAATCACGCGGAATTATAAATATTATGAAATAGTTGCGGAATTTTTTAATTAAACCGTAATTAATACAACGATTTTTTTAAAAGATAACGGGTGCGGATTTTAAATCCGCACCCGTATTATTTCGCTACAGCGTCAAAAATAACTAGTACTGAACTAACGCGGCAAGTCGGTCATAATGTAAATCCCTTGCGTATTTACCCACCTCAAGCAAGCCGTGACTTCAGAGAAAACGCGTTCGTTCCGCCTGCGAAATAATCAATCTGATAGATTTATTTTACGACGGGTAAATATTAAAAGTCAAGCGTTCTCAATAGAGAACCGAATAAAATTTACAAATTCGTATAATTTAATCGTGTAGTTCTTAATTGAGAACGGGAGATTGTTATATGAAATTATCTGAAGCTATAAGATTGCGAATGATAGCTTTAATGAAACTTAAAGGATTTTCGCAATATGATTTTTACGTGAAGGGTGGAATTGCAAAGTCTACCGTTTCTCAGGTATTGAATTGTACGAGAGAGCGTATAGCGGTTAAAACGGTGTACGAAATGATAAATACGATGGGCGTTTCGTTGAAGGAGTTTTTTAACGACCCACTATTCGACGAAGTCACCGACTGATGAACGGGTATTATTTTAATATTGTCAGTTTTTATAAGTTGTTTAAAATTTTGTTTTTTTTATTTCGTAATTAATCAACGCAACTTCAAACCTTTTGACTTCCTGTGATTTAACTACCAAATAACCGCGGTTTTCAAAAAATGATTTTGCCGTAATTGATGAGAACGTTTTTATAATTGAAAAGTCTTTTTCCAACTCGTCGCACAGCGCAGTGGCAACGCCTTGATTTTGGTAATCTTTACTCACGAAAAGTAAATCTAAATAACCTGATTTATCGATACTGCCAAAACCTGCGATAACGCCGTTAATTTCCGCGACTAAAGTGTTTTGATTTAATAAATCGTTACACCGCGATTTTAAGCTGTCTGCACTGTTCGCCCAGGCAGATAACTGTTCTGCGCTGTAATCTTTTGCGTTGACGGAATGCACAGTTTCGTAAAATAAATTTGCAACTGAATCGCAGTCTTCATTTTTATATTTTCGTATAATCATAATTTAGTACCTTTAGTTTTTGTAAATTTAAGTTTATGCTTGATATTGCTTAATTCCCGTGCTATAATAAATATAGTAATACGCTATATTTGTATACAAAATAGATATTCAATGCGAGTAGCAGGAGTTTCTTGCTGAAAGTAGGGGAAGTACGGTGGGAATCCGTCGCAACAGTCATTACGGTGAAAGTCCGATTGCCTACCCGTTGAAATCTCCGTTACTTTTTCTCGGGCAGTGGAGAAGTTAGGTAACTTATTGTTTTCGCGCCCGAAATTCAGGGTGCGAATTTTTATTTTTGGAGACGCTTATGAAAAAATTTGTAACTGTTTTAATGGCTGTTTTAGCCGTGCTTGTATGTTGCTTTATTGCCGCTTGCGGAGACAGAACGCCGATTAAGGCAGATGAAAATACCGTAATTATTACGGCGTCTGATTCTTCATTCGATTTTGACGGAAAAACACTGAAGGAATATATGGACTATTTACAGGAAAATCAAAAGCTTACTTATTCCATAAGTAACGGAATGGTAACGACTATTAATGGAAAATCGAACACTATGAATAGCTACTGGATGCTATACACGAGCGATTCGGAAAACGCCAATCAGGCGTGGGGTACTTTTGAGTACGAAGATAATATATTTGGTTCGGCAACTCTGGGAGCAGACGCATTGATTGTAAAAGAAAACTGTATATATATCTGGGCTTATCAGACCTTTTAATATGAAAGCCGCCAAAGAAATCGCGCTTGTCGGCGTATTTACTGCCCTGTTGATAGGCGGACAATTCGTTTTAAGCGGAATATCCGGCGTTGAAATGGTTACGGTATTGCTGTTAAGTTTTTCGTACTGCTTCGGTATAAGAATGGGGCTTTTCGTTGCCAACACTTTCTCAATATTAAGATGTTTAATATTCGGCTTTTTCCCTAACGTTATAATTCTTTACTTGGTTTATTACAATCTTTTCGTACTTTCGTTTGGGTTATTGGGTATAAGATTTAAAAGAGAACTGGATATAGCAATTCATATAAAGCTTGTTATTGTGGCGTGCGTGATGACGGTAATCTTTACGGGCTTAGATGATTTGATAACGCCGCTTTATTACGGGTTTTCGATAGACGCAATGAAGGCTTACGCTCTTGCGTCGTTGACGGCAGTTTTACCGCAATTAATATGTACGATTGTGACTGTAAGCTTGTTGTTGCCAATTCTTTATCGGATTTTTGATAGAATTAAATAAAGAAATATCGGGGCGAAGCCTTTTCCAAAGTGAAAAGGCTTCGCCCCGAAAACAAATAAACTTATTATAAAATATTGGGCGCGACGCGGCGTTTAATATGGGAACGGTAAATCATATTTACGCCGAAGAAAAACAGGGTTTGTCCGGGGCGTTTAAGCATGCGTTTATGGAATATAGTGCGTTTTAAAATATTGCGCATAGAATACAGCCGCTCGTAAAGCTTCCAATATTCTTCGGTAACCTGTTCGGCAGTCATGTTTGGAGTATTGAGAACGGATTTAGACGGCTTGTATTCCAAAACGTTGTCGTCGGTTATACGCCCCGCTTCGTTCATCTGTTTGTTTAACGGCGTTCCAGGTATAGGCGTCAGGCAATAGAATTTTGGAGCTATTATCGAGCTTTTTTCCACGAATTCGGCGGTTGCTCTGATGGATTCGGGGGTGTCGGTGTCAAGACCGACAATCATTTCGCTCGCAATTTCAATTCCCGCATCGTTCATCGTCTTTAAAATTCTGAGATAATCGTTGGGATTGCACCACGTTTTATTGACGCTCTTTAAAGCTTCGGGGTTTATGCTTTCCAAACCGAAGCTCAAAACGTAGCAACCGCTTTCGGCGACTGCTTTTAAAAGCTCGGGATTATCTGCAATCTGAATGGCGCACTGGCTCATCCATTTCATTTTCAAAGGTTTAATTCTGCGGCAGAGTTCAAGCATATAGTCGGGGTCGGCAATGATATTGTCGTCTACGAGCAGAAATTTTTTAAAACCTAGCGATTTAACGTATTTTATATCGCGGACGACTTCTTCAATATCTCTCCTTATATACCGACCTTTAAAAAGGCAGGATATAGTGCAGAAGCTACAGGTGTTCGGGCATCCGCGCCCTGCCTGAACGGGAAGGAAGTCGCCTATTCTCTTGTTTATTACAAGGTCGTAGCGGGGGAGCGGAGTGGAAAGGCTCGTAATCGGTTTTTCGTAAAACGGTTTTAATTCACCGAGTTCGATATCGTGGCAAAGCTCTTTTATGGTTTCTTCGCTGTCGCCTATCATTACGGCGTCGCAGTATTTTTTGGCAAGCTCAGGTACGAGCGAGACCATAGGACCGCCCATAAAAACTATTTTTCCGCGCTTTTTAAACTCTGTTGCGATGTCCTTTGCTCTCCTTGCGGCGTGCCCGACGCCGCCTATTCCTATTACGTCGGCATCGGTGTCGTAAGGAATTTTTTCAGTTATTTCCATACAGAGCTCAGCCGACCAGCCTTCGGGAAGTAGCGCGGCAAGAAGCGGGTGCGCAAGACCGACGAAATATTGCTTATGCTTTTTTACGAGCTTGTTTTTGTCGTCGTATATAGTCGGTTGAATAAACAGTATCTTTTTATTCATAAATTTCCTTTACGCATTACTGCGGTTTTATCATTTTTTTAATGTATTGGAAGAATATATGCGCGGCACCCCACCAAACTCTGCGGTAAACGCTCTTTCCGTATCTTTGTTTAATAAATTTTCGCTGTTTTTTGTTCGCGCTCGTTTTTATATAGGTGCGAACTATATGATAATAGTATTTTCGCCTTGACATTTTTTCGGGCATAAAAACGACGTGCGCCATATCCCACAGTTCATATCTTTCACGCGGTACGACTATTTTACGGGGATACTCGTCGTAAAGCGGAGTGCCGGGCATAGGGGTAATAGGTTGAACGTTTACAAGCGGGTGTTCAAAGCTGTTGAGATAGTCTATAAGAGTGTTAAAGTCCCGTTTATCCCAGTCTTCGCCGACTATAAGTCCGCTGTAACACTGTAACCCGTTGTCTTCGAGTATTTTTACCGCCGCGCTGTTTTGCTCTACAGTGGTGCGTTTGTCAAAGCGATTCAGCTCTCCTGCGCGGAAGGATTCTATACCTATAAAGAATGCGTCAAAGCCGTGTTCGGATAAGAGTTTGACGGTTTCGGGGTGTGCGGTGATAAAGTCTGCGCGTGAAAATGCAATAAAATGCTTTTTTATTCCCCGCTCGTCCAACGCCGATAAAAACGCGCGAACGCGGGCATCGCTTGCAGTAAAGTCGTCGTCAACGATAAATACGTTTTCTTCTTCGATTGTTTCGAGTTCGTCCATAACCCTGTTAAGCTTTCGCACGGCATAGTCGCAAACTCGGGTGCAAAAACAAAAACTGCATTTAAACGGACACCCGAACGAAGTTTTAATCGTGGCGCAACGGTTATGAAATATGTAATTGTAAGAATTACGGTAGCGTGCGGTACATTTTCTGTCGGGGAATATTTCGTCTTCAAGTCGGATAACTTCGGGTTTTGTCTTGCCTTCGGCGTAAACTCCATATTCTTGCTCGGGGTTGAACCCGTCGACAATTCGGCAGAGAGTGTGCAGTCCGTTCGCCCATAGTATATAGTCAATTGCAGGACAGACGAAATCGGTCGGTACGACTTCCGCGTGTACTCCGCCGACTATCGTCTTTGCGTCGGGAAGTAATTTTTTAACTTTTGCGGCGTGTTCTTTTATTACGCCCACGTGAACGATATATCCCGTAAAACACACTAAATCATAGTGCTTGGATTTAAGAATCGAAGTAAAACTGCGTTTGTCTATAATCAGGTCGAGAATTTCAGTTTCGTGTCCGCGTGCGGTCAAGGCAGAGTATGCGTATTCGAGTTCAAGCGGTTCGCAAATCATAAAGCTTTGCAAATTGACGGTAGTGCGGTGCGGTTTTACGCGCACGAGCAGAATTTTCATAAATCATTCTCCTTGAATACATCAAATTTATACGGAAAAGGCTTGCATTGCAGTTTGGGTGCAAGCAGCTTGCAGACAAAATTAATGACGGGGTTACTGTGTCCGAGCAGGGCGTAGAGCGGAACGTGACGACAGCCTAGCTTAAGCTTGGCTTCGTCTGCCGTCTGACCGAAGTCGATTGTCTTAAAACCGTTTTCTATACCGTAACGCACTATTTCAAGGAGCATTGAAATATAAATGTCGTACTTATTGTTGACTGAATAATCCACTCCGACAAATTCAAATACTAATTCGTCGCCGATTGCAATGAGCTGGACGAAGCCCCGCGGCGCGTTATTTTCTTCCAAAACAAAAATTTTAAAGAACTTACCGCGGAAAAACCTGTCGGTGAGTTTTTCAATTTTTACGTGCGACTTGTTGTATACCTGCTCGTAAAGCGCGTACGCTTCCGCCGTAAATTCTTCGCCGCTCTTTAAATAACGAAGTTTCAGCGGCGCGGATTTTGCAAGCGCTTTTTTATAGCGGTAACGGTAATTGCTGCGTAGTGCAGCAAGATACTCGTCAAACGTTTTCCACTTGATTTCAAGTATACATTTCGGACAAGTATGCCCCTTTGCAAAGCCTTTGACATTCAGGTCGGGCAGGTTCAGAAATATTTTATATCCACGGATTTTGCGTATATATTCCGTTGCTTCGGCTAAGCAATTTCCGTAAGAAATGCCCGCTCTCGTTACCGAAAGGGGTACGTATATCAAAGTTACCTTGATTTTGCGTTGTTTGCCTGTGAACATACCAAGGTTGAATTCGGGTTGTTCTACGGTCTCGAAAATAGTGTCTATTTTGCCGTCGGAATATACCGCATAGTAGCATTTTTTATTGTCGTCCGCCGTCTCCATAAAGGAGATAAATTCGCGTGTGAGATAGATATTTCCGCGTGCGGCAATATCCCACTCGGGTGGCAGTTCCGCGGCTCTTTCGTATTTAATAATCATATTTCTTTCTCGTAAACGGAAAACTTGCGGCACGATTGTCCGAGAAGCCGCTTGTTAATCAGCGTGCTTTCAACGTTATTGTCCCAAACAAAATTCGTTTCTATGTACTCGTAGCTTCTTGTCCGCTCTTCAAGGGCGCGTAGTAACGCAATAGTTCCCCGTCCTTTGTAGTCTTTTAAAACGCCTATGGCGTTTAACTTTACGGTGTCGATTTTTCTTTTATTAAATATGCAATTTACGGCAAAGGCTGTTTTTGTAAGCGGTCGTCCTGATTTTACCGTGCAGTTAAAGTCGGGGTGCCAAAGTACAAACCCGACTTCTTTACCGTCGTGCATTAAAAACAAGAGATTCTTTTCAGTGAGCAGTAGCTTCAAATCTTTAAGTAAATCGTAAAAATGTCCTTCGGCGGTTGGGGTGTAGAGATAAGTCGTTCCTATCGTCCGGTCGCAGAGAGTGCGAAGAATTTCACATTCGCTTTTAAACTTGGAAAAATCCGATTCGCGGACAGAAAAACCGTTCGTGGAGAATTTTACGGCGTTTAGTCGTTCGCGCGCGTCGGATAACTTACAGCGGTATGCGCTCAGCGTGTTTACCGTTTCGAAATTTTTAAAAAATTCACCAGTGTAAGTTTTGTTATAGTTGGTATCAAACGAGTTTTTTAATGTGGTTTCGTTTAAAATTCCTACTCCGTAGCTAAGGTGTCCGCTCAGACCTGCAACTAACCTTTTTATACCGCGTTTACGCATTTCTTCTATTGCGGCTTTTATCATCTCGTCGGCAACGCCGTAACTATTCCGTGGGCAATCGAAAAAAACGAGCTGGGCAAAATCTGTATTCGGGGCAACCGTTAAAAGACATTGCGCAATGCGTTCGCCGTTTTCAACCGCATAGATAATCAGCGTTTCAAGACTTTTTGCAAAGCGGGTTGTTTTATTTAACAGCATGTCCGTTACAAACTCACCGGTAGCAAAGTATAAGGCGTCTCCGCTGTAAAAGGCGTTTCTGAATTTTTTGAAGGCGCGTATTTCTTTATCAGGCAGTTTGTTGCGGCCGCCTGTTATTTTAATCTCGGGCATAAAAATAATTTTTTCGTTTACGGTATTTTATCGTTAAAATTATTATATATGAAATAGTTGATTTTTGCAAGTGTATGACAAATATCAGAGTTTATGCGGTAGCGTTCGCGGAAGGGGGCAGAAAAAAATAATCCGAACCGTCTACTTTAACAAGTAAACGATTCGGATTATACGAATTATGGTGCGCAGTTCGGCAAGAAAGTCGAATTGTGTTTTTAAGTTTATATAACAGTACAAGATTTAAATTTTATATTAAAGATAAGTTTTGTCTTGCTTTTTTGACCGAATATGCGCTATAATATTTTTACAATAAAATTAGCATGTTTTAATTAAAGGAGCCGATTAGAATAATATTTATGGATAAAAACAAAATTTCTTTAACTATAATTAAAACAACTTTGACTGTTACTATTGCTTTTTGCTTGGTATCTTCTATATTAGGTTTAGTAAGCTTATATAGTTTCAAGCAAATGGTAGAAACAGAAATCAGATTGAGCAGATACGGCTTAATGGTTAGCTCTAATGTAACCGAAAAATTTGCATCTGTTTCTGCTGAAACAATATCGACGGTGTATATCGTTTTTGTATTAATTGCATTAAATATTTTACATTTGCCGAAATTTTTGATTAAGAAAGAAAAAGTCGTAAAAATTTTAAATTGTGTCGTTTCGGCTATATGCGCCATAGCGCTAATCGCTGCCATAATATTATGTATAAATGTGATTAAGCAATCATTTGATTTAGTTAATGATTTGCCGCAATTTAATAGTTATTATCCTGACAGCAAGGATTATTACTCTTATATGTATTTTCAATCATACCAAAGTTCGGCACTTTCAATGGCTATTCCGTTCATTGTTGCATCAATCTTATCTGTGCTTATTAATATTACAAACTTTTTTCCCAACTGCAAAAAAACAAATAAAAATCTGATGGCGCAACAGCAGCAAACACAAACAGACTGATTAAATAACGAGCATAATTATCAATTATAAAAACAATGGTGAAGCGGGAACACATAGTTTCCGCTTTTTTAATGTTTTATTATTTTAAAAAATAACCAGCCGCAACTCACTTGAATTAACAAATAAGTTCGACTGGTTACCTGTTGGTGCACCGTAAGGAATTCGAATCCCTAGCCTTTGGTTCCGTAGACCAACGCTCTATCCAGTTGAGCTAACGGTGCGAAATATTCAGCCGCTTTTTCAAACGGCTAAATTATTATATAAAATATAATTTTTTTTGTCAATCGAATTTGCGCTGCGACTTCAAATTTATTTCCACAGTCTGTCTTTGTCGAAACCGAAAACCTGAACGAGTTCGACGCATTCCGAATTTGCTATATCGTAGGGGGTAACCAGCAGTCCGCCGTTGCAGTCCAAATCTATTCCGAACTGTTTAAAAGCGTACCATATTATATGCGCGCACTGCGTTTTGTCGATTTTATTCTTGTCGGTGACGAGTCCCGCAAGCCCTTCGTAGGGAATACCTACCAGATTATTTGCGGCATAATCGACTATCTCTTCGATTTTCTGCCCGTTCGCAATCTCGTCTTTTATGCGGAAAACCATAAAATTAGTGCGTCGGGTAAATTCTCCCGCGCCCGCGCTTCCGCTGTCGATACGGCTTTTGTTTCCGTACGCGTTTGCCTGCAGAACCTGCCCGTAATCTCCGTTTACGATAAGACCCGCGTGTCCTATGCGTACGCCCGAAATGTGCGTTGACGAAGTAATTAAAATATCGCCCTTTTCAAGATAAATATTTTCCACGCTCCTTTCGATATAGTCGGTACAGACGAGCGGGGCGAACTTCGCGTTTTTCACTTCGTGCTTTTCAAAAAAGTCGTTCTGTATATCTTTAATTTTTCGTTTTCCGCTCTCTCCGCGGGCAAGTGCGCGGTTTATTCCCGTTTTCGTAAGTCCCGTCTGGTCGTATAAAAGGGAGTAGTCTTCGTCGGTAAGTTCGGTTTTATTCAGAATTTCCGTCAAATCGACGCACGCATAATCGGGCGACCAGCACTCTATGCCGTCGGCTACCACGAAGGCTATTTCAAGCCCCGAAAATATTATGAGCAAAACGCCCAAAACGGTCGCGAATGCAACGACGGCTTTTTGCCACGCGCGCAGTTTCTTTTTCTTCTTTTCCAATTTATTTCGTCAACCTTTCAATTGCAAGTTTGTACGCCTTAAAACAGGTTTCTATTTTTTCAAACGTTATGTATTCGTCAGCCTGATGAATGGTAACTTCTTCGCCGGACTCTTCGGGACCGAATCCTGCGCCGCATTTAATAGCCCGCGCGTAAGTTCCGCCGCCTATAGCTAAGGGCTGAAGATTTTTGCCCGTAACTTCGTTATATACGCCGCAGAGCGTTGTTATAAGCTTGCATTCCTTGTCGTTATAAATGGGGTCTTGCGCGGATATTATTTCGTAAGGAACGGTAATTGCCCCCAATATATCTTTGAGTTTATAAGTGGCGGGATATCGAATATCGCAGGTTACGAAGATATTTTCTCCGACTTGCCCGATTACGTTCGGCGAAAAAGTCAACCGTCCCGTAATATCCTGCAATTCGGCAAGTCCGAACTGCGTTTCGAAAAGTTGTTCGCGCATATTTTCAAGCCCGAGATATGAGAGAACGGGGGGTATGGCGTTAATCCCTTCGTCGGGAGTAGAACCGTGAGCCGACTTTCCGCGGGAAACTATCGCGCCGTTTTCATAGGCAAGATTAAGTTTGCGCAATTTTTCTTCGTTTAACGGTGCGGATACGCTGCAATAATCGCAAACCATATTTACGCGCGTGCCGCCTTTAAGTCCGTGAAAATTACCTTTTACGGAATATTTCAGTTTAAGGTGCAAAATACCTTTTTCGGCGTAAATAACGGGAAAGTCCGCGTCGGGAGTGAACCCTTCTTCGGGCATATGCGCGTGTTTTTTATAATAGTCAATACAGCCCCAGCCACTCTCTTCGTTACAGCCAACTATAAGTTTTATCTTTCTTTTCGGGGTAAAGCCTTCGTCCTTTAACGCTTTCATTGCGCAGAGCGATATTATTGCGGGGCCCTTGTCGTCCATAGTTCCCCTGCCCCAGATTCGGCGGTTTGTTTCGTCTATTTCTCCGCCGAACGGGTCGTGCGTCCAGCCGTCGCCTGCGGGAACTACGTCAAGGTGGGCTAGTACGGCAAACTCTTCGCCGTCGCCGAATATTACTTCGCCCGCGTATCCGTCATAATTTATCGTTTCAAAGCCGAATGAGTGCGCAAGGTTTAAAAACCAATCAAGAGCTTTTCTTGTTCCCGTACCGAAGGGCGCGCCGTCTTTTGCGGCGGTCTGTTCGGAGTTTATTTGTACCAATTCGGATATGTAACGCCTGATATTTTCGGTCATAGCTTCACCCATTAAAAAAACTTGATAAAAACATTATACACTTTATTTTAAATATGTTACAATAAAATAAAGCAGATTAAAATAAAAAGTTGATGAAATAAGTATGGACGAAAAAGAAAATGACGCAAAACCGCAAAAACCCGTGGTGGAGATAACGTCCCGCAAAATGATTGAAATTATAAAAGCAATACTGATAGTGCTTTTATTCGTTATCGAAATTGTAATTTGCGCGGACGCATACGGAAAAGTACAGCCGCACGATTACTTTTATATCGCGCTTGCCTGTTGCGTGGTATTGCTTGCGCTGGAAGCGGTAAACACGTTCGTCTTTAAAAATTTTGCCGCAAAAATGACTTTCTACGCGCTCGATTCCGCGCTTATTCTCTCGATATGCGTCCTTACGGGCAACTCGTTTATGTCCACAATATACTGCATTATTCTCACGCAGTGCTATCTTTCGGTTGAAAGGTTCAGGGATAAGACCATTCTTTTCGGCGTAAGCTGCGGCATATTCGTCATATCGTTTATTGCGGGCTGTCTGATAAGTAATCCCACTATGAACGAATTCGATATTATTACGGGTGCGCTGTTCGGGTTGGGGGTTATTGCGCTCGACTATATAGTGGCGATATTCCTTTTAAAGTTTTATCGCACCAACCTTGAATTAAGGCTCGCGCTTAAAGAAGCGGACGAGAGCCGCGCACAGCTGAAGGGCGTTTACGAAGAGTTGACTAAAACCAAGGTTTACGAAGAACGCAACCGCATAGCAAGAGAAATACACGACACCGCTGGGCATTCGATGACTACCGTGATTATGCAGACGGAAGCGGCTAAATTAATTATAGACGAAAATCCCGCGGAAGCCAAAAACCGCATAATATCCGCCAACGTACAGGCGCGAAACGCGCTCGAGCAAATGCGTGAAAGCGTACATTTGCTTGCGGGGCGCGGCCAGGTGAGACCTTTGAAGGAAGAGCTTGAAGAAGTTTTTGCCCAGACCATTGACGGGACGGACGTTAAGGTCCGATACGATTTGGATATAAGCCAGCCGTCGCAGGAAGTTTACCGCTTTATAGTGAACACCGTAAAGGAACTGTTGGCAAACGGAATACGGCACGGCAATGCCACGGCGTTTTACGTTGAGCTTAAAGAGAGCGAAAGATTTATAACTCTTCTCGTTTCGGATAACGGAGCGGGAGTTAAGGGCGAAATAAAGGAAGGGTTCGGACTTAAAGGTATTCGCGAAAAAGCCGCAACGCTAAATGGCAGGTGTTGTTTTACAAGCGAAGAAGGCGAAGGGTTCGAAGTGAAAATTACTTTTGAAAAGGAGCACGGAAATGATTAAGGTGTTATTGGTAGACGACCAGCAGATACTTGCGGAAGGTATTAAGTCGGTATTGCAGACTTCAAGCGAGCTTTCTGTCGTGGGAATTGCTTCCGACGGTTTGCGGGCGGTCGACGCGTGTATGCAATTAAAGCCCGACGTTGTGCTTATGGATATACGAATGCCGAATATGAACGGCGTGGTTGCAACCAAGCGCATAAAAGAAATTGACGACAATATCAAGATTATAGTGCTTACGACTTTCGACGACAGCGACTATATATTAAGTGCGATAAACAACGGCGCGAGCGGATACTTGCTAAAAGACATAGGCGCGACCGCGCTAATCGACGCAATTAAAAACGCGTATAACGGCGATACGATTCTGCCTGCGAAGATTGCCAAAAAGATAACGGACGCGGCGGCTATGGTAACTAACGACAAGGAGTATAAGCTGAAAAAGGCGTTTAATCTTTCCGAAAGGGAAGTGGAAATCGCCTTGATGCTTTACGACGGATTTACTAACCGCCAGATAGCTTCGGCGTTGAAGCTTACCGACGGGACTTCGAGAAATTATATAAGCTCCATCTATCTGAAGCTCGGCGTAGACGGACGAGCCGCCGCCGTTGAAAAGATAAGAAGCTTGTCGTAGACCCCGCAATATATTTGAAATAACCAAAACAAACTGCGCCGCGCAATTTAATTGCGCGGCGCAGTTTGTTTATAAATCGAATGCTATCGCGGTTATATCGTCGTTCAGGTCGTTGCAGAACGAGCGCAGGTTGTTTTCAAGCGAACGGATAAAATCGTCGGCGGTGCGGGCGGTGGAAAGCGTTCTCACTACTTTATCCACGCCGAACATTTCGCCGCGTTCATTTTTACATTCGGTTACGCCGTCCGTTAAAAGCACGAGTATATCGCCCTTTTTATATGGCAGGGTATCATCGAAATACGCGGGGTTATCGAACCAATTCGAAACGGGTGGCGAGTTGAGTGTAACGCGTGTAATTCCGCCGCCCGATTTCAAAAGCAAGGGTACGTTATGCCCCGCCATGGAGTATGTTACCGTTTCCGCGTCGATTTTTACTGCGGCTACGGTCACGTAGTTGCGTTCGTCAAGGTTCAGCTCGCGAAACTTCGCGCTTAAACTTTTTATTGCCTGAGACGGGGTTGCGGCGTTTTTGTCGTATGCCGCCTTTACGAAGGCGGACAACATTCCCGCAGATATGCCTTTGCCCGATACGTCTGCGATAACGCCGAAGGCGCAACCGTCCTGCTCGTATACGTCGGGCAGGTCGCCGCCTATATCGCGACAGGGGATATACATATATGAATATTTCTTGCCGCCCGCCCATTTGCCTGCGGGTAAAAGGCGTTGCTGGATATTTTTTGCCGTCTGCAGCTCGCGGGATATTTCCAGCTCGAAGGCGTCGTCCACCGCGCCCATGCAAAGCCCGCCGCCGAGCGGGGTTACCGTAATGGAATATGCCACTTCGCGCACGCCGTCGCCGCCGTTTACTTTCTGGAAAATTCTGCGGCTTATTTCCTTATTGGATAAAAACGCGTCTTCGAACGCCGCCGCAAGCGCACAGCCGCGGCAACCGTCGTCGTCACCGCATTTTTTCGTATTCTGGGCGCACGAAGTCACCCCGCCGAGTTTACCTTTGCGGGAGCCTTGCGGGAAGAGCGTGCAGAACGCGCGGTTGCAAAACACCGTTTTTAAATTTTGGTCGGCTACCACGACTGCCGTCTTAACTACGTCGAGAATACGCCTTAAATATTTTTCTGTCATTTAGATTGGGGTAAATAAAGTCTTAGTTTGCCTTCTGCTACGCGGGCGTCGATAGGTACGTCGTCGTAAAGCTCGCCTTCCGCCTGAATGGTGTAATGCTCGCTGTCGTTAATGAATTTAACCGATTTTGCCGTGAAGGTAGTCGCCTTTTTTATTTTGTCTACTTTGCCGGCCATTAGCTTTGCAAAAGCGGCCGGTATGCGTGCTTTGGATATGTAATCTACGATAATTACGTCCATTAAACCGTCGTCTATCTTTGCATGGGGAAAAATTTTAATTCCGCCGCCGAAAAGTCTGCCGTTGCCCACCGCGGCTATCAGCCCGTGATGTTTTTCTTCCTTTCCGTCGTAAACCATTGTAAAATCGTACGCTTCGAAATTTTTAAGGGCGGAGATAAGCGCGCTTAAATATTTGCCCTTGCCTTTTTCTCCCGACGAGTAAGTTCTTTTCAAAACGTCTACATCTATGCCCATTCCCACGGAATTTATGGACCGCAAGCCCGACGCAAGCTGTATAAAATCTATGGGGCGGGCTGTGCCGTTGACTATTAATTCGGCGGCTTTCTTCGCGTCGAGCGGTATGCCCGCGCCTTCGGCAAAGTCGTTTCCCGTGCCGAAAGGGATTATGCCGAGTTCGCAGTTATCGAAGTCTGCAAATCCGTTCAGTACGTCGTGAACCGTTCCGTCGCCGCCCATAACTATTACCGTATTTTTTTCGCCCGTTGAAGTTACCTTTTCGGTATAGCGTTTTGCATCGCCGCGTTTTTGGGTTTTGAGTACTTCGTATTTTAAGTCCGCTCCGTCGAACACGGAAAGGACTTCGTTAAGTATTTTCAAGCCCTTCCCCTTAAGGTGGGTTTCGTTTACGATAACGTAATGCACGGTTCTCTCCTTGGTAGTCGCGCGAAAGGGGTTAAGCGCAAATTTTCAATTATCATTATACAACTAAATAATATAAATTGCAATAGTTTTAAAAATATGGTAAAATAGTTTGGCTATGAAAAATACTCTTTCGCAAAATATTATACGGCTTGCGGAAAGCTGTCCGTATCCGCTGTATCTCGTCGGCGGCAGAGTCCGCGACTTTCTTGCCGGGATTTCCGCGCAAAAGCCGGATAACGATATTTGCGCACCCGCAGACGCAGAAGACTTCGTTGAACGGGCGAAAGCGGCGGGTTTTACCGTGGACGCGGTTTATAAGAATACGGGAACGGTAAAGCTGAGATGCGGCGACGAAGATTACGAGTTCACTTCTTTCCGTTCGGATGAGTATAAGCGCGGTGAACACAGACCTTACAAAACCTTTTTTACCGACGATATTACGCTCGATGCAAAGCGGCGTGATTTTAAGTGCAACGCCGTATACTTCGATATATCTGCGGGGCAATTCGTCGACCCGCTTGGCGGAGTTGCGGACATTAAGTCCAAAATATGCTCTACGGTTGCTCCTGCCGGGAAGGTGTTCGGGGAAGACGGGTTAAGGCTTATGCGGCTTGCCCGTATTTGCGCGCAGACGGGGTTTTCGCCCGATGCGGACTGCCTTGCGGGCGCGGCAACGAACGCACGGCTGATAGAAGATATATCGCCCGAAAGGATATTTGCGGAGCTTTGGCAGATTTTACACGCCGATTTTAAATACGGCGTAAAGTGGGCGCAGTACCGCGGGCTTAAATTATTGCACGAAATAGGCGTATTTAAAATAATTCTGCCCGAAATAGCGTTGGGGGAAGGTATGGTTCAACCCGCGGCGTATCATAATTACGACGTTTTGGAGCATTCCATGCGCGCCGTAGGGTACGCGGATAAAAGGGTGCGGCTCGCCGCGCTTTTACATGACGCGGGCAAGCCCTTTTGCAAACTGCGCGACGGAAATTACCATAAGCACGATATCGAAGGCGAAAGGATTGCCCTTGATATATGTGCCCGTTTGCGCGTTTCCAAAAAGCTTTCTTCAGAGACGGCAAGGCTCGTTTCACTGCATATGTACGACCTTGCGGGTAACGCGCGGGAAAGTAAAGTGCGTAAATTTATAGTGAAAAATTACGACTGCTTCGAAGAATTAACGGCGTTGAAGCAAGCCGATTATTCCGCGTGCAAGGACGACGTTGCCGTTGCGCCTACCGTTAAAAAAATGACGGATATTTTAAACGCGATGCAAAGTGAAGGAGTGCCTTTAACTTTAAAACAGCTTTGCGTGCGTGGCGACGAATTGATTTTTATCGGCGTGCCTAAGGAAAGGACGGGCGAAATTTTGAGTAAACTTTTGGAAGAATGTGCAATTAATTCCGTTAAAAACTCAAAAAGCGAGCTTTTAAATTACGCTTTAAACCTTGCAAACCGCCTTTAAATGATGTATAATAACTTTGATTAATTAATAAACGGAGATTTATCGATTATGAATAATAACTCTCGCCGCAGGGGATTTTCGTTCTTATCTTTCTTTTTAGGTATACTTATGGGTATGATTTTGCTCGCGGGTATAGTCTGCGGGACTGCGTACATAGCCCTTTCGGGCAAGGTTGACGATGTGTTTAATCTCATCGGGATGCCCAACAAAGACGAGAACGGCGACAATATTTATATCAATTCCGATAAGGAAAACGGAGGGGTGGAAACCCTTTTGGAACTCGTTACCGTTCTTGGCGAATACGCACAGGCTACGGACACTTTGAGCGTGGGTAAAGTGGAAAACCTTCTTCCCGCCGTGCGCGGTTTCGTCGACGAATTGCACGGGACTATCAATGAATTTATTCCCATTGAGCGGGAAGAGCTTGCCGCAGTGCAGTTTGCGCAGTTGGGAGACTTTATGCGCGATAAAGTAATGGACGTAAAGCCCGCCGCGCTGTTTACTCAGTTCGGTATGAGCGACGTGCTTGAAAATCCAATTATGAAGCTCATATTTCTCGGCACCGAAGCAAATTACGTAACGGTCGGCGGCGTTAAAAGTCCCGTGTATTACGACTTATACGTGAACGGCGAAAGCGGTTTCGTGCGTAAAGCCGACAACGCGCCGGTAAATGAAAACCACGCGCAATATCTCGTGGAAAACGGTGAAGAATACAGGCTTTACTATTACAGGAACGACGGCGGTTGCACCGTAACGGACGGAGAGTTCAATCCCGTAACTGCCGTTGCGAAGTATGTCCCTTCGTCGGAAGCGAAGATGACGGGTAACTATTATTACGACGGTGAAACGAGAGTTGAAACGAATCCCATAACCCTGCGCACTCTTTCCGAAAACGGGTTCGACGCGCTTAACGACGTTTATCTTACAGAGCTTATCGGCAGTGAAAGCGGCGATTTGGCGGATAAGGTTTTGGGCGGAATTTCTCTCGGCGACATAATGAACGGCAACGTTGATTTGCAGGGCGTACTCGATAATTTAGGTATAAACGAATTCTTAGACGTAAAGCCTACCGAGCCGATTATCGCATATTTAGCTTACGGTATTTACGAGATAAATCTTGGCGATAAGTCCTGTCTTGCAGGTGACGGAATTAACTGCACTTACACCGTAGATACTTTCGGAGTAATAGAAAAGGTAACCGCGCATGACGGTACGGAAATAAAAGGTACTTCGATTTCAAATATAAACGACAGAATACAGGGCATTACACAAAAGCTTAAAATAAAGGATTTGATGGACGTGAGCGGTAACGCCGTTTTAGAAAAGCTTGGCGACTGTACTATAAGCGGCGTGGGTGAAGGAATTAACTCTCTGACTGTAGGCGACGTTGTTACCGACGCGGAAAACAATTTCCTTTTGAAGCATCTTTCCGATACCTGCATAAAGGATATGCCCGCGAAATTAGCAACGCTCAGCGTAAACGTTCTTTATGCAAACGAAATTTACGGAAAGGATGCGCCCGTTTCGGCTACGGCGGGTAATTTCAATCCCGATTATCTGTACTATGAAAAAGACGAAGGCGGCGAATTCGTGCTCGTGAACGGCGACGGAAAACTTGTGGCGTACAGGGCGGGAACGTATACTTACGGTGCGGCTACGGGAATATGGAAAACGCTGCTTTACAAGGACGGCACCGAAGCGGCTTATACGCTCGATAATCTCGGCGCAATGATTGGCAACGTTTCCGCCAATATTTCCACGGCGACGCTTTCAGAGCTGAAAGCCAACGGAATAGTTACTTCTTTCAACGACGAAGATTTGAATATGCGTTTACCCGATAGCGATAAAAAGCTGGGCGACCTTACCGTTTCGCAGGCGTTGACCGAGCTTGCCGATATTATAAGAAAGTATCAGCAGATTACGGGCGGCGGTTCGTATTGATTTATCCGCTTAAAATAAGTTGACAAGCAGTCTGAAATAATGTAATATTAATAAGCGCGTAATTTTCGCGCATACCTTGCATACCGTAGGTGGTATGCCGATTAAGTCCGGGAGGTGAAAAATATGAAAACTTACGAAATGATTTACGCACTCGACGCATCGCTTTCAGACGAAGTTAAGGAAGGTTTCGCTCAGAAATTCCAAGACGTAGTAGCGGCTAATGGCGGAAAGGTCGTTTCCGTTGACAAGTGGGGGGTTAAGAAACTCGCTTATCCCATCAACTATAAGACGGACGGCGATTACGTGGTAATGACTTTTGAAGCAGACGGCGCAACCGTTAAGGAAATCGAAAGAATTTCCGACTTGTCCGTTGAAGTTTTGAGAAGAATGATTACCGTAAAAGCATAAGCATAGGAAGAAATTATGAACAAAGTATTTTTAATAGGGAATTTAACGCGTGACCCCGAACTTACCGAAACGAACGGCGGCATTAAAATTTGCCGTTTCGCTATTGCGGTAAACCGCAATTATTCGGGCTCCGACGGGGAAAGAAAAACAGACTTTTTCAACTGCGTTGCATGGCGCAATCTGGCTGAAACCGTAGCGCGTTATACTAAAAAAGGCATTAAAGTTGCTGTAAGCGGTTCGATTGAACTCAGAAATTACGAAGACAGCCAGGGCGTAAAACGCACGGGCGTCGATATCGTCGCTCAGGACGTTGAGTTTTTAACGCCGCGCGGCAATAACGGCGACGACGGTTACGACGCGCCTGCGCCTTCGCAGAGAAGCTCGTCCAAGCCGCAGTTACAGCCTTTCGACGACGATTCGGATATTCCCTTCTGATTTTTCAAGGAGATAAATTATGGAAGAAAATAAAGTAACACCCGTAAAAAAGGCGTTTAAAAGAACTCCCCGCAAAAAGGTTTGCGTTTTTTGTCAGGAAAAAGTTGAAGTTATAGACTATAAGGACGTAGCCCGTCTTAAAAAGTTTGTAACCGAAAGCGGTAAGATGCTTCCCCGCCGTATGAGCGGTACTTGCGCAAAGCATCAGAGAGAACTTTCCAAGGCTATCAAACGCGCGCGCGTGGCGGCTTTACTTCCCTTCAAAGGCGAGTAATTTTTAAAATTAAAGTAAAAAAGCTTTTTTTACCGTAGTTCCCGATAGAAATTATAGGTAAATGGTTGTCTTACTTTCATTTATATTATATAATCACTACACGATAAACAATAATTTAGCGTAGAAAGCCGAGAGCAAATCTCGGCTTTTTTTTAAAGGTGTTTCAGGTTTTTTCTATATCTTTTTAATTCTTTTTCGCCAAAGCGGTTAATCACTTCGTCTATTATTGTAACCAGTTCTGTTTTATCGGAAGGAAGATTGCCGTGCAACTGTACTGCATTTGACGCCCCCAAAGCGGCAAAGTGTGTTTTTATAGTTAAACCGTTTATAAGCATTTTCAGCTCGTTGTATTTTTCCGTTTCGCTTTCTTCAACCCAATTTCCGTTCTGTATTTCGGTATATAATTCCGAAGCGGGGTAAATTGTAAGCATAGACGCGCCGATAATTTTAGGGTTAAGCTCATTAAATACTTTTAGTGTATTCTCAACTCCTTGCTCGCTTTTGCCTTTGCCGCAAATGCCCGTGAGATAGAAAAAGTTATATTCGATTCCGGCTTCGTCAAGCTTACGGCATTGTTCTAAAATATCGGCAGACGTATAGCCTTTGTGCATAAAGGTCAATGCTTCGTCGTCGCCGGTTTCTACACCGATAGTAATGCCGTTATAACCGCAACTGCGCAGTTGTTTTAATTCTTCTATGCTTTTAGGCGTAATATCGGTTATTCGAGCGAAACAGCCGATAGTTTTCAGTCGATTGAGATATTGTTTTGCCATATATGCGATATGCAGTAGCTTTTCCGAAGAAAGAACAAAAGGATTTGCCCCGACTAAAAATACTCTCGTTACGTCGGGTGTATAGTGATACAATTCTTTCAAATCATCTTCGATTTCGTCCGTAGGGGACATACGGAACTTGAACGGAACATCGTCGTATAAAGTGCAGAACTTGCACTTATGATGTGTGCAACCTGCCGTAACTTGTAATAGAGCCGACCACGCTTCGTAAGGCGGACGCCAAACAGTACCTGTATAGTGCATAATAAAAACCGTCCTTTGTTTTTCTTCTATTATAAATCCTAATAGTATTGAAATTCAAGTACTGTCTTTATTTAGTAGTAGTATCAAAAATGATACTATGACGTTTGACTTAACTTTGAAAATCCGTTATAATAAATAGCGAGGTTCATTATGACGGACAACAAATTCAGAAAAAGAGAAGTTATGGCACGATGTGTGCCGATGAGTACGTTGCAATCCGTTTTAAGCGGAAAATGGAAGTTCCTTATTTTGTGGTATATCGCTGTAAGTAAGGTACAACGATTTGGCGAACTATTGAGAAGAATTGACGGAATCACGCAATCTACTCTTACAAAGCAATTGCGAGAGTTGGAAGACGACGGTTTTATACACCGTGAAATTTATAAAGAAGTGCCGCCGAAAGTAGAATATTCTTTGACTGAACTTGGAAAAAGTTTTGTTCCCGTCTTAACGCAAATGATGATTTGGAGTCAAACGCATTTGTGTGCGCCCGATTATGTAAGTCCATATACGGAAGAACAAATCAAAGAACTGCTTAATCAGTAGATTTATAACACAAAAAGGCTCTTGAACTATTAGTCCAAGGGCCTTTTGTCTTGCTTTAAAGTGCAACTCTAAAAAATTTAGGTTTAAAATTCCATATAGAAAGTGTGCTTTACAGCAACGCTTTTTTGTCGTTATTTATAGTTGCGGTTACCGAATATCGCCGTGCCAAGCCGTATCATATTGCTCCCTGCGGAAATACAAAGCTCGTAATCGCCGCTCATACCCATTGAAAGGTGTGTGAAATTCTCGTCTCTTTCACGAAAATAATCGTATTTTTGCCGCATTTTTTCAGCCAACGAAGATAAAAGTTTTTTATCGTCCGTATCGGGTAACATCGCCATAAGCCCCGTTACTTTTATCGCGGGCAACGCCCGTATTATAGCGTAAGCCGCGTCTATTTCGTCGAGAGAAAATCCGCCCTTGCTCTCTTCATTGCCTATATTAATCTGCAACAGCACGTTTGAAATTACTTCGGCTTTTTCGCTCTTTTCGCTTAAAACCTGCGCAAGATTGAGCCTGTCTACCGAGTGGTAAAGGTCAACTTTTTCAACGAGATATTTTACCTTGTTGGTCTGTAATCTGCCTATAAAATGGCGTTTGGGTTCGCCACGAATTTCGTCGAACTTATCGCGGAATTCCTGTACGTGGTTGTCGCCTATGTCCGTTATGCCGGCCGCAATCGCCGCGTTTATATCGTCGGGCGACTGTAATTTTACTGCGGCGACGAGCGTCACTCTTTCGCCGAACGGGTTGGTCAAGGTTAAGTTTTTCAAAAGATTTTTTACGTTATTTTCAATCATTTTCAAATACCGTATTTATTTTACTTCAATTTGCGCTTACAAGTCAACGGGTTTGAATATTTTGCTTTCAAAAGGTTTATCTTTTTTTCAAAGCGTGTTATAATATCGTTATGAATAATATAAGTTTGACGGCAGGAATAATGCAGGTCGTTTGCGGGCTTGCGTGCGCGGGGTTGGGAATTTACTATTTCGTAACGGCTCAGACAACGCAGGCGGTAGTATTTACCGTGGTTGGAGCAGTCTGTTTCGTTTGGGGAATACGCACCTTTTTAAAGCTGTTAAAGAGCAAAAAAGACGGCGACGACGAGGATAAAAAAGAATAATATTCCGTGGGCAAAAATATAATAAAATATGAATTGCCCCGATAATATGCTTGATTTAAAGCACAGTTTAGCGGAAAAATATTTAAAAAACGCCGAAGATTACCGTCTTGTTCTCATTACGCTTGGAAATATTATATGCGGGATTGGAGAAAGTTTGCAGGACGGTTACGAGCAGATTGCACCTACGGTATGGGTGCATAAGAGCGCGGAAATAGCAAAAACGGCTTTCATCGGCGAGCGCGTAATTATAGGCGCAGGAACTAAGGTAAGACACTGCGCGTTTATCCGCGGTAACGCGATTATCGGTGACGGGTGCGTGGTGGGTAACTCTACCGAAATTAAAAATTCGGTTCTCTTCGACGGCGTGCAGACGCCGCATTTCAACTATATAGGCGACAGTATTCTCGGCTATCGCGCACATTTGGGCGCGGGAGCTATAACTTCCAACGTGCGTTCGGACAAAGGAATTATAAAGGCGGGTAACGCTGAAACAGACGACGTTTACAGTTTTAAAAAACTCGGGGCGTTAGTCGGGGATTTTTCCGAAATAGGATGTAACGCCGTTTTAAATCCCGGGTGCGTGGTGGGTAAAAACAGTATTGTCTATCCGCTTTCTTCGGTGCGCGGAGTCGTACCTTCGGACAGTATTTATAAGAACGAACGAACGATAGTAAAAAGGGTGGAGCGTTAAACGCTCCACCCTTTTGGGTTTTAATTTTTTTACTGCGGCTTACCCGTTGCAAAGGGTAAAAGCGCGGCGTACGCCATAGTCGGCAGGATATAGAAAATATAGTTGTCGAAAAGGCAGATAAAGAGTAGCGTTGCCAAGCTCATAGCGATAAAGTACTTATTTTGTGTAGGCTGTTTTAAAAAGTCTATTACGGTTACTACCCTGTGGCAAACGTACGCACCTATGCCGAACACGCCGCAAGTTCCTAATATTTCCATAATGGTATTGTGTGCAAAAGTGGGAATAAGATTTCCGGTCATTCCCGTCAGCTCGAACGATTCGAACTCGGAGTAGAACCCACTGCCGCAAAGCGGATTTGCCTTGAAATAGTCGAGCGCAAGTTTAATAAGCCGCATTCTGCCGTTGCCGAGATAGTTTCCGTTATCGTCGAAAATATTGCTTAAAAGTCTGTCGAGTATGGAAAGTATCGCGTCCCATTTTACGATTAATACTATGATAACCGCGGCGAGAATTACTCCGATTATAATCGAATTTATAAGGCGAGCGCGGCTTTTGATAATCAGCGCGATTCCTGAAACGGCAAACGCGAACGACGAGCCGAGCATTGCCTGACGGCTGCCCGAAAGGAAAGCGCAGGCGACTAACGCCGCGGCGTAAAGCAGGAACGCGTAACCGTGCTTATATTTTGCGGCGAGTATGCAAACGGGCGGTATACATATCGAAATATACGCGCCGAGATTGTTCCAAACGCCCCAGCCCATTAAAAAGCCCGTTTTTTCGATATGTCCGTCTACGAAAACTTTATCGAAGTCGGTAATATATTTCATTACCAGCTCGAATACGAGCAACGCCGAAAACGCAACGAAACCCCAGGCAATAGATTTAAAGTTCTCTTCTGTAAGGCTTGAATTGCTTTTAATCAAAACGAAGATTACGAGTAAAATCGCGCCGAATACAGCGGCATACAGCAAATTCTTTATCGTATAATTTTCGCTGCCGAATCCGTTCAGTAAAAATGCGACCGCCAACGCGCATATACTCCAGAAAGTTGCGTTGGGTGTAAATTTTGCTTTTTTACCCGTAATTACCAATCTTGCGATTATCGCAGCTATGAGCAGAACTACGAGAACGGCTATCTGTGCGATTACCGCGGTTTGTGTGTAGAACGTAGAGCCTACGACACCGTCGAAATTGAGCGGCGAGTTTTGGCAGGAAACGAGTACGTTGAAAAAAAGTATATGCGGAACGACGGGGGTAAGGTCTTTAAGCGTAAGCACCATCGCGATTCCGATAATGCAAACGAAATAAATGCCGACCAAATCCCAGCCGAGATAATAGCACGCTAAAATCCAGATTGCCGTTATAAACGGAAAAAACCGCCAACCGAGCAATTCTTTTATAACTTCGAGTACGCGCCTGAATGAAATTTTTTTATCGTTTTCGGTCATCGTGCGCCTTTGGTAAAAATTATCTTATTTATTATATTACAAATACCGCTCAATGTCAAGATAAAACCCAAAAACCGATGCGGTAAATTAAGTCAGTAAATATGACTTTTATGATAGTTGTCATATAAAAGTATTACAAATTTTTATACAAATTACTTAAAAATTGGTAAAATCAAGAAAAAATATTATAAATTTGCCCGTTATTACAAAATTTTATCATATTTTTTTATTACAAAGTTGACATTTTGTCATAAAAGGTTTAAACTATGCTCATATATATTTTGTGTATAGGCACGCGCGACGCGCGTGTAAAAGGTTAATAATGGGAATAAAAAAGAAGTCCGTAAAGGGACGGGAAGCGCAGTTAAAGGAAGTTAAAACCGCAGGTTTTAAACTTAACAGGCGCGAAAAAAATATAAACAGCCGTGCGGGTTTGCACGATAAGGCTAAAAATCTTGAAGAAGGGGAAATTCGTGTAAAGCAGAATAAACCCCTTTCTTTGGCGCGCGTCCGCCGCATGCGCAAAATTGCCGCGGCGTTGGCAAGCTGCGTTTTCGTAGGCGTCGTCGCCGCTTTCGGCGCGGGCTCGTTTATTCGGGAAGACGTCGTTAAATATTCGGGATACAAGACGGTTTGCTACGAATTGCCTGCCGACGGTTCAAGTCCTTTGGAGCATACTCTGGTTGAAAACGTTGGCTATATGAACTATGCGTTGCAAAACCAGAAGTTCTGGTCGTCTGAAATGAATTCCACCGTAAACGCAATGGGCTTTAACCAGAGCGTTGAAACTTATAAAAAGTTTTACAACGGCGTGCTTATTTCCGCAGACGTAGCAAAGGGCTTTTCAAGCAAAGCCACCCAGTTTTGCGTAAATACTCAAAGCGGTATCGTTTTATGGCGTCCTTCGGCAAATAAAGAGTTCAATAAGATGGAAACGGAATGGTCTAAGGGCAAAGCCGAAGGCTGTACCGTAGACGAATTTATCGCTATGCGCGGTTTCCCGCCTTCCGAGTTCTCGGTATACGTATTAAACGAAAAGACTATTCGGAACGCGGAAGATTATACCGTAGTTAAAAACGGCGACGGCAATTATGAAATGACGCTCGAGCTCAACGTCGGGTTGGGTGCGGATAAGGCTGAATATTGCGCCGATTATTATTACACAAAGCAAATGATGGTTACGGGCGACTTGTCCAACGAACCTTCAATAACCAAGACGAGCGTAACTTACGTATTCGATGAAAACTGGCGTATTCTGTCTTTTACCATAAACGACGAATATACCGCAATGGGCGTGGTTCCCTGCACTTCAAGCACATTCGTAAAATACGATTATGAAGAGAGCAACGCCGTAAACTCGTATTACGAAGATTACTTTAAGGAGCAGGAAAGCAATTACGCTCCACCCGAAAATCCCGGTGAAGTAAAGCCTTCGGCAACCGAGTATCTCGGCGCGGCGTTCGGGTCGGTATTATCCGAAGGCGGTATCTTCAAAGTCGATTTATCCGTTGACCAAATGGTTTTAAACGGCGTGGCGTTCGTGGGAATGGATAACGGCAATCTTAGCGATATCCGCGTAAAACTTGGCGATATTTCCGTATTTTCCGTGGGTGACGGGGCATATTATTTCAGCGACGGTTCGGTCAAGTATAAGCTTGATTTGAACGGGCTTCCGAAGGATGCGGCAAACTTAACGGACGGCGAAGGCGGGCTTGATTTCGACGCTTTGACCGAACAGCTTATGGGCGGCGAGTTTACAGTGGGCGACGGCTATGCAACTCTCGAAAGCGAAATCGAGCTTTTCGGACTGAAAGTTTCCTTAACTTTCGATTTCAGACAGGTTGACAAGGCGATAACTCTCGGTTTCGTAAAGGCTGAAATTCCGCTTGGCAACACCGTCATAAAAGCTAAAATGGAATTCGGCAACGAGAGCGATATTCCCGCGTTGCCGCAGGATTTTAACGGTTACATAGACGTAATGAACGACGGGCTCACCGTGGATTTGAAGGTAAAAGCAGACGAGCTTTTGCTTGACGGATTTGCCCGCGTTATAATGGAAAACGGCGGATTTAGCGGGCTGTATGCGGAGCTCGGCGGCTTAAGCGCGTATTATCTTGCCGATGAAAAAGCCGTGTTCGTATCCGACGGCGTGGTGAAATATAAGGTTGCGCTTTCCGCATTCGGCAAAGACGCTATAAGTTTAAGCGGTTTCGGAACGGACGCTTTAATCTCTCAGATAATTGAAAATCTTGCCGCAAACGACGGTAAATTAACCACGGCGGCTACGATAGACCTTTTCGGGCAGGCGGTTACCGCCGCGCTCGGCGTCAAAATTAACGGCGGAATTGCAATCGACGCGGAGTTGAACGCGTTCGGTAAAGATTTGAAACTTTCCCTTTCTCTTTCGGACAGGGTGGTTGAATTGCCCGAAATCAGCGGGTATTCGGATATACTCAACGAAGGAATAACCATCGACGCGGGCTTGGTTCTCGGCGGACTCGAAATTGACGGCAAAATTTACGTCGGGCTTAAAGACGGAAAGTTCACCGAATTGCGCGCGGATTTCGGCGGGGTAAAGGTTTATTACGACAATGCCGCGGGCGAAATTTATTTCAATATAGGCAATACGAAAGTTTTCATTGATTTTGAAGATACCAAGGGCATAGTAGATATGCTCGGGCTTATCCAAAAAGACGACGGCGTTTCTTTCGACATAGATACCGAAAAAGTTATCGCCGAGTTGCTTGGAAACCTTACCGCGGGCTTGCGCGAAATTTATACGGGCGCGGAAATCTCGCTGCCTGTCGGTACTTTGTTTGCTAACGGCACTCTCACGCTGCCTTCCGACGGGGAAGGGCTTAAAATAGGCGTAAGCACCACTTTATTCGGCGTGGACGCAACTCTTAACGCGAAGCTTACGCAGGAAGAAGTTCCCGCTCTTTCCGACGGGGAAAAGTCGGAATATATCGACGCGTTCAAAAATACCTGGGAGCTCGTGAACGAAATCGTAGGCGAGCGCATAACCGCGCGGGTGGAAGGCGAGCTTTACGATAAGAGCAACGCTTACGCTCAATCGGCAAACTTAAAATATACGTTCGACGCGTTGCTCGAATACGATAACGCGAACGGCTGTTACGCGCACCTTAATATCGGACTTAACGCGCAGATTGCCGCGGACGACAGTTTCTATCTCGACCTTATCTTAACGGACGCAAATCCCGCGGGTACCGACGGATACGGCAGAACTTCGGGCGGCTACTATGCGGACGGCAAGTACGACGTATACATTTCCGTTTCCAAATATCCCGAAAGCAATCCGGACTATTCGCCGTTGAAGCTGTACGCGCCTTCGGATGAAATACTCGCTCTCGTTTCAATGGTGGGCGCGGCGGCTAATCTCGACGGAATGGTTTTCGAGAACAGCGAGTTCTTAACCGAAGCCGTGAGTAAAATTTCCGATTTTCTCGATACGCAACTGATTTCGAAGTACATACCTTATACAAAAGACCAGTTCTCGTCGCTCGGCAAAAGTTTAATTCCGCAGATATTGGGAACTGACTTAAAAGGCTTGCTCGATAAACTTCTGGGCAATGCAAGCGTAGCTTCCGCAAGCGGTCCGAACGGATTCGATATAAACGAAAAATATATCGACGGAATAACCTTCAGCGATGAAACGCTTAAAATCGTTCTTAACTCCCCCGTAATTTACGGCGACGAAGATATATCGCGCGATAAGTATCTCACGGTAGAATTCTCGCGCGAAAAGGATGAAAACGGCGTTTACCGCGTGGCGGGCGTCGTTCTCGACCATATCTATTTCGGAAAAGACAACGTGAACAGGCTGGATATGAGTGCTTTGCTCGGATACGGGGAAATAACCAAACCCGATACGGCAACGGGACTTGACGGTTATCTCAATCTTTACGGAATCGATACTTTGCTTAAGGCGGCGGTAAATTCCGCAACGCATAAGACTGACGGCGGAGATACCGATTACGAACTGAACAGAACTTACCTTTTAAGCGGAAGAGTAAATGCAAATCTCAGCATTTTATCGAGCGCGAACATAGATATAAATGTAAACACGCTCAAAATCGTTATAAACGACGACAATAAAGTTTCCGCCGACGTACATATTTCATACAAGGCTTTAAAGGTGCTTGGTATGGTTACCGCTATAGACGGCGGTTGCGACGTTTACCTTTCAATAAGAAACGATATGGTTTACGCCAGAAGAATAAAGACCACTAACGCGAGCGGTAAGGCGATAACTCCCGAAACCGAAGTGCGCATTATGCCCGTGGACGCGTTCCTTAACGATATAATGGAGCAGATGGTATTCATATTCAACTTCGGTTCGGTAATTGCCGACCAGTTAAGGAATATTGATACTTCAAGCGGCAACGGCGCGTCGTTTGACGGCAAGGATTACGGCGGGTCTATGGAATACGTTCTTTCGAGATACGTATATTCGGAAAACGAGAGCGGCGCAAGCTGGACAATGGGAATAAGCGGCAATATACTTTCCGACCTTGTAGGAATGGGAATGTCTGAAATTCCTGTCACTTTTAATGCGGATAAGAACGCCGACGGCACGCTTACTCTTACGGGGCTGGATATAGCCGAGTCGAAGATGTCGCTTTTAGGCTCTATATCTTTGAAATTCAGCGGCGGTTTCAAATACTGCAACCCGCACGAAGAGATTGTAAAGGACGAAAACGGCAACCCGCTTTATACCGACAGTACGGTAAGCGTATGCGGCGAACCTATAAGCGCGTTCGGCGGATACAGCTGGAACGATATTCTCGGCGGCGATAATTTTGCGGAAGTTTCCGCGCATACCAACTGGGATAAGTTGCTCGGCGAAACGGGCAATAAATTCCTTAGATATAACGGCGAAACGCTTGCGGTAAAGAATATCGCGTTCGAATACGCGACCGACGAAAACAATACTTCGTTTGCGCCTTTCGGGGTTGAACAGCCCGTATTGTATAACGTTAAAACCAATTCCGTTTATACCAAATTTATCGCACCCGACCTTTCGGTTATGCCTGCGGTGGAAGGGAAAACGACGGTATGGAAAACCGAATGCCGCGTTGAAGACGACAGGCTCGTTTGTCAGGCGGTTTATGACTTCGTGTATACGGTCACCGTAGACAGCAAGTTCAAAACCGACGGCAATTACGACTTTATCGACGGCGTTTGGCGCAGAACGATAGAGAGAGCTTACGAACACGTTTATTTGCGTAAGGATTTGGTTTATACCGACGATGACGGCGTTAAATACGGACTTAAAGGTTACTCGTTACAGCCCGACGGCGAAATTCTCGACTTCGGCAAAACTCAATACAATTCGAACGGCGAATTATGTTATTCGGTTGAAGTGAACGGCGATGCAAAGTATTACGCCGTTTGGGAAAAAATTTACGCGGTAAATTTCCGCAGTGAAAGCGGTATTCAGACGGTATATTATTATGAAGGCGAAACGCTTGCGGACAGATTGCCGCAGTTGCCCGAAAAGGAAGGGTATACGGGCACGTGGAATTGCGACGCCGCTGTGGCGGTATCTCCCGAAATGGACGGAACAGTCATAGACGCTACTTTTGCGGTGAACGAATACACCGTTAAAATAGAGAGCGCGCAACCGTTCGAAGGACAGTTGGAAGGTTTCGTTCAGGAAAGCGAAGGCGTTTACTCGCTTACGGGCGAGTACGGCTCGACGGTAAATCTTCCCGAGCTTAAATCGTCATCGCCCGCGTTTACTTTCGGCGGTTACTACGATAACGCGGAATTCCGCGGCGAACCCGTAAATTCGTTCAATATAAAGTCGGACGCGGTTTACTACGCAAAATGGATAGGCAAGAGAGTTAACGTCAGATATTACAGCGACCTGTTTTTCAGCAAGCTCGCCCATGAAGACAAGGACGAGAGCGGCGTGACGGTAGGCTATTATTACGACGATATTTTAACCTACGGTAAGGAAGAAACCCTTGCAAACTTCAATCTTGAAGGCAAAACTCTTCTCGGCTGGTTTGCTTTGGGTAGTGACGGGAATTACGTATTTTCTCCTACGGCGGACGCGGTTAAAAATTATCTTCTCGGCTCGCTTGATGAAAACGGTGCGGAGATTACGCTTTACGCGGTGTGGATAGAAACCGTTGCGGTGAATATTACACTTGCAGAAAAGTCTTGGATTGGAACTTGGAAGATAGAAGGCAACTATATCGGCGGAAATTTTGTCGGCGGAATAAGCGAGATTATAGGAAACGCCTGCGCGGCGGTTAATGCTGAAGTTTTATACGAGCTTGCTAATGCCGAAGGCGTACAGCAGGATAAACTGAACGGCGGCAAGTGGTTTGCTGTGAGCGGCAATACTTTCGGTAAAAGTGGTATGACTACTTTGAACTCGTCTTCTTACGGCGGTGCGAGAGTTAAATTAAACTTTACTATAAATTCGCTTGACGGCGTAAAGACCGTATCTTTCGAAGCGGCAGCTCATAAATCCAAATAATTCTATAATTTAACGTAAAAATCGGAGTATGGTGATGCGAAAAAGTCAAAGATTGCACGCGTTCAGCTGGTTAGGTATAGTTTTATCTCTTGTAGTTATAGCTGTATTCGGGTTTATTGGTGCAAAGGGTACTTTAGAGTATATTCATTGTAAAGAGCTTCAGGCGGCAATAGACAAAAATATAATCGTTGAAGCGGAAATCGTTGCCTTAGTTCATAGTTCAAGCGGGGGCGGTGGTTCAATCTATCATATTATGTATCGGTATACGGACGACGACGGTATAGTGTACGAGAGTTATTGCGGGCGGGGCAATTATAAAACGGAAGCTGAAGACCGTAAACGTATAGGCGAAAAGGTTAAAGTTTATATCGGTGGAATGGGTTCGTTTTCACAGGCTTTAACTTGGCCCGTAAGCTACGGCACGGAAGTTGACTTTAATTTTTACCTTATCTTATCGTGGGTATTTTATTCGGCAATAGTAGTTTACTTGATTTTATGTATTATATATTGTTTGTTCTTTTACAATATATTGCCTATCCGAAAAAAGAAACCCGATAATACTAAAAACGGGTAAAAAACAAATTAATAAAAACGCTCTTGAACTGTTTGTTCAAGAGCGTTTTGTTATAGCTTGAATTAAATTTAGCTTATTCCTTGAATAGATTTTTAATCATAGTGTTTGCGTAAAGTATGGGAACGATTTTTATTTTGTCGGCATACTTTGCAACCGATTTCATATTTTTAGCGGGTACGAGAACTTTTTTAAATCCCATTTTCACGCACTCGGCAACGCGTTTTTCGCAGTAGGATACTGCCCGCACTTCGCCCGTAAGCCCAACTTCGCCGAACACCGCGGTGTATTTGTCTACGGGAACGCCGAGATATGCCGACGCCAGCGCGGCACACACGGCTAAATCGCAGGCGGGTTCGTTTAGCTTAATGCCCCCCATAGCGTTTACGTAAACGTCGTAACTGCCGAGAGCAAGTCCGCACCGCTTTTCAAGCACGGCAATCAGCAGAACGAGTTTATTGTAATCTATGCCGAGCGGCATACGGCGGGGTTGTCCGAAAGTCGTTTTTGTAACGAGCGTCTGAATTTCCACGTTCATACATCGTGCGCCGGTCTGTGCGGGGGTTACGCACGAACCCGATTCTTCGCCGCGGCTCTCGGATAAAAATACGCCCGAATAGTCGGTTACCGCAACTACGCCCGAATCGGTCATTTCAAATACGCCCACCTCCGATACGTTGCCGAATCTGTTCTTTACGGCACGCAATATGCGGAAATTTTCCTGATTTTCCCCTTCGAAATAAAGCACCGTGTCCATTATGTGTTCAAGCACTTTAGGTCCTGCAAGCGCGCCTTCCTTGGTCACGTGACCTACGATAAAGAAAGTAATTTCGCGGCTTTTTGCTATGCGCATAAGCTTTGCGGCGCATTCGCGTACTTGACCCACCGAACCCGCCGAAGAAGACAAGTCGTCGGTATATACCGCCTGAATGGAGTCTATTACGCAGAACTCAACGCCGTCGAGCTCGTTCTCTATTCCGTCAAGGCAAGTTTCGTTTATAACGAACATTCCGTCCGAAGAAAGGTTTAATCTCTGCGCGCGCATTTTCAGCTGTGAACAGCTCTCTTCCGCAGATACGTATAATACCTTTCGGCTCTGCGAAAGGTGCGCCGCAATCTGCGTGAGCAAGGTTGATTTTCCTATTCCGGGGTCGCCGCCCAAAAGCACGAGCGAGCCTTTAACTATGCCGCCGCCGAGTACGTTGTCAAATTCGGATATGCCCGAAGAAGTCCGGTCGTACTTTTCGTACGAAATGGCGTTGAGCGGTTTTGCTCTGCCGCCTGTAAATTGCTTTTTAGCCGCGGCGGGTTTTTCTGCGGGCGAAACGATTTCTTCGACCATAGTATTGAATTTGCCGCAAGCGGGGCATCTGCCAAGCCAGCGCGGGCTGGTCGCTCCGCATTCCCCGCAGACGAACTCCGTCGTCGTTTTAGTTTTTGCCATTTTTCAGTTTCCTTAAAGTTACCGCGCAATACGCCACTGCGCCCCGACCTTCGCCAACGAATCCAAGCCCTTCGCAAGTGCCCGCGGCAATTGCCATCTCGTCGTAATTTACGCCCGTTATCGAACATAGCGTCTTTTTCATTTTGTCTATAAATGGTGACAAGCGGGGGCGTTCTGCCTGAACGGTTAAAGATACGTTATTTGCGGCATATCCCGCATCGTATAGTATTTTTATTACCTTTTTCAACAGCTCTTTACTGTCTGCGCCGTCGTAATTCTTATCGTCTGTCGGGAAGTAATGCCCTATATCTTTAAGCCCCGCCGCGGAAAGCAATGCGTCCATCAGTGCGTGTATTATCACGTCGCCGTCGCTGTGTGCGGCAAAGCTCTTATCGAACGGAACTTTCACGCCGCCAAGCATAAGCCCGTTTCCGTCGCAAAAAGTATGCACGTCCACACCGAACCCTACTCTGTCGCCGTTTAAAGTTTGCGGTATTTGCGGCATATCCTGCGGGTAATCGCTTTTATAAGTCAGTTTTACATTGTTTTCGTCGCCTTCCACGATGCGTGCGGGACATATATATTCGCAATAGACCGCGCTGTCGTCCGTATAAATTCCGTCGCCCGCGAGAGCGTACGCGCGTTTAATATCTTCGGTTAAAAATCCTTGCGGCGTCTGTACGCGGAAAATTTCGTTTCTGTCCAGAGTTCCGCAAATTTGTCCGTAAGCCGCGCTTACTACAGTGTCGGTAGATTTCAAAGCGCAGACCCCGCTGCCGAATTTTTGAACCGATTGAATACATTTTAAAATGAGTTCTTCAGTGACGAACGGGCGCGCCCCGTCGTGAATAAGCACGATATCGCCCGTAATTTCGTTCAATGCGTTTTTAACGCTCTGCGTGCGCGTTTCGCCGCCAAGCACAACCGAATAACCGAACGGCTTGCACAGGGCGGAAATCTCGTTAAAATCCGTTTCGGAAGAAGTTACGACAACTTCGTGGATAAAGTCTTTATTAAATTTTTTAAGGGTGTGCCAGAGCGCGGGCGCGCCGTAAAGGGGGGCAAGTAGTTTGTTTTTTCCGAATCCCGCGCGTTCGCCCTTGCCTGCCGCGCAGATTATTACGCTTATTTTTTCGTTCATCGTTCACCCGTTTATTATCTCGTAAAGGGATTGAGCTTCGTCTTTTTTTACCGTTTCTTTTATCTGGAGTATACGGAATTTAAGCGAGCCGCCAGTAAATTGCAGTTCTACTTCGTCGCCCGCCTTAATCTGTTTGGCGGGTTTTACTTCCTTGCCGTTTACTATAACCTTGCCCTTGTCGCAAGCCTGCTGTGCGAGCGTGCGCCGTTTTAAAATGCGCGAAACTTTTAAAAATTTATCGATTCTCATAACTTTAAAAAAATATTTTCACTACTTTGCGAAAACGGTTGACACCTTGATTGCGAAGTAGTACAATAATAAACTGTACTAAAATGCTGTTTTTGCGCAAAAATTCAATTTTTTAACGCTTTTTACCGTCAAAATCCGACAAAATCGCAGGTAAAAAGCCGCGCAATTCTTATAAAGTATAATACTTAATTATAAATTTGTAAAGGATAACGGCAGAAAATTTTTAATTTTTGAAACATTCGATTGTTTGCGGTGAAAAGATATACACGCAAAATCGCCAAAATGTGAAAATACAGTGGCGCACAGCCGAAATTAAAGGAGTTCGTTTTAATGAATTTACCGCTTCACAAGTATGGCAAAACAGAGAGAAGAAAGTTCGGTAAGATAAACGAAGTTATCGACATTCCCGACCTTGTCGAAATTCAGAAGTCGAGTTACGATGCGTTTATGAAGGAAGGCATTACCGAAGTATTCGAAGACTTCATGCCCATTACCGACTATTCCGACCATTACGAGCTTTATTTTCTCGAACATTGGTTCGACGATAAGCCCAAGTACAACGAGCAGGAGTGCCGCAACCGCGACGCTACTTACGCCCTGCCCATGCACGTAAGAATCAGACTCGTAAACAAAGTTAAGGACGAAGTTATAGACCAGAACGTTTTTATGGGCGAGTTCCCGCTCATGACCGATTCGGGTTCGTTCATAATAAACGGTGCGGAGCGCGTAATCGTTTCACAGCTCGTCCGTTCCCCCGGCGCGTATAACGCGTCGCAAAGGGACAAGACGGGTAAGGAAATTTTCGGCACGACCGTTATACCCAACCGCGGCGCGTGGTTGGAATTCGAGCAGGACGCGCAGGGTGTTCTGTGGGTTCACGTTGACAGAAAGCGCAAGATATGCGCCACCGTACTGCTCCGTGCGCTCGGTTTCGGCTCGGACAGAGCTTTGCTCGATTTGTTTGCAAACGAGCCTATGATTGAAAGCACCATCGCCAAGGATACCACCAAATCGGAATCCGACGGCTTGGTAGAGCTTTACAGAAGACTGCGTCCCGGCGAAGTTCCCACCGAAGCGTCCGTGCGCCAGCACCTCAACAACCTTTTCTTCGACCCCCGCCGTTACGACGTGGTGAAGGTAGGCAGATATAAGTTCAACAAAAAACTTAATTTAGCTTACAGATTGCCCGGCTGCCGTCTTGCGGACGATATAGTCAACCCCGAAACGGGCGAAATAATCGCGCACTCGGGCGATACCGTTACCGAAGAGCAGGCTTACGAAATGCAGAACTGCGGCGTGAACGAAGTTTTCGTACTCGTATCCGACGCTCAGCACGGCGAAATAAAGCACAAGATTATTGCAAACAATACCTGTCATTTTTCGGCGGTGTCGGACAAGCCGCACAAGGCTTTCGGACTTTTACCCACTATATATCTGCCCAACTTCAAGTTTATGCAAAAGCTCGCCGCAGAGTGCGAGAGCGCGAAACCCGAAGAAGTTGCGGAAAAGTATCTTGACGATATTAACGCGATATATTACGCGGTCGAACTTCCCGAAACGGACGACGAAAAGCCCGAAGACAAGAAGAACAGGGAAAAACGCCGCGAGCTTCGCATTAAGTTCGTTGAAGCGTGCAAGAGATTTTCCGAACTTCTCAATTCCGATAAGGAACTCGACGACGACGACAGAAAGACGATTAAGCCCATAATCGAAAAACTCAACCATAAACATATTACGGTTGACGATATAGTTGCCGCAATTTCTTCCAATCTCGATTTACAGTACGGCATAGGTACTATCGACAATATCGACCACCTGGGCAACCGCCGCGTGCGCTCGGTCGGAGAGCTTCTCCAGAACCAGCTCCGCATAGGTATCGCAAGGCTTGAAAAACTTATCAAGGAGAGAATGGCAACGCAGGACGCGATGGAAGTCGAGCCTTCTTCGCTCGTAAACGTGCGCCCCGTAACGGCTGTTATCCGCGAGTTCTTCGGCTCTTCACAGTTGTCGCAGTTCATGGACCAGACCAACCCCGCTGCAGAGCTTACCCATAAGCGTAAGCTGTCTGCGCTCGGTCCCGGCGGTCTTAACCGCGAAAGAGCTACTTTCGACGTGCGCGACGTTCACCACTCGCATTACGGCAGACTTTGCCCTATAGAAACGCCCGAAGGTCAGAATATAGGTCTTATTTCTTCGCTTGCAACTTTCTCGAAGGTAAACGAATACGGCTTTATAATGAGTCCGTACAGAAAGGTTGAGCATACTCTGGACGCTGAAGGCAAGGTTATCGATACCTGGGTAACCGACCACGTCGATTATCTCACCGCCGACGAAGAAGACAGGTTTATAGTCGCTCAGGCGAACGAACCTTTGGATATTACCAACCGCTTTGAAAATACCCATATCGGTTGTCGCCACCGCGATTTGATTACGCAGTATACGGCGGATAAGATGGATTATATGGACGTTTCGCCCAAACAGCTCGTTTCGGTAGCGACCGCGCTCATTCCTTTCCTTGAAAACGACGATACCAACCGTGCGCTTATGGGTTCGAACATGCAGCGTCAGGCAGTTCCCCTTATGAAGACGGAAAGCGCAATCGTCGCAACGGGTATCGAACACGCGATAGCGCGCGACAGCGGCGTAATGGTTCGCGCCAAAAACGGCGGCGTAGCCGTAGGCGTCGCGTCCGACTGCATTAAAATTCAGGAAGACGACGGACTTATCTCCGAGTATCCTTTAAAGAAATTCCAGCGTTCAAACCAAGGCACTTGCCTTAACCAACGCCCCTTAATCAACACGGGCGACAGAGTTTCGGCGGGAGAAATAATCGCCGACGGTCCCGCAACCAACAACGGAGAGCTTGCGCTCGGTAAAAATATCCTTATCGGCTATATGGAGTGGGAAGGATATAACTACGAAGACGCGATTCTCATCTCAGAAAAACTCGTTCAGGACGACGTGTTCACGTCCATTCACATCGAAGAACACGAAACGGAAGCGCGCGACACCAAGCTCGGCGCGGAAGAAATTACGAGAGATATACCCAACGTTTCCGAAGACGCGCTCAAGGATTTGGATGCGGACGGCATTATCCGTGTCGGCGCGGAAGTTCAGCCGGGCGATATACTCGTCGGTAAAGTAACCCCCAAGGGTGAAACCGAGCTTACCCCCGAAGAGAGATTGCTCCGCGCAATCTTCGGCGAAAAGTCGAGAGAAGTAAGGGATACTTCCCTAAAAGTTCCCCACGGTGAAGGCGGTATAGTAGTAGACGTAAAGGTGTTTACCCGCGAAAACAAGGACGAACTTTCCCCCGGCGTTTCCAAATTGGTACGCGTATATATAGCGCAGAAGCGTAAGATACAGATTGGCGACAAGATGGCGGGCCGTCACGGTAACAAGGGCGTTATTTCCCGTGTATTGCCGCAGGCGGATATGCCTTTCCTTGCGGACGGTACTCCTTTACAGATAGTGCTTAACCCGCTGGGCGTTCCTTCGCGTATGAATATCGGTCAGGTGCTTGAAGTTCATTTGGGCTTAGTCTGCAAACAGCTCGGCTGGAAAATTGCGACGCCCGTATTCGACGGCGCGACCGAGCAGGATATTAAGAAGCTGTTTGAAGAAAACAATCTTTTGAACCCCGAAGGCAAGGTAGACGGTAAAATTCAGGTTTACGACGGCAGAACGGGCGAACCTTTCGAAAACAGAGTTACTGTCGGCGTTCAGTATATGATTAAGCTGAACCACCTTGTAGACGATAAGATTCACGCGCGTTCGATAGGTCCTTACAGCCTTGTAACGCAGCAGCCTTTGGGCGGTAAAGCACAGTTCGGCGGACAGCGTTTCGGTGAAATGGAAGTGTGGGCGTTGGAAGCTTACGGCGCGGCGCACATTCTTCAGGAAATTCTTACCGTTAAATCGGACGATATCGTCGGCCGTGTAAAAACTTACGAAAGCATAGTTAAGGGCAACAATATTTCCGAGCCCGGTATTCCCGAAGCGTTCAAGGTATTGCTCAAAGAATTGCAGTCGCTCGCACTCGACGTGAAAGTACTCACCGAAAGCGGAGAAGAACTCGTTATCCGCGAACTTGACGACGACGATGACGTAATCCCCACCGCAAAGGCGAGAGAAGCGCAGGAACTCGACGATTCTATCCCCGTTACCGAATTCGATATTACGGGCGACGCCGACGAAGAAGAACTCGAACTCGAACCCATTTCCATATTCGACAACGACGAAGACGACTTTACAAGCAAAGAATTGTTCTCGGGCGACGAGCTTGACGATTTCGACGACGAAGACGACGATTTGGGCGATAAATTCACGCTTTTCGACGAAGACGATGAAGACGAAGACGACCTTGACCTGTTCGGCGACGACGGCGACAAGGAATAAGGCAGGTGGAATATGTTTGAATTAAACGATTTTAACTCAATAAAAATCAGCGTGGCGTCTCCCGAAAAAATAAGGGAACTTTCCAAAGGCGAAGTAACCAAGCCCGAGACCATAAACTACAGAACGCAAAAGCCCGAAAAAGACGGACTTTTCTGCGAGCGTATTTTCGGACCTATGAAGGACTGGGAATGTCACTGCGGAAAGTATAAGAGAATACGCTACAAGGGCATCACCTGCGAAAAGTGCGGCGTAGAAGTTACCCGCGCCAAAGTAAGACGCGAAAGAATGGGACACATCGAGCTTGCCGCTCCCGTTTCCCATATCTGGTATTTCCGCGGCGTTCCGTCGAGAATAGGTCTCATTCTCGATATGAGTCCCAAGGCTTTGGAGCAGATTATTTACTTCGCCGCTTACGTCGTAATTAACCCCGGCAGCGTTCCCATTCTCGAATACAAGCAGGTTATCAACGATAAGGAACTGCGCGAAATAGAAGAAAAATACGGCGACAGCGAAACTACGGGCTTAAAAGTCGGTATGGGCGCGGAAGCTATCCGCGAGCTGTTAATGGCAGTAGACCTTGATAAGGAATGCGAAGACGCTAAAAAGATTATCGACAGCGGCACCGCAAGCCAGAAACGCGTCAAAGCCGTAAAGAGAATAGAAGTATTGGAAGCATTCCGCAAGAGCGGCAACCGTCCCGAATGGATGGTTTTAACCGTGTTGCCCGTGCTTCCCCCCGATATCCGACCTATGGTTCAGCTCGACGGCGGCAGATTTGCTTCGTCCGACCTTAACGACCTTTACAGAAGAGTTATCAACCGCAACAACCGTTTGAAGAGAATGATGGAGCTCGGCGCTCCCGATATGATTGTCAAAAACGAAAAGCGTATGTTGCAGGAAGCGGTGGACGCGCTTATAGATAACGGCAGACGCGGCAAGGCTCTGTCCGGTCCTTCCAACCGCGAGCTTAAATCGCTTTCGGGAATGCTCCGCGGTAAGCAGGGCCGTTTCCGTCAGAACCTGCTCGGTAAGCGTGTAGACTATTCAGGCCGTTCGGTTATCGTCGTAGGTCCCGAACTCAAGCTTTACCAGTGCGGTCTGCCCAAAGAAATGGCGATTGAGCTTTTCAAGCCTTTCGTTATGAAAAAACTCGTTGAAAGCGGGCAGTGCCACAACATAAAGAGTGCAAAACGCACCGTAGAAAAGGCAAAGCCTTTCGTATGGGACGTTTTAGAAGAAGTAATCAAGGAACACCCCGTTCTTCTGAACCGCGCTCCTACCTTGCACAGACTTTCAATTCAGGCTTTCGAGCCTGTGCTTATCGAAGGCAGAGCAATCAAAATTCACCCGCTCGTATGTACGGCGTTCAATGCAGACTTCGACGGCGACCAGATGGCGGTTCACGTACCCCTTTCCATCGAAGCGCAGGCGGAAGCGAGATATTTAATGCTCTCGTCGAACAACATCTTAAAGCTTTCAGACGGTAAGCCCGTTATGCAGCCTTCGCAGGATATGGTTATGGGCGCGTACTATCTTACCATTCTCCGCCGTGAAGAAGGTAAATACTACCGCTACGTCGGCGACAGATATTACGAGTGCGCGGAAGGCGAGGAAGGAGCGGAAAAATACGTTCCAAACGCCTATATATCCGACGACGAAGCTATGATTGCTTATCAGCTTAAACTCGTTCATATGCAGGACGAAATTTTCGTGCGCAGAACGGTTACAATAGAAGACGAAAAGTCGCCTTATAACGGTCAGACAGTTACGGGCATCGTAAAAACTTCGGTCGGCAGAATTATATTCAACTCCGAAATGCCGCAGGATTTGGGTTTCGTAGAGCGCAAACAACCCGAAGATTATCTTAAATACGAAATTTCTTACGAATTCCTTGGCAGTGCGGTTGCCGTAGGTAAAAAACAGCTCGGCAAAATAGTTGAGCGGTGCTTTAAGACGGGCGGCGCGCCGAGAGCGGCTGATATTCTCGATAAGATAAAGACGCTCGGCTACAAGTATTCTACGGTTGGTGCAATCACCACTTCAGTATTCGATATGCACGTTCCCGACGCTAAAAAGGAAATCGTTGCGGAAACGGAAGAAACCGTTATAAAAATCGAAAAGAAATTCCAGCGCGGTCTCTTGCGCGAAGAAGAGCGTTACAACGCGGTTATCAACGCGTGGGACGACGCAACCGATAAAGTTACCGACGCACTTAAAAAATCGCTCGACAAGTTCAATCCCATATGGATGATGGCAAATTCGGGCGCGCGTGGTTCAATCGACCAGATGAAACAGCTTTCCGGTATGCGCGGACTGATGGTTAACCCGCAGGGTAAAAAGATTGAAGTCCCCGTTAAATCGTGTTTCAGACAGGGTCTTTCCGTTCTCGAATACTTCATTTCGTCGCACGGCGGACGTAAAGGTCTTGCCGATACGGCGTTGAAAACGGCGGACTCTGGTTATCTTACCCGTCGTCTCGTAGACGTCTCGCAGGACGTAATCGTGCGCGAGGACGACTGTATGGCGGGCAGTAAAAAACCCCGCGGTATGGTTGTAAGAGCTATAACCGGTCCTAACGGCGAAGTTATCGAAGGTCTTGAAGACAGAATTCAGGGCAGATTCGTAGCCGAAGACGTAAAGGATAAGGACGGCAACGTTATCGTCGAACAGAACGGTTTCGTGACCGACGCGCTCGCTAAAAAAGTTATCGCGGCGGGCATTGAAGAAGTTGCAATCCGTTCGGTATTCACTTGTAACTCGCGTTACGGCGTGTGCGCCAAGTGCTACGGCAAGAATATGGCAACCAACCTTCCCGTGCAGACGGGCGAGGCGGTAGGCGTTATTGCGGCTCAGTCCATAGGCGAACCCGGTACCCAGCTTACCATGCGTACCTTCCATACGGGCGGTATCGCTGCTACGGGCGACATTACACAAGGTCTCCCCCGTGTAGAAGAGCTTTTCGAAGCGCGTAAGCCAAAGGGCTGCTCTACTCTTTGCGAAGTTTCGGGTACTGTATTTATCGACGATAAGGACAATTTAAAGCACGTAATCGTACGCGACCCCGTAACGAGAGAAGTCAAAAAGGAATACACCCTGCCGTTCAACGCCGAACTTCTGGTTAAAGACGGGCAGACCGTTCAACCCGGCTCGGTACTCAACGTAGGCTCCGTTTACCCGCAGGATATTTTAAGAATTTCGGGCGTAAAGGGCGTTCAGGACTATATTCTCGAACAGGTTCAGTCCGTATACCGCTCGCAGGGCGTTGATATCAACGACAAACACGTTGAAATTATCGTGCGCCAGATGCTCAGAAAGGTAAGAATAGAGAGCGCAGGCTCAACCAACCTGCTCCCCGGTGAAACGGTGGATATGTTCACTGCGGAAGAAGAGAATACGCTCGCTATCGAAAACGGCGGTACTCCCGCACTGCAAAAGCGTATACTGCTCGGCATAACCAAAGCGGCGTTGTCAACAGATTCATTCCTTTCCGCGGCGTCCTTCCAGGAAACGGCAAGAGTTCTTACCGACGCGGCTATCAAGAATAAGGTTGACCCGCTTATCGGTCTTAAAGAGAACGTAATTATAGGTAAACTCATACCCGCAGGTACGGGCGTAAAGGAATATAAAAATATGTCCCCCGTGCTTAACCCCGGTTATAACAGCGTAGTAGACCCTATCGAAAAGTAATTCAATAAAAATTAATGCGTCGGCGCATATTTGCGCCGACGCATATTTTTTACTTTTCATATTAAGTTTATTGTCATATTAATCTTCGTTGATTTGTTTTTCCGTACAGTTGTCACTGCTTGCAATCGTTTGTTTTTTCATTTTTCCTTCAACGAACGCGGTAAGGGCAAAGGTGGCAATTGCGCCTGCTATGCATAAAACCACACCTATTCCGATATGAAGCGGGGTAATTTCCGGAACTGCTTCCCCTGCCCAGTCGAAAGACAGGAATATTGCGGGAATAGACCCTACCACGAAGCCTATTATAGCCCAACTCGTGCCGCGTGGAAATTTATTTAACAGATATTTCATAAGCTTTGCAATTGAGAAAAAGCCTATTATAAGCCCCGCGGCGAATAGCGCAAGCACTAAAAGCGAATGTCCGAAATCAGTTTTTAACGCGGAAACGGTATTTAAAATGGAAGTATAGTAGCCTAAAATAAGCAATAAACCCGAACCGCTCACACCCGGTACTACCAAAGCGCAGGAAGCGAGCATACCCACCGCGATTAGTAAAAAGTAACCGTAAACGGGCATATCCGACCCGAGATTTACGTCGCCGAGCGAAGGGATAAAACAAACGCCTATCAGTAGCGCGAGCGGAATTACCGACGCTATGATATCAGTCCGTTTAAAGCCCTTTTTAACGGTATCTTTAAGCATTTTGGGGAATGACCCTACCATTAAACCCGCAAAGAATAGTAAAGTTGGTAGCGGGGCTTTGGTTATAAAAAACTTTATCGGGAAATAAGCTGCAACCACAGCCGCAACTGCGCCCAGAACGATTGGCAACAAAAATTTAAAACTGTTTTTAAAATCGCGCCGCAAATCGCTTATCGCGCAGATAAGCTTATCGTAAATATTCAAAAGCACGGCTATCGTTCCGCCGCTTACTCCGGGAATAATCATCGCCACGCCTATGAGCGCGCCTATCCCGAAGTTTTTAAAAAAGGTTTTGACTTTCATCTCGTACAACGAATTATATGCCTGAAAGACGCAAATTATTTATCTAACGGTTTAAATATAATCTTTTACGTCTATTCCCGCGTCGGCAAGTGCCTTGTCGGCTTCGCGGTAATATTTCTTATACAGCCTGTAAATACCTTTCGCATTGTTCGGAACGAAAGGGAAGGGTATGCTTTCGTCGTTTTTCAGTTCGTTAAGGCGGTAACTTCCGTTCACTTTCCAGAATTTGAAAACGCCTACGCTTATTGCGTCCTGCGGACAGCCGAACGAGCAGCCCATACATAATACGCAGTCGTGTCCGAACTTATATTTTCCGTCTTCCACTTTGATATTGTTTTGCGGGCAAACGTTCACGCACTTGTTGCATTTCACACATTTATCCGCGTTCACTTTAAACGCAGGACCGTGTACGTGGGCAAATTTTTGCTCTAAAACGCGCACGACGGGGCAGTAAAAGGTCTTATAAAAAGGCAACTTGACTTTTTCGCGCTTTCCGTTCATAATTTCACGGCAGTTCAAATCAACCAGCGCGTGTGCGTAAATCCACATCTGTTTCGCCATTTCGTCGCGGTGGCGGTAAATCATATTGTAAGGCATAACCACGTGCCGCTCGAAATTTACGTCGTAACCCTTTTTCTGCAAAATGCTTATACATTTCTGCGAAGAGCAGTCGTTGACGTGCAAACCTTCTCCCGAAGATTTGAATATAAACGTGCGTTTATATTCAACTGTCGGTAATTGCATACAAAACTTAATCGCAGGCTCGGGTGCGGAAAAACCGTGAATAGGATATCCTATCCCAACCAAATCGTAATCTTCGGGGGAAGGGAATTTTCCGCTCTTTTTGGATATGCGGTAAATTTTTACCGAATTTTCTTCGTGTTTTTCAAGATATTTTTTGTACAGCGCGGCAACTTTAAGCGTATTGCCCGTGCCGGAAAATACGTATAAAATTATTTTCATTTTTTTATAATAAAATCTTCTTCGTGGTCGAATGCGGGGAACGAGTCGTCAACTTCGCTTTCGTCGTGTGAATCGAAATACACTTGCGCGTAGAACGGTATATTCGCAACCGAACCGTAACGCCAGGGCTTGGGTTCGCAACAGTGGGGGCACCAGTAACCGCCTTTAAGCACGGTGTAGGGTGTTAGCGCGAACTCGTGTCCTTCGCGGCATTTCCATAAAACTTTTTCGTATAAATCGCCGCCGAATTTGGGCGCAAGACACTTGCCGCCGCGGAATTCCGCCGCATTTTTTAAATCTTCGAGAGTTATTTCTTCAAGCGGTTTTTTATCGTCGTAGCCGTGGTTGAGCAAATATTTTTCACTGTTTTTTATGTCTTTATAAGCGGCGTAATCTATTTTCGAACCGTTTGATAACTTTCCTTCGCACAAAAGGGGATAGTCTTCCCACTTGTCGGGAATAGCGTCGTACTGCTCGCGTCCGCCGAAAAACGCCTTTATTCTGCCCGTTTTGTCGTGCTTAATCCAATATTTAGGCGCGTTGGTGTTTTTAAACAGCCGCTGTATGACGCATTTGGAAATAACGCCTTTGGGTACGATTTTGCCAGCTTTGTAGTAAGCGTATTTTTTGCTCATTCTTTTCCAGAAATCTGCGTTACTTTCCGTACGGAATTGCAAAATATCGTCAAGCTCGTCGCTGTCGTAAAACCAACCGCCGTGGAAGTTACGGGCAATATTCCAGTTGGGCTTGAAGAAACTTTTCGTTCCCCTGCCCATAAGCTTGAACCCTTCGTCTATTGTTTCAAAGCCCGTATTGCGGCAATTTTCGCCGCCGCCGATATTGTAAATTTTGTTCCAGAAACCGCCGAGTTCGCCGTTTATATCCTTTTCGACGAGATTGCGGCAAAGCAATCCGCTGTCGTAGTCGGTAACCCATTCCAAAGCTCCGTTCCAAACGGTGTGGAACATAAGTCCGTCCTTTAAATTGTTGGCGAACATATACTTGTGCAGTACCGCCGTCTGTCTTAGTGAGACGAAACGGGGCAATCCGCTTTCAAGAACGTATTTTTCCGCCTTTAATTTCTGCCAGGAATAAACGTCGTAATCGCTTGAAATAACGGGGTCGCCGACGCGAATCCACTGATGGGGATAGTCGCGGTGCCCGTACATTGCAACGGTTGCGATATGAACTAAGGCAATATCCTTTGCTCTGTTGCTTGCGAGTATCGCATCGACGATATTTTTCGTGCCTATGAAGTTGCTCTTATAAGTCCCCGCGGGGTCGTGGTCGGATTTGGGCGGGATTAGCGCGGCACAGTGTATTACGTAATCAGCTCCGTCGATAAGGTGAACGCAGTCGTCATAGCGGGCGATATCGCCGCGGAATGCGTAAACTCTGTCCTTAAATTTTTTTAAAGTCTTTTTAGTGAATGCGGGTATGCGTTTTTCTTTTTCGAAAAGAATACACCGAACGCTCAGGTTTTTATCCGATTGCAATAAACTTGCAATCACTTCGCCGCCCATCGCGCCGGTTGCGCCCGTAACAGCAACGGTAATTTTCATGTCTCTTGCCTTCAATATCTTTGGTTTTATCAGTAATTTTAAAGCTCGTCGTCAAAGTGGTTTTTATAGCCTTCGCCGTAAATTTCTTTCGCGGACGAAACTATCATAAACGCGTCGGGGTCTACAGAGCGTACCGCGTCGCGCATTTTGGGGTACAAAAAATTTTTCGTAGCGCACATAATCACGCGCTTTTGTTCGCCCGTGTACGCGCCTTCCCCGTCAAGATAAGTCGCGCCCACGTCAAGTTCATTTAACAATTTTTCGCAAATCAGTTTTGCTTTTTCGTCAGTGGTAATAATATAAACGAGTTTTGCCGAGTTGCCGCCGTAAAGTATCCAGTCAAAGGTGGTTGAAAAAATTACGATTGAAATTGCGGTATAGCAGGCAAGCTCCAAATCACGGTATACCAACGCGGAAACGGCAACGATGGCTATATCGATAATCATCGAAATCATACCGGTTCGTATATAGCGGAATTTTTTTCTTAAAATTTTAACTATTATGTCCGTGCCGCCCGTAGAACTTCCCATTCTGAAAATCAGTCCTAAACCCAAGCCGAACAGTACGCCGCCGACTATACCCGATAATAGTAAGCTGTCGAAGAACGGGAGATAGGCGTCAAACAGAGTGGACCAGCCCCACATCATAAGCGACGACAGAACTGTTGAATAAATAGTGGAAATTATAAATTTGTGCCCGAAAAACACCGCTCCCAAAATAAACAAAGGAATATTAATTATAATTATTATAATTCCCGTGTCCAGACTATAATTCGCCCACGTTTCCAAAGCGTAATTTATTACTATGGCAATGCCGGTAACCCCGCCCGAAGCAAGATTGCTTGCATCGAGAAAGAGAGCCACGCCGAACGAGTATATAACGCAGCCCAGCGTAATAACGCCGTAGTTCATTAAAAACTTCAATACGGCTTTTTTATCGGGCATATTTCTTTTTTTATTTTCGTTACCCATTTTTTTCATACGCTTTAACTCTTAACTGCTATATAAATAAAGTATACAAAATTTTATAAAAATAGTCAAATATTTCACTTTTATTTCCTTTGCCAAATAATTATATAAATTAAAAATGAAAGGCGGGCAATGTTTTAAACTGCCCGCCTGAGTGGTGCGGATAACAGGGGTTGAACCTGCACGGTTGCCCACAGGATTCTAAGTCCTGCGCGTCTGCCAATTCCGCCATATCCGCATTTACAATGATATTTTAGTGAAAGTTGGAAAAAAAGTCAAGTTATACCTTTACAAACGGGCAAATAAATGTTTAAATAAAAGTGAGATATAAGGAGAATGATATGAAAAAACCGTCCGAAAAAGTTAAAAAAAGAATTAACTCTACCGAAGATTTAAAAGAAATAAATTCGCTTGGCGCCGAAAACGCGGCATATCTTTCGTTAAACGGCGTCGGAAAAGAGTATAAAACGGGGTCAGTGAGCGTACACGCCCTTTCGGACGTTACTTTCGGACTGGAGAACGGCGAGTTTGTAGTAGTTCTGGGAAGCTCGGGCGCGGGCAAAACCACGCTTTTAAATCTTTTGGGCGGTATGGACAACGCCACTTCGGGCGAAATTATTCTCGACGGAAAAAACGTAACTTCGCTCGACAGGCGCGGGCTTACCGAGTACCGCCGCAGTGACGTGGGTTTCGTATTCCAGTTCTATAACCTTATGCCTAACCTTACCGCGCTCGAAAACGTGGAGATAGCGGTTGAAATATGTAAAGACCACCTTGACCCCAAGGAAGTATTGACGGAAGTGGGGCTTGAAGAAAGGCTGAACAACTTCCCCGCACAGCTCTCGGGCGGTGAGCAACAGCGTGTTTCGATTGCCAGAGCTATTGCCAAAAATCCCAAGCTTCTGCTTTGCGACGAGCCTACGGGCGCACTCGATTACGTTACGGGTAAAATGATTTTACAGCTATTGCACGACGTATGCAAAAAGAGCGGCAGGCTCGTAATAATAGTAACTCACAATTCCGCACTGAAAGAAATGGCTGATAAAGTAGTTTATATCAAGAGCGGAAAAATTGAAAAGATTGATATTAACGCCAACCCTAAACCAATATCCGAAATAGAGTGGTGATATGAAAACTTATTTAAAAACGTTCGCCCGCACATTCAAAAAGCACGCGACGAGATTCATATCGATAATATTCATAGTTCTCGTGTCCGTAGGTTTTATCTCGGGCATAGGTACTTCCACGGATAAAATCAAATACTCGTTGACCGACTATTACAAGGCGCAGAACGTGAGCGATTTAATAGTTAAAAGCACTAAAAGCGAAGGCTTTTCAATGGGCTTTTCCAAAGAAGAAGTTGCCGCCGTCAAGGAATTTTACGGTGAGCAATTCGTCGACACGGGCGCGGCAATCGACGCATATATAGGGGTCAACGGCGAAAGACAGCTCGTAAGACTGTATTTTTTGGACGATTTCGACAACCTTTCCGTAAACAAACCGGAAATATTGGAAGAGACCGGTTTTTTCGAAGATGAGGAAAAAGATTTAACCGTCGCTTATGCCGAAGTCGCCGATAATAAAATCAAGGGAATAGCGTCGCGCACAGAAATAGAAATCGACTTTAAAGACGTAATAGAACAGCTCGCCGGGCAGGCGGGGCAGGAAATACCGTCGTACGCCCAATTGTTTCTCGGCAGACTGAAGCCCGTGAAGGTTACGGTTGGCGGGACTGTTAAAAGTCCTTTAACTTTTGCGCAGGACGGCGAGCCGAGCTGGCTCAATCCCGAAGATACCGAAATTCCGAATACTATTAACGAAGTAAACGAGCTTATCACTCTCGATAATATTCTGTATCTTCCTTCGGACGCAATTCCTTCCATTATGAATATCAGGGTTTTGCAGACGACGGATATATATCTCGCGTTTTCAGACAGAAGTCAGTTTAAGGCGTTCGATTACGGTTACGAAGATTACGTTGAAAGCCAAAAAGAACTGTTTACGGAAAAATCGGGCGCGAATGCGGAAGATTTAAGGTTTATTTCGCTCTATCAGAATTACTCGTTTATATCGCTTACGAGATATGCGGACAAAGTGGCGGGTATCGGCTATATTTTAATGGTCGCCTTTTTATTCGTAACCGCTCTCGTCGTGCTTTCGAATATGACGCGGCTTATGGAAGAAGAGCGTGCGCAGGTCGCCTGTTTAAAAACTTTGGGATATTCGTCTTTTAAAATAGTGTTCAAGTACGTGCTTTTCGCCATGCTCGCAACGGGAGTTGGCGGCGGCGGGTCTTATTTCGTAGGTTTGGGGCTTGCGTATCTCATATGTTACGTGTTTAACTATTCGTTCGCCATGCCGCCCATATCTTCGCAGGTGGCGTTGCCGTTCTTCCTTATAGTATTTTCCGTAATAGTTGTGGTTACGCTTGGTTCAACGCTGGTTGCGGGACTGCGCTTAACGGCAGAAACTCCCGCGGAGCTGTTGCGTCCGAAACCGCCGAAAGCGGGTAAAAAGGTGTTTTTGGAAAGAATACCGTTAATTTGGAATCTATTGTCTTTCAAATATAAATCGACTATGCGCAACGTTTTGCGTTATCTTTCAAGATTTGTTATGACGGTCGTATCGGTGGCGGTGTCTACAGCGTTGGTGCTTGCAGGGCTTGCATTGCTTGACGTGTGCCTGTTCGGCGGCGTAAATTCTCCGTCCGTAATGGGCGTCGCGGTGGTCGTAATAATCTTTGCGGGACTTCTTACGGCAGTAGTTATCTATACTCTTACTAATATAAACGTGAGCGAGCGCAACCGCGAGCTTGCAACTTTAAAAGTTTTGGGCTATCACGAAAGGGAAGTATCGGGCTATATTTTCAGGGAAGTTTATATAGATACCGCGGTCGGTATAATTTTCGGTTATCCGCTGTCCACTTTGATAATGTTGCTTTTATTCAATATAATGGGTATGGGAACTATTGCGGGCGTAAGCTGGTTCTGGTGGCTTGTCGCGCCCGTACTCGTTCTTGCGTTTACCTTTATAGTAACGCTCATGCTCACTCCTAAAATTAAACGCATAGATATGAACGAGAGCTTAAAGGCAATAGAATAAAATATTTTTTAAAGTAAAAATCGGTTGACAACCTTTCCGCCGTTTGCTATACTTTAAAGGTCGTAAAAATTACGATTAGAAAGGCTGTTGCAAGGGCAGGTGAAAACAGATGTCGACTATAAAAGTAGGTGAAAACGAGTCCGTTGAAAGCGCACTCCGTCGCTTTAAAAGAAAATGCTCGCGCGACGGCATTATCGGCGACCTTCGCAAGAAGGAATTTTACGAATCGCCTTCGGTAAAACGCCGCAAAAAGGCGGAAGCCGCAAGAAAAAGAAATAAAAACTAATAGTAAAAAGTCTGTCGGAATTAAAGTTTCGGCGGACTTTTTTCATAATAAAAAATGTCGTATAAAGGAGAATAATGTCAGCTATGGACGATATCGTAAATCTTGCGCGCGCCGCCAAGTCGCGTCTTAAAAATAATTATTGGGCAGACTGTAAGAAAAGCATCGATGAAAATACGACTGAAGCGAAACTTAAAGGCATAAGCGAAAGAAAGGTAAAGTCCACTCTGTCAGAGCGGGTAAAAAACGAAATCAAGGGTGAAAAACGGGACGAGTTCTATTTAAAAGTAAAGAGACTGCTCGACGAAGAAGGCGAGGTTTCCGACGCCATAGGCAGATTGACGGACGAAGATTTTTACGCAACGCTGAGTTACGAAGAAAAACAGCGTTATCTTCTTGATTTGTCCAACAAATACCTGTCCGCACTTACGCGGTACCGTAAGGAAAAAGAACTGGGATTATAATTCCGCTTTACTTAAAATATTTGCGCTTGCGGCGCAATCGTGATATAATATACCTATGGATGAATTGCTGGATAAACTTAACGAAGACCAGATTAAACCCGTGTGCGATACGGAAGGCGCGGTTCTGGTGCTTGCGGGCGCGGGTAGCGGTAAAACGCGCGTGCTTACTTCCCGTATAGCTTACATACTGCGCGAAGGTAAAGCTAAATTATCGCAGATACTTGCGATAACCTTCACAAACAAAGCGGCGGGGGAGATGAAAGAAAGGCTCTCTTCCGTTATCGGAGACGGCGACAGCAGGTGGATTTGTACGATACACTCCATGTGCGTTAAAATTTTGCGCGAATACGGAGAAAAGGCGGGCATAAAGCCCAACTTTTCCATATACAGCGAAACCGAACGCGCTAACGTCATAAAAAAGGCTTTTCACGAACTCGACTACGACGACGAAAAATTGTTGAAGAGCGCGAAGTACCATATAGGAAACGCAAAAATGCTCGGGCTTGACCCCGACCAGTACGCCCGTAAAAACCGTGGCGAGCGCGGCATAGACGACGCAATGCGTATTTACGAGCGTTACGACGAACATCTGCGCAAGAACAACGCTCTGGATTTCGACGATTTGCTTTTGCAGACTCTTCGCCTTTTAAGGCGGGACGAAGAAACGCGCGACTATCTTTCGGACAAGTTCAGGTACGTGCTCGTAGACGAATTTCAGGATACGAACACGGTACAGTACGAAATTATAAAGCTGCTGTCGGGCAAGCACGGCAACCTTTTCGCGGTTGGCGACGACGACCAGTCCATTTACGGTTGGCGCGGCGCGGAAATAGAGAATATTTTAAAGTTCGATAAAGATTTCCCGCAAGCCAAAATTTATAAATTGGAGCGTAACTATCGTTCGACGAACGGCATTTTAAAGCTTGCAAACTGCATAATAAAGAACAATGCGGTGCGTCGCGGTAAACAGCTTTGGACGAGCGCGGGCGACGGCGAAAAGCCCGTATACTATCAGGCGGAAGAAGAGACGGGCGAAGCGTTGTTCACGGCGCGGACCATATCGGATGCGGTTGCCCGCGGGGCAAAATATTCGGATTTTGCCGTACTTATGCGTATGAACGCGCTCACCCGTTCTTACGAACAGGAATTTACAAAATACGGAATACCTTACAAAGTATTCGGCGGTTTCAAATTCTTTGAAAGAAAGGAAATAAAGGATATTCTCGCATATCTCCGCATAATTTCCAACCCCTACGACAACGAGGCTCTCGAGCGCATAATAAACGTGCCGCGGCGGGGTATTGGCGCAAAAACGATAGAAACTATGTACTCGTACGCACAGTCCGAAGGTTATTCGCTTTACGATGCGGCTGTCGATTGCGAAAATCTTGCACTTCCGAAAGGCACGCGGGATAAAATAAGGGACTTTGCAAATTTAATAAGAGATTTCATTTTATCGTCCGTAGAAATGCCCGTGGCACAGCTCGTGCGCGTGGTGCTTGCACAGGCGGATATAAGGGCGGCGTACGACGACGGCTCGGACGAGGGCGACGGCAAGCTTGCCAATATAGACGAGTTTATCGCGTCGGTAGACGATTTTTGCCGTCTCAATCCGCAGGCAACGCTTGACGAATATCTCAACCAGATAACGCTGTCGTCCGACCTTGACGAAATGGACGAAGGCGAGTATGTAACTATCGCAACCATACACGCGGTGAAAGGTCTTGAATTTCCCACCGTGTTTATATGCGGGCTTGAAGACGGAATAATGCCGTCGTCACGCTCTACGGAAGACGGAAGAAGCGAAGAAGAGGAGCGCAGGCTTATGTACGTGGCGATAACCCGCGCCAAGGAAATGCTCTATCTCACCCGCTCGAAGTCGCGCTATCTCTACGGTCGCAGAGATTTGACAGTGCCGTCCCGTTTCTTAGCCGAACTTGCGCCCGAGCTTGGCGACGCGGTTGCGGCAAAGACCCCCTACTATTACGCGGGCAACGGCAGAAAATTCGTCGGCTCGTATAAGAGCAACAGTTACGGCGATGAAGAAAAGAGTACGGGTCGTGCCGTCTATTCTTCATACGACGGGGTTGAAAGCGACGTTCCCGTGGCAAAAAGCAGTTTCAAAGCCGCATGGAACGCGCAGAAAAAGCCCCAACCCGCGGCTGACGCAGGCGGCAAGTATAAAGTTGGTATGCGCGTGCGTCACCCCAAGTTCGGCGTAGGTATGATAGTGGCATTAAAAAACGACGGCAAAGTCGTAAACGTGGCTTTCGAAGGGCAGGGCATAAAGGAGCTTGCCGCCGCCCTTGCGCCGTTGACGGTATTGTAAATTTTTTTGGCGGTTAAACGAGTATGGACAGGATACGCGAGTTAATTGAAATTCTTAATAAATGGGCTTACGAGTATTACGTACTCGATAACCCGTCCGTTCCCGACAGGGAATACGATAAGCTTTACGACGAGCTGAAGTCGCTTGAAGAGAGTACGGGCAGGGTGGATTTCGACAGCCCGACGAAACGGGTCGGCGGCGAGCCGATAAAGGGCTTCGTGCGGCACGCACATATTTCGCGGCTGTATTCTTTGGATAAAGCTGTGACTTCCGACGAGCTTGACGCGTTTTTTACCCGAGTAAAAAAGGTCGTTGCAAACCCCGCTTACACCGTGGAATATAAGTTCGACGGGCTTACCGTCTGCCTTACCTATAAAAACGGCAAATTCGTGCGCGCAACCACGCGCGGAAACGGCGTGGAAGGGGAAGACGTGACGGCGCAGTGCCTGACGATTAAATCTTTCCCGATGAGTATTGCTTATCTTGGTACGGTAGAAGTTCAGGGCGAAGCGGTAATAAGGCTTAGCGTTCTCGAAGAATATAACAAGACGGCTAAGGAACAGCTTAAAAACGCGCGCAACGCCGCGGCGGGGGCGATACGCAATCTCGACCCTAAAATTACCGCCGAACGAAAACCCGAAATTCTTTTTTATAACGTAAATTATATGAGTGACGGCGACTTGCCTACCCAGCTCGCCCACTTTGAATTTTTAAAGGAGCAGGGCTTTAAAGTTTTTCCTTTTCTGCGGCATTGCAACGGGGAAACGGAAGTTAAGAACGCAATAGACGAGATTGAAGCGGAGCGTAAAAATCTCGATGTTTTAACCGACGGCGCGGTGGTAAAACTCGACTCCACTAAAGAGCGTGACGCGCTGGGCTATACGGACAAATTCCCGCGTTGGGCTATCGCGTACAAATTCGAAGCGGAAGAGAGCGAAACGGTCGTAAAAAAGGTAGTCTGGCAGGTGGGCAGAACGGGTAAACTCACTCCTCTTGCAATGGTAGAGCCCGTGGAGCTTGCGGGCGCAACGGTAAGAAAAGCTACTTTGAACAATTTCGGCGATTTGACGCGTAAGGGCGTAAAGGTTGGTAGCCGCGTACTGATAAGGCGCAGTAACGAAGTAATACCCGAAATTCTGTCCGCCATAGACCACACGGAAGGTAGCGTAAACGTAGTTAAGCCCGATATATGTCCGTTTTGCGGCAGTAAAATAAACGAAGTCGGCGCGAATTTATTCTGTCCCAATAAGTATTGTCCGCCGCGCGTAGTTGCGAAAATAGAACACTTTGCGTCTAAGGACGCAATGGATATAGAAGGTCTTTCGGAAAAGACCGCCGCGCTTATGTACGACGAGCTGGAATTGAGAAATTGTTCTCAACTTTATTCGTATACGAGAGAAGATTTTGCGAAGCTGGACGGTTTTAAAAAGCGTAAAATCGATAATATTACGGGGGCAATCGAAAAAAGTAAGCGCATTCCGCTGGAAAGATTTTTGCTCGCGCTCGGCATAGACGGCGTGGGGAAGGTTGCGGCAAAGGATTTGGCGCGCGCTTTCGGAAATCTGGAAAATTTAAAGTGTGCAACGCGTGAACGGCTTTTAGAGCTTGAAAACGTGGGTGAAATTACAGCGGACGGCATAACGGGTTGGTTTGCGGACGAAAATAATCTCAAAGAATTGGACGCGTTGTTGACTGCTGGCGTCACTCCTTTCGTTGCGGTAAAACCCGTTGGCGCGGGCATATTCGCGGGTCAATTCGTGGTTTTAACGGGAACCTTGCAGGATTTTAAGCGCAGCGACGCGCAAAAGATTATAGAGAGTCTAGGCGGCGAGTGCCAGAGCAGCGTAACTTCAAAAACCACTCTCGTAATTGCGGGCGAGTCCGCAGGTTCTAAGCTCGATAAGGCTAAAAAGCTCGGCATAAACGTAATCGACGAGCAGGCGTTCAAGGCGATGCTTTCTTGAAATTTTATACGGTTAAATTAATGCGGCGGGCTTTAAAGCCCGCCGCCGTTTTTTAGCTTTTCAATACTTTACAATTTTTTCAACATATGGTATAATAACTAAGTTAAAATACTTTATAAAGTGTATTTGCCGGATTTTAATCCGGTTGTAGGGAGATTATGGCTGAAAAAAGTTATAATGCGGACGATTTAAAAATATTGGAAGGGCTTGAAGCCGTTCGCGTGCGCCCCGGAATGTATATCGGTTCTACGGGCGTAAAGGGGTTGCACCATATTCTTTGGGAAATAGTGGACAACTCTATTGATGAAGCCGCCAACGGTTACGCCGACGAAATTACCGTAAAACTCTGGAAAGACGGCTCTGCATCCGTGCGCGACAACGGGCGCGGTATGCCCACCGACGTAAACAGCAAGGTTAAAATGAGCGGCGTGGAAATTATATTTACCAAGCTTCATGCCGGCGGCAAGTTCGACAACAACAACTACGCGTTTTCGGGCGGTTTGCACGGCGTGGGCGCGTCCGTAACCAACGCGCTTTCCGAATGGCTGAGCGTGGAAGTGTACCGCGGCACGGTCTTTAAAATGGACTTTAAAAGTTCGTACGATAAAGAACGGAAAAAATGGCAGTGCGGAATACCCGTTGCCCCGTTGCAAAACACTAAACAAAAAACTGCCGAAAAAGGCACTTTCGTAAGGTTTATGCCCGATAAGGAAGTGTTCGAAACGGTTGACTGGAATTACGAAACGGTTGCAAAACGCTTGCGCGAACTCGCATATCTGAATAAGGGCGTAAGAATAAACTTTATCGACGAGCGGGAAAGGTTTACTTACGAAGAAGAAGTGGACGATAACGGCAACGCCGTAACTTTAAAAATAAAACAGCCCGCGCCTGAACCCGCAACTTTTAAATACGACGGCGGTATTACAGATTTCGTAAAACATATGAGCGAAGATAAAACCGCGCTGTATGCCCAGCCGCTGTATTATTCTGCGATAAAGGACGTGCAGATAAAGGGCGCCCCCGCGGGAAAAATAAAAGTCGAATTTGCGTTCTGTCACACTAAGGACGATAACGAAAGTTTGTATTCGTTCGTAAATAATATTTCCACCGTAGAAGGCGGTTATCACGAAACGGGTTTCCACAACGGACTTTTAAAAGTAATAAACGACTATTCCCGCGCGAACGGATTTTTGAAGGCTAAGGACTCGGCGTTCATTGCCGACGACGTTAAAGAAGGACTTACCGCCGTACTCACCGTTAAAATGAACAACGTGCAGTTCGAAGGTCAGACAAAGACAAAACTGGGCAATCCCGAAGTAAAGCTACCCGTCGAGCAAGCCGTTGCCGAAGGTCTGCAAAAACTGATTGCCGAGCGCGGCAGTAAGGTTATTTTCGATAAAATCGCGCAAAAAGCAAAGTTTGCCGCCGACGACAGAATCAAGCACCGTGCCGAACGCGACGTAGCCAAAGCCGCGTCAGAAAACGACGGTCTCAATCTCGTGGGAAAGCTTGCCGCATGCTCGGGCAGAAATCCCGAAATGAACGAACTGTTCATAGTTGAAGGCGACTCGGCGGGCGGAACTGCGAAACAGGCGCGGGTAAGGCAATACCAGTCTATTCTGCCGTTACGCGGAAAACCGTTGAACGTTCAGAAAAAGACGGCGTTGCAGGCGTTGCAGAACGAAGAGATTAAAACGCTTATCTCCGCCATAGGCGCGGGGTTCAACCGCTCTTTCGACGTGGAAAAGACCAAGTATAAAAAAGTAATAATTCTTTCCGATGCCGACCAGGACGGCATGCATATCCGTTGTATACTTCTTACTTTCTTCTTTAAATATATGCGCGACTTGGTAAACGCGGGTTGCGTCTATATAGGTATGCCGCCCCTTTACAAGGTCTATAAAAACGATGCGGTCGAGTACGCTTACGACGACGCCGAGCTCGACGAGAAAATAAAGAAGATAGGTAAGGGCTACCAGCTGCAACGCTATAAGGGCTTGGGCGAAATGTCCGCCGAACAGCTCTGGGAAACTACGATGAATCCCGCCACGCGCAATCTTATACAGGTTACCATAGAGAACGCCGCGGACGCCGCCGACGTAATCGATATGCTTATGGGCGACAAGGTGGACGGCAGAAAGGAATTTTTGAACAAGAACGCCAACTTCAACAAAGTGGACGGGTTTATAGATAAAGTCCGCTTTGAAAGGGAGAGCGCGGGGGAGCGTGACTGATGGCAAAGAAATCTAACGGAGTACAGACTTCCATACCGCAGGGCAACGTATTCGTGCAGAGCATAGAAGAAGTTATGCCCGGCTCTATGTTGCCTTACGCCGAGTTCGTAATTCTCGACAGAGCTTTGCCGCGTGTGGAAGACGGATTAAAGCCCGTTCAAAGGCGAATTTTGTACACGATGTACGAAATGGGGCTTACCCCCGATAAACCGCACAAAAAATCGGCGCGTATAGTGGGCGACTGTATGGGTAAATACCACCCCCACGGCGACAGCTCCGTTTACGACGCAATGGTAAGAATGGCGCAACCATTCAATATGCGCCTGACGCTCGTAAACGGACACGGCAATTTCGGCTCTGTAGACGGCGACCCCGCCGCGGCGATGCGTTATACCGAAGCGCGTCTGGAACCGCTTTCGATGGAGCTGTTAAAGGATTTGGACAAGGAAACCGTACCGTTTTCCTTTAACTTCGACGATTCGCTTTTAGAACCCGACCTTTTGCCCGCAAAATACCCCAACCTTCTCGTAAACGGTGCAAACGGAATTGCGGTAGGGCTTGCAACCAATATACCCACTCACAATCTCGGCGAAATTATCGACGGTTGTTGCGCCTATATCGACGACCCGAAAATCTCTTTGAAAGAGATGATGCATATAATTCCCGGGCCCGATTTTTCTACCGGCGGTTACGTAATAGCCAACGAGCTTAAACAGGCTTACGAAACGGGTAAGGGCAGAATAACTCTGCGCGCGAAATACGCCGTCGAGCAGGGCGACTACGGTAAAAAACTCATAATCATATCCGAACTGCCTTACCAGACCAACAAGGCTGAGCTTTTAAGAAAGATTATGCTTTTGCGCGAAGACAAAAAGGAGCTTTTGTCGGGCATAGCGGAAATCGTGGACGAATCCGACCGTACGGGGATGCGAGCGGTAATCGCCGTGAAAAAGGAAGCGGACGTTGACGCTATTTTGAAGCTACTTTTCAAGTATACCGATTTGGAGTGTACTTTCGGCATAAATATGGTGGCGATTGCGGGCGGCAGACCCAAACAGCTCGGGCTTTTGGAAATTATCCGCTATTACGTAAACTATCACCGCACGGTCGTCGTGCGCAGGTGCAAGTACGAGCTTAAAGAAGCGCAGGCGCGTTGCCATATTTTGGAAGGGCTTATCGTAGGCGTGCATAACGTTGACGAAGTGGTCAGAATTATCAAAACCGCGGAAAATACGGGCGACGCAAGGCGCAAGCTTATGGAAAGGTTTGCCCTTTCCGAAAAGCAGGCGCAGGCTATACTCGACTTGCGCTTGGCACGCCTTGCAAAACTCGAAGTAGCAAAACTCGAAAAAGAGCTTGAAGAGCTTAAAAAGCGCATTGCGTGGCTTGAGCGCGTTCTCGACAGCAAGGATATGCAGTGGAAAATCGTCAAGGACGAAATGAACGAAGTCAAGCAGAAGTACAAGTCCGACAGGCGCACGAAAATAGTCGAAAGCGAAGAAAAAATAGTCGTTCGCCGTTCGGACGTGAAAGTGGTTGTCGATAACTGGGCTGTGGGTATAACTGCGGCGGATACTCTTAAATTTATGGTGCGCGACGACTACGACGGGCATTATAAAAAGAAGCTTACCGCAACTTCGACGCCTTCGGTTATCTATAAGCAGACGGTAACTTGCACGAACGGTGCAACGGTGTACGCGTTTACCAATCTCGGCAACTGCATAAAGATTGATTTGAACGAGTGCGAGCCGGTAGACTGGCGAACGCCGGGAGTTAAACTCGAAAATATTTGCGACGGTGCGGCAAAGGGTGAATACGCTGTTAAAATTTTTGCGTTCGAAGGCGTACCCGAAGGCGAGCTGGTATTCTTTACAAAGTTCGGTGCGGTAAAGCGCACGGCGTGGAGTGAATTTGAAGGCGTTAAAAAGATTACTTCCGCCTTTAAATTAAAGCCCGACGACGAATTGTTGTCGGTCGAAAAGTACGACGACGACGAATTTTCCACGATGCTTTTCGTTACGAAAAAAGCGATGTGCCTTTCTGCGTCAAAGGACGACGTTCCCGTTCAGGGCAAAGCCGCTGGCGGCGTAAAGGGTGTTGGACTTAATACGGGCGACGAAGTAATTTTCGCAACCCAGCAGAACGGAGAAGGGGAGATAATAGTCGTAACCACTCTCGGCGGGTTCAAACGCGTAATATCATCGCTGTTCGAAACGTATAACCGCGGCTCAAAGGGCGTAATGATTGCGGATATAAAGGGCAAAGGGGAAGTGCTTTTTGCAAACTACGTAACCACGCCGTATAAGCTTGCGGTAACCTGCGCAGACAGAACGGTTACGGAAATAGATACCGAAGACGTGCCTATCGAAAGCAGAGTGTTCAGGGGTAAACCCGTCAAAGGACTTGAAACCGTGGTAAAGGTTGTGGCTATGAAATATAAGTCTGACTATGCCGACGGTGTAATGCAAATAAAATTTTAAAGTAAAATTTTGCGCGGAACGTTGACTTTTTAACGCTCCGCGCGTATAATAAACTTGATATCAAAACGATATCACAATTAAAAATTTCGGAGAAATGCAATGCACAACAAAATTTTGGAAATTAAGAATTTTTCTAAAACTTATCCGGGCGGGAAGAGAGCGGTGGACGGACTCTCTCTCGATATTTTCGCAGGGGATATATACGGGTTTATCGGTCAGAACGGGGCGGGGAAGACTACTACCCTTCGCGCTGTTTCGGGAATATTGCAGTTTGACGAAGGCGAAATTTTAATCGACGGACATTCGGTTAAGGCTCAGCCCGTTTTATGTAAGTCCATCTCGGCGTATATTCCCGATAACCCCGATATATACGACTATTTAACGGGAACGCAATATCTGAACTATATCGCCGATATTTTCCGCGTAGACCAGAAGACTCGTTCGGAGAAAATAGTCAAGTACGCTGATATGTTCCGTATCCGCGACGATTTAGGCAAGCTCGTTTCTTCGTACTCTCACGGAATGAAACAAAAACTCGTAATAATAAGCGCGCTGTTGCATTCTCCCAAACTCCTTATTCTGGACGAACCGTTCGTAGGGTTAGACCCCGAAGCGGCGTTTAAACTCAAATCGGTGTTTAAAGAGATGTGTGAGCAGGGGTGCGCCATATTCTTTTCGACGCACGTGTTGGACGTTGCAGAAAAGCTGTGCAATAAAATAGCAATTATAAAGGGCGGCAAACTCATAGCATGCGGAAATACAGACGAAGTACGCGGCGATTCCAGCCTTGAAAAAGTATTCATGGAGGTGCTTGAAAACAAATGACTGCGAATTGGCTGATATTAACCAAAGTGCATATGGCTGGCGTTACGGGCATAAACCGTCTGCGCTATTCGCAGAACAAAAACGAAAAGCGCAAATCGGGCTTGGTTATCGGCGTGTGCGCACTGTGTGCGCTCGTTTTGCTCGCGTTCGTATGCGTTTACGCCGTTGCGTTTGCCGAAATGGGGCTGGGCGGATATTTAATTTCACTTTCATTCGCTCTTGCCGCCTTAATTACGCTTACTTTCTCGCTTATGCGCGGGGCGCATATTTTGTTTGCGATAAAAGATTTCGATTCACTTGCGTCTTTGCCTTTGAAAAAGTCGGATATTTTAATTTCACGGCTTATCGTATCGTATCTCGTAAATATGGCTTTCTGCGCAGTCGTCATAATCCCCTGCGCGGTAGTGGCGTTCGTTTACAACGGTTTTAACGCGGGAATTGCGGCTTACGCTCTTCTGGGGCTTTTGGTATGCCCCGTAATTCCGCTCGTAATTGCGGACGTGTTCGGCACGCTTATTATGGCGGTAACGATGAATTTCCGCTATAAAGCCGTTTTACAAACTGTTTTATACGCAATTCTGCTCGTGGCGATAATGGCATGCTCGTTTCTCATATCGTCAATAGGCGATAACCCTACGGATGAAATCGTAAGCGCGATTGAAGGCATAATTTTATATTATCCGCCCGCATGGCTTTTGCAACAGAGCATATCGGGCAACGGTTTCTGGTGGGCGCTCGTTCTTCTCGGTGCAAGTTTAGCCGTCGCGGCGGCGTTTATAGGCGTATTGTCCGTAGTTTATTTCAAAATAAACGCAAAATTAGTTTCCAATTCGGATAACGGCAAGTTCGACGCGAAAAGAATAAAAGCGGGCGCACCGTTTACCGCTCTGTATAAAAACGAAATGTCGCGGCTGGTTTCTTCGCCCGCATACCTTTTAAACTCAACCGCGGGACTTATTCTTCTTATAATACTCAGTGTAGGTACGATTTTTTTCAATCCCGTCGATTTAATTGTTTCGGCAGGGGATGCGGACGCGGCAATGATAAGCGAAATCAAGTACACGTTCTGCGCCGTCGTTGCGTTTTCGGTCGGGCTCACAATTCCGTCGTCCGCCGCGCTTTCTTTGGAAGGCAGTCGCAGATGGATTGCGTTCACTCTGCCCGTTTCACCGCTGAAAATTCTTCTTGCCAAAGCGTTCGTCGGTCTTTCTCTTTCCGGAACGGTCGGCGTGGCGTGTTCGGCAATATTGACGATTACTCTCGGAATGGACGCTTTGCAGGCGTGTCTTATGTTCGGAACGGTAATTTCCTTTTCGCTGTTTTCATCGTTCTTCGGTATATTTATAAACAGCAAATTGCCGAAATACGATTGGACTAACGAAGGTCAGGTGGTGAAAAGGGGCGCTGCGTCTACTATATGCACGTTTGCCGGTATGTTGCCGCCTTTGGCTGTGCTTATGTTCGGCAGTATGTTGCCCGTATCGATAGCGTATTTAATTCTCGGTATGGACGCGCTTTATCTCATAGCGTCGGTAATATGCTTGGTTCTAATAAGTAAAACCAAACTTCAGGATAAGTAAAATTTTATATAAAAATGCGGTACCGTCAACGGTACCGCATTTTATTTTTATTTTCGTGTTAATTCGAAAATATTATTGCGGAATAATTTTGCGGTAGCGGCGGGGTCGGGAAATATTGACGAAACGTCTATCGTCGTAGTTCCGCTTATACAATGCCAATCTTCCGTAATTTTAAATTCAACGTAAACTAATTCGTAACAATGTAAAAACGCATACTCGCGTAAAATTTTAAGTCCCGTTCCGAAAATGACACTTTCAAGACGGGCGCAGTTTGCAAACGCGGCCGTGCATATTTCTTCGGTAGCGTCGGGAATAGTCACGCTTTTCAGATTTAAGCAGTTGCTGAAAGCGTTTCGCTCTATCCGTAAAAGGTTTTCGGGCAGTTTAACGCTTTCAAGTCCGCTTTCGCTTAAAATACTTTCGCTTAAAACGGTCAGATTATCGGGCAAATCGATATGCGTTAACGCCGTGCAATTCATAAACGCACCCTGATTTATCGTCGTAATCGAATCGGGCAATTCTATGCTCTTTAAACTTTTGCAGTTATTAAACGCGCTTGCGCCAATCGACTGTACGCCTTTACATATGGTTATATCTGCAACCATGCAATTGTTTGCAAATGCTTCGTCCGCAATAGCGGTAACGCGCCTGCCGTCCCGTTCCGTGGGTATGATTACGCTTTGCTCTGTTCCGCTGTAACCGACTACTTTCAATCCGTCTCCGTCGGCGGAATATTCAAGCCCTTCAGTACCGTTGACCCGTGTATATATTGCGTTAACCGTTAAATTTCCGCCTTTCAGTTCAAATTTTTCCCATTCGCCGTTACAGTATTCTTTTGCGGGAACGGGCGGTATTGTTACGCTTGCATTTTCAACCGTATAATATTCCGCCGCAACTGTTACGCCGTCTGCAACGAAACGCACTTCGTAAGTTACGGGTGTATATTCCGCATAAACGACCTTGTCGCCGCCGTCCAAAATGAAATCCTGCCATCTTCCCGTATAGTGCGTCTTTTCGGGTACGGTAGGAATATCGACGCTCGGGTTTTCGATATCGTAAGTGCGCGTAAAAAATTCGTTTTCGGCAATAAACTTTACTTCGTATTTTTTGGGGGAATATATGGCGTGGACTTCAGCGGTTTCTTCGTCTGTAAATACGGCTTCTCCCCAACTGCCGTCGTAATGTTCCTTTTCGGGTATTTCAGGCTCGTCGTATTCTTCGCCGAAAGTAGTTACGCGCTTTGCCACGAGTTCGCCTTCCGCATAGTAGTAAAAAGTGAATATTGCGGGAGTATACTCGCCGTGTACTTCATACGAGTTCTCACCGCACGGTTCGGAAATCCAATTAAATTCGTATCCGAATTTTTCGGGCGCGGACGGCAGAAATTCGGTAAAATTTTCAATTGTACATATGCACTCGCGTATAACTTCACCGTCGATAATAAATTTCAGATTATAATTAACGGGCGTATATACGGCGTTTACTCTGATATCCCCGCCCGTAAGAGAGTATTCTTCCCAATTGTCGTTATAGCCGTCTTTGACCGGTAACGGCGGCTCTTTTATCTTCTGGTTATAAAATTCGTATTCGAAAGAGTTTATGATTTTACCGTCAACAACGAAATTAACGCTATAAACTCTGTATCTTGCCGTTAAAGTTATATCGTGGGTTACGGGTTGGGTAAAGTCGTAAGGTTTCGCGTTATAAATCCATTCGGTAAACCTTGCTCCGTCGGTCTCGTCCTTGGGCGGAACGGGTGCGCATTCGCCGTAGTTCACTTCTTCCTTAAACGATACGTTTCCGTCCGCGGCATAGCTTACCGTACAAGTCAGACGCGACGTGCTTTCCGCATTCGTTTCCGGTTTGCAACCAGCTAAAGAAAAAACCGCAAAGGTTAAAACCGCTATTGCGGCAATGCCGAGAAAAATAAATTTTTTCATTAATAATACCTGCCTTAGTAAAATTTAAATTATTTTCGTGGTAATTAATATAAATTTTGTTTCGTTTGATTTTAATAAAGTAGTATAATAATCAGGAACGAAAAAATTAAACCAAGTCGCGACTGACGGTACGGCTTGGTTTCTGCGGTGGTAATATGTTGGGTAACCGTGATGCAGCTATTTTATTTTGCGGTAAATTAAATAAGGGCTTGCGCTCTCTCGGCGCGGCGGAGTGGAACGAGCTTTGCTCCGCTGCCGAACGCGAAGGAATAGCTCTTGAGCAATTACTTTTCTTTTCGGAAAAAGATTTTACGGATAGATTAAAGTTAGACGCAGAATTTTCCGCAAGACTTTCGCGCTTGAATAACGGTTCAGGCGAAATAAATGAAAAATTGCACGCATATGCAAGCGTGGGAATAAAGGCGGTTACGGTGTTCGATTGCGAGTATCCCGCAAGGCTTACCGGTAAACTCGGTAAAAGCCGTCCGCCGGTGTTTTACTGCGCGGGGGATATGGGGTTGCTCAACGAAAAAGTAATCGGGTTCGTCGGCTCGCGCAACGCAAATAAAGACGATTTGGAGTTTTCACGTTTCTGTGTCGAAAGAACGGCTTCGCACGGCTACGGCGTAGTGTCGGGCGGCGCGCGTGGCGTCGATTGGGAGTGCGAACTGCAAGCGTTGCGCCTGGGCAAATGCGTGGTGGAATTCCCGGCGGACAATCTGTTGAAACGGCTTAATCAGCTTGAAATATCAAATGCGGTTAATAGCGGTAAAATGGCTCTCGTTTCGCTTGCCGCGCCCGACGAAGGTTTTAATCTCGGAATCGCAATGATGCGCAACCGCTATATTTACGCTCAGTCGGACGGGACGGTCGTGATAAGGTCGGACTATAACAAGGGTGGCACCTGGGCGGGAGCAACGGATACTTTAAAGCGCGGCTGGTGTAAATTGCTTTGCCGCAGGAAGTCCGTTTACGCAGGAAACGCTGCGCTTATCGAACGCGGGGCAATTCCAATCGATTACACTTTCGACGGCAACGTCGGAGCAATCGAACGCCCTTTACCGCCACAACAGCTCAGCCTATTCTAAACAAGGTTTTTGGTTTAGTCAAGTTATTTTAATTTAAGGTAAACTTCTTTTAAAGACGGTTTTAACCGCCTTTTTTCTTATTTTAAAAACTATAGTTTTTTAATTAAACACGATAGTTTAAAGATATCAATACTATAGCATAAATATTTGTCCTGAAAATAGTTTAAACTAAACTATAGTTTAGCCTATAAAGGGGGAAATAAAATTTTTATGGAACGTTTTGAAGTGGGTAAAAGAATTACCGAGTTGCGCGAAAAGAAGGGATTGAAGAAAAACGCGCTTGCAAATCTTGCGGGCGTATCGCCGACTTACATCTCTCAGCTCGAGCGCGGTGAGAAACGCCCTACCGTGGATTATCTCGGTTACATTTGTTTCGGACTGGGGGTTACTCTGTCCGAATTTTTCCGTGCGGGTAAGGAATACGACGATTTGTATTCGGCAATAGATAAACTCAGTGCGACGCAGAAACGGGCTTTAATCGCTTTTCTCAAATGCCTTTAAACGATTGTCTTTTACGATTAGCCGTGTTATAATTTAAAAAAAACCAAGGCTGAAATTATGGATAATCGTTTATATCGGGATTTCGTAAATATTCTCGGCGAAGAATTGTTGCCCGCAATGGGCTGTACCGAGCCAATCTCCATAGCATACGCGGCGGCTCTCGCCCGCGACGCTTTGGGAGAAATTCCCGAGCGCACGGAAATTTCGGTAAGCGGCAATATCCTTAAAAACGTAAAGAGCGTCGTCGTTCCCAATACCGGCGGAATGAAAGGCGTAACCTGCGCCGCGGCGGCAGGTATAATTGCGGGCGATTCGTCCAAAAAGCTCGAAGTCATCGCGGGCGTAACGGCGGCGGAAGTGCAGAAAATAGCCGTCTATCTGAAAACCGCGTCGTTTTCGGTAGAGCATTCCCGCTCCGGTTGCGTGTTCGATATCGGCGTAAAGGTGTATAAGGGTGAAAACTCCGCTTTCGTTAGAATCGTAGGGCATCATACCAACGTCGTTCTCGTGCAGAAGAACGGGGAATCCGTTTTCAGTTCGGAAGCCGTTTATGAAGAAAATTCCTGCCGTACGGACAGGAGTATTTTAACCGTAGATAAAATCGTCGAATTTGCCGACGGGTTGAACGTTGCCGACGTATACGATTTAATCAAAAGGCAGATTGACTATAACAAGGCGATTTCGGACGAAGGTCTTAAAAACGATTACGGCGCAAAGGTGGGCAAGGTCCTGTTAAACTCGTTCGGTAAAGGCGTTCACAACAGAGCGAAAGCGGCAGCCGCCGCAGGCTCGGACGCAAGAATGAACGGCTGTTCCAAGCCCGTAGTAATAGTTTCGGGCAGCGGTAATCAGGGTATGGCGGCGTCGTTGCCGCTCATAACCTACGCGGAGTATCTCAATTTACCGGAAGAAAAACTCATTCGGGGACTCGTCGTTTCCGATTTGGTTACTATACATTTAAAGACGGGTATAGGCAGACTTTCGGCGTATTGCGGGGCCGTTTCGGCAGGTTGCGGCGCGGGCGCGGGTATATGCTATCTTTACGGCGGCAACGCGGCGGCAGTATCCTGCACGATAGTAAACGCGTTGGCGATAAATTCGGGCGTCATATGCGACGGAGCGAAGTCGAGTTGCGCGGCTAAAATCGCGTCTGCGGTGGAAGCGGGTATTTTGGGCTTTGAAATGACCCGCAAGGGGAGTAATTTCTGCGGCGGCGACGGAATATTGGCGGACTGCGTGGAAAGTACTATCGACAACGTCGGCGACGTGGCGCGCGTCGGTATGCGCGAGACGGACGAAGAAATTATCAGGCTTATGATTAAAAAATGTTAAACGAATTTTCAAGAACGGAATTATTGCTCGGCAAGGACGGTGCGGAAAAGCTTTCAAAATCCCGCGTCGCTCTTTTCGGCGTGGGCGGCGTAGGCGGTTACTGCGCAGAAGCTCTCGCCCGCTCGGGTGTCGGCGAAATTCATTTAATAGACAGCGATAAAGTAAGCGTTACCAATATAAACAGACAGATTATCGCAACGCAGTCGTCGTTGGGCAAACTTAAAACTCAGGTTATGCGAGAACGCATAAACGATATAAATCCCGCTTGCACGGTCGTCTGTCACGACTTGTTTTTTACCGAAGATTGCACCGGTTTATCCGATTTTTCCGCGTTCGATTTCGTAGTTGACGCCATAGATACGGTAAGCGGCAAAATTGCCGTTATAACGCGTGCAAAAGCGGCGGGTACGCCCGTTATAAGCTGTATGGGTGCGGGAAATAAGTTGGACCCTACGAAATTTCAGGTTATCGATATTTACAAAACAACAGATTGTCCGCTCGCCCGCGTGATGCGCCGCGAACTCAAAAAACGCGGTGTTACGGAGTTGAAAACGGTATTTTCTTCCGAACCGCCCGTAAAATTCAGCGCGGATGCGGCGGAAGAGAGCGGCAAGGTTATAGGCAGCGTTTCATTCGTTCCGCCCGTTGCGGGGCTTATAGCGGCGGGCGAAGTAATAAAATATCTTGCGGGAGTGAAGAAATGACGGAATTTTCTCTCGAACGCGCCGAAAAGAGCATAATAAAAAAGTTTCACCGCCGGCTTTTCCGCAAGTTTACAAAAGCGATAGTAACTTATAATTTAATCCAACCGAACGATAAAATAGCCGTCTGCATTTCGGGCGGTAAAGACAGTTGGCTAATGGCAAAGCTCTTTCAGGAGCTTAAAAAACACCATAAATTTCCGTTCGAGCTCGTTTTTCTCGTAATGAACCCCGGTTACGCGCCTGAAAATCTCAAACTGATAGAAGAAAACGCCGAAAAATTAAACGTCCCCGTAACAATCTTTCAGTCCGATATATTCGACAGCGTCTTGAATATCGAAAAATCTCCGTGTTATCTTTGCGCGAGAATGCGCCGCGGACATCTTTACCATAACGCACAACTGCTCGGTTGCAATAAAATCGCTTTGGGGCACCATTACGACGACGTAATAGAAACGATATTAATGGGTATGCTTTACGGCGGTCAGGTGCAGACGATGATGCCAAAGGTTAAAAGCGCAAATTTTGCGGGTATGCAACTTATTCGCCCCATGTATTTAATCCGCGAGAGTGATATTATAGCTTGGCGGGATTATAACGGGCTTGAGTTTCTGCGTTGCGCGTGTAAATTCACGCAGAGCAAGCAAAACGAAGAAGGCAAGCGTTTAAAAGTAAAAAACCTTATCCGCGAGCTTGCCGCACAGGACGAAGGCATAGAGCAGAACATTTTCAAAAGCGTTGAAAACGTAAATTTATCAACGGTTATCGCCTATAAAGATAAGGACGGGAAACGCCATTTTTTCGACGAATAATCCCTTTTTTCTTTAATAAGCGCACCGTGGAGTGCAGGCGGCACGTTTCAAACGTGCCGTTTTTTTGCAAGTTCGTGCATAATTTATGCTCGTTTTAAATAGTCGGATAACCGTTTACGCCAAAATTTTAGCAGTTTATGTATTTCTTCTTGATTTTTTCACAATTTTTGTTATAATATTACTGATAGCATGGAATAACGGGCTAACCGTTTTATATGGAGGAAAAATATGGAAAAGAAAAAAAAGAGCCTTTTTGAAAATCCGCTGTTTTCGACTAAGGTAAAGTCGGCTCGGGCGAAAATTTTTCCCGAAGGCGCGTTGGGTTACTTTATAGGACCTACGTTGGCGTTACTCACCAACTCGGTGCTTTCAAGCTACTTCAACAAATACCTGACCGACGTACTGAATATGACGGCTTGGGCAAGCTGGTTCGTTACCTGGCTTCCCGTAGTGTCGGTAATTTTCGTTGTGCTCGGCAACGTTGTCGTCGGCAGACTTATGGACAGAAACAGAACGAAAGCAGGCAAGGCAAGACCGCTGCTTTTGATTTCGATACCGATTGCCATACTCGCGCTGTTGGTTCTGTTTATAATTTCCCCGTTCGCAACCGACGTTATCAATAAAGAATCGCAGGTTGCCGCACTCGTGTGCGTAGCTATAGGTTATAACCTGTGGTTCGCCGTGGCGTATCCTTTCTATTATACGTCGCACGCGGCGCTCGTAAATCTTTCCACGCGTAGCAGTAAAGACCGCTCTTTGCTTGCAACAATTTCCAATGCGACTGCACTTGCGGCAATGGGGCTTGTAAATATGATAGGCTCATTCTTTCTCGGTTTCCTTTTCGTGGAGAATGAAGTCGACGGAGTAAAGGTTCTCGACGCGGCAGCGTCTTACGACCGTTGGAAAATATTTATCATCATACTTCTCGTGGTGAACGTACTCGGCGTCCTCGTTGAATATTATTTTACCCGTGAAAGAATTACCGAAGAATCTTTCGGTAAAGAAAAGGTGGAAATCAAAAAAGCGGCGTCGGTCAAGCAACAGGCTAAAGTTTGCTTTAAAGATAAGTTCTGGTGGATAATAATCGCGTTCTTCTTCCTTTATCAGCTCGGCGGTATGGTTAAGAACGTTTCTCAGCTCTATTTCTGTACGGCTATGTTCCCCGACAGTAACGGTCAGTTTACTACCGCGCAGGGCGGTATATGGAACGGAACGCTCTCTATAATAGGCGCAATTCCCACTGCGTTGGGTATGGTAATTGCCTGGCCGCTTTCCAACAAAATAGGTAAAGGCAAAGCAATTTTATTCGGCGCGATTCTTTCGACGATAGGCGGCGCGATAGGCTTTATCGCTCCCGATAATTTCGCGCTCGTAGTAACTTCTTTTGTTATAAAAGCTCTCGGCTCTACCCCCGCGATGTATCTGTCGCTTGCGCTCCTTGCCGATATACTCGACCATCAGGAAGCAAAGCATAAACTCCGTACCGACGGATTTACAATGACTATTTACGGTGCGATAATGGCCGGTATGACTGGTATCGCCACCGGTATAATGAACGGCGTCATCGGCGGCGTGGGTTATACGGGTACCAACGTATCTTCTCCTGCAATTCAGACTGCGCTCACCTGGATATTCATCGGCGGCGAAACTCTGTGCTACGCCGTAATAGCGGTTATATTCATATTTATGAACGTTGAAAAATTCAGCGACCAGGACCATAAGACTATAATCGAAAACCAGAAAGCAGAAGCTCTTGCTAACGGCGAAGAATGGATTGAACCCGAAGAAAGGCTTAGAAGAGAAGAAGCCGAAGCAGAAGCTGCGGCAGAAGAACAGAGAAAGACCGAGCTTAAAGCAAAGTGCGAAAAGAAGGGCTTGAATTACGAAGAAGAAGAGTCCAAATATCAGGCGGCTCAGGCGGAAAAGAAAAGAATTGCGGAAGAAAAAGCCGCGGCTAAAAAGAAAGCCGCCGAAGAAAAGGCTGCAAAAAAACAGGCTGCAAAATCAGTAAAACCCGCCGAAACGGAAGAAAAAGCGGAAAACGACGATAAAAAAGATTAACGGGCGGTATTTAAATGTTACGACACGCAGATATAATAAGCAAACTCACGTGGCGGCAAAAGGCCGACCTGCTCACGGGCAGGGATTTCTGGTCTACGCTTGCCATAGAAGAAGTCGGACTTCCGTCCGCATATCTCTCGGACGGACCTTGCGGACTCAGAAAACAGGCTGCTAAAAGCGACCATTTAGGGTTGAACCCCAGTATTCCCGCAACTCTTATTCCCACTACGGCAACCATGGCAAATACCTGGAACGAAGAATTGGGTGAAGAAGTTGGCGGACTTTTGGGCGAAGAAGCGGCGTCTATGGACGTAAATATGTTGCTCGGTCCCGGTATGAACATAAAGCGCAATCCGCTTTGCGGCAGAAACTTCGAGTATTTTTCCGAAGACCCCTATCTTTCGGGCAAAATGGCGGCGTCTTACGTGCGCGGTATACAGAAGAGCGGCGTATACGCTTGCTTAAAGCACTTTGCCGCAAACAATCAGGAAGAGCGTAGAATGGTAAGCGACAGCGTAATGGACGAACGCACCTTGCGCGAAATTTACCTTACGGGCTTTGAAATTGCCGTCGAAGAGAGCAATCCGGGCGCGATAATGTCGTCCTACAACAAATTAAACGGCGAATTTACCAACGAAAACGAGCATTTGCTTGCGGAAATTTTGCGTGGCGAATGGGGTTTTAAAGGCGTGATAGTAACCGACTGGGCGGGCTGTAACGACAGAATCAAAGGTTTAATTGCGGGTAACGAGCTCGAAATGCCGTCCTGCCGCTACGGCGCGGACGACGTATACGAAGCGTTGTCAAACGGTACTCTCGACGAAAAAATCGTTGACGAGCGGCTCGATAACTTAATCGACTTTATTCTCACTACGGACGCGGCTTTGAAAAAAGCTCCCAAATCGTTCAACGAAGAAGAGCATCACGCTCTTGCCCGTAAGTGCGCTGAAGAAAGCGTCGTTCTTCTCAAAAACGACGGGGCGGTTCTGCCGTTGGGAAAAGAAAAGGTCTGCTTTATCGGTGATTTTGCAGATAGACCACGCTCGCAGGGTGCCGGTTCTTCAACCGTAAATCCCACTCGGGTAGAGCATTTTAAGGACGAAGCCGAAAAATACGGTTTCAATTATATCGGATACGCCGCAGGGTTCAAGCGTTTCGGCAAAAAGTCGGGAGCGTTAAAGAAGAAGGCTTTGCGCCTTGCACAAAATGCCGATAAAATAATATTCTTCGCCGGCTTAGACGAAGTGAGCGAGTCCGAAGGGCTTGACAGGCAGAGTATGAAATTGCCTAAAAACCAGCTCGAAGTTTTAAACGCGCTCTACGCTCTCGGCAAAAAAGTAGTAGTTATTCTTTTCTGCGGCAGTCCCGTAGAGCTCGACGTGATAGAAAAAGCCGACGCAATCGTGCACGCGTATTTAGGCGGTCAGGCGGGCGTAACCGCGCTTATGAACGTAATTTCGGGCAAAGTAAACCCGTCGGGCAAGCTTGCGGAAAGCTATCCCGTCAAGTATGAACATTGCTCGTCGGCAAGCCACTTCCCCGGTCATAAACTCACCGTCGAATATCGCGAAGGGCTGTTCGTGGGCTATCGCTATTATTCCACCGCAAACGTTCCCGTGCGCTATCCGTTCGGCTACGGTCTGTCGTATACTTCTTTTGAGTATTCCGACCTTGTTGCGGACGAAAAGGGCGTATCTTTCAAAATTACCAATACCGGAGCGGTCGACGGCGCGGAAGTAGCGCAATTGTACGTGGGTAAACCGGACAGCAAAATAATCAGACCGGCAACCGAACTTAAAGGCTTCAAAAAAGTATTTATAAAGGCGGGCGAAACTGTAGAAGTTTCAATCCCTTTCGATAAACGTACTTTCCGCGCTTTCAATCCCAAAGCCAACGAGTGGCAGGTAGAAGGCGGCGAGTATGAAGTAAGGGTTTGCGCGTCCAGTGCAGACGTGCGTTTAAGCGCAACGGTAACCCGCGAAAACACCGCAACCGACTTCGGTTACGATAGGGAAAAGCTTCCCAACTACTATTCGGGCAACGTCGCAGATATCGGCGACGCCGAATTTGAAACACTGTTGCAAAGACCTATTCCCGCCGATGAATATCCTTTCTACAAAAAGAAGAGAATGGTCATTCACGAAAACTGTACCGTTGCCGATTTGCGCTATTCCAAGCGTTGGGTGGGCAGATTGTTCGCGGGTGCGATGAATTTTGCTCATTGGTTCCTTTGGAAAACGGGTAAAAAAACGACGGCGAATACCATTACGATGGGCGTAATACACCAGCCCGTGCGCGGACTTGCCAAATACGGCGGAATGACGCGCAGACAGATGGAAGCTCTGCTTATGATGTTTAACGGTCATCTGTTTAAAGGCATAGGCAGATATTTCGGTAAGGAAAAGAAAAATAAAGCTAAAAAATAAGCGGGTACTTTTCGCAATGAACGCAAAAAATAAAAAAATAACGTTTACCGCGGGCGTAATCTGCTTTGCGTCGGCAACGGCTTTTGCCGTTGCCGACGCATTTTTCCATAACGGACTACAAGGCAGTGCGGCGTTAAAGGTCGGTCTTGCCGTAGGGGCGTGCGAGCGTCTGTTTTTGACCGTTGCCGTGGTCTGTGCAATCCGCTTGTTGGACTATATATTGGGGGTAAAGCCGCGCGGCGGCGTTGCGCCTTTTCTCTTGGGTTTAGCGATAGCGGCGGCAAATTTTCCGCTTATTCCGCTCATAAACGGCGGTCTTACGCTCGTTGGCGACAGCTTGGATATAGCTCTTTTCGCGCTCTCCTGCGCGGCGACGGGCGCGCTTGAAGAAACGCTTTTCCGCGGTCTCGTATTTCCCGTAACGGGGCATTTTTTCAGAAAAGTAAAATTCGGCGAAACTTACGCGCTCATTATTGCAAGCGCAATTTTTGCACTCTCACACCTTTTAAATCTATTCGTCGGCGCGGGAGTGGGGGCAACGCTTATGCAGGTCGGCTATTCTTTCCTTATAGGTTGCGTCTGTTCGGTAGTGTTAATCGCGTCCCGCAGTATAATTTTACCCGTTATAGTACACGCGCTGTTTAATTTCGGCGGCACTCTTTCGTCGGCGGGCGTGGCGACGGGCAACCATTGGGATTTGCCGTCGATAATTACAATGGCTTGCGTAGCCGTTTTTGCGGGTGTGTTTCTTGCCCTTTATTACTTTAAAAATATAAAAAAAGCTCGCGAATATCTGGGTTTGGAAAGCTGAATAAATTGTGTTTTAGCCGCCTTTCGGCGGTGGGATATCCCCCGCCGAAAGGCGGCTTTTTAGTTTGATTTAATATTTTTTTCGGGTTTAACAAAATAATATCGTGAAATTTGAAACGAAACGGATTTTTTTCAGGTAGATATTTATAAAGCGTATAAAAATTTACTAAAGAAAAAAAATGTACTTAAAGGAGAACGCGATGAAGTATGAACGTTGGCTCTTAACTTGGCTTGAAAATTACGTAAAACCCGCAGTCAAACGCAGAACGTACGAAAAGTACAGGGAGATTACCGCCCTGCATCTCGTAAACGAACTCGGCGAGTACGAACTCGACGCTTTAACTCCCGCGCGTCTGCAAAACTTTACCGTGGGGTTGCTCAGTTGCGGCAACCTGAAAAACAGCGGCGGACTTCACGCCGCTACCGTGAACTGTATAATAACGGTTATACAGCACTCGTTAAAAACCGCTTACGCCGTTGGGGAAGTAAACGCCTATACGGGCGACCGCATTCAACGCCCGGCCGTCCGCAAAAAGGAAATAAACTGCTTCACTATCGACGAGCAGAAAAAAATCGAAAGAGCGGTTTTTTCAAAGAACGGCACCAAAATGTACGGGGTGGTACTGTGCATGTATACGGGATTGAGAATAGGCGAACTTCTCGCGCTTGAAAAGTGCGACGTGGATATGGATAAGCGCACTATCCGAGTAAACAAATCGTGTCGCGACTGTAAGGACGGTAAGGGCAGATTCACCCGTTGCGTCGATACTCCAAAAACTCCGTCGTCTATAAGATTAATCCCTATTCCCGCGCAACTGATGGGCAGGGTTAAAGAACTTCTCACCCGTTCCGACGGGGACTACCTTATCAACTCAAACGGCGAAAATCCGCTTGCCGTAAGGTCTTATCAGCGCAGCTTTGAACTTCTTTTAAAAAAACTTGGCATAGAGCATAGAGGCTTTCACGCATTAAGGCATACCTTCGCCACCCGCGCTTTAGAGTGCGGAATGGACGTAAAAACTCTTTCGGAAATTCTCGGTCATAAAAATCCGTCCACGACGCTTTTACATTATGCGCACTCTCTCGATGAGCATAAAAACGCGATGATGAACCGCGTGGGCGAACTGTTCGGCAATTAATTTTATTTCCACTTTAAGCTTTGGAATTAATCTACATTTCGATATGGACGCCCTTTGTTGCGAAAAATGTCGAAAAAAGTCGAAAAATATCAAAAAGGTTTGGCTTGAAAAGTAAAATTTATTTGACGCTGTTTTGGTGGTTATGATAAAATAACTATTACCACATTATTTTATTTGAACTGCTGATGATAAATTTAACTTTCGACGAAGTGTTTACGTTTGAACGCATCTATCAGGCGCATATGCGCGGCAGGTGTGCCAAACGCGACAAAAAACCGCTCGTCAGGTTCGAGACGACTATGCTCCAAAACCTGTACGACACTTATGACAGACTTAACCGCGGCACTTTTAAAATCCGCGGTTATAACCATTTCACCGTGCAAGAACCTAAAAAGCGTGAAATTCAGACCCTGCACTACGGCGACAGGGTCGTTCAGCACGTGCTTTGCGACGACGTTCTCTGCCCGTATTTCACCAAGCGTGCGATTTTGGATAACGCAGTTTGTCAGGTTGGCAAGGGTACGCATTTTGCGTTGCAACGCTTTGAAAAAAAGCTACATAATTTCGTGCGTACACACGGTTTGAACGGTTACATTTTAAAGTGCGATATTTTAAAATATTTTCCGAGCATTCCGCATTCCATTCTGAAAAAAATGTTTTGCAGTCAGCTCCGCGACGAACGGCTTAAACAGCTTTTAACGCACATTATAGACAGTTACCATACCAACGCCGAGTATCTTTCCAAATACGGTTACGACTGCCTTTCTTCCAATCCCGAAAAGAGCGGCAGGGGAGTGCCGATAGGCAACCAGACAAGTCAGGTTTTCGGTATGTTTTATCTGGATAAAGTGGATAGGCTGGTTAAGGAAAAACTTCGCGTAAAAATATATTCGCGGTATATGGACGACTTCATTCTCGTCCACAGCGATAAAGCGTTCTTGCAAAACGCGTTAAAAGAAATTACGAAGGCGGTAAATTCGCTCGGATTAAAATTTAATTCCAAAACTCAGATATTGCCGCTTAAAAACGGCGTAACTTATCTCGGCTTTCGCTATTATTTCACACCCACGGGCAAGCTCGTCAAGCTCATCCGCACCAAAACGAAAAAACGCCTTCGCAGTCGCGCGCGGCTCTTGAAAAAGGCGAGCATAGAAGGATTGATAGGTCCGGAGCGCGTGCGCGCGTCGCTTGCGGCATTCCACGGTCATCTCGTGCATGCCAAAGGCTATAGGCTTGAAAAAGAGTTGTTTGCAAAACTTCGCGATTACGCTCATATAGACGGGAGATAAGTTTTATGGAAGATAACGAAAACCAACAGATATTGCTTGACGAATTGGAAAAGGAAATTCAAAGGGAATTAAAACTTCCCGATGCGGTGGGCTACGAACCGCCGCCCATATCCGAAAACGAAAAGGAAGAAAATCCGTCCCGCAAACCTTTTCGTATAAAGGACTTTGACAGCCCGCGCGATAAAGAAATGGCTGTTTTCACTCACGCGAAAAAATTGAGCGAGTATATTTTCGTAATCACGGAAAAATCGCCTAAAAAATTGCGTTGGAGTATCATATCCAGATTGCAGAATACGTCTGTGGAAATAATAGAATTTTTATATCGAGCCAATTTCGAGCGGGAAGAAGAACCACGTATTTCCTTTCAGAAACGCGCGGCAGTCGGTTTGAAGCTTCTTGATTTTTATGCCGAAACAGCCCGTAAAAAGCAGGGTATTACAATTCGGCAAACTGAAGTAATTGCAAGGCAGATTCACGAAACGACTAAGCTTTTAAACGGCTGGGTTAAAAGCACCAAAAGAAAATAGCGCGTTTCACGCTTAATAAAGCAATTTTATAAATTGAAAAAGCCGCGGATATCCCGCACTTTTGGGGTTATCGCTCGCGTATGACGCCTGGGTGCGTTCCGGCCGTGAGGGCAGTGCTAGCAGTGTCTACCTTCTCTATTCATCTGGCGGCAATAACAACGGTTCCGCTAATTCCCGCTATGCCGTGCGTCCCGCGTTTCACTCGATTGTAATAAATTTTGAAAAGAGCTACGGATATACCGTACTTTTTGGGGCTGTCGCTCGCGTATGACGCCTGGTTGCGTTCCGGACTCGAAGCCGATGTTGACCGCGTTTATCGTTTCGACGATATCGGTGAACTTGCCGTAGACGTTGCTTTCGGCCGCTATGCCGTGCGTCCCGCTTCACTCGACTGTGATTTATTAAAAAAGCCGCGGATATCCCGCACTTTTGGGGTTATCGCTCGCATATATAACGCCTGGTTGCGTTCCGGCAATCGCGACTATGCTTACAATGTACGCCTTCTCAATTCATCTGGTGCTCCTGTCTACCGCGATACCGACCTGCGCTTTGCCGTGCGTCCCGCTTCACTCGACTGTGATAAATTTAAAAAGCCGCGGATATCCCGAACTTTTGGGTCTATTGCTCGCATATATAACGCCTGGGTGCGTTCCGGCTTTAGCGAAGAGTCGTATGGCTGTCTTAGTATCGCTGCTTCCGGTAGTCGTAATTACGCCTATGCCACACGCTACTTTGCCGTGCGTCCCGCTCCAACTCGTTTGCGAAAAATTTATTGCAGACAATTCCCGAATTCCGTTCGTATAAGTACGGCGGAACAGATAAGTTATGAGATGAAGGGAGCGATAGTCCCGCTTGCGCCGTTTAAATACGGCAATGGCAAAACATACTCAACCCTGATTTAACGGTATTGCACCCGCAGTACTTTTAACCCACGAGCTTTTTTAAAGCGGTTGAGTACTTGCGTATCATTTTTGCTTTTAAATATTTATAATGGTAGGAGGTGTAAACTGTTTTAACAATTTTATAAATTAAAAAAAGTCGTGGATATCCCGTACTTTTTGGGGTTATCGCTCGCATGTATGACGCCTGGGTGCGTTCCGGCGTGTTTTTCGATAGCGGAGCCGTGTACTGTCTTGATTCAGCCGACGGCGGCTATTTCGGCACGCTTGACCGCTATGCCGTGCGTCCCGCGCTTTACTCGACTGTGATAAATTAAAAAAGTCGCGGATATCCCGTACTTTTGGGGCTATCGCTCGCATGTATGACGCCTGGTTGCGTTCCGGCTGTGGGAACATTGCTTACTATGTATACCTTCTCGGCCCGTCTGGCGGCTATGACGTCGGTTACGCTAATTCCCGCTATGCCGTGCGTCCCGCGCTTTACTCGACTGTAATAAATTTAAAAAAGCCGTGGATATCCCGTACTTTTGGGGTTATCGCTCGAATATAACGCCTGGTTGCGTTCCAGCGGAGATTATTATGCTCGTACTGCGTTCAATATTGCTGCTTCTGGTGGCGATAGCGGCGATTATACGACCGCCCGCTATGCCGTGCGTCCCGCGCTTTACTCGACTGTGATAAATTAAAAAAGCCGCGGATATCCCGAACTTTTGGGTCTATCGCTCGCGTATGACGCCTGGTTGCGTTCCGGCATTTACGGCAGTGCCAGCTATGTATATCTTCTCTATTCATCTGGTGCTCTTAACAACGCCCTTGCTAATACCCGCCATGCCGTGCGTCCCGCGCTTTACTCGACTGTGATAAATTAAAAAAGCCGTGGATATCCCGAACTTTTGGGGTTATCGTTCGCATATATAACGCCTGGTTGCGTTCCGGTACTTATAGTGACGCTGACAGCGCGTACTATCTCGGTTCGGCTGGTAACCTTAACGGCGGCAATACCAATCTTCACCGTGCCGTGCGTCCCGCGCTTCACTTGTTTGCGGAAAATTTATTGCAGACAATTCCCGAATTCGGCTCGTTCAAGTACGACCGAACAGATTATGTTATGAGATGAAGGGAGCGGTAGCCCCGCTTGCGCCGTAATTATACGGCAATGGCAAAACATACTCAACCTTGGTTTAACGGTAACGATATTATTCGCTACATTTAAATCACGAGCTTTTTAAAGCGGTTGAGTACTTGCGTTTACTATTTATTTTCTATATTACGACAATTAGGGGGTAATTATTTGAAATTTTAATAAATTTAAAAAAGTCGCGGATATCCCGTACTTTTGGGGTTATCGCTCGAATATAACGCCTGGGTGCGTTCCGGCTGTGGGAACGCTGCTTACTATGTATACCTTCTCGGCCCGTCTGGCGGCTATGACGTCGGTTACGCTATTTCCCGCTATGCCGTGCGTCCCGCGCTTTACTCGACTGTAATAAATTTAAAAAAGTCGCGGATATCCCGTACTTTTGGGGCTATCGCTCGCATGTATGACGCCTGGGTGCGTTCCGGCTGTGGGAACATTGCTTACTATGTATACCTTCTCGGCCCGTCTGGCGGCTATGACGTCGGTTACGCTAATTCCCGCTATGCCGTGCGTCCCGCGCTTCAACTCAATTGTGGTAAATTTTTTTTGATAAAGCCGCGGATATTCCGCGCTTTTGGGGCTGTCGTTCACATCAGGTGCCTGGTTGCGTTCCGGCAATGAAAACAATGCTAACAATGCAAACCTTCTCAATTCATCTGGCGGCAATAACAACGGTAACACTAATTCCCGCTTTGCCGTGCGTCCCGCGCTTCAACTCTATCGTGGTAAATTTTTTTTGATAAAGCCGCGGATATTCCGCGCTTTTGGGGCTGTCGTTCACATCAGGCGCCTGGTTGCGTTCCGGCAATAACAACAATGCTAGAAATGCAAACCTACTCAATTCTAATGGCGGCAACAATAACAACAATACTAACAACCGCTATGCCGTGCGTCCCGCGCTTCACTCGTCTGTGAAAAATTTTTCCGCAGATAATTCCCGAATTCCGTTCGTATAAGTACGGCGGAACAGTTTAAGTTATGAGATGAAGGGAACGATAGTCCCGCCCGAACCGCTTTAATGCGTCAAGGGTAAATCCTGCTCAACCCTGATTTGACGGTAATTGTAAAATCTTTGCCTTTAAATCACGAGCTTATTTAAGCGGTTGAGTACTTTTGTGAACGACCTTTATTTTCCCGCTTTCGAAACGGGCGGGAGAATAGTGGAAGTAGATATAATTTTTAAAAAGTCGCGGATACCCGCACTTTTGGGTCTGTCGCTCGAATGTATGACGCCTGGTTGCGTTCCGGTAGCGAGATTGTTGCCGACGGAGCCTTTATATTCGGCTCTGGCGGTAAGCATAGCGGCGATTCTACCGACCTGCGCTATGCCGTGCGTCCCGCTTCATCGAATGCAGTAAATTAAAAAAAGCCGCGGATATCCCGCGCTTTCGGGTCTGTCGCTCGAATATATAACGCCTGGTTGCGTTCCGGCGATGTCAGCAGTGCTGCCTATTTATACCTTCTCAATTCTTCTGGTGCTCGTAGCAGCGGCAGTACTGACTACCGCTATGCCGTGCGTCCCGCTTCATCGAATGCAGTAAATTTTAAAAAAGCCGCGGATATCCCGCGCTTTTGGGTCTGTCGCTCGAATGTATGACGCCTGGTTGCGTTCCGGCAGTCGCGGCGACGCTAACCTCGCGTGCAATCTCAACTCTTCCGGCGGCTATAACGCCTACGGTACTAAACAACGCTATGCCGTGCGTCCCGCTTCATCGAATGCAGTAAATTTTAAAAAAGCCGCGGATATCCCGCGCTTTCGGGTCTGTCGCTCGAATATATAACGCCTGGTTGCGTTCCGGCTCTGACCGCAGTGCTTACGTTGTTTACCTTCTCCATTCATCTGGTGCTCATTACTACGACTATACTAACGACCGCTATGCCGTGCGTCCCGCTTCATCGAATGTAGTAAATTTTAAAAAAGCCGCGGATACCCCGCGCTTTTGGGGTTATCGCTCGCATATATAACGCCTGGGTGCGTTCTGGCAGGTACACTTACGCTTACGGCGCATACCGTCTCAACCCTGATGGCACTGGCTTGGACTACGGTAAGGCTAACCTGCGCTATGCCGTGCGTCCCGCGCTTCACTTGTTTGCGGAAAATTTATTGCAGACAATTCCCGAATTCGGCTCGTTTAAGAACGACCGAACAGATTAAGTTATAAGATGAAGGGAGTGATAGTCCCGCTTGCGCCGTAATCATACGGCAATGGCAAAACATACTCAACCCTGATTTAACGGTATTGCCCCCGCAGTATTTTTAAATCACGAGCTTTTAAAGCGGTTGAGTACTTTTTTTTTGTTCAAACTCTCGCCTTCCCCGTCATTGCGAGAAGCGTAGCGACGAAGCAATCCACCCAAAAAACAATAAAAAAGCCCGCAAACACTATATATTTGCGGGTAAAATATAATATATTAATTAATAAAAGTGTACATCTAATAGTATATTAGGTGTACATTTTTCTCGCAAAATTTCCAAAAAAAGGGTGTATTGTTATTAATTAACACAAAAAAACGGCAAAAAACGGCAAAAACTCTTGACTATGACGGGGGTTAGTGATAGAATAAACGAAAAAGTGTACATGTAATATACTATTAGGTGTACATTTTCGTTTTTGGCAATTGTAAGTTTTTTACAGCGTTTTTCGGGGTTTATGTTATTACAGTACACACCGCGAACAAAAATAACTACCCCCAAAAACGACAAAAAACAAAAGACAAAAGACAATAAATCACTTATATAAGGTGGGTTATGAAAATATTTGACAGGATATTTAAAATGCAAAAGGTAAAAACGACGCTTTTGGCAACACTCTGCGCCGCTTTATGCGTGTGCCTTGGTTTTGGCGCAAGCGGGTTTTTAAAGGATAAAGCCACGCCTGCCGCCGCAACCGCTACGGGAACGACTTCGCTCGTTTTAAGTAACGGCGCATCGGGGATAACCACTTCCCAACAGCAGGCGTATAAAGACCTTATCAACGCAATAGGTCGCGCGGCAAGCGGTAACTCTTCCGCAGACTATTCCTATGCCACTATGGCAAACGCGGTAAGCACTGTAAAAGCCGATAAGCTCTCTTCTATAAAGGTAACTTTCGGCGGTTACTACTGGAATATAGCTTACGTAAGCAAAACGCGCAACCCTTCGGATACGACCAACGCGGTAGGTTCGGCAAACGACGTGGTAGTCACGCTCTACCTTGCGGATAACGGCAAAAAGGCGGGACTTTCAACCGACCTTGTTTCCCAGTTCAGCCCGCACGCGGTAAACGCGACCAACGTAAATTACCCGTCCAGTATGTACTCAACCAGCCTTTTAAGAGCTTCGCTCGTAGGCTCGTCTTATTCGTCAAGCCAAACCGCAACTTCTTTAACGAATGGAACGCAGAACAGCACCTGGACCAGATTTACAGATAACAGCCAGCTCGGTAAATACATTTCCACGCCCGCGCAGATAGCTTATCAGGAAACGGAATATACCGATACTTACACATATTATTTCCCCAACGACGCGTACGGTCAGGTGAGCGGTAATAAACAATGGTATTCGTCCGGTAGCGTTGTAATAGGCGATATACAGAAAAAATCCCATTACGGCGACTGGAAGACCGATAAGCTTTGGTTGCCCAGTATGTCGGAAACGGGCTGGGATGCCACTAACGTGGGTATGTGGGGCTTAAGCGCAACGCAGCGCGGCAACACTAACACCGCATCTTCAGACAGCTCTTCTGCCACAGGTCACACAGGATACGCCTGGTTGCGTTCCGGCAATAGCAACTATGCTAGAAATGCTCGCCTACTCAGTTCTAGTGGCGGCAACTATAACTACACTACTTACGGCCGCTATGCCGTGCGTCCCGCGCTTCATCTCAATCTGAAATCTGCCGCTTCAGCGGCGGGGGCGGTCAACACTACGGTTACCGAACCCACGTTCACGACGAGTACGGGATTCGAACTTTCAACCGATAAAAAAACCGTGACGACCACGTTCAGTACGTCGTCGCGCACTTTGAAACTTTCTTCCGACGCGGGGGTAACTATCACCGCGCCGTCTGGCTGGACGGTTAGCGGCTCTACGATAACCGTCCCCGCAAGCGCGGCGGCGGGCAACCATACGATAACGCTGAAACTTAAAAACACGGGCGACAAGTGGGCGGACAACACCACAGCGAACAAGACGCTTACCGTAACCATAAATAAGGCAAGCGTCGCCGCTCCCGCGATAAGCACGGGCGGAACGCTGACTTATTCCGCGTCGGCGCAAACGGTAACCCTGAACGCGGCAATGCCGGCGGGAATAACTCCCACCTTGCCAAGCGGTTGGACGCTGTCTGCCGATAAAACGAAAATAAACGTCCCCGCAGGCGCGGCGGCGAAAGATTATACCGTAACGCTTGCGCTTGCGAACGCCAACTACAAATGGTCGGACGGCGCAACGGGAAATAAGACGCTTACCGTAACCGTAAGCCGAGCGGCAGTAACCCAACCTACGATTACCGCAGGCTCGACTCTGATATATTCTTCGACTGCGCATACCGTGACGCTCAGCGCGGCAATTCCCACGGGGGTAACCTGCAATTTGCCCGAAGGGTGGACGATAAGCGGTACTACTATAACCGTACCCGCAGGCGCGGCGATAGGCACTTACAAAATAACACTCACCCCCGACGCAAACCACAAGTGGAACGCAGGGGAGAGCGTAACCGCGGCAAGGGAGCTTACCGTAAATATAGAAAGCGCAACGGTAACCCCGCCCGCGATAAGCACGGGCGCAAGCCTGAATTATTCCACTGTGACGCAGACCGTAACGCTTGACAATCTTCCGAACAGCGTTACCGCAACCCTGCCCGAAGGGTGGACGCACATAGGCCCGACGATAACCGTTCCCGCAAATACTACGGTGGGAACTTATAAAATAAAGCTCACGCTTGCCGCAAACTACAAATGGAGCGACGGAACAACCGCGGCAAAAGAGCTTACCGTGACGGTGAGCAAAGCTAACCCTAACGTAACCGCGAGCTTTGCGAGCGGTAACTACTACGTGGGCAGATTGCTTTCCGAAGTTCCCGTGCCTACCAACGGGCACGCGGACGCAACCGCGGGTACTTTCTCGTGGAATTCGCCTTCCGCAAAGATAAGTTCAACTTCGTATACCGCGAACTGGACTTTCACCCCGACGGACACGACTAATTATAATACTATTACGGGAACGGTTACCGTCAATGCGCATTACGAGCTGTCGTCCATAACTATAAGCGGCGCGAAGGATAGTTATTTCGCGTTCGATACCTTCTCCACCGCGGGACTTACCGTTACCGCAAACTATAAGGAAGGCAAAGCCCCCACGGTCATCTCTCTTGACGACTGTACTATAACCACGCCTTACGGCGCGGCGGGGCGCGATTCTTTCACCGTGGAAGATAGCGGAAAGAACGTTACTATAACGTATACCGAAAACGGCATAACCAAGCAGGCAACCGTAAAAATCACCGTAACCCCCAAACAGATTACGGGCGTAACGTTCGAAGATATGACCGTTACTTACAACGGCGCAACCCAACGCCCCGCGATAAGCGGCGACGTTTCGCAGATTACCAACGGCGACGTAACCGTTAAATATCTGGTAAAGGGAACTTCCACCGAATTTACGGGCAAAGTAAACGTTGGCGTCTATGAAGTTACCGCGCACTTCGAAAGCGCGTCCGGCAACTGGACGCTTGCCGATATTACCGTAACCATGACGATACAGGCAAAGGAGCTTTCCGACGATTCCGTTTCGGGAATTGACACGTCCTATCCTTACACGAGTAAGCCGCATACGCCTTTGCCCACCGTTAAAACCACGCTTTCTTCGGGCGAAACCACGCTCGTAAAGGATACCGATTACACGGTAAGCTATTCCACTTCGGACTACACCGTAGGCACTACCGTAACCGTTACTATAACGGGTAAGGGCAACTATTCGGGTACTGTAACCCGCTCGTTCACTATCGTTAAAGCCACTTTGGGCTTCGCGTGGGAAGGCAACGAAACCGAATGGATTTACAACGCACAGCCCCAAGGCCCTGTCGGTAAGCTTACGGGCGTTGCGGAAAACGATACCGAAAGGGTAGTTCCCACTCTTAAATACAAGGGCAGGGGCAGCACCGTTTACGCGGAAAGCGCCGTTAAACCCACCGCGGCGGGAACTTATACCTTGACGCTTTCGCTCGAAGGCGATTATCCCAACTATAACTCGTTCCAACCGCAGTCTATCGACTTCGAAATTAAAAAGGCTACGCCCACCGTTAGCACGGGCTACGTAAATTACGACCCCGCAACAGATAAGCTGTACACCGGCGGCAAAATGCCCGAATTAGAGATTAAAAGCGCGACCTTTGGCGACGGCAGTACCGTTGCGGGTAAAGTGCAGTGGAAGGAAGGCTCCGTTCTTCAGACGGGTACGCATAACTACACCTGGGAATTTATCCCCGACGACGCGGCTAACTTCAATACCGTTACGGGCATATTATCGCTTACCGTCGTAGAACCCAACATAAGCAAAATTGCGGTTTCCTGGAAGGGCGGCGTGCATCCCACCGTTTATCTCTCTACCACGCTTGAACAGTTAAAGGCTTATTTAAAGGTAGACGCAACCTTGGACGACGGCACCGTCGTTGAAGATATCAACACCTACGAGCTCAGCGGCAGCTGGGGCGCGGGCAATACCCCCACGGAAGCGGGAACCTGGACTGTTGAAGTAACCCGCAACGCAAAAACCGCTACCATTGAAGTTACTTACGCGGGCGTCGCTCCCGACCATATCGAAATCAGCGCGCCCGAAGGCGGAGAAATCAAGAAAAATTATAACGCTTTCGATAAGTTCGATACTTCTTCGATAGTGGTAAAGGTAGTATTTAACGACGGCTCGGAAAAGATAGTTCCCTTCAAGAGCGAAGGCGTTTCCGACGGCTATACCTTAAAATATTTCCGCGACGGCGTTGACTTCCTTTGCGCGGGCAACAGCTACGTAACCGTGGAATATAACGGCAAAACTACGCAAGTCAGCGGACTTTCCGTTGCTAAGATAGAGTTCGATACAAGCGATATTACTCTTTCGAACGCAACCTTTAACTGGGACGGCTCGTCGCGCTCGATATTGCTTGCAAACGCGGAAAAGTTCACTATCGGTACTGTTTCTTACAAGTACGAGAAGAAGAACGCAAGCGGCGGTTGGGATTTGATTGACGGAGTTAATTCCGTAAGCGACGCGGGCGAATACCGCGTTACCGCAACCTTCACCGTTACGGGCGACGTAAATATCATAAACTATCACGCTGTACCTGCCAAAAAGGCAACCCTTACCATAAACAAAGTCGACTACGACGGCGTTGAGAATATTACCTTTGTAGACGACAGTAGGGATTACAACCACGGCAACGCGATTGACCTTTCGGACTTCACCGTTAAGAACGTGCCGGACGGCGTTACGGTAGCGTACGCCTGGAAGGACGCGAGCGGCGCGGCTGTTTCCGTTGACGCTATTATCAACGCGGGAACCTACACCGTAACCGCAACCTTCACCGTAGACGGCAACCACAACGCTATCGCGGATATGACCGCAACTCTCACCGTAAACAAAATCGACCCGATTACCGAACCTATCGTTGAAGGCGAGCTGTTGGTAGGTAAAACTCTCAGCGATATCCGTCTCGTTCTCGGTGAAAACGATACTGCGGGCAGTTACGAATGGGATACCGAAAAGAACGGTCTTGACCACGCGCTTAAACTCGGTGTAAATACTCTCTATTACGTATTCACTCCCGACGACGCGACTAACTATAACGTAGTAAAGAAATCTATGACGATTAACGTTTTGCAGAAAATGTTGCAAAGCATTACCGTTTTAGTATACCAGAACGGCGTAAAGGTTTACGATTCTTACAGCCTTGACGATTTCGTCGCTCTCATTTCCGACGTACAGGAAGAAGGCAAAATCGAAATTCAGGTAATAGCTACGTTCCGCGACGGACAGAATTCGTTTACCGAAACTATTAAGAAAGGCAATTACAAAGTTTACCTTCTTAACAACGAAACCACTCTTACGGCAGGGCGTTGCAGGTTCGGCGTAGTGTACGAATACGAAGGCAACAAGCAGAAGTTCGAGTTGGCTACCGTAGACGTCACCCAAGTGGCGTTGGAAAGCATAGAAGTTTCGTTTGAACAGAACGGTCAGACCATATTCACTTCCAACGATGTAGACGACCTTACTCAAATGATAGCGGACGGCTCCGTTTCCGTTACCGTAACGGGTACCAACAACGACGGCAGACCTTGCAACGATAGCAACCTTTTGGGCAATTACACCCTTTCGGGCGATTGGTCGGGCTTAACTGCGGACGGAACTTACGGCGTAACTCTCACCGTAAACGGAACTACCGTTAAAAATACTTTCGATATTTCCGTTACCAAAGTCGTTCCCACAAACGTTACCGCGGAATACGACCAGAACGGTCAGAAGATTTACACTTCACAGACTATAGACGCGTTTGAGCAATTGATAGCGAACGGCGGAGTAAGCCTTACGGTAACCTTGCACTATAACGACGGGTCTGCTGATACTTTGACGCTCAATGCGGAAACTCTCGGTTACACCGTTGCGATTACGGGCAAAACTGATAGCGACAAGTTCGCCGTGGGAGATACCGTAACGGTAACTTGCGGTGACCTTTCGGTCGCACTCACCCCTGAAGTTACACTCGTACTCGTTTCGGGCGTAACCGCTGAGCTGAACGATAAAGATAATCTCATTTACACCGATACTTCTTTTGACGAGTTGCGCGGCAGAATTACCGTTACCGCTCACTTCAACAACGGCGAAAGCGCGGTTGTCACTTCCTACGACCTTGCGGTTGCCGGCGGTGCGGATAAACTGCCTGTCGGCGCGCAGGTAAAGGTAATCGTAAGCTATAACGGCGACGACAAGACGGACGACTGCCGGAGCTTCAACCTTATAATAGGCGTAACCAAACACGAGACCACTATAACCTACGACGGCACGGAATACACCTATAATGGCGAAGAGCAGCTTATCGAAGGCGGCGTAACTTTAAATCACGGGCAGACTACGGAAATTACCTATACTCTTGCAGACGGCAGCGTTGCGAAGTTCAAGGACGTACCCGTCGGCGGCGAGCTTATAGTTACCGTAACCGTTGCGGAAACCGAAGATTATTTCGGTCAGACGCGCGAATTCAGAATTAAAATAAACAAAGTTCGGCTTACCGTTACTGCTAACGACGCGTCAATCGTATTCGGCGACGCACCCGCAAACAACGGCGTTTCGTACGAAGGATTCTTATCAGACGACGATGCAACTGACTTGACGGGAACGCTCGTTTACTCTTACGACTACGCGCAGAACGGTCAGGTAGGCGCTTACGCGATTTCCGTCGGCGGCGTAACTTCGGGCAACTACGATATTAATTTCGTAAACGGTACTCTCACCGTAACCCCGAAAACCGTTACCGTTTCGTGGACGGGCGGCGACGGTTTGGTATTCGACGGCAAGGCGCACACGCCCGTAGCCGTATACGAAAACGTTCTCGGCGAGCAGGTCGTTATGACCGTTGCCGTTCAGCAGGACGGACAGAGCGTGCAGCCCGTAGAAGCAGGCGATTACGTCGCGGTTGCAAGCGCGAACACTCAGAACTACGTATTTGAAAATCACGAATACGAATATACCATTGCACCCGCTAAGATAAGCGTGAAGAGCTCTAGCGACCAGTGGTTCGACGAAGAAAACCTTTACACGGGCGAAATGGTTCTCATTACGCTCGACGCTAAGGACGAAAACGACGCTTACAAGTTTATCTCGGTAGTCGGCGGAAAGGAGAGCGGCATAACCTTCAAATTCAGCACGGGCTATTCGGTTTCCGAAGGAAATATCCCCGCCGCTAAGGACGAAACGAACTGGCTTTCTGGCAAACCCGAAAATATCGTTGCCGCGGGCAGATATATCGTAAACTATTGCGTAAGCGCGCCCAGCCACGAAGATTATTACGGTCAGTGGAAGATAGAAATCGTTGACGCCTCCGACCCTGCGGCTAAGTTCGTTACTATTATCTTCGTTAAGCCCTTAGAGCTTACCTACGGCGCGGTTCCCACCACGGCGGAAGAGCTTGAAGAGCTTGCAAAGAAACTCATTAACGAAGAATTCGTAACCGTATCTGGCGGAATTACCAAGGAAAGACTGGCAGAAATTGCAACGGTTCGCCTTGCAATCGATAACGACAACGAAATCGACGGCGTAACTTCCGTTGGCAATTACACCCCGTACTTCGTAATTAAAGACGAGTTCGCGGACGAATACGGCGATTACAGCATATTCTACAAACGCGACAACCTGTCTGAAAACCAGAATATAGGTCAGGTCGTACTCGGCAGCCGCGGGGTAAGAGTAAGCTGGGATAAGAATTCCTTCGAGTTCAACGGCGAAATTCAGTTGCCCGTTGCAACCGTTACGGACGAGATAAGCGGCAGCCAGGCGCAAATCGTTATCAATCCCCGTCAGACCGAATATGAAGTAACGCTTGACGGCAGACTTATCAAACTTAATATCGTAATTACAGGCGATGCACAGCAGGTGGGCGGCTATTCGATAACCGTTTCCTGCGACAACGCAAACTTTAAAGTCGACGACCCGTTCCTTACGGTTTCCATAACTCCCGTAGACGACGGAAAGATAGGACTTTCGCCCACCATTATCTGGATTATCGTGGGTGCGGCTGTAGTTGCGGCAGTGGTTATACTTGGAATGGCAATCGCGTTGAAACGCAGAAAATCGTCCGTGCAGTACGTAAGCGACGGCAGTGACAACGGCGGTTTCAACGATGATTACGTCGAATAATCAGCGGTGGTAATCCCCGCCGGTTCGGCGGGGTTCCATAGTAACGGCGCGTTGCGTCCGAGTATAAACCTGTCAAGTGAAATAATGTGGTAATTATATTCATAATTTTATTTCGGATAACGCGCCGGTTACTTTTATATTAACGTAAACGAACGCCCTGCGGCTTTAGCCGCAGGGCGTTTTTTTACCCGTTCGATTTGTTAAAAAACGGCAGTTTATTTAGCGTATTGACAAATTTCCCGTAAAGTGATATATTTTTAATTATGATAAACGTTGCAATAGTCGAAGATACGTTAAAAGACGCGGAAACGCTTAAAGATTATACGCGCCGTGCGGTAGAGATGGTAAACGAAACTTGCGAAATTACCGTTTTCAATAACGCGGTAGACTTTCTCGACGGCTATCGCGGCAATTTCGATATTGTGTTTATGGATATAGAATTGCCGGATATAAACGGAATGGACGCCGCTAAAAAGTTAAGGTTGCTCGATGAAAGCGTTGTGCTTATTTTTGTTACAAATATGGCGCAGTTCGCCGTGGGCGGTTACGCGGTTGACGCAATGGATTTTATGGTGAAGCCCGTTTCATACGAAAACGTGTGCATAAAGATTTCCCGTGCCATAAAAAAGATAGAGGGCAAAAGGGAAGAAAAACTTGTTCTCCCCGGCAAAAGCGGCGTAACGGTAATTATGATACCCCAAATCCGTTACGTTGAAATAATGAATCATCGCCTTACTTTCTTCACCACTCAGGGCGACGTGGCGGCTGTGGGCTCGCTGAGTAAAATAGAAGAAAAGCTCTTAAGGTTCAATTTTTCGCGCTGTAACAACTATTCTTTAGTCAATTTAAACTTCGTCACCAAAGTCGAAGATTACACCGTATGGCTGGATAAAGAGATGCTTACGGTCAGCCGCGCCCGCAAAAGACCTTTCTTAAAGGACTTGGCGGACTTTCTCGGCGGGGGCGTGTAACCGTGTACGAAATCAGCGCGCTGTACTGGTACAGATTTATTTTTATGGCGGAACTGCTTTTTGCCGAAGGCATAATCGTCTATCGCCTTAAACGCCGCCGTAAGTTTGCGTTATGGCTTGCTTTCGCGTTAGCCGTGTGCGTGGGGCTTACTTTTGCAGTCCCCGTCATAAAGGACACGCTTTGGGGTTCGGTAATGTTTTTAATGCTGTTCGGTATAACGGTCGTAGCCCTTAAAATCGCGTTTGCCGAGCGTTGGATAAAAATACTCTTCTGCGCGGTGGCGGCGTATACTTTGCAACATATCGCGTACGAGCTCTTCGATTTCTTCGCTATAATAATGGGCTTTGCAAATGTCGAAAACGTACAGGGCAGCGGCGCGTACGGCTTCTGGATAATATACGGGAGCACGGGAACTTCGTTCGTGAGCGCAAACCCGTTCACGATAATGATGTATCTCTTTATTTACGGGCTAACTTATTTCTTCGGCTACCTGTTTATAAACAAAAGGCTCAACGGCAGGGACGATTTCGGCGTCGACAATATAAAAACATTCGTGCTTGCGGCTATAATTCTGTTTTTCGATATAGTAATCAGCTCTGTCATATCCTATTACAGCCTACTAGACTTCAATCACGTATACATAGCCTTGCTCGATTTATTCAATACCTTCTGTTGCGTGTTTGCTATTTATCTTCAATTCGATGTGGACGACAGATATAAATTGCAGAACGACCTGTTTATAATAAAGCGGCTCTGGAAAGAGAAAGAAGAGCAGTATAACGTTATAAAAGAGAATATCGAGCTTATAAACCAGAAGTGCCACGACTTAAAGCACCAGATACACTGTATAGGCGACAAGGGGCGGCTCAACGGCGAAGTGGTAAAGGAAATAGAAGACGTAATTTCCATTTATGATTCGACGGTTAAGACGGGCAACGAAGCTCTCGATATAATTTTAACGGAAAAGAGTCTTTATTGCAGTAAGCACGACATTAAGCTGTGCTGTATAATAGACGGTGAAAAATTGTCGTTTATGAAGTCGGCAGACCTTTACGCGCTGTTCGGCAACGTTATAGATAACGCAATTGAAGCGGTGGAAAGGCTGGATTCGGGTAAAAGGACGATAAGTCTTTCGGTGAAACAAATTAACAGTTTTTTGACTGTAAACATTCATAACTGGTATGAAAAAGAGATAAGTTTTATAGACAATCTGCCCAAAACGACCAAAAGCGATACCAGTATGCACGGATACGGTATGAAGAGCGTGCAAATGATATGCCGCAATTACGGCGGGGAAATGTCTATAAATACCGAAAACAAGGTGTTTAATCTCAATATCGTGTTCCCTTTGAACGGTTTGCGTTCATAAATCGACCGATAACGAATTTGGTATTGAAAATTTTTTATATATAAATATAATTGCGGTGTAGCGTAAAGCGGTGTATTTATCGTGCGCTTGCACCGCATTTTGCGTAAAAAGGGTGTACACCCTTTTCCGTCCGTAAGGACGGAAAATACACTTAACAGTATAAAAATATTTGGGGGTTAAATTATGAAAAAATTTTTCAGTGCGTTGACGGCGATATTGCTTGCAGTCACGCTTGCGTTTTCCGTCGGCTGTCAGCCCGGACAGTCGGATGACGGCGGCACGAAACGCCCGCCTAAGATAACGGAAGGCGACGTGTGCATAGATTTGGTTATAACCCATATGCCCACGAAAACGGAATACAAGCAGGGTGAAAAATTCAATCCTGCGGGCTTGGTTTTCGACGCCGTGTATGAAAACGGTTTCGATGGCGACACGAAGCTTAACGCGGGCGACCTTGATAGCTGGGAACCGCGCGGCGCGCTTGCCGCCGACGTAACAGAGATAAAGCTCAGCTTCGAAGGCTATCAGAAGGCAATTCCCATCACCGTACTTGCTAAGCAGTTAAACGGTATGGAAATTACCCGTGAACCCGACATAAAGGCTTATTCCGTGGGCGACGAACTCGATTTGACGGGCTTGACCGTAAGGGCGGACTACGAAGAAGGCGTCGTCGAACACGAAACGGCGTACAAGGTTACCGACGCGAGCGGCAAAGAATATAAGACCGGTACCGTTTTGGAAGAAGCCGTAAAAGACCTGGAGCTTACGGTAAGCTTAACTGCGGGCGAAGTTACCAAGACGGATACTTTCGTAATCCACGTTGACACGCTTATCAAAGTACAGGCGGAAGACGTGGTTCCCGAAGGCGAAGAAAATCCCGCCGATAAGAGCTATACCGTTATTACGGGTAAAAAGACTTCCGAAGTAATCAAAGACGACTGCACCTGGACGGGTACGGGCTATCTCGGCAATATTACCAAAGGCGTTAAGGTAGATTTCTTCGTATATTCCGAAGAAGATATACGGAACGTAAGTCTCGTTCTCATTGCGTCGTCCACACGCGTTGACGATGCAAATAAGACGATGCTCGATTGTCAGTTCAACAAACTTTACAGAGTATTCGTAGGCGACGGCGCGGAAAGAGAAGAAATCTTCATCGGCGACGACGTGCTTATTAAGGGCAAACCGTTCCCTTCCGCAGAAAGCGGCAGCAGTAAATGGACTAACTGGGCGGACGTATCTTTCGGTAATATCGCGCTCAAACAGGGTTTCAACAGAGTAACGGTCGAATGTATAGGCAGTGAAAAGGATGCCGACGGTAAAAACGACAGAACGCCCAATATCGACAGGCTCGATATTCGTTTAAGCGATAACCCCGACCAACCCGCAAAGGGCGACGTATGCACTGATATAATCATAAATACTATGCCCGCTAAAACGGAATATAAAGTCGGCGAAAAATTTACCGCTGAAGGCATATCTTTCGACGCAGTGTACGAAAACGGATACGACGGAGATAAGGGGCTGGGCGCGGCAAGACTTACGTGGGAACCCGCGGGCGCGCTTACTCTCGACGATACTGCCGTAAAACTCAATTTCAAAGGCGTTGAAAAAACTATAAATATAAAGGTAACCGAAAAGACTTTACAGTCCGTAGAAATTACCCGCGAACCCGATACCAAGGTATATTCTAAGGGCGGCGCGCTCAATCTCGGCGGATTGATAGTCAGGGCAAACTACGCTGAAGGCGCAGATGCCAACGCCATTAATTACGTCATTAAGGACGCGTCCGGTAAAGTATATACCAACGGAACTATTTTAACGGACTCCGGAACGCTCGAGCTTATCGTAAGCATTACCGTAGGCGGCGTTACAAAGACGGCATCGTTTACCGTAATCGTTTACGACGGCCTGACTGTTCAGGCGGAAGCCGTTCTGAAAGACGGTCAAACGGCGCCCACGGCGGCGAGCTACACCGTGTTCAGCGGCGTTGGCAATATAACCGATAAGCAGGGTAGCGGCGGCGGTTGTATAGAAAACGTCGGCACTCCTAAAGACGGCAAATCCGGAACTAAAGTCGAGTTCTTCGTATATTCGGAAGTGGATATAACGGCGGCGGACTTATCGTTTACCGCGGCAAGCACTAACAACAACAATACGAACAAAATGGACGACTTCCAGTTCAATAAAATGTTCAAAATTACTTTGGGCGAAGGCGACTCCGCACAAGATTTACCCGTAGGCGACGGCGTATTTATCCGCGGCAAGGAAATTCCCGCAGGCGTAAGCAAGTGGTTCCTTTGGGACGAAGTGAACGTCGGCAAAATCGATATCAAAAAAGGCTTTAACAAAATAACGCTCGAATGTATCGGTCAGATTATGTGCGGCGACGGAAGTATGAGAGCGGCAAATATCGATTGTCTCAATATCCGCACGAGCGACGGTACGGACGTGCGCGGCAAAGAAATAAAGAGCGTGGAAATTACTTCCAATCCCAATTTCCTTTATTACGGTCAGAACGTGAAATTCACTGCCGAAGGTCTTATCGTCAAAGCGGTTTACGACGGCGCGGAAGTTTTAGACGCAAAGAATTACATAATAAAGAACGCCGAAGGCATCCGTATAGGTCAGGGCGACAATCTCGGAACGGAAAAGCGCGATATTGAACTCTTCGTTGAAATAACCGAGGGCGGTGTAACGAAAAAAGCGTCGTTCACCGTTCACGTAAATTCGGGAGACAAGATAACCGTTCAGGCGGAAGCGGTAGTTTCGGGCGAAACACCCACAGCCGAAAGTTACACCGTAATAACGGGTAGCAAAAAGTTTGAAGAGGGTAAAGGCTCTGACGGTTCGGCAAGCGTCAGCGACGTATTTAAAGGAACTAAAATCGAGTTCTGGGTTTACAGCGAAAATGCAATAAAGGGTGCCGATTTAACGCTCACCGCGGCGTCGCTCGACAGAGCTACGACTAAAACTAACGATATTCAGTTCAACACTATTTTCCAACTTTCGGTGAACGATTCAAAATTGAATATCGGCAACGGCGTAAAAATTGCCGGCAGAGATAAGAATGAAGACAATCTCTGGTTCCTGTGGGTTGAAAACCAGATTACAAAAGTGGATTTGCAGGCAGGTTATACTAAAATAACGCTCGAATGTATAGGAACGGTTAAAGATACCACCGGCGGAGTACAAAGAGCGGCAAACCTTGACAAAATCGATATTAAATTCTAAGGGGAGATAAGACGATGAAAGGAGATAAAAAAAATAAATTCATTTTAAAAACGGGGCAGATAATCTTTATCGTAATTGCGGTAATAGTAGTTGCCGTAATGGTTACTATCGACTGTCTGTCGGGCATATATAAGTCGCTTATTTCCAGCTTTCTCGGCTGTGCCGAACAGACCGATTCGGTAGCAACCGATAAGGACAAAATCGACGCAAGCGCAAAGAGCGGCGACCAGGTAGTGCGCAATATCGGCAACGAAGGCGTAGTGCTTATGAAAAACGACGGAATACTCCCGTTACCCAAAGAACAGAAAAAAATCAATATTTTCGGTTGGGGTGCGACGGAAGCGGGTTTCCTTCTCGTAGGCAACGGCTCGGGTCGTTCGTTCGTACACGAAGACAACAGAGTTTCGCTTTTGAAAGCGTTCAGGGAAGATAAGTTCGAAATCAACGAAGAGATTATCGGAATTTACGAAAACTGGCGTAAAGACGAAGATAAGGACTGGGGCGATACAGCAGACTGGGGCAACAGGTACAACACTAAACTTAAAGAACCGGTCACCGCTACGGCGTTTCCCGACGCGGTCATAAACCGCGCCAAATCCCATTCGGACACGGCGTTAATAGTTCTTTCCCGCTACAGCGGCGAGTATATAGGGCGCATTTCGTCGTCACAGAAGAAGTATAACCTTCCCGAAGATACGACCCGTTCCTTCAACGAAATTTCCACCGAAGAAGAGTCGCTTATTAAAATGTGCACGGCAAACTTTGAAAAGGTTATCGTCGTATTCAACACTGGCTCTATAATGGATATGTCCTTTTTAGACGACGAGAGCTTCGGTCATATCGGCGCGGCGATGAACGTCGGATATATGGGTCAGTCGGGCGCGACTGCAATCCCTAAAATCCTTTCGGGCGAAGTAAATCCTTCGGGTAAGCTTGCCGATACGATAGTTTACGACCCCAAAGTAAACGAAATTACGCGCATTAACGGCGAGTCTAGCGATATAGTCTATATCGAAGATATTTACGTAGGTTACAAATTTTATGAAACGGCGGACGCAGAGCATTATTTCGACGGCAAAACCAAATTCGGTAAAACGGGTTACGACGCAGTAGTTCAATACCCGTTCGGTCACGGTCTCTCGTATACTGAATTCGACTGGGAGTTACAACCGCTCGCTCTCGAAGAAAATTCCGTACTCGAAAAAGATACCGAAATAGAAATAAAAGTAAAAGTAACCAATACGGGGTCGGTTGCAGGCAAAGACGTAGTCCAGCTTTACAGCACTCCCCCTTATTATGACGGCGGCGTTGAAAAGGCGAGCGTAAACTTAATCGATTTTGTAAAAACGCCCGTACTTGAACCGCAGGAGCACTGCACGGTAACTTTCAAACTCACCCCTTACGAACTCGCGTCTTACGACTGTTACGATAAAAACGACAGCGGCACTACGGGTTGGGAGTTGGATATAGGCGACTATCAGTTAAAGCTCATGACCGACTCTCACAATCTTAAAGAGATGGAGAAAAACACCGTAACTTATAAGGTTGAAGATTTCGTTCTGCGTTACCGCAAAGACCCCGTCAGCAACGGAAGAATTAAAAACCGTTTTACGGGCGACCTTGCTTACGGCGAATGCCCGCTCGACGGTTCGGCTCTCGGTGTAGACTGGACGTATATGTCCAGAAGCGACTTTGAAAACACCGTTCCAAAAGTGCGTAGCGGCGGCGTTCAAAGCAAAGTAATAGCAAAATACGAAAATTATCAGTACGAGTATTACGATTACACCGATATGCCCGTTATGGGTAAAGAGCATAATTTAAGGCTCATAACCAAGGAAGACGGCAGTTACGCGTCGCTTGACGAGCTTGGCGGTAAAAAAGACCCCGGTCAACCCTTCAAGTATAACGAAGAACTTATATTCCAACTCGGCAACGAAGAAAATTGGAACGATAGCATATGGGAAGACGTACTCGACCAGTTGTCTATGGAAGAGCTACGCACTCTCGTGGAAGACAGCGGTTACGGCTCGCGCGAAGTGCAGAGCATAGGCAAAATTATCTGGTGGGATTACGACGGACCTTCGGGATTTAACCGCACCAACCTTTCACCCAACGTCAAAGGCTCTAAAATGACCGCTCTGCCCGCGGAAAATCTCGTTGCGCAGACCTGGAATAAAGAACTCGTATTCGCGTCGGGGCAAATAGTAGGTATGGACGCGCAGAACTTCGGTATTTCGGGCATTTACGCGCCTTGCGTAAATCTCCACCGCGAACTTCTCAACGGCAGAAATTACGAGTGCTACAGCGAAGACCCCGTGTTAAGCGGATATCTTGCGGCAGGCTTTATAAGCGGGGCTAAATCAAACGGTCTCTATTCATATATCAAACATCTTGCACTCTACGAATCGAGTCCCTGGACTGATAAGCGCGTTTGGTGTACCGAACAAAACTTGAGAGAAAACTATTTAAAACCTTTCGAAATTGCAATTAAAAAGGGTGGAGCTACCGGCGTTATGGCGTCGTTCAACAAGGTCGGAGCAACGTGGTCCGGTTCCAATCAGGCTATGATAGACGGCGTTTTAAGGGCTGAATTCGGCTTTAAAGGCACGGTCGTAACCGACTACGACGCGGGCAGCGACAGATGGATGAATTTGCGCGCGGGCATACGCGGCGGACTCAACACCCAGCTCAATCCACAGTACGGAACGGCGGGACAGTACGGCAGGTTAGACCTTTCCAACCCCGTAGATATGAATCTTGCGCGCGAGTCGGCAAAGTCCATAATCTATACTTCCTGCAACGCTTACTATTCGGCTAAGAACAACACCATCAAAAACGAGTATTCGGTAGAAATCGGCGGACCGCTCGTTATGAAACAGGCGTTCCCTTGGTGGATACCCGTCGTAGCGGCGGTAAACGTAGTCGCGGCAGGCTTGCTCGTATGGCGCGGCCTTGCGGCGTTCCTACCCAAACGCAAAAAGAAAGGGGAAGAACAAGCTCAGACTGAGATTACAGATTAAAATCAACACGCGGAGTTTGCAAAAACTCCGCGTTTTTTTACCCGTTATAACAAATTGTTATGGTAAATATTATAAAATATCATTTTACTTTATAATAAATCGTGCTATAATTTAAGTGGAATTATAAATTTAACGGGGGAATAAAATGAATATCTGGCACGATATCAGCAAGGAAAGAATAGGCGAGAAGAAGTTCGAAGCTTTAATAGAGATTCCTAAGGGCAGTAAAACCAAGTACGAACTCGATAAAGAAACGGGGCTTTTAAGGCTGGACAGAATACTTTACACTTCCACGGTCTATCCCGCAAACTACGGGTTTATTCCTCGCACGCTTGCGGACGACGGAGACCCGCTCGACGTACTCGTTCTCGGCGCAGACCCGATTTATCCGATGACGCTCGTTTCCTGTTTCCCCATAGGCGTAATCAAGATGATTGATAACGGCGATTTGGACGAAAAAATCATCGCCATATGCGAAGGCGACCCCACCTATAAGGATTATTACGATATCCACGAGCTACCCAAACATATCTTCGACGAAATGATGCACTTTTTCGAAGTGTATAAAATGCTCGAGCATAAAACGACCACCGTCAAGGAAATATGCCACCGCGACGAAGCTATGGATATAATCCGCAAGTGCATAAAATTATACAACAAAAAATTTCCCGAAGTTCAGGGCTGATTTATCTAAATCAAAACGCCCGCGCGCTTTTATAGCGCGCGGGCGTTCGTTATTTTAAAAGACTTTTCTGGAACTCGTAGGAAGCCCGCGTCTGCTGATGTCCCCCGTCTGTAATCAGGCAAACTTCCCGCCGCGGCAATTCTTCTTTTAAAGTAACCTTAAACGCCGTGCCTTTAGCCAACGCCGTTTCCGCCATCTGCTCGGGAACGAACCCAAGCCCCCAGTCGTGTTCTACCATAGGCACTATAAGGTCGGCGGAGTCGGCTTCTATGTCGGGGTCGCAAACCAACCCGTGCGCAGAATAAATGTCGTCTATAAACTCCCGTAACTGCATTCCCTTGTTAAGGCAGATAAGCGGATACTCGCTTATATCGTGCATCGACTGCGGCTTGTCTTTTAGCGCGGAAAAGCGTTTGCCCGCAATCAGAACGTTTTCAAAGCTCATAAGCTTCTTAACGGTAAGCCCCTTGCAGTTGGCAAAAGGAGTGGTTACGAAAGCCAAATCAACCGCTCCGTTTTTAAGTTTTTCAATTGTCTGCGCCGTGGACTGAGTGCTAATTTTAAGCTTAATCCGCGGATATTTCGCGTGAAATTTATTTATTTCCGTAAACAGATAGCAGTGTAACGCCGTCACCGTCGCGCCGATATATATCGTGCCGTTTTCGGGGTTTAAATTTTGCCCGAGCTCTTCTTCGGCTTTAATAAGCTGTCTGCACGCCACGCTCGCGTATTCGTAAAGTATCTGCCCTTCGTGCGTAAGCTCCACGCCCGTCTTTCCGCGCAGAAACAGTTTGCATCCCAGTTCGCTCTCCATATTCTGAATAGTCCGCGTAACGGCGGGCTGGCTGGAATACAGCTCCGCCGCCGCCTTCGTTATGTTTTTGTGCTTTGCAACGTAGTAAAAAATCTTGTAATATTCGTAGTTCATAATCTTTCCATATCATTTAGTTATGATTGCTATGCTTTATTATCATTTTACATTATAATATATCCGTGTTAGAATGTAAAGGAAAATGAAAGAAATTTTAAAAAACAGATAAAATATTACATTTTTAAAATTTCAAGGAGAATAAGAAAATGAATTACAGAGAGCAGTCGCTTATCAAACACGGTGAATGGAAAGGCAAAATCGAAACAAAGGTACGCGTACCCGTAGACAGCAGAGAGTCACTTTCTCTTGCGTACACTCCGGGGGTAGCCGAGCCGTGTATGGCAATTCACGCCGACGTGGAAAAGAGCTTCGAGCTTACCCGTCGCTGGAACACCGTTCCGGTCATTACCGACGGCACCGCGGTTTTGGGCTTGGGCGACATCGGTCCCGAAGCGGGTATGCCCGTTATGGAAGGCAAGTGCGCTCTTTTCAAGGCTTTCGGCGGGGTGGACGCATATCCCATATGCTTAAGAACGAAAGATACCGACGAGATTATTAACGTAATTAAAGTAATGGCGGGCTCGTTCGGCGGAATTAACCTTGAAGATATTTCCGCTCCCAGATGCTTCGAAATCGAAACGAGATTGAAAAAAGAACTCGACATTCCAGTATTCCACGATGACCAGCACGGCACGGCGATAGTTACTGCGGCGGGGCTTTTAAACGCTTTGAAAGTCGTCGGCAAGAAAATAGAAAATATAAAAGTAGTAATAAACGGCGCGGGCGCGGCTGGTATATCCATCGGTAAATTCCTGTTGTCCTTCGGCGTAACCGATTTAACCATGTGCGACAGGTTCGGCATAATCTGCGAAGGCGACCCGCAGTTAAATCCCGCTCAGGCTGAAATTTCAAGGATAACCAACAAATCGCATAAAAAGGGACTTTTGGCCGACGCTATGAAGGGCGCGGACGTATTCGTGGGAGTTTCCGCCCCCAACTGCGTCTCCAAGGATATGGTGCGCAGTATGGCAAAGGGTGCAATAGTGTTCACTTGTGCAAATCCCGTTCCGGAAATTCCTTACGAAGATGCGAAAGCCGCGGGTGCGGCGGTAGTCGGAACGGGTTCTTCGCAGTTCCCAAACCAGATAAACAACGTACTCGTGTTCCCCGGACTTTTCAGGGGCGCGCTGGATGCAAGAGCTACCACCGTTAATACCGAAATGATGCGCGCGGCGTCGCTCGGCATAGCGGGCTGCGTAACGGAAAAGGAACTCTCGCCCGAATATATCTTGCCTTACGCCTACGATAAGCGCGCACACGATTGCGTCGCGGACGCCGTAAAGCGTGCGGCAATCGAAACGGGCGTATCGAAACTTTATAAAAAAGTATAATAATTTCAAGGGGGAAGTTGTAATGAAAATTCGCAAATTAAGCCTGTTGCTGCTCAGCGCAATATTTGCCGTAACGCTGTGCGCGGGACTTTTTACCGCGTGCGCGGAAGAGCCCGATAACGGTAAAGACGGCAAGTGGACGGTAACCTTTTTCGTCGATGACGCAAAGTACGGCAACGAAGTAATGGTCAGCAACAACCGCAGAATACCCGCAAGCGCAATACCCGCGAACCCTTCGTTTAACGACGACAGGGTCTTTACCGCGTGGTATACGAGCAAAACTGAATTCATCGAAGAAAATAAATGGAATTTCGATAAGGGAATGGTAACGCGCAATCTCGATTTGCACGCAGGTTACCGCGTAATCTCCGAATATCCCACTGAATTAAAAATGGCGCAGGAGCCTTGCACGAGCAAAATTACGTGGACGCAGTCGTCGCTCGGGGAAAATTATACCGTAACGTTAGACGGCGCACCCTTGGCAGGTACGGCTACTTTCGACGCAACCGAGTATCTCGTCACTTTCACTCCGTCGGAGTTGCCGCAGGGCGGCGAGCATACCGTAACGGTAACCGACGCCGCTCACCCGCAAAATACCGCAACTGCGGAAGATTTGATTTTCGGCGGAGCAGGCAAGGAAACCAACCCCTATCTCGTATATTCCGCGCTCGACTTCACCGCTCTCAGTCTTAACGACGTGGAGCAGAATACTTATTTCAAGCTTTGCAAAAATATAACCGTCGCACCCGATTACGACGCGCAGACGGGCAAGGTATTCAACGGCATACTCGACGGCGACGGCAGAACGGTTACCATAGAGAACGGCAACTGCGGATTGTTGTCCGAAATAGGCGTTCAGGGTAGCGTAACCACCCTTAATATCGCGGGTTCGGTGTCAACGCTTAAAGACAGCGTCGGCGCACTCGTCGGCATCAACCGCGGCAGGGTTCAGAAAATCAATATCACCGCAAACGTAACTTCCACGGCGGGTACGGTAGGCTCTAACGGTCTTGCCGCAATGCTTGAAGAAGGCAAGGGTATAGCGGGCGGCGTCGTAGGCACCAACGAAGAAACGGGCGTGGTTTACAACTGTAAAATAGTCACTTCATCGTCGTCGGACGGCGTAGTAAAGGCGGCAATAGGCGGCGGCTGTATCGTAGGTTATAATAAGGGCACCGTTGAAAGTTGCGTTAGCGAAGGCGCGTTCGGTGCGTGGAACTCCACAGAAACGGGCGGCAAAACTCTTTCCGCTTACTCTTACAGCGGCGGCGTGGTAGGCGTAAACGCGGGCTTAATCAAAGAGTGCGAGCTTTCGGGTTCGGGCAAACTTCTCGCCCAGCGTTACGGCGACGCGTCGCTCGTAATAGCGGGAACAAACCACATAGCAATGGGCGGTATCGCAGGCTACAACACCGCGGACGGCTTAATTGAAAAGTGTACCTATTCGGGTATCCGCGTTCACGGCGACGAAGCAATCGGCGGTATAGCCGGCATAAACGCGGGCGAAATCAAAAACTGCCTTGCGGAAGGCGTGCATAAGGGCAATTCCGGTGTAAGCTACGTGGGCGGACGCGTGGATGTTGGCGGTATAGCAGGTCGCCTTGAAAATAACGGCACGGTAAGAAATTGCGTGTCTACGGTAAACGTATTCGCTTACACCCAAGGCACTGCGTTCGGCGTGGCGTCCAAAGCGGATAATTGCGTATATCTCACGGTCAATTCAAATAAAAACAGTCTGGAAACTAATCCCGACGCGGTTGCGCTGAGCGCAACCGCAGGTAGCGGCAATGCTGCCGTTACCGAAACGTTTAACGGAACCGAAAGCGTAAAACTTCCCGAAAGTTATCTTACTACCGTAAACGGCGAAGGCGCGTTCAGATACGACGGCGACACCATAAAGGTTATAACCACCGATATCCCCGAGCTTTCGCTCATAGTAACGCTCGTCGGTGACGGCGCTTCCAATACTCAGGAAGTACCCGAAACCCCCGTAACCTTATCCGTCCCCAAAAAGTCGGGCTACAGGTTCACGGGCTGGTCGTTCACCCAAGGCGGCGAAATCGCGTTTGCAAAGGGCGTGCAGGTATCTTATTACGACTTAAAGGACTACCGCGACGAACACGGCGCAGTGACGCTTTACGCCAACTTTGAAGAGCGAATAATCGATAACAACGTGCTTAACGTTTCTATCTGGAATAACGCTAAGGGCGAGTGGATAAACGGCGACCAAATCGAAAAAATCAAAACCGACTTTACGGCTTATCTTGCGGATAAGGGAATAAATGCGTCGGAAAAGACTATAAACTGGATTGTCGAAACGGAAACTTCGGTTGCAAAGCTCGGCGAATCTGTAAATAACGCCGACAATATCGACTTAATCGTTGCTTGCGGAACTAACGTTACTTCTACGGGCAAAGTCGAATGTCTTGCAAAAACCGAAATTTGTTCCACCGATTACGCGGCGGCTAAGAGACTTGCGGCAATCCTGACCGAAAACGAGCTTGCAAAACACCTTTACAGTATGCTTACGGGCGCGGAAAACGCCACGGCGGAAGTGACGCTCGTCGGCGATACTACCGTTACGACTACGATAAGCGGCATTTTCGGCGACAAGGCAACCGTACCCGAAGTTACCGTTGACCAAGATAAAAAGCTCGTCGGCTGGGCAACTACCCAAAATGCGCAAACCGCGCAGGTTACGGGCAATATAACTTACTCCGCAGTTAAAAATTTACTTTCCACAGGCAAAGTAACTCTCTATCCCGTATTTGAAGATTTACCTGCCGTTGAAAATAACGACTTGATAATAGTGTTCTACGACAAGTTTTTCGATGCGGAAAAGGTAGAACCCCTTAAAACGGCGTTCGCGGAATATTGCACGGCAAACTCCGTATCGTTCGGCACGCTCACCTTCGAGTGCGCGGTAACGGGCAATAATGCGGCGTTCAATACTTACCTTACCGAGCGTGAAGGCGGTTTTGATATCGCAGTGGGCGGTAAATCCACGAGCAGTGCGCCCATCGAGTGTTTAGCGGGTAAGGAAAGCGTAAACTTAACTTACGCATACGACGGCAAAAGCGATTCCCGTCCCGTAGTCTTTATGAACGACAGAGCCGTTGCTCAAGCGTTCAAGGCGTTTATGCAGACTGACGCGGCTTCGGCAATATTAAATCAAGCGGCTTAATAAAAGGAAAAAATTATGGATAAAGTAAAGAATTTTTTCCGCGCCGTAGGCAATTGGTTTAAAAATATAACTAAGGCTAAAATAGTATTATTCGTTTCGCTGGCTCTCATATTGGTCGGCGGGTTCGTGGGAAGTATGATTCAGACCGACTTCTTCCGCATAAGCGTTTATTCGCAGACGATAGAAACCGAACCCGTAACCAGCGCGGGCGAATCCAAATACGAAGAATCAGGCGTTAAAAGCTGGGTCGCCGCCGATATATTCAAACCCAAATCGGCAAACGCAGAAAATCCCGTTCCGCTCGTTTTCGTAGTACCGGGAATCCAGCGCACAAAGGAAACGCAGGCGTCGTTCTGTATAGAGCTTGCCCGCCGCGGGTACGGCGTAATCTGTATCGACCCCTACAATCAGGGCGAAAGCTCGTCGTCGTACGAATCGCAGTCGGCAACGCAGGAAGGCTACGGTCTGTTCGCTTGGATGGACTATCTTTTCGAAGACGACGACCAGTATACCTTAAAGGAAGAATTCGGCTGGATAGACTCAACCCGTATAGGCGCGTGCGGACACAGCGCGGGCGGCAACGCCTGTCAGAAATTCGCCGAGCGCGAAGGTCGTCTTGCCATTCAGAATAAAAAGCCCTGCCGCGTAAACGGCATATATATCACGGGCTACATCCGCGATTTCAGTTGGACTAACACCGTTTGCAACGTGGGCGTGAGCTATTCTTCGAACGACGAAGGCGCGTTTCAGAACAAGACCGCCCAGCGCAAAAACGCCATAATAGAAAAGCGCGACGGTGGCGAGACTCTCACTCAGGAAGAAGAGTGGTGGCTCACCGTAGGCAACGGCGACCTGCGCTACGCGGACGAATCTGTTTCGCTCGTAAACTATCAATTAAAGCGCGAAAAGGCGGGGCTTTCGCTCGACAATTACGAATACCCCGAAGGCGCGGCGGACGGCTGGGTCAGAATAGGCTACGAATACGGCAACCCCTATAAAGGGACTTATACCGTAATCAACAACGAAACGGCTCTACACGCAATGCAGCCTTACGACGGGGCAACTCTTACAAACCTTTGCTCATTCTTCGAAGTTTCTTTCGACGAAGAAAATTCAATCGCGCCGTCAAGCCATATATGGATAGTAAAGGAAATAGGCGGCGGTATGACGCTCGCGGGCGGCTTCGCGTTTATATGCTCGCTGTTCTTATTGCTCTTGAATACCAAGCTGTTTGCAAGCCTTAAAAAGGAACTGCCAGCGCGCACGGGTAACCAAAAGATAAAGGGCAGAGTAATTTTCTGGATATCCTTCGCGGTTTCCGCCGTAATTGCCTGCGTGCTGTATATGGCTTGCGTGCATCTCAGCGTGGTATGGTTCCCGCAGGCGGCGGCAAGCACGCAAACGTGGTTTTTCCCCCAACGCTTTACAAACGCAGTAATGCTGTGGGCGTTGTTTAACGGACTTATAGGCATAGCAATATTCTTTATAACCTGGGGAATGGAGTTTTTAATCGACTATTTAAAGGCTAAAAAAGCGGTCGTTGCCGCACAAAACGGCAACCCTGTAAGAGTGGAATCCGCAACCGAATGTAATGCGATTGATGCGCATATATCCCCTAACGAAGGCAATACCGCAATGCGTACGATAGCCGCCGTAAAGCGCGATTATATCTCCCGTTTCGAGCCTTTAAAGCTCGGCAAGCACGATATCTGGAAAACGCTTCTGCTCGCGACGATACTCGTCGGTTCGTTCTTTGCTCTCGACTATATTATTTACGGTATTTTCCACGTGGATATGCGGTTCTTCTTCATATCCGCAAGGGTTTCGTTCAGCGGCAGGGCAATCGCGGCAATGCTGATGTATATCCCCGCGTTTTTCGTGTTCTACTTCTCTAATTCGTTCAGGGTAAACTGCTGTATGCGTCCCGAAAACTGGAAGGAGTGGCTCAGCCAGATTATCGCGGTTTTGGGCAATACCGTCGGCTTAATTGCCATAGTTTTAATTCAGTATATTCCCATGCTTACCACGGGACAGGTGGGCTATACTTCCACCGAAGGACCGCAATGGCTGTTCGTAAACCTGTTGTTCAGCATAATTCCCATGATGGTCGCGTTGCCGTTGTTTAACAGATTTTTCTTTAACAAGACGGGACGCGCGTGGCTTGGTCCTATCGTTACCTGTTTCATTTTCATAATAATGACGGGCGGCGCAACCACCATATACTTCGCGCTGTAAGGTGGATTAATGAAAGTTTATAAAAGAATTTTCGTATTAATCGCCGCGGCAGTACTTTGCGCGTCGTCGCTCGTTCTCAGCTCGTGTTTTAAAAACGGCACGGATAAGGACGAACGGGCATCGGGCGTAAAAATAATCAGCGGAGACGAACTCGTCGCCGATAAACCACTCGTAAAATGGGAAGGGCGTTACGAATACCGCGACGAGCAAGTGTATTTATACCATACCGCAACGGGCTTCACGGTAGAGTTTTACGGCACCGATTTGCTCGTTCGTTTCAACGCGGATATTGCCGACAAGGGCGCGGAGAGCAGAAAGCCATATTACAACGTTGCAATCGACGGTGAAACTCTGCCCAATCCCAAAGCGGACAGAACGTTCAAGCTTGAAAACGGCGAACAGACGGTAACTGTAGCCGAAGGGCTCGAATACGGCAAGCACACCTTAACTTGCTTGAAAATGAGCGAGCCTTACGACGCTGTTACGTCGGTAATCTCTCTTGAAACGGACGGCGAGTTCCTTTACCGTGATATTCAGGACGACGGCGGCGCATATAGATTTATGTTCGTCTGTGCGTCGGGCGGTTCGGGACACGGCGCACTCGGTTATTCCGAACGGAACGGAAACGCCCCGCGTACCACTGAAAACAGCAGCAGTCTGCACGCCTTTAACTATCTCACGGCGCGGACGTTCAATGCCGACGTGCAGTTCGTGGCAACCAGCGGCTGGGGCGTGGGCTGGAAAGAAAACTGTCCCAAGTCCATTGCGGATGTGCTCGACTATACGGGCATAACCACGGGCGACAGTGTAAAATCGGCAAAGACTACCGCGAAATGGGATTATCAAAGCTGGGTTCCCGACGTAATAATTTTCAATATCGGCGGGAACGATACGACAAAAGACGATTTCAATCAGGCTTATTATCAGAATAAGGCGGTGGAAATGGTAAAGTCGTTGCACGGCATTTATCCCAATGCGGATATGATTTGGACGCATACGGGTAGCAGGGCGGGTACGCTCGCGGTTTCGGCTCTTACAGATGCGGGAGTGCTTAAAGACGGCTATCTGCGCGTTTTCGATACTATGCCGAACGTTGCCGAAGGTGCTACGGGTAGCGGAACTTACGGCGCGAACGGACACAGCAGTTTAAAAACGCATATCGATATTTCGGATATGCTCGTTGAAATTCTTTCGTCCTTGGGCTATGCAAAAGAGCGTGAGAACATAAATTTCGACGATTTTCAAAACTCTCTTATAAGATTTTAATGTAAAACCCCGCCGAAAAACTACGTTTTTCGGCGGGGTTCAATTTGCGCTGAAAGTACAAATTGTAAGTTTTCACGCAAAAAAACTTGCAAAATTCTTTTCTGCAAGCTATAATAAACCCGCAATTTAACTTAATAACCGAACGAGAGATAGCTCTCGTTTTCTATGCTACGCATAGAAAACGGCGTTAAATTGTTTAATCGGTTTAAAATTTTTTATTCGGAGGTTTTATGAAATCGATGACTAAGCGTACGGGCGCAATGCTTGCAATTGCGGCGTACACAACCGTGACCGTTGCAGGTATGGGTTTGTTTGCTGTTAAATCCGCAAACGCCGCAAGTGCCGCAGACGACGGAAAGGAAGGTCTTACGTATTTTTACGAAGAACTGAGAAACAGTGAAATGGCGGAAAGATTCTACGGTGCGTTCCAAACACTCGTAACCGACGGCTCTTTTAAGAAAAACGAAATCGACGTTAATCTGGTTGAAAAACAGGTTGTAAGCGCGGTAGACGTTCAGAATTACGTCGATAAGGGCGGCTCCAAACTCCCCGTAGCTTTCGGCGCGGGACGCGACGCGTTCCTTATGGATAATCCCGACTTGTTTTACGCTGACGTTTTCGGCGTTTCGTTAAGCGCGGGAGCGCAGGCAGGGAATTACGTGGCTTATCTCGATAACAGCCGCGTTGATACCGTCTATATCAATAAAAATATGGACGAGAATTTTATTGATAACGCTATTCAAACTTATGAAACCAAGCTCAACGAAATAGTTGCGGCGGCAAAAGCGGTGGACGGCGTTAAAGAACAGATTGAATTCGTAAATTCCTATCTGGTGGAAAATACCGAGTATTCGTTCTGCAACGACGCGCTTACGGGCGAAGCTCTCCCCGAAGCGGATTTCATCAACACTTCTTACGGCTCTATCGTAAACCATAAAGCCGTTTGCGGCGGTTACGCCAAGGGCTTTAAAGCCGTTTTAGATAGGCTTGAAATTCCCTGCGTACTCGTTCAGGGTTACAGTCTGGCAAGCGGCTCGTCAACTTATCAGCCCCATATGTGGAACGCCGTTAAGCTCGAAGGTATGTGGTACGCGGTTGACGTTACCTGGAACGACACCACTGGCAAAAACAATTGGTTGCTCGTCGGCGAACAGGTTATGAACGAACAGCACGTATCCGACGGCGTGGTTTCTTCTTCGGGATTCGAGCTTAAATATCCCGCTTTGAAACCCTACAATTACGGCGTCGATACCGATTCAAACGGCATGAATATAAATGGCGAATATACCGATTCTACAGACGGAACGGGTAAAAAACTTAAGCTCGAAGTTGTGTACGACGGTAAAGGCGCGCAGAAACTTGCAGATAGCGGGAATTATCTTGCTATAAGGCTTGGTAATAAAAATGAAAACGGTCAGATAGACTGGACGGTCTGGTATGAAGCCGTTTCTATTTCTAAATATTTTATGGGTTTTATCAATTTTACCGACGTTAAAACCGATATCTACGTTTTTCCCCAGACTGAATACGTTCAGGTTGCATTAATAGATTATGCTCCCGACGTTGTGCCTGAAATAAACGGCAGTCCCGCAATCGACCCCGATACGGGAAAACCGCATTACTGTATGTATTCTTATGAAAATCTTACAGACGAGCATATAAGCAGAATAAGCGCGCCTTACTGCAACGAAGGTTACGGCTCTTATATACCCGCTCCCGCGCCCGTTTCCGTTAAACCCCACAACGGCGGCAACTTAAAAGTAGAACAAACTTACGACGTTGAAATCAAGTTTTCGGATAAACTCATTCTTGCAGACGGTAAAACCGAAAGCGAAGTAAAACTCAACGTTTCCGCCGAGCGCGGCAACGACGGGCTTGAAAATTATATCAAAGTAGAAAATTTCAAGTGGGACGGCGACAGAACGATATCGTTCAGATTTACTCCCAGCCAGATGTACATACACAACCTTGCGGCGTATTATTTCTATCCCGAAAATCTCGTCGGCGAAAAAAGCGGAAAAATTCCCGAACCCGCAACGTTTACTTTCACGCGCAAGAGCGTGGTTTGCAGTAAGATTTTCAACGACGGCAGACTTTATATGAACGTTTACGGCGAGCCGAGAATGCTCGATACCGCCGATTTGTCCACGAACGGCTTCATCGACGAAAACGGACATCATTATGCGGAAAATCAAAGAAGTCAGCTTCTTCTCGTAGCAAACAAACCGTCCGATACTCAGGATAAAGAGATGAAAGACGCTCTTTCGGACAATTCTCTCAATCCCAATCCCGTTGGAAATGGCGATGTGGTAAGGTCCGCAACTTACGAAATCCATCTTCAAATCTGCGGCGTCGTTCAGAAAGTGCCTGACGGCAGTTATATGCAGGTAGCTTTCGGCTTCCCCGAAGGTTTCAGTCCCGACGATAAGGGAACTACTTTTAAAATCTATCACTACACCCACGACGAAAAAGGCAATATAAAGGGCGTTGAAGAAATTCCCGTTATCGTAACGGAATACGGTCTTATAGCTCAGGTAAAGAGCTTCAGTCCTTTCACCGTAGCTCAGGTTAAAAAATCGGCTGCCGACGAACAGATTAAAAGCATATACGCAAGCGTAGACGGAATGGGCGGAACTCTTACTTACAACGGCAAGAGCGGTATAACGCAGGTCGAAGGCGAAGAAATCACTTACAATATAACTCCCGCCGAAGGCTATCAGCTTGATTCCGTTAAATTAAACGGGGTTCAGTTGCCCGCTGATAGGTTTGCAAACGGAGCTTTAACTCTCACCAAAGCCGAGCTTTCCGCGAACAACACGCTCGAAGCGTCGTTCGTAACCGTAAAATCTGCTGAAAATTACAGCGAAAAGGGCGTCGAACTCAAGCGTCCCGACACGATAGTCGTTGAATCGTCCGATATGTTGCAGGCTTTCGTTCCCGAAGTTCCCGACGTTTCCGTTGGCGGAGCAAATAATACTCCTGCTATAATCGTTATCGCAACTTCCCTTGCTATCGTTGCACTCACCGTAGTCGCGGCAGTAGTAATCGTAAAACGCGATACCAACTGATTTTAATAGTTACTTTTAAGCATTCCCCCGCGTTTTACGCTGGGGAATTTTTTTGCCCGTATTGCTTATGCTAATTTTATGTGTACGGCAGTAACTTATAAAACTAAAAATTTTTACTTCGGGCGCACGCTCGATTACGGTTTTTCCTATGCCGAAGAAGTGGTGGTAACGCCGAGAAATTTCGCGCTGAATTACGGCGACGGAATACTCGAAAATCATTACGCAATAATAGGCACGGCATACGTTCCCGAAAATTATCCGCTTTATTACGACGGAGTAAACGAAAAAGGACTGTGTATGGCGGGACTTAATTTCGTAGGCAACGCCGTTTACCGTAAACCCGTAAAAGGCAAAGTAAACGTGCCGCAATACGCCGTTCTGCCGTATATACTCGGCAAGTGCGCAACGGTTAAACAGGCTGTAAAAGAACTTGAAAAAATCAATATAACGCCTGCGCGTTACAGCGAGTATTTACCGGTTGCGGAACTACACTGGATTATCGCGGACAAGAGCGGCGCAATAACAGTCGAAAGCGTGAATGAAGGTTTAAAAATTTACCCCAACCCAGTCGGCGTGCTAACCAACAACCCGCAGTTTCCCGTACAGCTATTCAACCTGAACAATTATTTAACCGTAACCGCCCGCAAACCGCGCAACGGGTTTTCGGATAAACTTAACCTGAAACCCTACAGTCAGGGTATGGGCGGGATAGGGCTTCCGGGCGATTATTCTTCGCAATCGCGTTTCGTAAGGGCGGCGTTTACTAAGCTGAATTCCGTTTCGGGAAATTCGGAAGAAGAGAGTATCAGCCAGTTTTTCCATATTCTCGGCAGTGTGGAAGTGCCGCGCGGCAACTGTATTTTAGGCAAAGACGAGTACGAAACAACGATATATTCGTCGTGCTGCAACGCGGATAAGGGTATATATTATTATTCAACTTACCAAAACCGAGCCGTAACGGCAGTGGATATGAATAAAGAAAATTTGGAAAGCTCCGGTCTTTTCCGTTATCCGTTTATCCGTAAAGAAAAAATATCATTTCAGAATTAAATAAAAATAACGTAAAAAGGAGTAAAATTATCAATTTTACTCCTTTTTGCTCGTTAATTGCATAATCATATATTGTACGGGTTTTTATTTGATTAGCATAACCTATTATGATATAATTATTTTATAAAACGATAAAAACGAAATTCAGTTAAAAGGTTTTGTAATTAATGATTTTCAGAAAAGATTTTAAATTTGCATTGATTTTAATTCTGGCGTGTATCGCCGCGGCGGCGTTCGTTTCAGGTGTTGCTCTTCGTACGAAGAGCAACTTCTCCGCATATGCGGAGAATATTAATTTAACGGCTTACGACGCGGAGCAGGAGTACGTATACCTTTCCGATATTCCTTACGATACGGGTAAATCTTACGCTTCGAAAGACCCCGAGTTCGGCACCGCAGGTAAAATAGTACTTGACGCTGCCGACCCTGCAATAGCGGGCGACGGTTTAATTTCTTTAACGGTAGATAAAACTGCCAAAAAGTTTTTAAAGGGTATAACGGCTTGTGCGCCCAGTGAAGTAGTTTACGACCTGTCGTCTTATAATTACGATTGGTTTTCAACTTATTACGGCGTGGACGCATCTATGTCTTACGGCGATTACTGGCTGTCCGAAACTGACTGCGCAAGGGTTAAATTTTATATCTATACTTCCGTAGACGGTGAAAACTGGGTTTTGGAAACGGAAGAAGACCCGCCCGTAAAAAAGGGTGAAGACGAGGCGTCGTTTATAACTATAGATATTAAAAACAAAAAATATCTTAAATTAAAAGCGGTAAACGCAGGAAAATTAAAAGCAAACCATTCGGTGTACGCAAATCCCCGTTTATACAAAGAAGGTTTCGTCGTTGACGACGGTGATTACGAGTTTATAAAAACAGTTGCAGAATACGACGAAATAATAAAAAATTCATCGTACGACGAGCTTTTAAACGAGAAAGAGCAGGTTCTTTTAGCGAGAAAATTCGTTGATTTTTTCGAATACGAACAATTACAGGCGTTTGCGCACTTAAGTCCGAGTCATAAGGAAGTTATACAGTGGATTTTACAGGACGATTTGGAAGCGTTAAGATATTTCGTTTCCGCAGGATATCCCAGAGAGTACAATCCGTTGTATAACAATACGCCTTTGAAAACGCAGATGCTCAACGTTTTGCACAAGCTTTATTCTGCGCGTAAAGACGATATGAACGATACTACCGAAACGGAATACACAACGCTCGGCAATTTATATAAGAGAATGATTATAACGCTGGCGTTTACCCACGCATCGGATATTAAATTCACCATATGCGGCTACGTAAACGGCAATCCGCCGTCCGACCCGCTTTTCAGATACGACACTTATAAAAAATTCCACGCGAACGGCTGGCTCAAAAACGAAGTTTTCGAAAGACTGACCGTTCCCGAAATGATGCAGGTTCTCAATATCGAAATCCGTGACGACGAACTCGAATGGCTCAGCTGGTACGTAAGAATAAAAAAAGGCGGCAATTTAAGTTGCCACGCGTATATGCCCTACTCAGGACCAAGTTACGGTCACTCGAAGTTCTACTCTCAAGCTTATTATGCGCAGTGGAACGCCAAATACAACCTTTCTGAGTTCAAGCTCACATACGGAAATTATAACGAACGCAGGCTGTGGATGCTCTATGAAAAGGGCGCGTGGTGCGGCGGAATTTCAACTAACGGCGTGTTTATACAGCAAATTCTCGGCGTGCCTGCGGTAACCATATATCAGCCCAACCATATGGCGTATATGTATCAGGTAAGACGGGCGGACGGCACTGCTTACTGGCAATCATTTTACGACATATTCGGGCTTGTCAATTCTTCCTACAATAGCGTAATGGGTTCCGTTCTCAATTGGGGTAACCACCCTTGGAACGACCCCATAAAAAATATAGTTTCCGACAATACGTATTTCGGAATGGACTCGGGAAGCGCGGGCTACACGCACTATGCAGGCGACGCGCTTGCCGACTGGGAAAACTTTTACAAAGCCGAAGAAATAAGACTTATTGCGGATATATATACGAAATACCCGAGTAGTAAAAACGGAGAAACTTACGAAGCTACGGGCGAAAATGCCGCAAACGCGGATAAGTTAAAGGAAATTTACAATAAAGTCGTAGAAATTCAGCCTATACACTTATACGGCTGGTACGGGCTTATCAACGCGTATAAGGAAGACGCGTCCACTACGCAGGAAGAATGGCTGGCTCTTGCTAAACGGTTAATGGATAACTTGTACGAATATCCGTTCCCTATGAAGGATTTGTTACTGCAAATCGAACCGAAGTTAGACGACGGCGCAAGTTTTTTAACCTATTCGATGTACCTTGAAGCCGCGTATAATAAAGGTAAACAGGTTGGCTTGAGCGTACCCGTAAACGGAGTTTCCCAACCTGAAATGACGAGAGCTATCGCAAATAAGCTCTTGGGCAACTCGGCGGAAAGCTTCGAAGCGGCAACCTTCTCGTTCGACGGCGCAAACGCCGGCAAATTAATGCTGGGTAAGAATTACAAGGATAAAGGTCTTGCCTGGGATTACAGCCTTGACGGCGGAAAAACGTGGAGTAACAGGATAGACTCCGTTTCCGTAACGCTTACAGCGGCGCAGATTGCTTCCATAACGGAAGAAACGGATATAAAAATTCACTTTAACGGCGTAGGATACGCAGAGCAAAATATATATACGATTGATATCGTTAAGTCGGTACTGCCTGATGACGGCTCCGCCACCACGCTTTTTGCAAACGATTTGGAAAACAGAGTGGTTGGCGTAACCGATTTATACGAGTGGAGATATTCTTCAACGGACGCGTGGACTTCGTATAAAACCATGAAACCCGATTTAACGGGCGACAAAACGGTTGATATAAGAATAGGCTACAACGCAAACCGTCTGCCCAGCGAATCCAGAACCTTCGCGTTCAAGGCAGACAATCAACCGGATACGAGAAAATATATCCCGGTTTCGCGGTTAAGCCTTCACACCGTTTCTTCTCAGGCTACAAGTCACGCGGGCGGCGCGTTAAACACTATAGACGCAAATTACTATACAAGATGGCACTCCAACTGGAACGGCGCGGATACACAGCGTTACATTTCCTTTAAGCTTGACGCTCCCACTTTCTTAAAGGCGGTGGAGTTCGTGCCTGCTGGCGGCGGTAACGGAAAAATTATCGACGGTACGGTTTACGGCAGTCTTGACGGCGTTTCGTGGTTTAAGCTTGCCGAAAGAAAGAACTTACGCTATCCCAACCAGTGTAACGATATCGCAAACGCAATGAAGTATACTCAGTCGTTCGAAATAGAACAGCCGCGCGACGTGTTATACGTAAAAATCGTCGCCGACAGAGCGAGTAACGGTAATTGGTTTGCGGCAAGGGCATTTAACTTTTTCGAAGATACCACTCAGGAGCACCGCCCCGCCGCGTCTATTATTTACAGCACTACAGAACCGACTACGGGTAGCGTCACTATAACATTAAACAATTTATTCCCCGACGAGCATATCACCATACTCAACAACGGCGGTAGCGACACTTTCGTTTTCGAAAACAACGGCGAATTTACTTTTGAATTTGAGAACGATAAGGGAGTAAGGGGAAGCGCAACCGCTATCGTCTCGTGGATAGACCGCGAGCCTCCCGAAGCGGATTTGGAATTCAGCACGGAAAAACCCGTCAAAGATAAGGTAGTCGTAATTTTAAATCCCGACGAAGATATTACCGTTCTCAGAGACGATATCAAATACAGAATAGACGAACAAGGCAACGTTATCGATATCGAAATCGAAAAAGAAAATGCCGACGACCCCGAATTCGATATTTCTCAGGCGATATTAATCGGTTACAGCGTTGACGACGAAGGGTTTATTATCGACCCGTTGGGCAAAAAAGTAGCAAATATCAACCCCTTAAGGTTTGAATTTACGGAAAACGGTACTTACGTAATCGAATACGTGGACAGAGCGGGCAATAAGGGAAGCTCGACGATAGTAGTAAACTTAATCGATAAAACTTTGCCCACGGCAGAGCTGAATTACGATTATTCAGGTCCGACTAATAAAGACGTAACCGTAACGATAACTTTCAATCAGGAAATAACTCTTGTAAACGATAGCAACACTTATACCTTTACCGAAAACGGAGAATATATCTTTGAATATATGGACGCTGACGGAAACGTATACAGCTTAACGGCAAAGGTAACTTGGATAGACAGAACTCCGCCCACCGCAAGCGTGGAATACGATAAGAGCGACAGTAGCAAAGCCGTAGTTAAAGTGGTGGACGCAAGCGAAAGTATTTCGTTTGCAGAAGGTAACGGCACTTACGAGTTTACCGAAAACGGCACTTTCGTCATTGAGTTTTACGATGCCGCGGGCAATAAAGGCTCGGTCACGGTAACCGTGGACTGGTTAGTTGCCGCCGAAAATCCCCCCGTAACCACACCGGAAATACCCGGGATGCCTGAAACGCCCGAAACGCCAAAAACAAACGATAACACGGGTATAATCGTTGGCTTGGTTGTGGGCGCGATAGTCGTCTGTGGCGGCGGTGCAGGTGCGTTCTTCATCGTAAGAGCTTTCAAAAAGAAACGTTAATCATACACAACACCCCCGCTTTGAATTTTATCCAAAGCGGGGGTGTTTTTTAATATTAATTTTAAATATTAAAACTATAAAATAAAACTCAACAGAGCCGAATATTGGGTTCTGTTGAGTTTCAGTTGGTGAAATTGCGCCCAAGAAAGTTGAACCTATAAAATGGTTAAATATAATAAATAGTTAAATAGTGGTTATGCCAAAGCCCAAAAGCAAATTCGGTCGAAGATGAGATGTTACCTAAATTTATTTCACTCAACGACGGGCGCGTCAAATAATAAGATGTTGAATTATAATTTTGAAATATGTGCCACATTACCACCAATTTGCCCTTTCCCGCAGTAACGTGAGCTTTATATTGATAAGCCGCCAACTTATTTTCGGTTATGCCTGTTGTATAATACCTTTCAGCAGAATTTTCGCTATCAAAAAGATAAAAATACTCACAATCGGCAAAATCAGAACTCAATAAATTTAAAAGAGCTGTATTGTTGTCAACAGTAATTTTTTCTTCGCTGACACTTTCGATATCCGTAAGCTCGATAACCTTATATATTACACCGACTTCGGTATCAAACGCCCCTTTTTCAGTAGCGATAGCGGTTATTTTTTCGTTAAGTTTGTCGTTTGTAGAAAGAACATAACGATTATTATCGACATTTATTCCGTTTAATGAAATGCTATAAGATTTTGTACCTTGTTGTATTGTAAACGAAGTGTTGTTGCCAGGTGCAGGCGGTTCATTACCTAAATTAGTAAGTTTAGCGGTAAGTACCAAATTAACTATTTCGTCTATATTGCTTTTATCTTCAATAGTAAACTGAAAGCCGTTCTTTTTTCCGTTCTCGAACGAAACGTCTATTTTATCGCCACCCGATTGCATATCCGCATAGTATTCAATATCAGTTATTGATTTTATTTGATTAGCCTTATCGGTACAGCCAGCAAACGCAAATAATACTATGCAAGTAATAGCCGATAATAAAAACGCTATAACAGTTTTTTTCATATCATTACACCCTTATTTAATTTTTGACTATTATATCATACGCAAGCCTTTTTAGCAATAGTTTAATTAGAATAAATACTTATTAAAATTGAAATGGCAGTTAGGCGTGAGCTTGTCTTGACAAGTAATAAAAGCGGTTTTAAGCTTGAAAACTTAATTGTAACGCGTAAAGAAAAGTCGTACAGCCTAAACTGCACGACTTAACGGCACAAAAAAACAAAGCCGACTTCTCATTATTGTGAAAAGTTCGACTTTGTTACTGATTGGTGAGAAGTTTGGCGAGAAAGTCGAACTTAATTCAATTAGGTTGCCCCGACCTTCGTCTGGTGTTACTCCGTCGGGGCTGGTTCTTTCCGTATAGTTATAATGTATTTCTACTCTGTCGTCGTAAAGTACAATTCTGTTTATCAGCGTATTTATTACAAGTTCTGCCTTTTGATGTATCGTATGGGTAAGGTATTGAACAACTTGCTCTTTGGATATTTGGTTCTGCATATAATATTCTTCTAATGCGATTTTATCTTCAATTTGTGAAAGCTGGTTTTCAAGTTCTTCCATACGGGTTTTAGTGGTTGCGGTCAGTATGCCTTGCTCGATAGCTTTCATTATGTTCGCCAAAGACTTTTGTATGCCTTCGTGTTCAGCTATAAGTATATTTAAAATTGACCTATCACGCAACCGCTTTGAGTGGGCTTGCATTACGGCATCGGCAATTAAAGAAACGTTTTCTGTGTTGCCTATCAAACTGAAAGTAGCATTTACGACAAGGTTTTCTAAATCGTCTTTCTTAATAGGTTCTTTTGTACAAACGGTGAGTTTTTTCTTTTTACCTGCGCATTTATAATAATAGTAAATTTGTTTATTGGTAGCTGACGTCCCGCTTTCACCGTTTATGCGGCAACCGCAATTACCACATATCACTTTGCCCTTTAACATAAAGTCGGTTTTTCTGCTGAACGAGCCGATTTTATTTATTGCTAAAATACTTTGTACGTCGTTGAAAAGCGGTTCTGGAACGATAGGGGGATAGAGGTTGGTATAAACTTCGTCGCCGTGTCGGTTAATACCTATGTATTTTTCTCTTCTCAATATGTTATAAAATGTATTTTGCGGCATAGGTTTTCCGTCAACTAAAATTCCCTTTTTGGCAATTTCATTTATAATCTCTCTGGCAATTTTACCTTCTGCATATTGTTTGAAAATATAGCGTACAATTTCGGCTTCGTCTTCCTGAACAATTACTTTTTTGTTTTCAACCCGATAGCCAAACGGAATTTTGCCACCGCAAAACAAACCTTTCTTTCGGTTCTCATACATACCGCGAGTAACTTTTTGCGAAAGCTCTGCCGAGTAGTATTCTGCAATTCCTTCTAACAAGCCAAATGGACATAAAGCCTATTTTGGGGGTGTTTTGGTATTACGGGGATAAAACCGAATCGATGTCAATCTTGTAGTAGATATGTATCTCTTGCGGTTTGCCCGTAACCGTTTCTTTGCCGCCGATGATAAGTCTGTCGAATAATGCCAAACACATTTCGCGAGTGAGCGTAGGCGAATTAAAATACATTTTCAACCTACGAATGAATTCATCCACGTCGGTTTTTGCTTGCGCTACTTGTTCAAGTCCTTGGGC